>NZ_JBEYUW010000002.1:1187306-1193315 GCF_040643735.1 Streptomyces sp. NPDC047085
ATACGAACCCGCCCCCATGCAGGCCCCCACGCCCCCAAGCGGCCCCGCAACCCCCGTGAAGGGACCCGACTCAGCGGCGCCTCGCCGCCACGGAACGGCGGGCGGCGTACGGCCGAGGCGGCCAGGTCCGCACCAGGGGCGCGGAGAATCGATACGAACCCGCCCCCATGCAGGCCCCCACGCCCCCAAGCGGCCCCGCAACCCCCGTGAAGGGACCCGACTCAGCGGCGCCTCGCTGCCACGGAGCGGCGCAGGCGGCGTACGGCCGAGGCGGCCAGTTCGGCGCGGGGGGCGCGGAGGTCGGAGGGTGGGGGCGGGGTGGGTTCGGGAACGGTGGGGGTGGTGGTCCAGAGGGCGAATTCGGCGTCTCGTGGGCCGTAGGCGACGTGCGGTTCGGCGCCGTCGAAGATCTGCACCGGGTGGGTCGCGTCCCACGGCTCCCAGCCCGGATCGCCGGTGGCCGCGAACCGTACCCAGGCCGTGTGCATCGCGGTGGCCAGTTCCCGCGGAGCTCCTTCGCCGGCCAGCTTGGCGGACTCGGGGACGTCTCCGGTGTCGAAGACGAAGCCGAGTTCGAGGGCGTGGCAGGCGCCGAGGTCGGGGAGGCGGGAGGGCCAGGCGAACTCGTAGAGGTGGGAGCTGCCGGGGCGGGCGTCGGCGAGCCGGTGGAGGGGGATGCGCAGGAGGTGGTCGGTGACCATCTGGCCGACGATCTCGGCGGCGCCGGCGTCGGGGTGCAGGGCGCGGTAGCCGCGCGGCACCTCGTGCCCGGTGTGGCAGCGGGCCATCGCGCCGGCCAGGGCGACCGGGCCGAGCCGGTCGACGTGTTCCAGGAGCCCGCCGGGCACCAGCCACAGCCGGTACTCGTCCCGGGTCCAGCCCATCAGGAGGTCGATGTCCGGGGCGGCCTCGCCGTCGATCAGGGCCTGGAGCGGGTCGCGCGGTACGAGGTCGCCGTCGATGACGATGCCGAAGGCGGGCCCGCCCAGAACGGGGCTGCTCAGCCGCCCCACCTCGGCCTGGGTGCGCAGCAGCACGTCGCGGTCGACGGCGGCGAAGGCCTCGGCGGTGGCGGGGATCTTCAGCCGGGTGGCCATACGGCGGACCATGCGCCGCACCTTGGCCCGTTCCGAGGCCTCCGGTGGCCCGCTCTGCAGGACGGCCCGCCGGATCAGGCCCTGGGCCTGGGGCGCCGCGATGAGGGCACCGGCGCTGATCGCACCGGCGGACTGTCCGCACAGGGTGATGCTGCCGGGGTCGCCGCCGAAGGCCCGGATCGACTCGTGGACCCACTGCAGCGCGGCGAGCTGGTCGCGCAGGCCGGGGTTGGGGGGTGCGTCGGGGAACAGTCCGTAGCCCTCCACTCCCAGCCGGTAGTTGACCGAGACGCAGACGACGCCGTCGCGGGCGAAGGTGCTGCCGTCGTAGACCGGTACGGCCGAGGATCCCCTGGTCAGGGCGCCGCCGTGCAGCCAGACGAGGACGGGGAGCCGGGCGTCCGGGCTGGGGTCCGGGGTCCAGACGTTGAGGTTGAGGCAGTCGTCGCCGGGGACGACGGGGTCGGAGAGGTACTGGGCGAACGCCTCGGAGTACGGCGGTTTCGGCGCGGTCGGCCCGAAGGCGCCGGCGTCGCGTACTCCGTCCCAGGGTTCGGGGGGCTCGGGCGGCCGGAACCGCCGGGGGCCGAAGGGCGGGGCTGCGTAGGGGATGCCCCGGAATGCCGCGATTCCTCGCTCGTACCTGCCGCGTACGGCCCCGTGGGGAGTCCTGACCACGGGGCCCGTCTGTTCTGCCGTCGTCTCTGCGGTCATCGCCCACCAGCCCTTCGTCGAGCTCGTGCACCGTTCAGGCAAGAGCACCACACCGCCCGGATGTATTCCCGTGCACGGACTTCGTCCACCGCCGAATGGTGCACGCCGGCCGGTGACCGGAGCCCGTCCGAGATCGTTTCCCGGGCATGAACCTCACCACGCGTACCGCGGCGGCTCTCGCTGTGGCCGCCGTCGCTCTGGACGCCGCTCACGGCATCGCCCAGGCCACCGGCCGGACCCTCGCT
Source organism: Streptomyces sp. NPDC047085 (assembly GCF_040643735.1). Taxonomy (NCBI): domain Bacteria; kingdom Bacillati; phylum Actinomycetota; class Actinomycetes; order Kitasatosporales; family Streptomycetaceae; genus Streptomyces; species Streptomyces sp. NPDC047085. The sequence continues at coordinate 1,189,363 of NZ_JBEYUW010000002.1, forward strand.
CCCGCACAGCACCGCACCGCCGTGGCCGCTCCCGGCGACGCGCACGATCCGAAGGAGGACGTCGAGCTCGACGGGAACGGCCGCCCGGACGTCCGCGAGGACTGACGCGCACCGGTGGCGCGTGACGGCCGGGCACCTCCCCGAGAGGGTGCCCGGCCGTCGTCCTGGTGGTGCGTGTCAGTCGCCTGTGGTGCGTCTCAGTCGCCTCCGGCCCTGTCGGCCGCCCCGACCAGCGCCTCCACCACGTCGACGGCGCTGCCGTCGTGGTCGCTGCCCGCCGTGCCGCTGCCGGTCTGGACGTTGGCCGTGCGGTCGACCTCCAGGATCGAGTCGGCCTGCGAGTTGTCGATGACGGTGATCAGGCTGTCCTGCGCGGCCGCGGGCGCGGCGCCGGTAACGGCGCCGACAAGCACCGCCGCGAGTGCCGCAGCCGCCCCGAACCGGGGCACGGCACCGGCGAACCGGGGTACGGCACCGGTCACACGCCCACGCCCTCGGGGGCGGTGAGCCGGTCGGGGTCGATGTTGCGTTCCAGCAGGCTGGTGGACGCCTTCACGCCGACCCCGCCCGCCGGGTCGACCTGGGGCAGGCGGCCGTCGGCGGCCTTGAGGTCGGAGAGGGCGGAGTCCATCGCCTCGTGGGCGGCGAACAGGCAGGGGGTGCTGTAGATCGCGACGTCGACGCCGAGGTCGTCGAGTTCGGTGAGGGAGAGGCGGGGCGACTTGCCGCCCGCGATCTGGTTGAACAGCAGTGGCTTGTCGCCGACGACCTCGCGGACCCGCTTGATCCACTCGACGCTGCGCACCCCGTCGACGAGGACGACGTCGGCGTCGGTCGCGGCGAGCCGCTCGGCCCGGTGCAGGATGTCGTGCTCGTCGGTGGCGTCCGTGCGGGCGACGACGACCAGGTCCTTGCGGGTCTCCAGGACCTTGTGCAGCTTCTCCAGGTACTCCTCCAGCGGCAGCACCTGCTTGCCGTCGGCGTGGCCGCAGCGGCGGGGCCGCTTCTGGTCCTCCAGGATCACCCCGGAGGCGCCGATGCGCTCCAGGCCCTCGACGACGTGACAGGCGACCTCGGGGTCGACGTATCCGTCGTCGATGTCGACCAGCAGGTGGTGGCGCGGGAACGCGCCGCGCAGCCGCTGCACGAAGGCCACCATGTCCGGCCAGGCGATGAATCCGATGTCGGGCAGTCCGTAGTACGAGGCCGCGAAGCCGAAGCCCGAGACGAACATGCCGTCGTAGTGCTTCGCGGCGATCGACGCGGAGTACATGTCGTACACGCCGATCAGTGGTGTGGTCCCGGGCCCGGCGATCCGGTCACGCAGGTTCTTCCCGTAGGTCAAGGTCCGGCTCCTCTGTGGGTGGGTGACGCGGGGCGGGTCGGGCCACCGCGTCTCGACGCCCTTTACCAAGACAAAAGCTTCCCGAGATACATACGTGACCTTCTCCCTACGCGGGCTTTACTCACCCGGTTGGCGGAACGGGTTCACCGCAGAAACGTCACTCGGAGCGCCACCGCACCCTGTCGAAACCGCCGCGCAGGTGAGCCGGGAAGCGCGGAGCGCGATCGGTCTCGGCGGCGTGTCCGCATGTCACCGCCGGTGGAGAGGTCCGCGCGGAGTCCCCGCGCGACCGAGGTGCCGTGCACTCCCTTGAACGGCGCCGCCGGTGACCGTAGCCTCCGGCGGAATGAGCCGCATTCCCCCGCTTCTGGACCATCTCGTGCTCGCCACGCCCGATCTGGCCGCGACCGTCGCCGAGTTCGCGCGCCGGACCGGGGTGACGCCCGCGCCCGGTGGGGTGCATGTCGGGCTGGGGACGCGGAACCACCTGGTCGGGCTGGGCGGGCGGAGCTATCTGGAGATCATCGGGCCGGACCCGGAGCAGCCCGAGCCGGTGGAGCTACGGCCGTTCGGGGTCGACCGGCTGGCCGGGCCGCGCACGGTGACCTGGGCGATCTCTCCGCCCGACCTGGAGACGGCGATCGCGGCGGTCCGGGCGCGGGGGTACGACCCTGGGCCGGTCCACCCGATGAGTCGCCGCACCCCCGACGGCACCCTGCTCCGCTGGCGGCTGACCGACGGCGGCACGGAGCATCCCTCGGGGCCGGTCGTCCCGTTCCTGATCGACTGGGGCGGCTCACCGCACCCGGCGGCCTCGGGGCTGCCCGTCACCCCGCTGCTGGAGGTGACGGCGACGGCGCCCGACCCGGACGCGGTACGGCCCCTGCTGTCGGCACTGGGCACCGAACTCACGCTCTCGGAGGGGCCGTTCGGGATCTCGTTCACGGTGGAGACGTCGAACGGGCCGGTGACCTTCGGCTGAAGCAGGCAGACGCCGGGGATCCGGGCCGGTCGTCCGGGAACACGGCCGGCACCCGCCCGGAGGGGACATGCGGCGGGGCCGCTCACACACCGGGGTCCATGAAGGGGGTGGCGAAGAACGCGGCCAGCATGAGCAGGGCGATGCCTCCCGCGAGCAGGAGGAGGATCGTCTGCCCCCATCGCCCCTTGCCGTCGGCGCGGACCACCCTGCCGGGATCACGCGGGTCGTAGCTGATCTCGAGACGGAGGCGGTCGCTCGTGGCGTAGTAGGTCCGCGTGTTCCCGTCCAGGTCGGTGTACAGGTAGAGGCGCGGCTCGGCGGCGCTGTGGGCGTAGTCCGCCGTCACCGTGATGCCGTGCCGAGGCAGGCGCCAGCGCTCGACAACCGTCGGAGCCAGCAACACGACGGCACCCGCGAACGGGAAGCCGACACCGCCGAAGAGCCAGACGAAGATCATCATGATGGGGTGCACGACGACCGAGACGAGCACGCTCATCGCGACGATGGCGAGTACGGAGCCCACTACGAACCGTTTGACCCGCCGGCCGAACGCCTCCCTCGGGGTCTCGGGCTCACGTTCGGCGGTGCGGGTGGTGACGAGGGTCGAGCCGTCGACCACGGCGGTGCTGTCGTCGGCGGGCGGAAGCAGGGCGCTCACGGCCTGGGCGAAGGCGCCTGCGGCGGCCTCGCTGACGCCTTCGATCCGGTGGACGGTCGGCACGGTCTCGGCGGGTGCCGTGAGTCTGACCTCGACGGCCCGCCGCTCGGCGCGGACGTGCGCGATCGCCGCGAACGGTATGCGGTACTCCTGGCGCGCTCGGCGCAGGATCAACTCCTGGTCCGTGGCGCGGAGATCGGTGTCCTTGCTGCCGTGCAGAACGGGTATGGAAGGCATGATCGACATGGCCGGATCCTACGTACGGACGGCGTGTTCGTGCGCGTACGGCACGTTCGCGAAGCCTTCACACCTGCTTCACCGCCGACTTCACCCGGCGCGCGGATGCCGTCCGTGCATCACGGCGGGCAACGGCGCCGCCGTGTCCGATTCCTTCAAGACCCGGCGCCCGGCCGCTGCCTACGGTGGCCGCATGACTCCACGATTCGCCGTGATCGGCGTGGTGGCCTCCGACATGGCCGCCTCGCTCGCGTTCTACCGTCGCCTCGGGCTGGTCTTCCCGGAAGGGGCCGAGGAGCAGCCGCATGTCGAGGCCGAACTGCCCGGTGGGCTGGTGCTGGCGCTGGACACCGAGGAGACCGTCCGCTCCTTCCACTCGGGGTGGCGGCCGCCGGCCGGCGGGGGCCGGGTCGGGCTCGCCTTCCGGTGCGGCTCGCCGGCCGAGGTCGACGCCGTGTACGAGGCCCTGGTGGGCGCCGGGTACCACGGCGAGCTGAAGCCGTGGGACGCCTTCTGGGGGCAGCGGTACGCGACCGTGCACGACCCGGACGGCAACGGCGTCGACCTGTTCGCGCAGCTAGGGCCTGTCCGGCGGATCAGGTCGCAGGAAGGAAACGGCGCCTCATAAGCGCTGGTGAGCGGGGTCTGGTGCGTGCAGATGCAAGGCGGAGGAGGGAGTCGACGCGTGGGGGTCCCCCCGCGCGAGCCCCATTCGAGCGTGGGGGAGTCGG
>NZ_JBEYUW010000003.1:0-244467 GCF_040643735.1 Streptomyces sp. NPDC047085
CCTGGGCGATGGACAGGCCGGCCCTGCGCAGGCGCCGTACCGCGGCGGTGATCGGGCCGTAGGTCGAGCCCCAGCCCAGGACCAGGGTGCGTGCCTCGTGCGGGTCGTCGACCTCGAGGTCGGGGACCGTGATGCCGTCGATCTTGGCCTGGCGGGTGCGGACCATGAAGTCGTGGTTGGCCGGGTCGTAGGAGATGTTGCCCGTGCCGTCCTGCTTCTCGATGCCGCCGATGCGGTGCTCCAGGCCCGGCGTGCCGGGGATGGCCCAGGGGCGGGCCAGGGTCTGGGGGTCGCGCTTGTAGGGCCAGAAGACCTCGGTGCCGTCCTCCAGGGTGTGGTTGGGGCCGGACGCGAACTGGACGCGCAGGTCGGGCAGCTCGTCGAGGTCCGGGATCCGCCACGGTTCGGAGCCGTTGGCCAGGTAGCCGTCGGAGAGCAGGAACACCGGCGTGCGGTAGGTCAGCGCGATGCGGGCCGCCTCCAGCGCCGCCTCGAAGCAGTCGGCCGGGGTCTTCGGGGCGATGATCGGAACCGGCGCCTCGCCGTTGCGGCCGTACATCGCCTGCAGCAGGTCCGCCTGCTCGGTCTTGGTCGGCAGACCCGTCGACGGGCCGCCGCGCTGGATGTCCACGACCAGCAGGGGCAGCTCCAGGGAGACCGCCAGGCCGATCGTCTCGCTCTTGAGCGAGACACCCGGACCGGAGGTGGTCGTCACCGCGAGCGAGCCGCCGAAGGCGGCGCCCAGGGCCGCGCCGATGCCGGCGATCTCATCCTCGGCCTGGAAGGTCCGCACGCCGAAGTTCTTGTGCTTGCTCAGCTCGTGCAGGATGTCCGAGGCCGGGGTGATCGGGTACGAGCCCAGGAACAGCGGCAGATCGGCCTGCTTCGAGGCGGTGATCAGGCCGTAGGCCAGGGCCAGGTTCCCGGAGATGTTCCGGTAGACGCCCGGCGGGAACGCCTTCGTGGCCGGCGCGACCTCGTAGGAGACCGCGAAGTCCTCCGTCGTCTCGCCGAAGTTCCAGCCCGCCCGGAACGCCGCGATGTTGGCCGCCGCGATGTCCGGCTTCTTGCCGAACTTGCTGTTCAGGAACTTCTCGGTGCCCTCGGTGGGCCGGTGGTACATCCAGCTCAGCAGTCCGAGGGCGAACATGTTCTTGCTGCGCTCGGCCTCCTTGCGGGAGAGCGCGAACTCCTTCAGTGCCTCGACCGTGAGCGTGGTCAGGGGCACCGGGTGCAGGTTGTAGCCGTCCAGCGAGCCGTCCTCCAGCGGGGACTTCTCGTAGCCCACCTTCTGCAGGGCGCGCTTGGTGAACTCGTCCGTGTTGACGATGATCTCGGCGCCACGCGGCAGGTCGCCGATGTTGGCCTTCAGAGCGGCCGGGTTCATCGCGACCAGCACGTTCGGCGCGTCGCCCGGGGTGAGGATGTCGTGGTCGGCGAAATGGAGCTGGAACGAGGAGACACCCGGCAGGGTGCCGGCGGGCGCGCGGATCTCGGCCGGGAAGTTCGGCAGCGTGGAGAGGTCGTTGCCGAAGGACGCGGTCTCCGAGGTGAACCGGTCACCGGTGAGCTGCATGCCGTCGCCCGAGTCCCCCGCGAACCGGATGATCACCCGGTCCAGGCGCCGCACGTCCTTCGCTCCGCCCGGTTTGCGCTGCTCTCCCACCACGGTTCCGTCGGCCGGCTCCGCCGGTGCTCCGTCGGTCTGCTCCGCTGGGCTGCTGACCTGGCTGGTCACTGAACTGGACCTCCTTCGAGGCGGCTGTCCGGGTCTGGCCGTCCCACCGACCATCCCAACATCAACCCTACGTCGCTTAGGGTCGCCTTCCCGAGGCCATCCGCATGATGGACGGCTTTCTGAGACGGCCTCTCGCGCTGACTACTCATGATTCCTCGCCCCCGGAGCATTGCTCGAAGACGCTCCCCGCGCGTTCCGCGGTTCCTTTTCGTCCTCTCGCGCCCTCTTTCGCCCTCTCGCGCTCTCTCCCGCTATCTCCCGCGGTTCTCTCGTCCGCCGCCCGTCCGACCGCTCCACCTTCCACAGAAGCCGGACGGACTGACGTCGCACTGACACAGTGTCAGACCGTTACGAGTTCAGGTAGGTCAGAACGGCCAGAACACGCCGGTGGTCCCCCTCGCTCTGGGACAGTCCGAGCTTCAGGAAGATATTGCTGACGTGCTTCTCCACGGCCCCGTCGCTGACCACCAGCTGCCGGGCGACGGCCGAGTTCGTCCGCCCCTCCGCCATCAGCCCCAGCACCTCGCGCTCACGCGGGGTGAGTCCCGCCAGCACGTCCTGCTTGCGGCTGCGGCCGAGCAGCTGGGCGACGACCTCCGGGTCCAGCGCGGTCCCGCCCTGGGCCACCCGCACCACCGCGTCGACGAACTCCCGCACCTCGGCGACCCGGTCCTTGAGCAGATAGCCCACACCCCGGCTCGAACCGGCCAGGAGTTCCGTGGCGTAACGCTCCTCCACGTACTGTGACAGCACCAGGACCCCGAGCCCCGGGTGCGCCTTGCGCAGCCGTACGGCGGCCCGCACGCCCTCGTCGGTGTGCGTCGGCGGCATCCGTACGTCGGCCACGACCACGTCGGGCAGCTCGCCCTGCGCGTTCAGGTCGGCGATCGTCTTGACCAGCGCCTCCGCGTCGCCGACGCCGGCCACGACATCGTGCCCGCGGTCGGTCAACAACCGGGTCAGGCCCTCCCTGAGCAGCACTGAGTCCTCGGCGATGACCACCCGCACCCTGTCCTCCACGATGTTCCGGCCCCCCACAGCCCGATCCGTTCCGATCTTCCGACGACTCTTCCGACGTCCGACGACGTCGGTGTCCGTCCGTACGGATGTCCAGCATTCCAGCATTCCCGACGGGGCGCCGCCGGGGCTGGAGAACAGGCCGGAGGGGTTCGGAATCCGTCACTCGGAGAAGGGGCTATGGGTGTGTCGAGTCCGGTCAGGCGCCGGCGCAGCCGCTGTCGCTCAGTCCCTCAGCCGCGCCACGGCAGTTCCGCGATGACGCGGGTGGGGCCGCCCGGAGGCGAGTCCACCAGGAGAACGCCGTCCACCGCGTCCAGTCGACCGGACAGACCCGCGAGGCCCGAGCCCCGGGAGACGTCCGCGCCGCCCACGCCGTCGTCCGTCACCTGCAGCATCAGCCGGTCCTCCGCGCGCCACACGTCCACCGAGGCGGACCGGGCCCGGCTGTGCTTGCTGATGTTCTGCAGCAGCTCGGAGACGGTGAAGTAGGCGATGCCCTCGATCGCGGGGGCCGGCCGGGACGGCAGGTCGACCTCCACCTTCACCGGCACCGTGCAACGGGAGGCGACGGCGGAGAGCGCCGCGTCCAGGCCGCGGTCGGTGAGCACGGCCGGGTGGATGCCCCGGGCCAGGTCGCGCAGCTCCTGCAGCGCGGTCTTCACCTCGCCGTGGGCCTCCTCCACCATCCGCGCGGCCGCCCGCGGGTCCTCGCGCAGCTTCTCCTTGGCCAGGCCCAGGTCCATCGCCAGGCTGACCAGCCGGGCCTGCGCCCCGTCGTGCAGGTCCCGCTCGATCCGGCGCAGGTCGGCGGCCGCCGTGTCCACCACGACCCCCCGGTCCGACTCCAGCTCCACCACCCGCGCGGACAGCCGCGAGGGCCCGAGCAGCCCGCGCACCAGCAGCCCGTCCACGGTCGTCAGCGCCCGCACGATCCACGGCGTGGCCAGCGTGAACACCAGTCCGACCAGCGCGGTCACGGTGATTTCGAAGGGGTTGTCCAGATAGACGCTGTGGTGCGCGTCGCCGTACAGCTGGATGCCGCCCTGGCCGGCGTACATCGGGAACACCCAGAACCACAGCGGGTACGTCAGCAGCGCCCAGGCGGTCGTCCAGAAGCTCACCGCCACGGAGAACGAGAACACCGCCCAGGGAAACTGGAGCAGCGCGTACAGCAGGTGACGCCAGGACGTGCCGCTCTTCAGCACCGCGCCCATCCACGCGAACAGCCCCGGCTTGGTCATCCGCAGCGGTTCCGGCTCGGGCACGTCCACGTGCAGCAGGCCGCGCGCCCGGGTCCGCTCCAGCATGCCGAAGCCCCGGCAGCCGGCCAGCGCCAGCGCCAGCACGGGGATGCCGACGAAGGTCACCAGCAGGCCCGCGCCGAGGGACACCATCGTCACCGTCCAGGTGAACAGCACGACCGAGATCGGCAGGCTCAGCAGGACGTAGCCGAGCTCGCGCCAGCTGCGTGCCTCCAGCGGGGCCCGCAGCGCGGCGGGCATCCGGTGGCGCCGCTCGTCGTTGTGCGGGTGCCCCTGCCCGTAGCCCTGTCCGTACCCGTGTCCGTACTCCATGGATTCCATGGCCATCGGTGTCGTCCCGTTCTCCTCGTCCTGGCGGCGGTAGCGCCGTACCTCCAGAGTCGTCCGCCGCAGGTCCGGGGGCCATGGAGGCCGTCGGCCTCTTGGGAGGGGGGTTATCCCCACCCCTCCTGTGGGGTCCGCTCCGTGGGGCTACTGCGTGGGGTCTACTCCGTGCGGTCGCGCCAGGGGAGTTCCGCCGTGACGACCGTCGGGCCGCCGGCCGGGGAGTCGACCACGAACAGGCCGTCCACCGCGCCCAGGCGCTCGGCGAGGCCCCGCATGCCGCTGCCGCCCTCCAGACTGGCGCCGCCGCGGCCGTCGTCGCGGACCTGGATCAGCAGCCGGTTCTCCGAACGCCACACGTCGACCGAGGCGGACCGGGCGCCGCTGTGCTTGCTGATGTTCTGCAGCAGCTCGGAGACGGTGAAGTAGGCGATGCCCTCGATGGCGGCGGCGGGCCGGGACGGCAGGTCCGCGGTCACCTTCACCGGGACCGTGCAGCGGGAGGCGACCGAGGACAGGGCCGCGTCCAGGCCGCGGTCGGTGAGGACGGCGGGATGGATGCCCCGGGCCAGGTCGCGCAGCTCCTGCAGGGCCAGCTTCACCTCGCCGTGCGCCTCCTCCACCATGGCCGCCACCTGCTCGTCGGCCTGCCCCTCCAGCAGCTTCTCCTTGGCCAGGCCGAGCCCCATCGCCAGGTTGACCAGCCGGGCCTGCGCCCCGTCGTGCAGGTCCCGCTCGATCCGGCGCAGGTCGGCGGCCGCCGTGTCCACCACGATCCCGCGATCGGACTCCAGTTCGGCGATACGGCGCTCCAGCTCGTCCGACGGCGACAGCAGGCCGCGCACCATCGCCCGGTCCACGTTCGCCAGCCCCCGCGCGATGAACGGCAGCACCGGCCACAGCACGAACAGCGAGGTCAGAACGAGGGTGAAGGTGAAGATGCCCCAGGGCAGCCGGATGAAGTCGTACAGCAGCGTCCGCCAGCCCACCGGGTCCTTCAGCGCCAGCCACAGCCGCTGCATCGGCCCGCCGCTCTTGGCGAGCGGCAGCCGTGTCGGCTCGTCCACCCGCACCCCGAGCAGCGCCCGGGACCGGATTCGCTCCAGCTTGCCCAGCTGCCGGGCGCCCAGCAGACAGGCGGCGAGCATGGGCAGTCCGATCACGGTGAGGGTGAGCAGGCCGCTGACGAACACCACGGAGAACACGTACGTGAAGCCGAAGATCGCCACCGGCAGGTTCAGCAGGAGATGCGCGATCTCCTTCCAGGTGCCGGCGTCGTAGGCGAACCGGACCGGGGGCAGCTGGTCGGTACCGGCGGTGCCAGGGGTACCGGCAGTACCAGGGGTACCGGCAGTACCAGCGGTGCCGGCAGTGCCCGCGGTGCCGTCGGTTCGGCCATCGGCGGAGGTGGGAGCGGTCATACCGGCCAGCCTGCCGTGCCCGGCACCCGTCGCGCCATGTGGTCCGCCGCCTTCCGTACCCGGGGGAAAACCCCACCCTCCCCAGGGTTCTCGCATCTCACCCCGTGACGACCTGCTTACCGTGTCTTTATCAGGGCCTAGACTCCCGTGCGTACAGATCCTCGAATCATGTCGCATCACATGGTTCGCCAAGGTCGACGAGGCCGTCGACACGGTCAACGAGGTCAACGCGGTCAACGAGGTCAGGGAGTGAGGGACGGACGGTGCGGGAGACGTTGGGGGGCTCGACCGCCGCCGCGGCGGACATCGCGGCCGGATACTTCACGTCGTACTCGGTCGTGGGACTGCTCGCGCTCGTCGGCGTGCTCTTCGTCGCGGTCGCGTTCGGCGCCGGCCGGCTGCTGCGGCCCGTCGTGCCCACCCCCGAGAAACTGCTGACCTACGAGTGCGGCGTCGACCCCGTCGGCGAGGGCTGGGCCCACACCCAGGTCCGCTACTACGTCTACGCCTTCCTGTACGTGATCTTCGCGGTCGACTCGATCTTCCTGTTCCCCTGGGCGACGGTCTTCGCCGCCCCCGGCTACGGCGCGACGACCCTGGTGGAGATGTTCATCTTCCTGGGCTTCCTCGCCGTGGGCCTGCTGTACGCCTACAAGAAGGGCGTCCTGACATGGACGTGAACCCGTCTGTCTCGGAGCCCGTGAGCGCGGAGCCTGCCGTCGCGGAGCCCGTGATGCTTCCCGAGCCGAAGCGGCTGGGCACCCTGGCCCGGCTCGCCCCCGAGCCGATGAAGGTCGTCCTGAACTGGGGCCGCCGCTACTCGCTCTGGGTCTTCAACTTCGGCCTCGCCTGCTGCGCGATCGAGTTCATCGCCGCGTCGATGGCCCGCCACGACTTCATCCGCCTCGGCGTGATCCCCTTCGCACCCGGGCCTCGCCAGGCCGACCTGATGGTGGTGTCGGGCACGGTCACGGACAAGATGGCCCCGGCCGTGAAGCGCCTGTACGAGCAGATGCCGGAGCCCAAGTACGTCATCTCCTTCGGCGCCTGCTCCAACTGCGGCGGCCCGTACTGGGACTCCTATTCCGTCACCAAGGGCGTGGACCAGATCATCCCGGTCGACGTGTACGTCCCCGGCTGCCCGCCGCGCCCCGAGGCGCTGCTCCAGGGCGTCCTGAAGCTGCAGGAGAAGATCGCCCGCGAGTCGCTGGGCGAGCGCTACGGCCACGGGTCCGCCCGGCCCTCGGCGGCCGCCCTGCAGAGCGGCCTGGTGAAGCCCCCGGCCCCGGCCGCCGCGTCCGACTCGGCTTCCGCGTCCGGCTCCGCAGAGGGGGGCGCGCGATGACCGAGGTCGGCTGGCTGCCCGCCCCCGCCGAGGAGCTCTTCGGCCCGGAGGCCACGGCCGAGGAGTCGTACGACGTCCTGACCGTGGACGTCCCGCCGTCCTCCTGGCTCACTGCCCTGGAGACGGCCCGTACGACCCTGTCCTGCACCTACTTCGACTGGCTGAGCGCGGTCGACGAACCGGGCACGGGCTTCCGCGTCTCCGCCCATGTCGTCGCCCTGCACCCGGTGCGCCGTCTGCTGCTGCGCACGACGGTCCCGCACGAAGCGCCGGCGCTGCCGTCCGCCGTCGGCGTCTACGCCGGCGCGGCCTGGCACGAGCGCGAGACCCACGAGATGTTCGGCGTCGGCTTCGAGGGCCACCCGGCCCTCGACCACCTGCTCCTCCCGGACAACTTCGAGGGCCACCCCCTGCGCAAGGACTTCGTCCTCGCCGCCCGCGTCGCCAAGGCGTGGCCCGGCGCCAAGGAGCCCGGCGAGTCCGACCACGGCGGCCCGAAGCGGCGCCAGATGCTGCCGCCGGGCGTCCCCGACCCGAACGAGTGGGGTCCGCTCAAGGGCCAGCTGCCCCCTGCCCCGGCACGCCCGGCCAGAGGCGCGGGACGCGCGGCGGGCGCCGAACGTCCGGTACGACGGACCCGCACCGCGGCGGAGGGCTCGGCGAGCCAGGCCGGAGAGGCCGCGTCCGGAGCTGCCGGGGCCGCCGGGGCCGCCGGAGCTGCCGAGGCCGCTGGGGCGACCGGGGCTGCCGGTGCCGCCGCCGCGCGGCCCCGTCGGACGCGGAGCGCGAGCGAAGGCTCCGCGAGCCAGACGACGCCACCGGCCACACCAGCTACACCGGCCACACCAGCTACACCAGCTACACCAGCTACACCGGCGACACCGGCCGCGCCGGACGCATCGGCCCGGCCGCCGCGCCGTGCGCGCAGCGCCTCGGAGGGCTCGGCCTCGCAGCAGGCCGGTACCGCGGAACCCGCGTCGGCCGACGAGGGCGCCGCCGCCCGCCCGAGCACGGCCCCGCGCAGTTCGGACGCCCCGTGGCACCACGCGCGCCCGGCGTTCGACGAGTCGAAACGGGAGCAGCCGGAGAGCGGGCGGACGGAACCGGAAGCTCCGGCTCCTGACAAGCCCACCCCCGAAAACCCTGAGAACCCCGAAAGCTCCGAGAACCCCACCCCCGACGACCCCACCGGAGGCCCGCAGTGAACGGCGCGTTGGACGTCGCTCTGCGACTCCTGCTCGTGTTCGTCGTCTTTCTCACCTTCCCGTTGATCATCGGCCAGACCGAGCACAAGGTGATGGCCCACATGCAGGGCCGCCTCGGCCCGATGTACGCGGGCGGCTTCCACGGCTGGGCCCAGCTCATCGCGGACGGCGTGAAGTTCGCGCAGAAGGAGGACGTGGTCCCGGCGGGCGCCGACCGCCGCGTCTTCCAGCTCGCCCCCGCCGTGGCGCTGCTGCCGTACCTGCTCGTGCTGCTCGCGATCCCGATCGGGCCGAGCGCCGGCGCGGTCGGCCAGGTCCTGGACGCGGGCGTCTTCTTCGTCCTCGCCGTGATGGGCGTCGGCGTGCTCGGCTCGCTGATGGCCGGCTGGGCCAGCGCGAACAAGTTCTCCCTGCTCGGCGGCCTGCGCACGGCGGCCCAGCTGCTGGCCTACGAACTCCCGATGCTGCTCGCCGCCGCCTCCGTCGCCATGGCGGCCGGCACGGTGTCCCTCCCCGGCATCCTGCACTCCTTCCACTGGTGGTGGGTGCCCTGGCAGATCGTCGGCGCGGTCGTGTTCTTCGTGGCCGGCCTCGCCGAGCTGCAGCGCCCGCCGTTCGACATGCCCGTCGCCGACTCGGAGATCATCTTCGGCGCGTACACCGAGTACACCGGCCTCAGGTTCGCGCTGTTCCTGCTCGCCGAGTACGCCGGCATCGTCGTCCTGTGCGGACTGACCACCGTTCTCTTCCTGGGCGGCTGGCACGGCCCCTGGGGCGCCGACGGCCTGGGCTGGCTGTGGACCCTGCTGAAGACCGCGATCCTCGCTTTCGTCGTCATCTGGCTCCGCGTCACCTACCCCCGCCTGCGCGAGGACCAGCTCCAGAAGCTCTCCTGGACCCTCCTCGTCCCCCTCTCCCTCGCCCAGATCGCCCTCACCGGCATCGTCAAGGTGGTGATCTCGTAACCATGGCCCCCATTCCCGGCTCCGGCCTCGCCAAGGGCCTGGCCGTCACCCTCCGCACGATGACGAGGAAGCACGTCACCGCGCAGTACCCGGACGCCCAGCCCGACCTGCCGCCCCGCACCCGGGGCGTCATCGGGCTGTTCGAGGAGAACTGCACGGTCTGCATGCTGTGCGCCCGCGAGTGCCCGGACTGGTGCATCTACATCGACTCCCACAAGGAGACGATCCCGGCGGCGACCCCCGGCGGCCGTGAGCGCAGCCGCAACGTCCTCGACCGGTTCGCCATCGACTTCTCCCTGTGCATGTACTGCGGTATCTGCATCGAGGTCTGCCCGTTCGACGCACTGTTCTGGTCCCCGGAGTTCGAGTACGCCGAGACCGACATCCGGGACCTCACCCACGAGCGCGACAAGCTGCGCGAGTGGATGTGGACCGTCCCGGCCCCGCCCGCCCTGGACCCCGGCGCGGAGGAGCCGAAGGAGATCGCCGCCGCCCGCAAGACCGCCGAGAAGCTGGCCGCCGCACAGGCCCAGGAGGCCGCCACCCAGGCCGAACCGCAGGAACAGCAGGAACAGGAGGGGGAGTCGTGAGCCTCGCCGCAGCCCCGCACGGCTTCCTGTCCCCGACCGGTGTCGAGGTCGCCTTCCTGCTCGTCGGCCTGGTCACCTTCGGCGCCGCGCTCGTCACCGTCACCACCCGGCAGCTGGTGCACGCCGCCCTGTGGCTGGTGGTCACGCTCGGCGGCCTAGCCGTCGAGTACCTCCTGCTCACCGCCGAGTTCATCGCCTGGGTGCAGGTCCTCATCTACGTCGGTTCCGTCGTCGTCCTCCTTCTGTTCGGTCTGATGCTCACCAAGGCACCGATCGGCCGCTCCCCGGACGCGGACTCCGGCAACCGCTGGGCCGCCCTCGTCGTCGCGCTCGCCGCCGCCGGCGCCCTGATCTGGGTGGTCACCGACGCGTTCCGCACCACCTGGATCGACCTGAGCGGCCCGGCCGCCGGTTCCACGAAGGTCACCGGAGCGAGCCTCTTCCAGTACTGGGTGCTGCCCTTCGAGGCCCTCTCCGTCCTGCTCCTCGCGGCCCTGGTCGGCGCGATCGTCCTGTCCCGCAGGGCGAAGGCGGAAGAAGCCCCCGGCGCGGCGCCGACGACGGCCGTCACGGCCACCCCCGTGACCGCCCCGGCCACCCCCGTGACCGCCCCCGGTGAGAAGGAAGGCGCCCGCTGATGCACCTCGCCTATCCCGCCGTACTCTCCGTCCTCCTCTTCTGCACCGGCCTGTACGGCGTCCTCGCCCGCCGCAACGCGATCCTGGTCCTGATGTCGGTCGAGCTGATGCTCAACGCCGTCAACCTCAACCTGGTCGCCTTCGACGTCTGGCTCAGCCGGGCCGCCCAGGAGACCCTGCACTCCGGCCAGGCGCTGACCCTGTTCACGATCACCATCGCCGCCGCCGAGATCGGCATCGGCCTGGCGATCGTCCTCGCCGTGTACCGCAACCGCGGCACCTCCGACATCGACAAGCTCCGCGACACCGCCGAGGGCCATGGCGACGACACCGGTGGCTCCGGCGGCGACGCCCCCGCGGGCGAGAAGGCTGAGGCCACCGCGTGACCACGACCAACCTCGCCGTCCTCGTCCCGCTGCTGCCCTTCCTGGGCGCCGCGGCCGGCCTGCTCCTGGGCCGCTCCGCCCCCGGGTTCGTCCGCCCGCTCGCCGTGCTGCCGCCCCTGGCCTCGCTGGTCCTGGCCGCGCTGGTCGCCGTACGGCAGGGCGGTGACCGGGCCGTCGACGCCCACACCCTGCTGACGCCCACCGGCTCGGTGCCGATCGAGCTGGCCCTGCACATCGACGGCTTCGCCGCGCTCGTCGCCGTCCTGGTGGCCTTCGTCGCGACCTGCGTGCAGATCTACTCCACGGGCTACCTGCGCGACGACCCGCGCTACCCCTCGTACGCGGCCCTCGTCTCCCTGTTCACCTCCGCGATGCTCCTGGTCGTCTACTCGGGCGACCTGATCGTGCTGCTGGTCGGCTGGGAAGTCATGGGCATCTGCTCCTACTTCCTGGTCGGCCACTACTGGGAGACCCCCGAGGCCCGCGCCGCCTCCCTGAAGGCCTTCCTGGTCACCAAGCTCGGCGACGTGCCGTTCCTCATCGGCCTGTTCGCGCTCGGCACCGACGCCGGCTCGTTCCAGATCACCCGCGTCCTCGGCACCGTCGCGAGCGGCGGACTCGACCACCCGACCCTGATCGCGCTGCTGCTGCTCGCGGGCGTGGCCGGCAAGTCGGCGCAGTTCCCGCTGCACACCTGGCTCCCCGACGCGATGGCGGGCCCGACGCCCGTCTCGGCGCTGATCCACGCCGCGACGATGGTCGCCGCCGGTGTCTACTTCATCGCCCGGCTCCTTCCGGTGTTCGAGGCCTCCCAGGCCGCGATGGTCGTCCTCGCTGTCATGGCCGCCGTCACGATGGCCGGCTCCGGCCTCGCCGCGCTCGCCCAGGACGACATCAAGCGCGTCCTCGCCTACTCGACGATCGGCCAGCTCGGCTACATGACCGGCGCCCTCGCCGTCGGCGACCGCGGTGCCGCCGTCTTCCACCTCCTGTCCCACGGCGCCTTCAAGGCGCTGCTGTTCCTCGCGGCCGGCGTGATCATCCACGCCGCCGGCACCAACTCGCTGGCCGCCATGTCCCGCATGAGCCACCTGCGCGACCGCGTCCCGGACGCCTACTGGACGATGACCGTGGCGCTGCTCGCGCTCGCCGCGATCCCGCCGTTCAGCGGCTTCTTCTCCAAGGAGTCCGTCCTCGGCGCCGCCGAGCACGTCGCCACCGGCCACACCGACCACGCCCCCGGCGCCGCCGGCTGGATCGTCCTCGTCGCCGGTCTGGTCACCGCCCTGCTCACCGCCGCCTACGCCACCCGGCTCTGGCTGCTGGCCTTCCGCGGCCGGGGCGTCGAGGCCCCGGACCACGGCCGCCAGCCGCTGACGATGACCGTGGTGCTGTGGGTCCTCGCCGTGCCGTCCCTGGCCTTCGGCGGGCTCGCCTACCGCTCGCTGCCCGGCTGGTTCGACGGCCGCGCCCTGACGCCGACGCTCCTCACCTCCATCCTCGGCACGGGCCTCGCCCTGGTCGGCGGGCTCCTCACCCACGGCGCCTGGCAGCGCACCCGCGTGCTCGCCGCCCGCATCCCGATGGGCGCGGTCGCCGCCCATCCCGACGAAGGCGCGGGCCTGGTCGAGGCCGAGGCCATCGCCAGCCACGAACCGGTCTACGGCAACATCGCCTACGCCCCTGACCTGGCCGATCCCGGCCGGGTGCTGCTCGGCCCGCTGTACCGGCACGCGGCCACCGGCTTCCACCTGGACGCCGTGTACGCGGCGCTGTTCGTCCGCCCGGTCCTGGCCGGGGCGAGCCTCGTCCAGTTCCTCGACAGCGCGGTCGTCGACACCTACGTACGCGGCGCGGCCGCCCTGCCCCGGCTGCTCGGAGCCGCCGTGCGGCGCGCCCAGACCGGCAATGTGCAGACCTATGTGAGCGCGCTGCTCGCCGGCACCGTCGTCCTGACGGTCGCCGTCCTCCTCGTCGCCACGGGAGCGTGAGCAGGCGTGATCGATATCAACGAGTCCGTGATGCAGTTCCTTCTGGCATTCGTCGTCGTCGGCCCGCTCCTCGGCGCCGCCGCCGCACTCCTCCCGGCCCCGCCCGGACTGAAGGGGAAGTCGCCCGAACAGGCCGTGCTGCGGCACGGCGTGACCGTGACCGGCGCGATCCTCATCGCCGCGATCGTCCTCGCGCTCGGCTTCGACCACGACCATCCGTCGAAGATGCAGGCCACGACCGACATCAGCTGGATCCCCGCACTCGACGTGCGGATCCACCTCGGCATCGACGGCATCTCCCTCCCCCTTCTGGTCCTGACCGCGCTGCTGACCTTCCTCTGCGCGCTCTACTCGTACTTCAAGCTGCCGTCGGGCGGCTCCCCGAAGGCGTTCGTCGCACTGCTGCTCCTGCTCGAGTCCGGCACCCTCGCGACCTTCGCCGTCCTCGACCTGCTGCTGTTCTTCCTCGCGTTCGAGATGGTGCTCATCCCGATGTACTTCCTCATCGCCCGCTGGGGCGGCGAGGGCCGGACCCGGGCCGCGTGGAAGTTCATCCTGTTCACGCTGCTCGGCTCCGTGGTCATGCTGCTCGGCCTGCTCCTGATCGGGATCAAGGCGGGCACATTCGACATGGTGGCACTCGCCACTGACAACGGCCGGTCGCTGACCACGTCCGTGCAGGTCATCGCCGTTCTGGCGATCGGTATCGGGCTCGCGGTCAAGACGCCGATGTGGCCGCTGCACAGCTGGCTCCCCGACGCCCACACCTCCGCCCCGACCGTCGGCTCGGTCCTGCTGGCCGGTGTCCTGCTGAAGATGGGTACGTACGGGTTCGTCCGCATCCTGCTGCCGGTCGCGCCGGACGGGTTCCGGATCTTCGCGCCGTACCTCGCCGCGTTCGCCGTGGTCGGGATCATCTACGGGTCCCTGGCCTGCCTGGCCCTCGCCAAGCAGGGCGCGAAGGGCGACCTCAAGCGCCTGATCGCCTACTCCTCCGTCGGCCACATGGGCTTCGTCCTGCTCGGCATCGCCACGATGACCCCGACCGGCGTGAACGGCGCCCTGTTCGCCAACATCGCCCACGGCCTCATCACCGGCCTGCTGTTCTTCCTGGTCGGCGCGCTGAAGGACCGCACCGGCAGCACCGACCTCGACACCCTTGCCGAGGAGACCGGCGCCGCGCTGTACGGCAAGGCCCCGCGCCTCGGCGGCCTGCTCGCCTTCGGCGCCGTCGCCTCGCTCGGCCTGCCGGGCCTGGCCGGGTTCTGGGGCGAGATGCTTGCCCTGTTCGGCGCGTTCAACCCCGCCGCCGACCTCAGCCGCCCCGCGTTCCTCACCTTCATGGCGATCGGCGCGTTCGGCACCCTGCTGACGGCCGCGTACATGCTGATCGTGGTCCGCCGGGTCTGCATGGGCGCCGTACCGCAGGACATGCCGAAGCTCGCCGACGTGCAGGGGTACGAGTTCGCGGCCTGGACCCCGCTCGTCGTCCTCACCGTCGTCGCCGGGCTGTGGCCGAGGGCCCTGCTCGGCCTGACCGACCCGGCCGTGCACCAGCTCCTCGCAGGAGGCACCCGATGAGCGCCCTGGCCCCGTCCACGGCCGAGCACCTGGCCCAGCATCTGGCACAGCCCGTGGCCCAGTCATTGGTCCAGTCCGTCGACTGGCTCGCGATCGCCCCGCCCACCATCGCCGCCGTCGTCGCGCTCGTGGTGCTCGTCGCGGACCTGTTCCTGTCCGAGGCCCGCAAGCCCGTCCTCGGCTGGGTCTCCGTCGCGGGCCTCGCCGCCGCCACGCTCATGCTGCTGCCGCTGCTGGACGGCGACCGCAGCACCTTCTGCCTGACCGGCGACGCGCGCGCGTGCAGCTACACCGCCGACCACTTCACCCTGGTCATCCAGTTCCTCGTCCTCGGCGGCGCCCTGCTCGCCGCGCTGCTGTCGGTGACGAACATCGAGGACGACCAGCGACGCGTCCCGCCGGGGGAGTTCTGGTTCCTGCTGCTGTCCTCCGCGGCCGGCGCCGCGCTGCTGCCCGCCTCCCGTGACCTGGCCACGCTGATCGTCGCCCTGGAGGTCGCCTCCCTCCCCGCCTTCGCCCTCGTCGGCATCCGGCACGGCGAGAAGCGGTCCTCCGAGGCGGCCCTGAAGTTCTTCCTGTCCTCGGTCACCGCCACCGCGGTCAGCCTGATGGGCATCAGCTTCGTCTACGCCTCCACCGGCACGCTCTACCTCACCCAGGTCGCCCAGCGCATCCAGCACGTCGACGGCCAGCTGCACACCCTCGCCCAGACCGGCGTGGTCCTCACCCTCGTCGGCTTCGCCTTCAAGACGGCCGCCGTCCCGTTCCACTTCTGGGTCCCCGACACCTACGTGGGTGCGCCGCTGCCCGTCGCCGCCTACCTGTCGGTCGTCGGCAAGGCGGTCGGCTTCTCCGGCCTGATCCTCGTCACCGTCGTCGGCCTCCCGTCGTACGCCGACGTCTGGGGGCCCGCGCTCGCCGCCCTGGCCGCCCTCACCATGACCGTCGGCAACGTCGGCGCCCTGCGCCAGCAGGCCACGCGCGCGTACAGCGCGGTACGGCTGCTCGCCTGGTCCTCCGTCGGCCAGGCCGGGTACCTCCTGGTGCCGATCGCCGCCGCCGGCTACACCAAGGACACCCACAAGGCGATCGGCTCCACGGTCGCGTACGCCCTCATGTACGCCGTCGTGAACCTCGGCGCCTTCGCGGTCGCCGCCCTGGTGGGCCGTACGAAGTCCCTGAACCGGGTGAGCGACTACCGGGGCCTGTACGCCACCAACCCGGCCGCCGCTCTGCTCCTGGCCTTCTTCCTGCTGTGCCTGGCCGGTCTGCCGCCGGGCGTCATCGGCCTGTTCGCCAAGGTCACGGTGTTCTCGGCGGCCGTCGACGCGGGCCTTGGCTGGCTCGCCGTCGTCATGGCCGTCAATGTGGTCATCGCCCTCTTCTACTACCTCCAGTGGACGGCCCTGCTGTTCCGCGCCCCCGAGGGCGAGCCCGCCCGGCACCGGGTCCCGGCCCCGCTCACCGCCGCGCTCGCCCTCACCGGCGTCCTCGGCGTGGTCCTCTCCGGCGCGCCCCAGCTGGTCCTGCGGTTCGCGGCCACCGGCCTGTTCTGAGCACGCGGCACGCGCGCGCGTGGGGGCCACCCGTGCTCCCACGCGCGCGGACGGCCGTACGAAGAGCCGTACGAAGAAGCCGTACGGAAAGCCGTACGACGAGCCGTACGACGAGCCGCACGGAGCGCCGTACGGAATGCCGTACGAAAGGCCGTCCCCCCACGTCATCGCACGTCATCCGGATGGCGGACCCGTGCCGCCGCCCGCACCGGGGAACTCGCGGCCGTCGCCTGGCGTTGACCAGAGCGGGAAGGTCCACTGGACCAAAGGGCCAAAAGGGTTCCCCTGCCGCACGACTTGGAGGGCGTACCGTGCACCGCCGGCACAACGGGCTGAGAACCGCCGTACTCCTCGGGGGACTGTCCGCACTCATCATCGTCATCGGCAGCTTCTTCGGCCGTACCGGACTGGTCGTCGCCGTCCTGGTGGCACTCGGTACGAACGCGTACGCGTACTGGAACAGCGACAAGCTGGCGCTCCGCGCGATGCGCGCCCGCCCGGTGAGCGAGTTCGAGGCCCCGGCGCTGTACCGGATGGTGCGCGAGCTGTCCACGCAGGCCCGCCAGCCCATGCCCCGCCTGTACATCTCGCCGACGGAGGCCCCCAACGCCTTCGCCACGGGCCGCAATCCGCGCAACGCCGCCGTGTGCTGCACGGAGGGCATCCTGCGCCTGCTCGACGAGCGCGAACTGCGCGGCGTCATCGGCCACGAGCTGAGCCACGTCTACAACCGCGACATCCTCATCTCGTCGGTGGCCGGCGCCCTCGCCTCGGTGATCATGTTCCTGGTCAACTTCGCCTGGCTGATCCCGGTCGGCCGCTCGGACGACGACGACGGCCCCGGTCTGATCGGCCTGCTGCTGATCATGATTCTCGGCCCGATCGCGGCCACCCTCATCCAGCTGGCCATCAGCCGCTCCAGGGAGTACGAGGCCGACGCCTCGGGCGCCCAGCTCACCGGCGACCCGCTGGCCCTCGCCAGCGCCCTGCGCAAGCTGGAGACGGGCACCAAGCAGCTTCCGCTGCCCCCCGAGCCCCGGATCGAGACCGCGAGCCACATGATGATCGCGAACCCGTTCCGCCCCGGCCAGGGCCTGACGAAGATGTTCTCCACCCACCCGCCGATGGCGGAGCGCATCACCCGCCTGGAGCAGATGGCGGGCCGCAACCGCTAGGAGCGGCGGCTCGGACGTGCAGCCGGTAGGAGCGCTAGGGCGCGCAGCCCGTATGAGCCGCGCGGGCGCGCAACCCGTATGAGCCGCTCGGGCGCCGACGGCTCAGTGCCCGGCGAACCCCTCGTCCGACGACACCACTTCACGCCCCAGCGGCATGAGCGAGATCGGGATGAGCTTGAGGTTGGCCCAGCCGAAGGGGATGCCGATGATCGACACGAAGAGCGGAATGCTCGTGATCAGGTGCCCCAGGGCCAGCCACCAGCCCGCGAACACCAGCCAGATCACGTTGCCGACACAGGACGGCGCCCCGGCGTCGGCCCGCTCCACGGTGGTACGGCCGAACGGCCACAGCACGTACCCGGCGATCCGCAGCGACGCGATGCCGAACGGGATGGTGACGATGAGGAGGAAGCAGATCAGCGCGGCGATCAGATAGCCGAGCGCCATCCAGATGCCGCAGAAGACCAACCACAGGATGTTCAGCAGCAGGTTGAACAGCTTCATGACCGGTACCTCTCCCCGTATCCGCCCGTAGGCACCAGTATCGGCGGGGAATGCGCTCAGGCGGAACCGGAGGGGCTCCGTGGCGTGATCCTCCGCCGCACGCCGTAGGCCACCGCCCCCAGGGCCAGCACGCCCGCCCCCGTGACGACCGAGGCCGCCGGGAGGGCGAACGCCAGCGTGGCGCAGCCCAGCAGGCCCAGCGCGGGCATCAGCCGGGCCGAGGGGGCCGGACTCAGCGTCCAGGCCGAGGCGTTGGCCACGGCGTAGTAGGCCAGCACGCCGAAGGAGGAGAAGCCGATCGCGCCGCGCACGTCCACCGTCGCGGCCAGCACGGCGACCACCGCGCCCACGGCGAGTTCCGCCCGGTGCGGGACCTGGAAGCGCGGATGCACGGCCGCCAGCGCCCCGGGCAGATGGCGGTCGCGGGCCATGGCGAGCGTCGTCCGGGACACCCCGAGGATCAGCGCGAGCAGCGAGCCCAGCGCGGCCACCGCCGCACCCACCCGCACCACGGGCACCAGCCCCGGCGCCCCGGCCGCCCGCACCGCGTCGGCCAGCGGCGCCGCGGCGTGGCCCAGCCGGTCCGCGCCGAGCACGCTGAGCGCGGCCACGGCGACGGCGACGTACACGACCAAGGCGATCCCGAGGGCGAGCGGGATCGCGCGCGGGATGGTGCGCTCGGGGTCCCGTACCTCCTCGCCGAGCGTCGCCACGCGCGCGTACCCGGCGAACGCGAAGAACAGCAGCCCGGCCGCCTGGAGCACCCCGCCCGCTCCCGCCGGCGACCCGACGCCCAGCCGCCCGGCGTCGGCCTGCCCGGAGGCGAGGCACACGACCACCACGCACGCGAGGACGGCCAGCACCACGGCGACGATCACCCGCGTCAGCCACGCCGACTTCTGGATGCCGCCGTAGTTCACTGCGGTCAGCGCCACCACGGCCGCGACCGCCACGGCGTGCGCCTGCCCCGGCCACACGTACGCCCCCACGGTGAGCGCCATGGCCGCGCAGGAGGCCGTCTTGCCGACCACGAACGCCCAGCCGGCGAGATACCCCCAGAACGCGCCCAGCCGCTCCCGCCCGTACACGTACGTCCCGCCCGACGCGGGATAGCGGGCGGCCAGGCGGGCCGAGGACATGGCGTTGCAGTAGGCCACCACGGCCGCGACCGCCAGCCCGAGTAGCAGCCCCGGCCCGGCGGCCCGCGCGGCCGGCCCCAGCGCGGAGAAGACACCCGCCCCGACCATCGAGCCGAGGCCCACGACCACGGCGTCCCGCACGCCGAGGGTGCGCCGCAGACCGGTGCCGGAAGATGTCATGCGCCGCACCCTACTGACCCCCGCAACCAGCGGGCGGCCCCGCGACGTCTTCTCCCTCGACACGGCACAAGCACGCACGCGCGCGACGGACAGCCGGTCCACACCGAATTTTCAGCGACCGGACAGTGCGGGCACAGCGCGGGAGGGCAAGTTCACGGCATGAGCATCATCGGTTGGATCATCCTGGGCCTGCTGGCCGGAGCCATCGCCAAGGTCCTGCTGCCGGGCCGCGACCCGGGCGGCTTCATCGGTACGACCCTCATCGGCATCGCGGGCGCGTTCATCGGGGGCTGGATCTCGGCCCGCTGGCTGGACCACCCGATCTCCAAACACTTCTTCGACGGCCCCACCTGGGCCGCCGCCGTCGGCGGCTCGCTGGTTCTGCTGATCCTCTACCGCCTCCTGTTCGGCAACTCCCGGGACTGAACCGAGAGGGCACGAACGAACCGAAGGGCGGGCACCCCAGGCGCCCGCCCTTTCGTGTTGCCGTACGTGCCGTCCGCGCGTCCTACCGGTAGTTCACGAACTGCAGTGCGAAGTCGAAGTCCTTGCCCTTCAGCAGCGCGATGACGGCCTGCAGGTCGTCACGGCTCTTCGAGCTGACCCGCAGTTCGTCGCCCTGGACCTGCGCCTTCACGCCCTTCGGGCCCTCATCGCGGATGATCTTCGCAACCTTCTTCGCGTTCTCCTGGGAGATGCCCTCCTCGATCGACGCGAAGATCTTGTACTCCTTGCCGGAGAGCTGGGGCTCGCCCGCGTCCAGCGCCTTCAGCGAGATGCCGCGCTTGATCAGCTTGGACTGGAAGACGTCGAGGACGGCCTTCACCCGGTCCTCGGAGTTGGCCTCCATGAGGATCTTGTCACCGGACCACGAGATCGAGGCACCCACTCCCTTGAAGTCGTAGCGCTGCGAGATCTCCTTGGCGGCCTGGTTGAGGGCGTTGTCGACCTCCTGCCGCTCGACCTTCGAGACGATGTCGAAACTGGAGTCGGCCATGTCCTGTGGCTCCTTGTATCGGTGTGCGTATCCGGACCAGCCTAGCCACACCGCGACCCGACGGCTGGAGATCAATCGGGTGGCGAAGCACCCCTCCGCATCGGGTATTGTTTACGTCGTTGCCAGGGAGCACCGTCGAAAGACGGTTCGAACGGCAGCAACCCGGCGGTGTGCCCGAGCGGCCAAAGGGAGCAGACTGTAAATCTGCCGGCTCAGCCTTCCCAGGTTCGAATCCTGGCGCCGCCACCCTAATGGGAATCGGCCCCTGACCAGCAAGTTTGGTCAGGGGCTGTTCTCGTTCCCGGCTCACGTCAGTGTCCGCCGCTCCCCGGTGTTCCCCGCCCGTTCTGGCACGCTCGTGGCACGCGCGGTGATCGATGGGCGAATCACCTCCGCCAGTAGCCGAAGAAGTGAAGGGCCGCGTCCCTGACCTGCTGCCGTGTCATCGATCAACGCTGCGACCTGCGACTTAGCTGTCGGTGGTTGTCAGCGTTGGTCGTCGTTGAGCGCCCCCGCACGGCCCAGGGACGGCCCGGGCGGGGGTGTCGTGGTGCGCCCCTCGATGCGAACTATGGGCACGGCGGCTACTGATGGTCGCTGTGGCGGTCGAGCGGGATCCTGAGGGCGCTGCTGGTCGGTCGTGGCCGCGGTGGTTGCTGTACTTCGCTGCGGTACGACCAATCACTAGCTAGGGCCAGAGCAACTTAGCGAGGATGATCGCCGCCACCGCAGAAAGGAGCCACGGCTTCCTGACGCCCCGTCCAGCACCACGGCTCATTTCCCTGATGAGCACCACTAGGGCGAACATCAACAGTGCGCCCGGCAACAGGTCAACGACGGGCTCAGGGGTTCCTATGTGGGGCATGCCGAGATGGTAACCAGGCGCTGCGTTCTCCCAGCGCTCCACAGGTGCGGTCTCAGCCGCTGACTGCTGCCGGCGGACAGTCTTGAAAGCCGTCGTGGCAGCGATGTCACCGTGGGTTCAAATCCCACCGCCTCCGCGCGATGAGCAGTGAGAACGGCCCCTGACCAGGGAGACTCGGTCAGGGGCCGCTCTCATGTCCGGCCACCGTCGCTGCCCGCTGTTCCCCGTGGTTTCCCGCTCCATCGGGCACGAGTGGGGCGCGGCGCTTTGAGGTTCGACCTCGTCCTTATCAGGTCGATCACAGACCCCCTGCCAGCCTCGGGGATCCTGGTCTGACGTGGGTGCGATGGTCGCGGAGGATCGCTCCCGTCGGGCCCCGTTCGGCGCTGTTGGTGTCAGCCGCTGATGTCAGGTGTCAGAGCCGCTCTTGGCAGGACGGCCCATCACATCCTTATAGCTTGGGGCAGGCACACGTTTGAGCTGCAAGCAAGCCTAGTCGACGCTCGGTGACCGCCTTCAAAGCGCCGTACGCGCTAGTGTGATCGTCTGCGTGATCAGTGACGGTTGTACTCGCGTAGCGACAAGGGGACTTGGTGAACCGCACGGGGTGGGCCATGCTTGCGGCGGCGTCGGTGATGCTATTCGGATGCGGCAAGTCGGAGCCGGGGTCTTCTGGGCACAGCCCCGATGCAGGGAAGCCTGAACACTATCGGCTGACCATGCCGGACACCGTGGCGAAGGGCCGTTACAAGCGTGATCACGACGCGGCCGATCCGGATCGCACGCTGGCGGAACTCATGGCCGGCCAGGTGCAAGATCCGACAGCGGCCTTCGGCGCCTACGACCCGACCGTCGCGAACAAGCAGAACGGTCTAGTCCTCACTGTCACAGGTGTGTACGGCACAGTCCTGAGTCCGGTTACTGCCCGCGACGAACTCGTCAAGGTGTTGGACAAACGGGATGAGGGGCCGAACGTCCTCGTCGGCCCTCGCATGATCACTCCGTCTGGCTCGAAGGAGCCACTGCAATGCCGGGTAGCGGAGAGGAAGCTGCCTGCCTCGGATGACACCTCCATGGAGGCGTCGTGCACGTGGGCCGATGCTTCGACAGTGGTGAAGGTAGCCAAGGCCATGGGGCCTATTGACTCGGCGGATGTGGACCTCGATGCGTTTGCCTCGGTGGTCGGGGCGATCCGTGACGAAGTACGGGTGGCTCACTAGCGGCTTCCCAGGCCGCGCGCTAAACACTCGCCCCACCCACCACTCTCCCCAGCTCCCATCCCGTACGCCGTCGACCCAGCGCGCCACTGTACGAACGACTGTGAGGATTGATCACGGCACCGCGGCGAACAGCCCGAGTTTCGACCGGTGGCAGGAACAGGTACGCCGTACCGGAGGCTGCTCCCGCCCGATCCGTCTGCGGGGCGAGACCGTCACCCGCGACGCCAGGTCCGGTGACGTCCTCTACTCGTACAGCACCGCGAACGAGCCGGGCGGCATGCTCCGAGTGGCCTGCGGCAACCGCCGTGCGTCCCGCTGCCCGGCCTGCGCCTGGACCTACGCCGGGGCGGCCGTTGTCCCTGCCGGCGTACCTGGTCCGGGAGCTCCGGGAGCACCTCACGGCCCGTGTCGCTGAAGACCCGGAAGCGCTGTTGTTCCTCGGTCGCACCGGTCGCCCGATCAGGTACAACTCCTGGCGGCGGACGCACTTCGACAGGGCCGTTGACCGGGCCGGACTGAAGGACGTCACACCGCAGGATCTCCGAGCGACGCACGCTTCCCAGGTGGCCGATCGGCACGGTGTCATGGCTGCTGCCAAGCGACTTGGCCACGCCAACGCCAGCGTCACGACTCGGCACTACGCCCGGTCGCGTGACGGGCAAGACGCGGAGATCGCGAAGGAACTCAACGCCGATCACGAGAGGGCCAAGCGCGCTCGTGCCAGAAAGGCCAAGAGGATCAAGGGCGACGTGGCACGGACGTTGCACGAAGGGCACGACACGGGTTCGGAGTCCGACGATCGAGCGGGATGACCTGCGCGGATGACCCGGCGCGCTTGATCGTTCGCCGAAGTCTGTAAATCTGCCGGCTCAGCCTTCCCAGGTTCGAATCCTGGCGCCGCCACACGACCGAGAGGGTCCGTGACCAGCGACATGCTGGACGCGGACCCTCTCGTCGTTTCGGGCTCTCTCGTCGTTTGCTCAGGAGCAGAGGTTCACGTGCCGGACGGCGAGGATGTGTCCCGCCGCGTCGATGAGGCGGCTGCGGGCGAGGTGTCCGTTGGTGACCGCGTTGGTGATCGCTGTGGCGATCGCGGACGTCTGGGAGCCGACATTGCTCCCCAGGTCGAACAGGACCATGTCGGCGCCGGAGCGCAGGGCCTGGACGGCGGCGGAGGGGACGTTGAAGCCGGCGGCGGAGATCGCCTTGGCGCTGAGCGAGTCGGTGAGCACCAGCCCCTTGAAGCCCAGCTGGCCGCGCAGCACGGTGGTGATGTCGGTCGGTGACAGGCTCGCCGGGTTGGTGCCCAGGCCCGGCACGACGTTGTTGGAGACCATGATGGCCGGGGCACCGGCCTTGATGGCCGCGGTGAACGGCGGGATGGCCACCTTCTGCAGCGTGGACCAGGGCAGGGTGCGGGCGGGGCCGAAGTCGGAGTTGTAGCTGGAGTGGCCCAGGCCCGGGAAGTGCTTGACGACCGGTATCACGTGACCGTCGCGCAACCCGTTCATGTACGCGACGCCGTCCTTGGAGACCACCGACGTGCTGCCGCTGAAGGACCGCCAGCCGTCGGGGTTGGTCTTGCTGGGGGCCTCGTTCCTGCCGTCGACGTCGACCACCGGCGCGAGGTCCATGTTCACCTGGGCGGCCGCCATCTTGGTGGCGACCTTCGTGACGTTCTGCTGGATCTGGGCAGGAGTCCAGTGCGCGCCCATGTACGCGGGCCAGGGCAGGGACCCCACGAGGTTGGACATGCGCTGGATGCCGCCGCCCTCCTCGTCGGTCATCACCAACAGGCCCAGCTTGCCGGGTACATGGGACTTCAGGGTGTTCAGCCGGGAGCCGAGGTCGGACGGCGCCTTGCTGCCGAACAGGATCACCCCGCCCGCGCCGGCGCTCACCTCGGACGTGGCGTCGGCCACCGAG
The DNA here is from genome assembly GCF_040643735.1 of Streptomyces sp. NPDC047085. NCBI lineage: Bacteria > Bacillati > Actinomycetota > Actinomycetes > Kitasatosporales > Streptomycetaceae > Streptomyces > Streptomyces sp. NPDC047085. The sequence continues at coordinate 24,029 of NZ_JBEYUW010000003.1, forward strand.
GTCTCCGGCACCGGGACGGCGATGGTCAGCATGGCGAGCCGACGGTTCGACCACCCGGCCAGCTTCGAGGCGTTGGTGCACGCGGCGGCGGCGGACACGCGGGGGCCGCCGGCGTACGCGGTCGCCTCGAGGGTGCCCGTGCCACTGCCCGCCAGGAGCAGCGCCGCGACAGCGGCGGTGGTGCTCAGCCTGCGGGCGGTCGTGGCACGGCCGGGGAGCCGTGGCGGTGCTGTCGCGCTTCTGCGGTCACGGTACGACGGGAGATTCATCGCCCCGCCTCCTTTCGGAAGCCTCGGAAGACTTGGAAGCCTCTGAAGAATCGGAAGACGCGACGGTTGCCGGCCGCCGTCGCGCTGAGGGTCGTACGAGCATGAAGTGGGCCTTACGAAGCGTGAGATGCGCGCCGGCCCGCGTTTGTTCGCCGCTCAACGATCGGAGTGCCAGGATCTCGCGTCCCGGGGCCGGCCGGAAGCCGGGCCGAAGTGATGGGGAGCGCTGGGGGAGCGTTGTCAGTGGGCCGGGGCACACTGACGGCATGGGCTCCCGTCGTCGAACCTGTCCTGTGTGCCGCCGCGACATCGCTGTCGTCGCGGGGCGCTTCGCGCGGCACGATCCGCCCGGGGCGCGGGAGAGCGCGGAACTCGTCTCGTGCTCCGGTTCGCGGCGGCAGGCGCAACTGGGGGCTGTCCAGCCGTCATTGGACGGGTACGCCATACCGGACTTCCCCGGGCAGCTGCCGCTCTTCTGACCCGTCAGGGTCCGGCCACCGACTTCACGGCCACCGACACCGGCGTCGACCCGCTGATCAGCTCCAGCGTCAGACCGGCCGTCGCCGAGGACTCCACCAACTCGGCCAGTACGGCCGCCACGTCGTCCCGCGGGATCGAGCCGCGCCCGGTGTGGGCCTCCAGTTGGACCAGGCCGGTGCCGGGGGCGTCCGTCAGCGCGCCGGGGCGCAGGATCGTCCAGTCGAGGGCCTCCTGCCGGGCGACATAGGCGTCGGCGTGGCCCTTGGCCCGCAGATACACGTCGAAGACGTCGTCGCCCGGGTGCGCGGGATCCGCGCCCATCGAGGAGACGACCACGAAACGGCGTACGCGCGCGCGGACGGCCGCGTCCGCGAACAGCATCGCCGCACCCCGGTCCACCGTCTCCTTGCGGGCCGTTCCGCTGCCCGGACCCGCGCCCGCCGCGAACACCGCCGCGTCCGCGCCCTGCAGATGCGCCGCGACCTCCTCCACGGACGCGGACTCCAGGTTCAGCAGGACCGGTTCGGCGCCGGCCTCCCGCAGATCGTTGCCCTGCTCGGCGGTGCGGATGATCCCCGCGGCCTCGTCCCCGCGCGCGGACAGCAGCCGCTCCAGCCGCAGCGCGATCTGACCATGCCCCCCAGCGATGACAATGCGCATGACTCCGACCGTACGCCCGCAAAGCCCCATCCGCCGCACGAGTTGACGCCGCGAGCGACAGGCGTTACGAGGGCCTCCGCTCGCATTGCCACAGAGGTCATGACGGCCTGCTCAGCCGCCACGGGGTCATGCAGGTCGGCTCGCTCAGCCGTCAGGGGCGCTACGACGGCTCCGCCCGGCTTTCGCCGCCCACAAGCCCCTCGTAGTCGCCACAGGCCGCCCCACCCCGCCTCAGCCGCCGTTACGACCACTCTCCGGCCCGCGACCGCTCCCCTCGCCTACGACACCTCTCCCCGCCCCTGTCGCGGCAGTCCCAGTTCCGCCGCCGCTGCCGAGTTGCAGTACTCGCGGACCGCGCTCGTGCGGGCGACCACACGGCCCCGGTGCACCACGAGGCGGCTGTAGGCGAGGGAGAGGGCGCCCGCGAGATGGTCACCGCGTACAGCGAGGAGTTCGGCGGGGAAACCGGCCTCCACGCGCACCTCGGGCAGGCCCAGGGCGGCGCGGGCCGAGGCGCTCACCGCGTCGTAGGCGTCCTGCGGGCGCAGACCGTGCGCGGAGGCGAGGAGGTAGGCGGCCTCCAGGGGGTCGCCGCGGCCGACGGGGTTGGCGACGTCCCGGAGAGCACCGCTGCCAGCCGCCACGCGCACCCCCGCCGCGCGCAGGAGCCGTACCGGGGTGGTGCCCCGGCGGTCGGCGCCGCCGCAGCCGCCCTGGGGCAGGCACACCACCGTCACGCCGGCCGCCGCGAGCTGGTCGGCGAGCCGGGCGGCCGACTCGGCGGGCAGGCGCCCGAGACCGGCGCACGGACCGATCGCCACGCCGGGGCGCAGGCCGCCCGCCATGGCCGCGAGCCGGGACAGCCGGGCCGGGTCGGCGGCGTCCGTGTGCAGGTCCACCGGGCAGCCGTGCTCGGAGGCCACCTCCAGGACCGCCTCCACGTAGCCCGTGGGATCGGGGTCCAGGTCCGGGCAGCCGCCCACCACGGAGGCGCCCATCTTCACCGCGTCCCGCAGCATCGCGAGCCCTTCGGCGCCGGCCGCCCCGGTCAGCAGCCGAGGCATCGCCACCGTGGTCAGCTCCGTGAGCCCCCGCAGCGAACGCCGGGCCTGCAGGACCGCGCCCAGCGCGCCCAGCCCCTGGACGTCGCCGACGCGCACGTGCGCGCGTACCGCCGTCGCCCCGTGTCCGAGCTGGAGCAGGGCCGCCTCCGTCGTCCGGCGCTGGACGTCCTCGGGGGCGTACGAGACCGGTCCGGGGTGTTCGGCGGACAGCGCGGTGTCGCCGTGGGCGTGCGGCTCGGCCGGGGCCGGCAGGAGCAGATAGCCACTGAGGTCCACGCGCGCGGCGCCGGCGCGGAGCGGGCCCCGGGCCAGGCTGCCGGCCGTGCCGACCGCCTCGATGCGCCCGCCGCCCAGCCGCACGTCCACCGTCCGGCCGTCGGTGAGCCGCGCCCCGCACAGCAGCAGTCCGGCCGGGTCGGGCTGCCCCGAGGGACCCGGCGAGTTCGACGACGAGTTCGACGGCGGGTGCGGCTGCGGCTGGCTGTCGGGCATCGGACTCCAGAGGGCGGGGCAGGGCTCGGGGGCGGGGTCGGAGCAGGCGGCCTGGACTCGGACGGGGCTTGGACGCGACTCGGACGGGACTCGAGGCCGCGACGGCTCGGGAATGCGGCGGACTCAAGATCACGCAGAGTGAGTCGAGCCTAGGGTCGCGGCGCCCCCGTGACGCGGAGGAGCGCAATAGTCGTACCGGCGTGGTCCACCCCAGGCGGTACGCGTGTCGCCCGCGCGCGTGGCGTGCGCCGCACGCGCGTGTGACGCGCGTTCCGACGGGACTCGGGAGGCCCCGGGGAGCCCTGGGACGGCGCCGGACGGCGCCCGCTCAGGACCCGGACAGGGCACGGACGGGGCACGGACCGGGCGACCGGATACGGATTTGGGTGAACGGCGGCGGACCGTGTAATGTCTTCATCGCTCGCCCCAATAGCTCAGTCGGCAGAGCGTCTCCATGGTAAGGAGAAGGTCTACGGTTCGATTCCGTATTGGGGCTCTGGTGTGAGAGGTTCCCGCCGCAAGGCGGGAAACGATCACATCAAAGCGGTGTAGCTCAGTCGGTAGAGCAAGCGGCTCATAATCGCTGTGTCACCGGTTCAAGTCCGGTCACCGCTACTGACAGTAGCCGATTGCGGGGTCGGTCCTTCGATCGGCTACTCTTTCTTGCGTTGAATAACCCATCCGTTCGTCAAGGAGCACTCACGTGGCTGCCACCGACGTCCGCCCGAAGATCACGCTGGCCTGCGTGGAGTGCAAGGAGCGGAACTACATCACCAAGAAGAACCGGCGTAACAACCCGGACCGTCTTGAGATGAAGAAGCACTGCCCGCGTTGCAACGCGCACACCGCGCACCGCGAGACGCGATAAATCAGGCTCGTACATGAGGCCGCCCCCGCAGTTGGGGGGCGGCCTCATGTCGTTTCACACACCGCTGAGAACACGCCGCTTGAGACCAGTGAGACCAGGAGGTGCCGGGCATGGCGCTCGACCAGTCCTTCGTGGGGCGGACCTATCCGCCCACCGCGCCCTATGAGGTGGGCCGGGAGAAGATCCGTGAGTTCGCCGAGGCGGTCGGGGAGACCAACCCCGCGTACACGGATCCGGAGGCCGCCAAGGCGTTCGGGTACTCGGATGTGATCGCTCCGCCGACCTTCGTGTTCTCCATCACCTTCCGGGCCGCCGGACAGGTCGTCGAGGACCCGCAGCTCGGCCTGGACTACAGCCGTGTGGTGCACGGCGACCAGAAGTTCGCCTACAGCCGCCCGGTGCGCGCGGGTGATCGACTCACCGTGACCTCGACCATCGAGGCCGTGAAGTCGATGGCGGGCAACGACATCCTGGACATCCGGGGTGAGGTGCACGACGAGGCGGGCGAGCACGTGGTGACCGCCTGGACCAAGCTGGTGGCCCGCGCGGCCGAGGAGGCGTGAGGTACCGATGACGGCGAAGATCGCGTACGACGACGTCGAGGTCGGCACCGAACTGCCGGCGCAGACCTTCCCGGTGACCCGCGCCACGCTGGTGCGCTACGCGGGCGCCTCCGGGGACTTCAACCCCATCCACTGGAACGAGAAGTTCGCCAAGGAGGTGGGCCTGCCGGACGTCATCGCGCACGGCATGTTCACCATGGCCGAGGCGATCCGCGTGGTCACCGACTGGACCGGGGACCCGGGCGCGGTCGTGGACTACGGCGTCCGCTTCACCAAGCCGGTCGTCGTGCCCAACGATGACAAGGGCGCCGAGATCGAGGTCAGCGGCAAGGTCGCGGCCAAGCTCGACGACAACACGGTACGCGTGGACCTGACCGCGACCAGCGGTGGCCAGAAGGTGCTGGGCATGTCCCGGGCGGTCGTACGGCTGGCCTGACGGCTCCCGTGAGGTGCTGAGGCGTCCCGTGAGGTGCTGAGGCATCCCGTGACGTTCTGAGGCAGAGGTGTAAGGGGCGTCGCCCGTGGCGCGGCGCCCCTTACGCATGCCGGGGGCCGGCCCACCCGACTTCTTGACTTAGTTAGTGATTGAGTACTAACTTACGACCCATGGTCAGGATGAGCGCAGAAGAGCGGCGCGAGAGTGTCATCCGCGCGGCGATGAGCGAGTTCGCGCGCGGCGGGTACTACGGCACCTCCACCGAGGCGATCGCCAAGCGGGTCGGCGTCTCGCAGCCGTACCTCTTCCGGCTCTTCCCGGGCAAGAAGGCGATCTTCCTGGCCGCGGCCGAGCGGTGCGTGGAGGACACCATCCGCACCTTCGAGGAGGCCTCCAAAGGGCTCGAGGGCGAAGAGGCGCTGCATGCCATGGCGAACGCGTACACCGCGGTCATCGCGGAGCGGCCCGAGCGGCTGATGATGCAGATGCAGATGTACGTCGCGGTGGCCGCGGCCGAGGAGGCCGGGGATCACGAGTTCGGCGAGGCGGTGCGCGCCGGTTGGATGCGTCTGTGGGACACCGTCCACCTGCCGCTCGGCGCCGACATCGGCGAGACGACGACGTTCATGGCGTACGGAATGCTCATCAACTGCCTGGTGGCCATGGGGTTCCCCCCGGAGCACCGGGTCTGGGAGGGGCTCTATCCGTCGGCGCGGTACGACGGCCGGCTGGAGAAGTAGGCGCGAAACCGCGAGGAAGTCGCGAGGAAGCCGCGAGGAAAGGCGGGACCCCGCCTTTTTCGTGGCCGCAAAAGTTAGTCATCAATTACTAACCATCGATCAGGTGCCAACCACCGATCACGCTCAACGCACTGGGGGAGCGATGTCACAGCAGACCGCACAGGACAGCGCAGCACGCGGGGGAGTCGTCTGGGCCCTCGTCATCACCAGCGTCGCCGGATTCATGGCGGCCCTCGACAACCTCGTCGTCACCACCGCCCTGCCCTCGATCCGCAAGGACCTCGGCGGCGCGCTGGACGATCTGGAGTGGACCGTGAGCGCCTACACGCTCACCTTCGCCGTCCTGCTGATGTTCGGCGCCGCGCTCGGCGACCGCTTCGGACGCCGCCGGCTCTTCCTCGCCGGGCTCACCGTCTTCACCGGCGCCTCCGCCGCCGCGGCCATGGCCCCCGGCATCGACTCCCTCATCGCGGCCCGCGCGGTCCAGGGCGTCGGCGCGGCCGTCATGATGCCGCTCACCCTCACCCTGCTGACCGCGGCCGTGCCCGCCGCCAGGCGCGGTATGGCGTACGGCATCTGGGGCGCCGTCAACGGCCTCGCGGTCGCCTCCGGGCCCCTCATCGGCGGCAGCCTCACCGAACACGTCTCCTGGCACTGGATCTTCTGGCTGAACGTCCCGCTCGGCCTGGCCCTGCTGCCGCTCGCCCGCCTGCGCCTGGCCGAGTCCTACGGCACCGGCGCCCGGCTCGACCTCCCCGGCACCCTGCTCGGCAGCGGCGGCCTCTTCGGGATCGTGTACGGGCTCGTACGCGGCCCGGTCGACGGCTGGACCGGCACCCTCGTGCTCACCGCGCTGTTCGCGGGCGGCTCCCTGCTCGTCGGTTTCGTCCTCTACAGCGCCCGCGCCGAGAACCCCATGCTCCCCATGCGGCTGTTCCGCTCCCGCGCCTTCTCCGGGATCAACGCGGCCAGCCTGCTGATGTTCCTCGGGATGTTCGGTTCGATCTTCCTGCTCAGCCAGTACATGCAGGGCGTGCTCGGCTACTCGCCCACCGAGGCGGGCCTGCGGATGCTGCCCTGGACCGGCATGCCGATGCTCGTCGCGCCGATCGCCGGCATCCTCTCCGACCGCGTCGGCGGCCGCCCGGTCGTCGCCGCCGGCCTCTTCCTGCAGGCCGCCGGCCTCGGCTACCTGGCCTCCGTGATCACCGCCGACGTCTCCTACGCGGCCCAGCTGCCCGGGCTGATCATCAGCGGCGTCGGCATGGCCCTGTTCTTCGCGCCGGCCTCCAACCTGGTCATGTCCAGCGTCCTGCCCAAGGAGCAGGGCATCGCCTCCGGCGCGAACAACGCGCTGCGCGAAGTGGGCGGCGCGCTCGGCATCGCGGTCATGTCGTCGATCTTCTCCGCACAGGGCGGCTACGAGAGCGCCCAGGCCTTCGTGGACGGCCTGCGGCCCGCCCTGGTCACCGGCTCCGGGGTGATCGCCCTGGCCGCCGTCGCCGCCCTGATGATCCCGGCCGCCCGGCGGGGCGGGCGGAGCGACTCGGTCGTGGCCGCGGCCGCGACCGAGCAGGCTCCCGCGCCGGCCGTCGAGACCCTCTCCCACTGACCCGTACGACACGTGCACTGACCCGTACGGCACGCGAACCGGCCCGTACGACACACGCACTGACACGACACGCGAACGGAAGGACAACGGACATGCCCACCCTGCCCTGGATCACACCGGCCGCCCCGCCGGCCGGCGCCGAGGTGCACGTCTTCGCCTCGCGGTTCGAGACCCGCACGCTCTGGGGCGCCCTCAAGTTCTTCCTGCGCACACCGGGCGTGTGGCGGCAGGTCGGCCGGGCGCCCGGCGCCTACGGGGCGTCGCTGAAGGCACAGCCGCTGCGGCGGACCTTCTGGACCCTGTCCGCCTGGGAGTCGCCGGACGCGCTGCGCGCTTTCGCCCGCTCCGGCGCCCACGCGCCCGCCTCCCGCGGCCTCGCCCCCGCGATGCGGGACGCGAAGTTCGCCAGCTGGCAGGCGCCGGGCGAGGACCTGCCGGTGAGCTGGCCCGAGGCCATGCGGCGGCTGAGCTGAGCCGCCGGGCGACCATCACCAGCACGCGCGCGTGGGCCCCGATATCCGGATCGGGGCCCTGACGCGTTTCCGGATCGGGCCCCACGCGCGCGGGGCGCGAGCTGGGCCCCGGTGCGGCCGGGCTGTCGGTGCCGTCTCGTAGTCTTGGGCGCGTGCAGGTACTCCACGACGCCCCCCTCGCCCCGCTGACCACCTTCCGGCTGGGCGGCCCCGCGGCCCGGCTGGTCACCGCCACCACCGACGCCGAGGTGATCGACGCCGTCCGCGAGGCCGACGACAGCCGGACCCCGCTGCTGGTCATCGGCGGCGGATCCAACCTGGTCATCGGCGACAAGGGCTTCGACGGCACCGCCCTGCGCATCGCCACCCGCGGCGTCGAGCTGCGCGGCACCACGCTCGAGCTGGCGGCCGGCGAGGTCTGGACGGACGCCGTCGCCCGCACCGTCGAGGCCGGACTCGCCGGCATCGAGTGCCTGGCCGGCATCCCGGGCTCCGCGGGCGCCACCCCGATCCAGAACGTGGGCGCCTACGGCCAGGAGGTCTCCTCCACGATCACCGAGGTGATCGCGTACGACCGCCGGGCCGGCGAGACCGTCACGCTGACCAACGAGGAGTGCGCCTTCTCGTACCGCCACAGCCGCTTCAAGGCCGACCCGGAGCGCTATGTCGTCCTGCGCGTCCGCTTCGAGCTGGAGGACGCGGACGGGCTGTCGGCCCCGGTCCGGTACGCCGAGGCGGCCCGCGCGCTCGGTGTGGAGCCCGGCGACCGGGTGCCGCTGGCCGCCGCCCGCGAGACCGTGCTGAAGCTGCGCGCCGGCAAGGGCATGGTCCTCGACCCCGAGGACCACGACACCTGGTCCGCTGGGTCCTTCTTCACCAACCCGATCCTCACCGACGAGCACTTCGCCGCGTTCCACGCGCGCGTGCGCGAGCGCCTCGGCGAGGGCGTCGAGCCGCCCGCCTACCCGGCGGGGGAGGGCCGTACCAAGACCTCCGCCGCCTGGCTGATCGACAAGGCGGGCTTCACCAAGGGCTACGGCACCGGGCCCGCCCGCATCTCCACCAAGCACACGCTCGCCCTCACCAACCGGGGCGACGCCACCACCGAGGACCTGCTGGCCCTGGCCCGCGAGGTCGTCGCCGGAGTCCGCGAGGCCTTCGGGATCACCCTGGTCAACGAGCCGGTGACGATCGGCGTCAGCCTGTAGCCGTACGAGCCGTACGAGCCGCTCAGTACGCCACCCCCACGCCCTGCTTCACCGTCCCCTCGTCGTCGATCATCGACAGCATCGCGTGCGCGACGTCCGCGCGCGCGATGAACCGGCCCGCTTGCGGGAAGCCGCCGATGACCGTGCGGTAGTGGCCGGTGAGCGGCTTGTTCTGCAGGCGCGGCGGCCGCACGGACGTCCAGTCCGTGCCGCTGCGCGCCAGCTCGGCCTCCATCTCGCGCAGGTCGGCGTAGACGTCCTTGAGGATCGCCGACACGAGGCCGCGCATCCCGCGGTCCAGGAGGCCGTCGCCCTCGGGGGCGGGGCCGACCGGGCCGGCGCTGACCACCAGCAGCCGTCGTACCCCCTCGGCCTCCATCGCGCCCAGGACCGTACGGGTGAGCCGGGCGGCCACCCCGGCGTCCTTGCGGCTGCGCGCGCCCAGGCCGGACAGGACCGCGTCGCGGCCGACGACGGCCGCGCGCAGCTCCTGCGGATCGGTGAGGCCGGCGCGGACGACCTCCAGGCGGTCGCCGGTGACCGTGAGCCGGGCGGGGTCCCGTACGACGGCCGTGACCTCGTGGCCGGCGTCCAGGCCCTGGCGGACCAGCTCTCGGCCGATCCCTCCCGTGGCGCCGAAAACGGTGAGTTTCATGGTGTCTCCCCTGCTCCATGAAATGGAGACGGACAGGTGGGTGAGCATTCACTCACCCTGGCTTCTTCTAGAGTGGGTAAGCACTCACCCACCCGTCAAGGCCGATTGGACACCCATGCAGACGAAGCCGGCCCGCGTCCGCATCCTCGACGCCGCCCACGAGCTCATGCTCACCATCGGCCTCGCCCGCGCCACCACCAAGGAGATCGCCCGCGCGGCCGGCTGCTCCGAGGCGGCCCTGTACAAGCACTTCGACAGCAAGGAGGACCTGTTCGTCCGCGTCCTCGCCGAACGCCTGCCCCGCCTGACCCCCCTGCTCAGCAGCCTCGCGGCCGAGCCCGGCCAGGGCACCCTGGAGGACAACCTCACCGAGATCGCCCGCCAGGCCGCCCTCTTCTACGAGCAGAGCTTCCCGATCGCGGCCTCCCTGTACGCCGAGCAGCAGCTCAAGCGGCGCCACGACGACGCCCTGCGGAAGATCGGCTCAGGCCCGCACCGGCCGATCGAGGGCCTGGACGCCTACCTGCGCGCCGAACAGGCCGCCGGCCGGGTCCGCGCCGACGCCGACACCTTCGCGGCCGCCTCCCTGCTCCTCGGCGCCTGCGCCCAGCGCGCCTTCGCCTACGACGCCACCCCCGACGGCGCCCGCCCGCCCGTCGACGCCTTCGCCACCCGGCTCGCCCGCACCCTGCTGGCCGGGATCACCCCGCACAATCCCGTTGCGGAGGACGCCGACCGCCCGCGACCCTGAGCCGATGAGGCATCGCACATGCGGCTGAGGCTGCGGGAGTTCCGGCCCAGGACGGGCCCGCACGAGCACCGTGTCGTCCAGCCCCGGCAGCCGCTGCGCCACACCTCCCTGCGCGCCCCCGAACCCATCGGCCTGCTGCTGGGCGACCACGACGGGCTGAACCGGCTCGCGGGCCTGTTCTCCTTCGCCGCCTACTCCCGGCACACGATCGTCCATGTCCCGCTGCGCGACGGCGTCCCGCCCGACGAGGGCCAGGGCGAACGCGTCGACCTCGTCCTGGCCCACCACACCCTCGGCCTGCGCGCCGCCAAGTGGCCCGAGCTGCGCCGCGGACTGGGGCCGGGCACCCCGCTGACCGTCCGCACCGACGAGGCGCGCACCGCGCGGGACGCCGCCGCCTGGCGCGAGCGCCGGGAACGGCCCGGCTTCCGGGACGAGCTGCGGCACGCCACGCACGCCCGCACGTTCTTCCTGTTCGGCAGCCGGGACGTCTTCGCCGAGACCGCCACCTGGCTCGCCCACGCCGCCGGCCGGGGGCCGCATCAGAAGCGGGTGGCCAAGGGACGCATGGCGCTGATGGCGGAGCTGCCGGCGCTGGTCCAGCCGCCCGGCGGCGGGCACTCCGTCGACGTCCTGGTCTGCTTCAAGCCCTATCCGCCCTACGGCCACTTCAGGCCACCGGGCGCACCAGCCAGTCGTCGACGCCGGCCAGCATCCGCGCCTTGACGTCCTCCGGGGCCGCCGAGGCCCGCACCGACTGGCGGGCCAGTTCCGCGAGCTCCGCGTCCGTGAAGGCGTGCTGGTGGCGCGCGATCTCGTACTGGGCGGTGAGGCGGGAACCGAAGAGCAGCGGGTCGTCGGCGCCGAGGGCCATCGGCACGCCGGCCTCGAAGAAGGTGCGCAGCGGGACGTCCTCCGGCTTCTCGTAGACGCCGAGCGCCACGTTCGAGGCCGGGCAGACCTCGCAGGTCACGCCCCGGTCCGCCAGCCGCTTCAGCAACCGCGGGTCCTCCGCCGCCCGCACCCCGTGGCCGATCCGCGAGGCGTGCAGGTCGTCCAGGCAGTCACGCACCGACGCCGGGCCGGTCAGCTCGCCGCCGTGCGGGGCCGACAGCAGGCCGCCCTCCCGGGCGATGTGGAAGGCCCGGTCGAAGTCCCGGGCCATGCCCCGCCGCTCGTCGTTGGACAGCCCGAAGCCCACCACGCCCCGGTCCGCGTACCGCACCGCCAGCCGGGCCAGCGTGCGTGCGTCCAGCGGGTGCTTCATCCGGTTGGCCGCCACCAGCACCCGCATTCCAAGCCCGGTCTCCCGGGACGTCGTCTCCACGGCGTCCAGGATGATCTCCAGCGCCGGGATCAGGCCGCCGAGCCGGGGCGCGTACGACGTCGGGTCCACCTGGATCTCCAGCCAGCCCGAGCCGTCCTTCAGATCCTCCTCGGCGGCCTCCCGGACCAGCCGCTGGATGTCCTCGGGCTCCCTGAGGCACGAGCGCGCCGCGTCGTACAGCCGCTGGAAACGGAACCAGCCCCGCTCGTCCGTGGCCCGGAGCTTCGGCGGCTCGCCGCTGGTCAGCGCCTCCGTCAGCGTCTCGGGCAGGCGTACGCCGTACTTGTCGGCCAGCTCCAGGACGGTTCCGGGCCGCATCGAGCCGGTGAAGTGCAGGTGCAGATGGGCTTTCGGCAGCTCAGAGAGATCACGTACACGCTCCATCCAAAGATCCTGCCGTACGCGGATGCCCCTCGGGTAGCCGTTTCCCCGTTCGTGGTCTTGCTCGCACACAGAAACGGGCCGCCTCCCCGCAGGGAGACGGCCCGCACGCGCGCGTACCGCGAGGGACGTCAGTCCCGCGCCTCCGCCAGCAGCTTCTGCATCCGGCTCACGCCCTCGACGAGGTCCTCGTCACCGAGCGCGTACGACAGCCGCAGGTAACCCGGCGTACCGAAGGCCTCGCCCGGGACGACCGCGACCTCGGCCTCCTCCAGGATCAGCGCGGCCAGCTCGACGGTGTCCTTCGGGCGCTTGCCGCGGATCTCCTTGCCGAGCAGGCCCTTGACCGACGGGTAGGCGTAGAAGGCGCCCTCGGGCTCGGGGCAGACCACGCCCTCGATCTCGTTGAGCATCCGCACGATCGTCCTGCGGCGCCGGTCGAAGGCCTCGCGCATCGTCGCCACGGCGTCCAGGTCGCCGGAGACGGCGGCCAGCGCGGCCACCTGGGCCACGTTGGAGACGTTCGAGGTGGCGTGCGACTGAAGGTTCGTCGCGGCCTTGATCACGTCCTTGGGGCCGATGACCCAGCCCACGCGCCAGCCGGTCATGGCGTACGTCTTCGCCACGCCGTTGACCACGATGCACTTGTCGCGCAGCTCGGGCAGCAGCGCCGGCATGGACACGGAGGCCGCGTCGCCGTAGACGAGGTGCTCGTAGATCTCGTCGGTGAGCACCCACAGGCCGTGCTCGACGGCCCAGCGGCCGATCGCCTCGGTCTCGGCCTCGGAGTACACCGCGCCGGTCGGGTTGGACGGGGAGACGAAGAGCACGACCTTCGTCTTCTCCGTGCGCGCCGCCTCCAGCTGCTCGACGGAGACGCGGTAGCCGGTCGTCTCGTCGGCGACGACCTCCACCGGGACGCCGCCGGCCAGGCGGATCGACTCGGGGTACGTCGTCCAGTACGGCGCCGGGACGATGACCTCGTCGCCCGGGTCGAGGATCGCGGCGAACGCCTCGTAGATGGCCTGCTTGCCGCCGTTGGTGACCAGGATCTGCGAGACGTCGGGCTCCCAGCCGGAGTCGCGCAGCGTCTTCGCGGCGATCGCGGCCTTCAGCTCGGGCAGGCCGCCGGCCGGCGTGTAGCGGTGGTACTTCGGGTTCTTGCAGGCCTCGATCGCGGCCTCGACGATGTAGTCCGGGGTCGGGAAGTCGGGCTCACCGGCGCCGAAGCCGATCACCGGACGCCCGGCGGCCTTGAGGGCCTTGGCCTTGGCGTCCACGGCGAGGGTGGCGGACTCGGAGATCGCGCCGACTCGGGCGGAGACCCGGCGCTCGGTGGGAGGGGTTGCAGCGCTCATGGGGCCATCGTTTCAGACCGGAAACCACCCCGGCACACGGGTTTCACGGACTGAACAGCAACGGGTCGAGGCGTGAACAGGGGTGCGAATCCGGCCCCCGGCCAGGACGATCTTCGGTCGCGTGGCTCCGGCCGGGCACTTTCTGTTCGACGCCGGGCCCCGGACCACGTACACTCTCACCTCGTTGGCTTCCAGCAACCGCCGTACAGCCGGTGCACACCGAGCACTCGCCCGGATGCGGTAAGTTGGGGACGAACAAAGGGTCGTAGCTCAATTGGTAGAGCACCGGTCTCCAAAACCGGCGGTTGGGGGTTCAAGTCCCTCCGGCCCTGCTACACACACCGCCAGGATGTGTGCGCATGTACGTACAGCAATGCACCGCCGTGCGGCTCAGGAACCGGGCGCGGCACGGCCACGACCCGGGATCAGGTGAGGAAGCATGACGGACGCCGTGGGCTCCATCGACACGCCTGATGCCCAGGACGAGGCGCTGGAGACCAAGAAGAAGGCCCGCAAGGGCGGTAAGCGCGCCAAGAAGGGCCCGCTGAAGCGGCTCGCCACCTTCTACCGCCAGATCGTCGCGGAGCTCCGCAAGGTCGTCTGGCCGACGCGGAACCAGCTGACGTCGTACACCACGGTGGTGATCTTCTTCGTCGCCATCATGATCGCCCTGGTGACCGTGATTGACTATGGGCTCAACCACGCGGCCAAGTACGTCTTCGGCTGAGCCAAGAGCGAAGGGCGCCGTGGTACCGGCGCCCGTTTTCGCATGTTCCACCCCTATGTATCCAGGAAGAAGCAGCCATCGTGTCTGACCCGAACCTGAACGACGCCATCGAGCCGGACGAGACGGTGGACGACGAGCTCGACATCGTCGAGGGCGCGGACGAGCAGGACGAGTTCGAGGCTGCCGAGACCGAGGCGGGCGAGCCGGCCGAGGAGGCCGCGCTGCACGCCGAGGCCGAGGACGAGGACGAGAACGTCGAGGCCGAGGCCGGCGAGGAAGCCGCCGCCGAGGTCGTCGAGGAAGAGCCGGCCGAGCCCGTCGACCCGGTCGAGGCCCTGCGCGAGGAACTGCGCACCCTGCCCGGCGAGTGGTACGTCATCCACACCTACGCCGGTTACGAGAACCGCGTGAAGACCAACCTGGAGCAGCGCGCCGTCTCGCTGAACGTCGAGGACTACATCTTCCAGGCCGAGGTGCCGCAGGAAGAGGTCGTCCAGATCAAGAACGGCGACCGCAAGACGATCAAGCAGAACAAGCTGCCGGGTTACGTCCTGGTCCGCATGGACCTGACGAACGAGTCCTGGGGCGTCGTCCGCAACACCCCGGGTGTCACCGGCTTCGTCGGCAACGCCTACGACCCCTACCCGCTGACCCTGGACGAGATCGTCAAGATGCTCGCCCCGGAGGCCGAGGAGAAGGCCGCCCGCGAGGCCGCCGAGGCCGAGGGCAAGCCCGCCCCGCAGCGCAAGGTCGAGGTCCAGGTGCTGGACTTCGAGGTCGGCGACTCGGTCACCGTCACGGACGGCCCGTTCGCCACGCTCCAGGCCACCATCAACGAGATCAACCCCGACTCGAAGAAGGTCAAGGGCCTCGTGGAGATCTTCGGCCGCGAGACCCCGGTCGAGCTGAGCTTCGACCAGATCCAGAAGAACTAGTTCCTTCTGGACCCACGCCTCCGAAGCAGGTCGGGCAGGCTGTCGAAGCCTGTCTGACCTGCTCGGTTTTTGGCCGCACATCCATACCCGTTATCGTTGTGCGGTATGCCTGCGTCCGGGTGGTCCCCGGAAGCGGGCAGGACCCGAATTGAAAGGACCCGGAGAGCTATGCCTCCCAAGAAGAAGAAGGTCACGGGGCTCATCAAGCTCCAGATCCAGGCCGGCGCCGCCAACCCGGCTCCGCCGGTCGGCCCGGCGCTGGGTCAGCACGGCGTCAACATCATGGAGTTCTGCAAGGCCTACAACGCCGCGACCGAGTCGCAGCGTGGCTGGGTCATCCCGGTGGAGATCACGGTCTACGAGGACCGCTCCTTCACCTTCGTCACCAAGACGCCGCCGGCCGCCAAGATGATCCTCAAGGCCGCGGGTGTCGAGAAGGGCTCCGGCGAGCCGCACAAGACCAAGGTCGCCAAGATCACCGAGGCGCAGGTCCGCGAGATCGCCCAGACGAAGATGCCCGACCTCAACGCCAACGACCTGGACGCCGCCGCGAAGATCATCGCCGGTACCGCGCGTTCCATGGGCGTCACGGTCGAGGGCTGAACCCCACCTTCGTAGAACCATGCAGCTGCCGGACAGGCAGCCGCACGTGGTAGGGCCTGCTCGGCCCGTACACCACGACTCCTCTCAGAACACACAGGAGCAGTTGTGAGCAAGCGCAGCAAGGCTCTCCGCGCTGCGGACGCCAAGGTCGACCGGGAGAAGCTGTACGCCCCGCTCGAGGCCGTCCGTCTCGCCAAGGAGACCTCCACGACCAAGTTCGACGGCACCGTCGAGGTCGCCTTCCGTCTGGGTGTCGACCCGCGCAAGGCCGACCAGATGGTCCGTGGCACCGTGAACCTTCCGCACGGCACCGGCAAGACCGCCCGGGTCCTGGTCTTCGCGACCGGTGAGCGTGCCGAGGCCGCGCGTGCCGCGGGCGCCGACATCGTCGGCGCCGACGAGCTGATCGACGAGGTGGCGAAGGGCCGTCTGGACTTCGACGCCGTCGTCGCCACCCCGGACCTCATGGGCAAGGTCGGCCGCCTCGGCCGCGTCCTCGGCCCCCGTGGTCTGATGCCGAACCCGAAGACCGGCACCGTCACCCCCGACACCGCCAAGGCCGTCACCGACATCAAGGGCGGCAAGATCGAGTTCCGCGTCGACAAGCACTCGAACCTGCACTTCATCATCGGCAAGACGTCGTTCGACGACTCCAAGCTGGTGGAGAACTACGGCGCCGCGCTGGAGGAGATCCTCCGTCTGAAGCCGTCCGCCGCCAAGGGTCGCTACATCAAGAAGGCCGCCATCACCACCACGATGGGCCCCGGCATCCCGGTCGACCCGAACCGCACCCGCAACCTCCTCGTCGAGGAGGACCCGGCCGCCGTCTGAGCCCCGCTCACCCGGTAGCCGCGTCAAGGGCGCGTAAGCAAAAGGGCGGACCCCGCAACCTTCGAGGTGCGGGGTCCGTCCTTCCTTTGTGGGGGCCTCTTTGTAGGACCTTTCGTACGACTGTCAGTGGTCTTGGCTACGGTGCAGGTACAGGACACGCATAGGGGTGGGGACTACATGAAGAGCACGACCGTTCGCCGGGTGAGCCTCTCGATCGCCGTGGTGACCGCGCTGGCCGGGGTGGCGGCCTGCGGCACGGACTCCGCCAAGAGCGACAAGGCGGTCGGCAAGAGCGTGACGCGCGTCAGCCCCATCGCGGCCCTGCGCTCCGTGGAGAAGTCCACCGACAAGGCGGAGTCGGCCAAGGTCCGCTCGACCATGGAGATCGGCACCGCCGTGAAGATGTCGGCCGACGGCGCCCTCGCCTGGGGCGACGGCCTCAAGGGCAACCTCACGATCACCTACACCGGCGGTCGGCTGGCCGAGATGATGCGCAAGGCCGGCACGGCGTCGATGCAGGCCCGGTACCTGCCGGACGCCTACTACGCCAAGATGAGCGACGCGTTCGCCCGGCAGTACGGCGGCAAGCACTGGATCAGGTACGCGTACGCCGACCTCGCCCGGCTCGGCGGCGGCTCCGGCGCGTACATGAAGGACCAGATGCAGAACAGCACGCCGAGCCAGTCGGTGAACATGCTGCTGGCCTCCGGTGACGTGAAGAAGGTCGGCGAGGAGACGGTCTCCGGCCAGCACACCACGCACTACTCGGGCAAGCTGAACGTGGCCGACCTGGCCGACAAGACCAACCACAACCTCACCGCCTCCCAGCTGGACTCCCTGAAGAAGCAGCTCGACAAGGCCGGCGTCACCACCGAGACCGTCGACATCTGGATCAACGACCAGGACCTGATGGTCAAGAAGACCGAGAAGGCCGACATGATGAACGGCCCCATGGTCAGCACGGCCTACTACAGCGACTACGGCGTCGAGGTGGCCGCCGAGGCGCCCCCGGCCGCCGACACCAAGGACTTCAAGGACCTGATGCGCTCCGGCGGGATGACGCCGGGCAGCGCCGGCACCAGCAGCGGTAGCAGCAGCGCTGCCTCCTGAGGCGGTACCGCCTTCGGATGACAGGGACCGGGGCCGCCGCAGGCCCGATTTGCCAGCCGGTGCCCCGGTCCCGTACTCTTCCACAGAAGCCAAAGACCGCTGGTCGTTGCCGCGCCCTCGAACGAAGGTGCGGTGGCCGAAGGATCCGCTGAAAAGTGGGCGACCCGCGCAGGTGACAGTGGAAGAACTCCCGGAGCAGACGCGCTCGCGCGTATGCGGCCGGTCGAGTCCGCCCCGTGCGCCTGCGCCGGGGCGTTTCGTTTTGCCCAGTCCTCCTTCGGGTCCGCGCGGTCCGAATCACCCGGAAGGAGGCCGAGGCTCTATGGCGAGGCCCGACAAGGCTGCCGCGGTTGCCGAGCTGACGGACAAGTTCCGCAACTCGAACGCCGCCGTGCTGACCGAGTACCGCGGTCTCACCGTGGCGCAGCTCAAGACGCTGCGCCGGTCGCTCGGTGAGAACGCCCAGTACGCCGTGGTGAAGAACACGCTGACCAAGATTGCGGCCAACGAGGCCGGGATCACGACGCTGGACGACCAGTTCAATGGTCCGACGGCTGTCGCCTTCATCACCGGTGACCCGGTGGTGTCGGCGAAGGGTCTCCGTGACTTCGCCAAGGACAACCCGAATCTCGTCATCAAGGGCGGTGTCCTTGAAGGCAAGGCGCTGTCCGCCGACGAGATCAAGAAGCTTGCGGACCTCGAGTCCCGCGAGGTTCTGCTCTCCAAGCTGGCGGGTGCCTTCAAGGGCAAGCAGTCTCAGGCTGCTCAGCTCTTCCAGGCGCTTCCCTCGAAGCTCGTCCGCACCGTGGACGCTCTTCGTGCCAAGCGGGACGAGCAGGGCGGTGCCGAGTAATTCGGCTCGCTTTCCGATCCTCGCCGCGTGACGTGGCGAGGGTCTAGCGGGCCGACGTACGCCCGCCTTACCCAGTACATCCGGCACCTGCCGATTTGAGTGGAAGGACCGCCATCATGGCGAAGCTCAGCCAGGAAGACCTGCTCGCCCAGTTCGAGGAGATGACCCTCATCGAGCTCTCCGAGTTCGTGAAGGCCTTCGAGGAGAAGTTCGACGTCACCGCCGCCGCGGCCGTCGCCGTTGCCGGCCCCGCCGTCCCCGGCGCCCCGGCCGAGGCCGTCGAGGAGAAGGACGAGTTCGACGTCATCCTCACCGGCGCCGGCGAGAAGAAGATCCAGGTCATCAAGGTCGTGCGTGAGCTGACCTCCCTGGGTCTGAAGGAGGCCAAGGACCTCGTCGACGGCACCCCGAAGCCGGTCCTCGAGAAGGTCAACAAGGAGGCCGCCGACAAGGCCGCCGAGGCCCTCAAGGGCGCCGGTGCCTCCGTCGAGGTCAAGTAAGACCTCGTCGAGTCTCCGCGACTCTCTCCGCGCGCTGAGTACGGCCTCCTAGGGCTGTAACGCGAACGCACCGAAGAGCGATCATCCATCCGGGTGGTCGCTCTTCGGCGTGTTCGGAGAGCCGTCCACGGTTGCCTTGCACTCGCGAGGGCGAGGGGTATGGTGATCTTCGTCGTGTCTCAGGACGGCCCTGTTCCGGCAGGGGGGCCTTGACGAACCGCACGCAGCGCGCAATTCTCAGGACGCGTCGTCACAAGGATCCGAATCCGAGGCATGGATCGACGACGAAGAGGGCAGTATCAACGTGCGTTGAGGGCAGGCATGCCGAGGGCGTTGACGAGGGCGTTGAGAACAACGAGGGTCTCAGAAACTCGGGACTGGACATCAGTGTGGCAACTGGCTACACTGACCCTTTGCGCTGCCTGTTAGCTGTCCCCTGCCCGTCACCAGGGGTCTGCCCTCACTCGAGCACCGATGACCGAAGCCCCCCTGACCTGGGGTTTCCGTCTCTGTGTACGGGAGGGGGACCGGTACGCGCGTAGTGAGTCCGAGCCCTCGGAAGGACCCCCTCTTGGCCGCCTCGCGCACTGCCTCGACCGCGAATACGAACAACGGCGCCAGCACCGCCCCGCTGCGCATCTCTTTTGCAAAGATCAAGGAGCCCCTCGAGGTTCCGAACCTGCTCGCGCTGCAGACCGAGAGCTTCGACTGGCTGCTCGGCAACACCGCCTGGCAGACTCGGGTCGAGGAGGCTCTGGAGAACGGTCAGGACGTCCCCACCAAGTCCGGTCTGGAGGAGATCTTCGAGGAGATCTCCCCGATCGAGGACTTCTCCGGGTCGATGTCCCTGACGTTCCGGGACCACCGCTTCGAGCCGCCGAAGAACTCCATCGACGAGTGCAAGGAGCGCGACTTCACGTACGCCGCCCCGCTCTTCGTCACGGCTGAGTTCACCAACAACGAGACCGGCGAGATCAAGTCCCAGACCGTCTTCATGGGCGACTTCCCGCTCATGACGAACAAGGGCACTTTCGTCATCAACGGCACCGAGCGTGTCGTGGTGTCGCAGCTGGTTCGTTCCCCCGGTGTCTACTTCGACTCCTCCATCGACAAGACGTCCGACAAGGACATCTTCTCCGCCAAGATCATCCCGTCCCGGGGTGCCTGGCTGGAGATGGAGATCGACAAGCGCGACATGGTCGGTGTCCGCATCGACCGCAAGCGCAAGCAGTCCGTCACCGTGCTGCTCAAGGCGCTCGGCTGGACCACCGAGCAGATCCTCGAGGAGTTCGGCGAGTACGAGTCCATGCGCGCCACCCTGGAGAAGGACCACACCCAGGGCCAGGACGACGCGCTGCTCGACATCTACCGCAAGCTGCGTCCGGGCGAGCCCCCCACGCGTGAGGCCGCGCAGACGCTGCTCGAGAACCTCTACTTCAACCCGAAGCGCTACGACCTGGCCAAGGTCGGCCGCTACAAGGTCAACAAGAAGCTGGGTGCGGACGCCCCGCTCGACGCGGGCATCCTGACCGTCGAGGACGTCATCTCGACGATCAAGTACCTGGTCAAGCTGCACGCGGGCGAGACCGAGACGGTCGGCGACTCCGGCGAGACGATCGTTGTCGAGACGGACGACATCGACCACTTCGGCAACCGCCGCCTGCGCAGCGTCGGCGAGCTCATCCAGAACCAGGTCCGCACGGGTCTGGCTCGTATGGAGCGCGTCGTGCGCGAGCGCATGACCACTCAGGACGTCGAGGCGATCACGCCGCAGACCCTGATCAACATCCGGCCGGTCGTCGCCTCCATCAAGGAGTTCTTCGGCACCAGCCAGCTGTCCCAGTTCATGGACCAGAACAACCCGCTGTCGGGTCTCACCCACAAGCGCCGTCTGTCGGCTCTTGGCCCGGGTGGTCTCTCCCGTGAGCGGGCCGGCTTCGAGGTCCGTGACGTGCACCCGTCGCACTACGGCCGTATGTGCCCGATCGAGACGCCCGAAGGCCCGAACATCGGTCTGATCGGCTCGCTCGCCTCCTACGGCCGGGTCAACGCGTTCGGCTTCGTCGAGACCCCGTACCGCAAGGTCAACGACGGCCAGGTCACCGACGAGGTCGACTACCTGACCGCCGACGAGGAGGACCGCTTCGTCATCGCGCAGGCCAACGCGCCGCTGACCAGCGACCTCCGCTTCGAGGAGAGCCGCGTCCTGGTCCGCCGCCGTGGCGGCGAGGTCGACTACGTCGGCCCCGAGGACGTGGACTACATGGACGTCTCGCCGCGCCAGATGGTGTCGGTCGCGACCGCCATGATCCCCTTCCTCGAGCACGACGACGCCAACCGTGCCCTCATGGGCGCGAACATGATGCGTCAGGCCGTGCCGCTGATTAAGTCCGAGGCCCCGCTCGTCGGCACCGGCATGGAGTACCGCTCCGCCGTCGACGCCGGCGACGTGGTCAAGGCCGAGAAGGCGGGTGTCGTCCAGGAGGTCTCCGCGGACTACATCACCACCGCCAACGACGACGGCACGTACATCACGTACCGCCTGCACAAGTTCGCCCGCTCCAACCAGGGCACCTCGGTCAACCAGAAGGTCATCGTCAACGAGGGCGACCGGGTCGTCGAGGGCCAGGTCCTCGCCGACGGTCCGGCCACCGAGAACGGCGAGATGGCCCTGGGCAAGAACCTGCTCGTGGCGTTCATGCCGTGGGAGGGTCACAACTACGAGGACGCGATCATCCTGTCGCAGCGCCTCGTGCAGGACGACGTCCTCTCCTCGATCCACATCGAGGAGCACGAGGTCGACGCCCGTGACACCAAGCTCGGCCCCGAGGAGATCACCCGGGACATCCCGAACGTCTCCGAGGAGGTCCTCGCCGACCTGGACGAGCGCGGCATCATCCGTATCGGTGCCGAGGTCATCGCCGGTGACATCCTCGTCGGCAAGGTCACCCCGAAGGGTGAGACCGAGCTGACCCCCGAGGAGCGTCTGCTGCGCGCGATCTTCGGCGAGAAGGCCCGTGAGGTCCGTGACACCTCGCTGAAGGTGCCGCACGGCGAGACCGGCAAGGTCATCGGCGTGCGCGTCTTCGACCGCGAGGAGGGCGACGAGCTGCCGCCGGGCGTGAACCAGCTGGTCCGCGTCTACGTGGCCCAGAAGCGCAAGATCACCGACGGTGACAAGCTCGCCGGCCGTCACGGCAACAAGGGTGTCATCTCCAAGATCCTGCCGATCGAGGACATGCCGTTCCTGGAGGACGGCACCCCGGTCGACATCATCCTCAACCCGCTGGGTGTCCCGTCCCGAATGAACCCGGGACAGGTCTTGGAGATCCACCTCGGCTGGCTCGCCAGCCAGGGCTGGGACGTCTCCGGCCTGAGCGAGGAGTGGGCCCAGCGTCTGCAGGTGATCGGCGCCGACGACGTTCAGCCTCGTACGAACGTCGCGACCCCGGTCTTCGACGGTGCGCGTGAGGACGAGCTCGCGGGTCTGCTGGAGAACACCCGCCCGAACCGCGACGGCGACCGCATGGTCCTGCCGACCGGTAAGGCGCGGCTGTTCGACGGCCGCTCCGGTGAGCCGTTCCCGGACCCGATCTCGGTCGGGTACATGTACATCCTCAAGCTGCACCACCTGGTCGACGACAAGCTGCACGCCCGTTCGACCGGCCCGTACTCGATGATCACCCAGCAGCCGCTGGGTGGTAAGGCCCAGTTCGGTGGCCAGCGCTTCGGCGAGATGGAGGTGTGGGCCCTCGAGGCCTACGGCGCCGCCTACGCGCTCCAGGAGCTGCTGACCATCAAGTCCGACGACGTCACCGGCCGCGTGAAGGTCTACGAGGCCATCGTCAAGGGCGAGAACATCCCGGAGCCCGGCATCCCCGAGTCCTTCAAGGTGCTCATCAAGGAGATGCAGTCGCTCTGCCTGAACGTGGAGGTGCTGTCCAGCGACGGTATGTCCATCGAGATGCGTGACACCGACGAGGACGTCTTCCGCGCTGCGGAGGAGCTCGGCATCGACCTGTCCCGGCGCGAGCCGAGCAGCGTCGAAGAGGTCTGACGGGAGTCCGGCGGGGCCCTGACCCACAAGGGCCCCGCCGACCCCCAGGCCCCCGTTTCAGACCACAGACTTACAACCCTGAGAGGGATTGACGCATAGTGCTCGACGTCAACTTCTTCGACGAGCTCCGGATCGGTCTGGCCACCGCTGACGACATCCGCCAGTGGAGCCACGGCGAGGTCAAGAAGCCGGAGACCATCAACTACCGCACCCTCAAGCCCGAGAAGGACGGACTCTTCTGCGAGAAGATCTTCGGTCCGACCCGGGACTGGGAGTGCTACTGCGGCAAGTACAAGCGCGTCCGCTTCAAGGGCATCATCTGCGAGCGCTGTGGCGTCGAGGTCACGCGCGCCAAGGTGCGCCGTGAGCGGATGGGCCACATCGAACTGGCCGCGCCCGTCACGCACATCTGGTACTTCAAGGGCGTCCCGAGCCGGCTGGGCTACCTGCTCGACCTGGCTCCCAAGGACCTCGAGAAGGTCATCTACTTCGCGGCGTACATGATCACGTACGTCGACGAGGAGCGCCGTACCCGCGACCTGCCCTCCCTGGAGGCGCACGTCTCCGTCGAGCGTCAGCAGATCGAGAACCGCCGCGACGCCGACCTGGAGGCCCGCGCCAAGAAGCTCGAGGCCGACCTGGCCGAGCTGGAGGCCGAGGGTGCCAAGGCCGACGTGCGCCGCAAGGTGCGCGAGGGCGCCGAGCGCGAGATGAAGCAGCTGCGCGACCGCGCGCAGCGCGAGATCGACCGCCTCGACGAGGTGTGGAACCGGTTCAAGAACCTCAAGGTCCAGGACCTCGAGGGCGACGAGCTGCTCTACCGCGAGCTGCGGGACCGCTTCGGCACGTACTTCGACGGCTCGATGGGTGCCGCGGCGCTGCAGAAGCGCCTGGAGTCCTTCGACCTCGAGGAGGAGGCCGAGAAGCTCCGCGAGATCATCCGCACCGGCAAGGGCCAGAAGAAGACCCGTGCCCTCAAGCGGCTGAAGGTCGTCTCCGCGTTCCTGCAGACCTCCAACAGCCCCAAGGGCATGGTCCTGGACTGCGTCCCGGTCATCCCGCCGGACCTGCGTCCGATGGTGCAGCTGGACGGTGGCCGCTTCGCGACCTCCGACCTGAACGACCTGTACCGCCGTGTGATCAACCGCAACAACCGTCTGAAGAGGCTCCTGGACCTCGGTGCCCCGGAGATCATCGTCAACAACGAGAAGCGCATGCTTCAGGAGGCTGTTGACGCCCTCTTCGACAACGGTCGTCGCGGCCGCCCGGTGACCGGTCCCGGTAACCGCCCGCTGAAGTCCCTCAGCGACATGCTGAAGGGCAAGCAGGGTCGATTCCGTCAGAACCTGCTCGGTAAGCGTGTCGACTACTCGGCGCGTTCCGTCATCGTCGTCGGCCCGCAGCTCAAGCTGCACCAGTGCGGTCTGCCCAAGGCCATGGCGCTGGAGCTCTTCAAGCCGTTCGTGATGAAGCGCCTGGTGGACCTGAACCACGCGCAGAACATCAAGAGCGCCAAGCGCATGGTGGAGCGCGGCCGCACGGTCGTGTACGACGTCCTCGAAGAGGTCATCGCCGAGCACCCGGTGCTGCTGAACCGTGCTCCCACCCTGCACCGCCTCGGCATCCAGGCCTTCGAGCCGCAGCTGGTCGAGGGCAAGGCCATCCAGATCCACCCGCTCGTCTGCACCGCGTTCAACGCGGACTTCGACGGTGACCAGATGGCCGTGCACCTGCCGCTGTCCGCGGAGGCGCAGGCCGAGGCCCGCATCCTGATGCTGTCCTCGAACAACATCCTCAAGCCGGCCGACGGCCGTCCGGTGACGATGCCGACCCAGGACATGGTCCTCGGTCTGTTCTTCCTCACCACCGACGGCGAGCTGCGTGACACCAAGGGCGAGGGCCGTTCCTTCGGCTCCACGGCCGAGGCGATCATGGCGTTCGACGCCGGCGAGCTCGCGCTGCAGTCCGCGGTCGACATCCGCTTCCCGGTGGGCACCATCCCGCCGCGCGGCTGGACCCCGCCGGCGCGCGAGGAGGGCGAGCCCGAGTGGCAGCAGGGTGACACCTTCCGCCTGCGGACGACCCTGGGCCGCGCGCTCTTCAACGAGCTGCTGCCCGAGGACTACCCGTTCGTCGACTACTCGGTCGGCAAGAAGCAGCTCTCCGAGATCGTCAACGACCTCGCCGAGCGCTACCCCAAGGTCATCGTGGCGGCGACGCTCGACAACCTGAAGGCGGCCGGCTTCTACTGGGCGACCCGTTCCGGTGTCACCGTCGCCATCTCCGACGTCGTCGTTCCCGAGGCGAAGAAGGAGATCGTCAAGGGCTACGAGGCGCAGGACGAGAAGGTCCAGAAGCAGTACGAGCGCGGTCTGATCACCAAGGAAGAGCGCACTCAGGAGCTCATCGCGATCTGGACCAAGGCGACCAACGAGGTCGCCGAGGCGATGAACGAGAACTTCCCCAAGACCAACCCCATCTTCATGATGGTTGACTCGGGTGCCCGAGGAAACATGATGCAGATGCGGCAGATCGCCGGTATGCGTGGTCTGGTGTCGAACGCGAAGAACGAGACCATCCCGCGTCCGATCAAGGCCTCGTTCCGTGAGGGTCTGTCCGTGCTGGAGTACTTCATCTCCACGCACGGTGCCCGTAAGGGTCTGGCGGACACCGCTCTGCGTACCGCCGACTCGGGTTACCTCACCCGTCGTCTGGTCGACGTCTCCCAGGACGTCATCATCCGCGAGGAGGACTGCGGCACCGACCGTGGCCTCAAGCTCCACATCGCGGAGCGCGACGCGGACGGTGTGCTGCGCAAGGCGGACAACGCCGAGACGTCCGTGTACGCGCGCTGCCTCGCCGAGGACATCGTCGTGGACGGCAAGGTGCTCGCCCCGGCGGGTGTCGACCTCGGTGACGTGCTCATCGACCAGCTGGTCGCCGCCGGCGTCGAGGAGGTCAAGACCCGCTCGGTCCTGACCTGTGAGTCCGCCGTCGGCACCTGCGCGATGTGCTACGGCCGTTCGCTGGCCACCGGCAAGCTGGTCGACATCGGTGAGGCGGTCGGCATCATCGCCGCCCAGTCCATCGGTGAGCCCGGTACCCAGCTGACGATGCGTACCTTCCACACCGGTGGTGTGGCCGGTGACGACATCACCCAGGGTCTGCCCCGTGTCGTCGAGCTCTTCGAGGCCCGTACCCCGAAGGGTGTCGCCCCGATCTCCGAGGCCTCCGGCCGCGTGCGGATCGAGGAGACCGAGAAGACCAAGAAGATCGTCGTCACCCCGGACGACGGCAGCGACGAGACGGCGTACCCGATCTCGAAGCGTGCCAAGGTCCTGGTCCGCGAGGGCGACCACGTCGAGGTGGGCCAGCAGCTCACCGTGGGTGCCACCAACCCGCACGACGTGCTGCGCATCCTGGGTCAGCGTGCCGTCCAGGTCCACCTGGTCGGCGAGGTCCAGAAGGTGTACAACTCGCAGGGTGTGTCGATCCACGACAAGCACATCGAGATCATCATCCGGCAGATGCTGCGCCGTGTGACGATCATCGAGTCCGGCGACGCCGAGCTGCTGCCCGGCGAGCTGGTCGAGCGCTCGAAGTTCGAGACCGAGAACCGTCGTGTGGTCCAGGAGGGCGGTCACCCGGCCTCCGGTCGTCCGCAGCTGATGGGTATCACCAAGGCCTCGCTGGCGACGGAGTCCTGGCTGTCGGCCGCCTCCTTCCAGGAGACGACCCGAGTCCTGACGGACGCGGCGATCAACGCCAAGTCCGACAGCCTCATCGGCCTCAAGGAGAACGTCATCATCGGTAAGCTCATCCCGGCCGGTACGGGTCTGTCCCGCTACCGCAACATCCGGGTCGAGCCGACCGAGGAGGCCAAGGCCGCGATGTACTCGGCCGTCGGCTACGACGACATCGACTACTCGCCGTTCGGCACCGGCTCCGGCCAGGCCGTTCCGCTGGAGGACTACGACTACGGTCCGTACAACCAGTAAGCGGGCAGCTTGAACCGAAGGGCGGTCACCCAGCACGGGTGGCCGCCCTTCGGCGTTCTCGACGGCGTTCTCGGTGGTGCGCTCAGTGTGCGGTCAGCTCCCAGGCCGTGAGGACCACCGTCGCCACGGCGGCCAGCGCGCCGATGCTCGCCAGCGGCCAGCGGGCGCGCTCCAGGGCGTCGAGGCGCTGTTCGTGGTCGGCGAGCTGCTTGTCGGTCTGGTCGCTGCGCTGGACCAGCAGCGCGAGCGAGCCGTCGACCCGGGCGAAGCCGGCCTCGACGGTCCCGCGCAGCCGCTCCAGCTCCACGGCGACGGCGGTCGGGTCGGAGAAGTGGCTGGGTGCGGTGGGTTCGTTCACGCGTCCCTCCGTTCCACCGGAGCGTCCACCGCGGCGGGCGCGTCCGTCCGCAGCCAGGCGGGGAGCAGGGCCTGGATGCCCGGTACGGCCATCACCCGGGTCACGACCGCGGCGACGGCCAAAGCCCCGGCGGCCCAGGGGAGTGTCCTCGGGATGCCGGCGGTGTCGACGAGGGTCGGCAGCAGCACGCACAGGCCGACAGCGGTTTGCAGGACGGTACGGAGAGTGCGCTTGACGGCCTCTGACATGGGGAAACCTCGCTCTTTTCCGGAGTGCTCAGGAGCTGTGGGGGACCTTCAGCGCGGCCCAGGACGCGGGGCCCGGCCAGCCGTCGGCGGCGGAGCCGCTGTAGCCGAGCTTGCGCTGCCAGGCGGCGTAGGACGCGCGGTCGGCCTCGCTCCAGCGGGAGCCGGGGCCCACGCGGTAGTGGCCGCAGCCCTCGGCGACCAGCCGGCGGCCCATCGCCGTGACGATCGGCGAGTCCGGCTGGGCCTGGAAGAAGGAGACCCCCGGGAAGGGCTGGTAGCGGGGCGGGCGCGGCGGCCCCGGGGGCTCGGGGTGCTCCCCGCGGCCCGGGGCGGCGGCGAGCCGGGTCTGGATCCGGCGGCGCATGCCGGTCATGGAGAAGCCGCGCGGATCGCTCTTCCAGTCGGACCACTCCAGGTGCCCGATGACGGACCGGGAACCCCAGCCGTGCGCCCGGCACAGCGCCGCCGAGACCCGTTCGACGGCGTCGAGCTGAGCGTTGGGCCAGGGGTCGTGGCCGTCGCCGAGGTTGACGCACTCGAAGCCGTAGAAGCGGGCGTTGCCGTCGACGGCTCCCGCGCTGCCCTCGTGTTCGTGCGGGGCGGGTGGCCGGTCGCCGTAGGTCTCGGTGATCACGGCCTGGAGGACCGACGGATCGCCGCCGCCGGCGTGGTTGGCGCGGCCGTTGCCGACGAGGTGGACCGTGCCGTCCTTGGCGATGACGCCGTGGCAGAGCGGGCCGGGCAGGCCGGCGTGGCCGTTGAAGCACAGGCTGACGCTGGAGCTGGTGCCCGAGCTGACGGTGTGATGGATGACGACACCGTTGACCGGGCCCCAACTTCCCTTGTGATTACGGTTGTTGGTGCGCCAGCCGGGGTGTTCGACGACGGTGACGCCCTCGGCCCGCAGGGCGGACACGAGGGCGTCGGCGGACAGGGGTGTGGCCATGGGATGCCTCCTGTGTCACGGGTGCGATGATCAACGCGTCATATGGGTGGAGTAGGATCCGGCCGTCCTCACGTCATGGACGATCCGTGAACTCTTCGCGTTGATATGGGAATTGACAGCGGGTCGAATGGCGTTGGACGGCTGCGGGGCAGTCGTCCTCGCGCGGGGGCGCGAGGGGGCAGGGACGAGAGCAAGGCCTACGGGGTGGACGGGGACGCGAGCGACGCGCGGCATCAGCATGTGATCGACTGGCTCGAACAGGCCGCCGATCTGCCACATCTCATCGCCCGCGTCTCCGAGCTCGTACTCCGCCTCGGCCACGCTCCGGAGGACCTCGTCGTCCTGCCCCGCGCCGAACTGGACCGGCGCGAACTGGCCGCGTACAGCGCGGGCTGGGCGGATGTGGTGGAGGAGCGGCTGCCGGCCGTACGACGCGCGTACGAGGAGCGGATCACCGCCGCCTACCTCCAGGGGCAGGCCGACGCCCGCACCGGCCGCCGCCCCCGCCGGGCCCGCCGCCCGGAGGGCGAGGACGGCGGCGAGGTCATACCGCTGCCGTACGTTCATCTCCTGCGCCCTCCCGCCGAGGTGACGCGGGTGGAGCAGCGCGGGGAGCGGGAGCGGTCCGTGGCGGACGGGCCGTCGTCGGACGGCACCGGGGGCGGTGCCGCGTCCGACATCCTGCTGTCGGCCCGCGAGGTGCGCGAGAAGCGGACGGTGCCCGCGCAGCGGCGGTCCGTGGTCCGGCGCAACGGACGGCCCAGTGTGCCCCCGCTGGCCCGCCCCGCCGAGACGGGAACGGCAGGGCGGGACGAGAACCGTCCGGGAGCGGCGGCGGAGCAGCACTCCCCGCAGGAGCAGGCCGCCGCGCCCGCCGCCCGTGGCGCGGGCGAGGAGCGCCCGCGCCTGTCGGACAAGGCCCGCGCCCTCGCCGACGAACTCGAGGGCCGGGCGTCCGGCCGCCGCCGCGACGATCACCAGCCGGGGGCACCGGGCCCACGCTGAGCGGCGACGGCCGTGCCGGCCCGGGCG
This sequence comes from Streptomyces sp. NPDC047085, assembly GCF_040643735.1. Classification (NCBI taxonomy): domain Bacteria; kingdom Bacillati; phylum Actinomycetota; class Actinomycetes; order Kitasatosporales; family Streptomycetaceae; genus Streptomyces; species Streptomyces sp. NPDC047085. The sequence goes on from NZ_JBEYUW010000003.1 coordinate 53,564, forward strand.
CGGCGGCGCCCGGACCGGTCCGGCGCTCAGATCTCCGGCGGCAGCGTCGGATCGGCCGGCGGTTCGGGGGCGGTGCCGCCCGTCGGCGAACCGCCGGTGGCGGAGGGCGCGGCGATCTCCTCGGGCTCCTCGGGCGTTCCCGGATCCGTGGGCGGCTCCGGCTCCACGACCACCGGACCGGGCACGGTCACCTCCACCATGGCCGGCTCTCCGGGCAGCGGCTGCGCCGCCTCCTCGGGTGTGGTCGTCTCCCCGGGTGTCGTCGTCTCCCCGGGCGTGGCCGGTGCCTCGGGCGTGGTCTCAGACATACGCGGACTCCTTGATCTGGCCCCAGGTGAACCCCGACGCGGTCAGCGCGGACAGCGTCGGGAAGGCGGCGGTGACCGAGGCGTACGTGGACAGGGCCACGACCGCCGGATCGGCGGCGGCGTCGGGGGTGAGCCCCGCGTCGGCGGGCGTCCCGTTGGGCTGTGTGCCCCGCAGGGTGAGCGTCTGCCGTACGCCGGCGTCGGCGGTCGCCGTCGTGCTGATGCCGACCACCCAGGCCAGGGTGTCCAGCCGCGTGCCCGAGGTGTCGGTCAGCCGTACGACGTCGCCGAGCTGGACGCGCGGGTCGTACAGCACCTCCACGTCGCCGATGACCGGCACCGGGTAGACCCCGGCGTTGTAGAGCGCGTTCGCGATGGCCTGGGCCGCGTCCAGGTCCTGGATCCAGTCGGTGGTCTCACCGGTGTGCTCCTGACGGCCGTAGTACCGCTCGCTCGCGGTCCCCGCCACGTAGGCGGTGGCCTTGCGCTCCACGGGGTCGGCCTGGGGCTTCAGCGTCATCAGGTACACGGACGGGGTGCCGTCCTTCTTCGCCGTGTAGAGCGGCTGGGAGGTGCGGTTGCTGAAGCGCACCACCAGGTAGCCGTCCTCGCGGCGGGTCAGCACGTCGACGGCGCCCTTGACCGCCGTCGTACCGGCGGCGGTGGTCGCGAAGCGGACCTGGGAGCCCGACGTGACGACCGAGTCGTCGTCCGTGGTGGGCGGCCCGATGTCGAACTCCTCCTCCGCCATGACGTACGACACGGTCAGCGTGCCGTTCGCCGGGACGGTCCGCACCTGTGTGTCGGTGTAGGTGGTGCCGGCGCTGACCCCGAAGTTCTCCCAGATCTTGGCGGGCTGGACGACGTAGTTGCGGCAGGCGTCGATCTCCTCGGTGAGGGTGAGCGAGGCGATGTCCCGCACCGAGGTGAGGGTGAGATCGGGCTTCGTGGGCACGGAGTTGAACCGGGTGTAGTTCCGCCAGCGGAAGACGCCCCGCTCGTCGAAGTCGGCCGTCGACATGGTCGCCTTGGCGATCTGCCCGAGGACCTCCCACTGCGACCCCGACACCCGAGGCACCGCGTACAACGGCAGGATCGCGTCGTCGAGTTCGGCGCCCTTGGTCCAGGTGCCGGTCTGCGCGAACACCGACGCCGAAGGCATGGCGGACAGCCCGCTGGTGAGCTGCACGCCCTCCACGGCCATGTCGGTGACGAGCTTCAGCTCGCGCAGCTCGGCCGCGTTCTGGAGCCCGGAGCTCTCGACGTAGGTGGCGGGCGAACCCAGGTACTGGGTGCCGTCGGGGCCGGTCAGCCGGGGCTGCACGGTCGGGTAGACCGAGGTGCCGCTGCTGCCCGTGGTGTCGAACAGGGCTCCGATGTGCCAGGGCCCCATGAGCGGGCTGCGCAGACCCACCCAGCTCCACTCGAAGTACCAGTACCCGCCGTCGACGGTGGCCGAGTAGATGCGCACGGTGCCCGCGGCGAAGTTCACCTCCATGCGCAGGGAGCCCTGGGCGTTCCCGGTGCGGTCCAGGACCAGTTCGAGGCTGACCGTGTCCCCGGGCCCGAGGGCCGGGTTGACCCACGCCTCGGCGAACAGCCGTGACCCGGGCACGGTGATCCGGGAACGCGGGAACCAGCTCGCGGTCAGGCCCTTGATGCCGGTGCGCGGCAGCAGCGCCATCTCGTGCGGGGCGCCGTCCCGGGTCCAGGTGTAGGCGCCGCGAGGCGGCAGGGTCTGCGGCTGGCCGTACGGGGTGGCGAAGCCGCCGTGCAGGGTCGCGTGGACGAGCGTGAGCGGCTGGCCCTCGACGAAGTCGGGGTAGCGGGCCGGCGGCGAGGTGAGCACGCCGGCCTGGCGCAGCAGCTCGTCCACGCACCAGGTGGCGGTGGCGACCGGGCGGCCCGTGTAGAACCCCGCGTACGGCTTCGGCAGCAGCGCGGGGCCGCGCAGCCGCTCGGCCCCGTCGAGGGCGGTGATCTGCACGGTGTCCGTGCCGGCCTGCGCCGAGCGGGAGCGCACCGTGCCCCGGAAGGCGGGCAGCGTCGTCGGGCCGACCCCGCCGCGGTGCACCACGGACTGCCCCGGGCGGGTGATGTCGCCGGTGGCCCGGTTCGCCCACGGGGCGTACAGCTCGGGCGCCGACGTCCCGCCCGTACCGGACAGCTGGAGCTGCAACTGCGCCGAGGACGAGCCGGAGAACGCGCGCATCGCGGTCGGCAGGTCGGTCGCGTACGACCGCTCCACCGACCAGGACTGCACCTGCGCGGAGACGTCCTTGCCGCCGAGCCGGGTGCTGTGTCCGGTGGTCCGCTCTCCGGCGGCGAGCGCCCCGGTGGTGGCGTTGTCAGCCTGCTGCACTGGACACCTCCACCAGGTCGAGGCTGAAGCTGCGGTACGGCAGCGGGCGGCCCGGGGTGTCGCTGTAGCCGGTCACCACCATCGGGGGCAGCCCGTCGCCGGGGACGCCGTCCTCCGCCGTGCCGCCGTACGTGAAGCAGGCGCCGGCGAGGGAGTAGGTGCCGGCGGTGCCCGGCTTGGCGGTGGGCGTGGCGTAGGCGGCGCCCGCCGGGACGGTCCCGGAGACGAGGGCTCCCGGGGCCGTGGTCGTGCTGATGTAGCTCCCGTCGGCCTTCTTGTAGTCGATGCCGACGCTCACCGTGCCGAGCGCCGCGAGCGCGGTCGGGGCGCGGAAGGAGAGCGTCAGACCGGGCGAGACGGGGAAGTTGCCCACGGTGCCGACACAGCGCCAGGCCAGCGCGCTGGTGGCGTCGGCGGCGGTGAAGACGAAGGTGCCGGGGGCGGTCGTGCTCTCGGCGACGGTGCCGGTGGCCGACGTACGGAACCACTGGGCGAGCCCGGTGATGTCGGTGGCGCCGGCGGCACCGAGCCCGGCGGCCTGGACGGGGCTGAGGACGTTGCCCGCCGCGGGGTCGACGACGTACACCGGCCCGGAGCCGCCGACCCGGCGGGCGAGGCGGTCCAGGGCGCGGGCGTGGGCGGGGGCGAGCAGGTCCCAGGACAGCTTGAGGCGGCGGACGGGGGCCTGGTTGCGGGTGACGGTGACCCGGCCGCCGAGTGACTTGAACTCGCTGATGCCGAGGTCGGCGCTGCGGTCGAAGGACTTCGCGGCCTGGTCGATCTCGGTCATGGCGCTGGGCGGGCCGATCCAGAGGTTTCCCATGAGGACTCCTGAAGGCATGAAAAAAGGCCGACGGACGACCGTCGACCTCGGGACGTGCGGGGATTCGGCTACGGGATTCGGCTGCGGGGACCCGGCTATCGCCGGGCGAGCTGCCGTCGGCCCAGGAGCACGGCGCGGGCGATCTCCTGCGAGTCGACCTGGACGATGACCGGGCGGTCGGCCAGCCTCTCCACGGCGGCGGCGAGGGTGCGCAGCCCGCCGCCGTGCCCGAGCATCCGCTCCAGCTTGGACAGCGGGATGACGGCCTCGCTCTCGCCGGCCTCGCCGAGCAGCGCGAGGGTGCCGCCGGAGCGGGCCTGGACGACACCGCCCGCGGCGAGGTGCGGGACCGGCACGTGCAGGTGGGGGAAGCCGAAGGAGCGGCCGCCGAACTTCGGCACCCAGCTGGGGATGCTGATGTGGATCCCGGCGAGGGCGCCGAGCAGGCCGTTCAGTGCGGTGGCGAGGCCGGTCATGGGGGCGAGCATGGCGTTGCCGAGGCCCCTGAGCAGGGGACCGGCGTTCTTCACGAGTGCGCCCACCGCCGTGCCGATGTGCTTCATGGCGTACGAGACGCCCTTCTGGAGCAGGGCGGTGACCTTGTCCATGTTGATGAACTGGGCGATGAGCGGGCTCAGCAGGGTCATCACCAGCCCGAAGGGGCTGGCGGCCATGGCCAGGTTCAGCCCCTTCTGCGCCAGCGAGGCCCCCTTGAGCCCCTTGCCCAGGCCGCCCATCGACTTCCCGCCCTTGTCGGCGTTCTTCGCGGCCCTGCCGACGGACTTCTCCACGGCGTCGGACTGCGCCTTGACGTTCTTCAGCTCACCGTGGGCACCCTTGGCGGCGGACTTGAGCTTGTCGAAGGAGGACTTGAGCTTGTCGGTCCCGGTACGGGCCTTGCCGAGCTTGCCGTCGGCGTCCCGGGCGGCCGACTTGACCTTGTCGAGCCCGGAGCCGCTCTGGGTCGCGGCGGTCTTGAGCTTGTTGAGCGATGTCTCGGCGTTCGTCAGACTGCCACGCATCTTGCTCAGCGCGCCGTCGTTGTTGACAGCCGCGGCCTTGATCGTGCCGATGGAGCGGGAGACCGCCTCTGCGCTGCCCTTGGTCTTGTTCATGGACGTGCCGGCTCGGGTCAGCGTGCCGGCGAGCACGCCCAGCCTGGCGTCCACCTCGGCGACGGCCTGTTTCAGGTTCATGAGTTCCTCGATCCCCTCGTGAATCGCGTCAGATGCCGGCCAGCGCCTGCGTCAGGCTTCGTACAGAGTTCCTGACCTTGGCAATCTCTGGCCTGTCCTTGTTCCCGATCTGGGTGCTCGTCTCCTGGCCGACCTTGCGGAGTGCGGTCTTCAGCTCACGGATCTCGCGGCTTGCTTTGTTTGCCGTTTCTTGGGCTTCGCCGATGTCCGCGTCCTTGCTCTTCGCAAGGAACAGATCCGCAAGGTTCCTTTTCAGCTTTTCCTCGTCTTCCTCCTTCTCCTTCTTTGCCTTCTCCTTCTTCTTCTCTTCGTCTTTCTCGATCCAACTCCACTTCACCTTTTGTAGCCCGTTGACGGTGATTCCCTTCTCGTCCAACTTCACCACGCTCCAGTCGAATTTGAAGAGCTGGGCGGAGAGCGTGGCGGCCGACACGGCGACCTTGAGGCCGTCAATGTCGGCCTTGAGGCCGGGGACGGCGTCGCTGAGCCGTTTGACCTCTTTCTTCACCACGCCGATTTCATTGAGGAGGTGTACGACGTCGATTGCCATCCGGGAATTCCTTTGAGGTTGTTGTGGCGACTGTGTCGGTGTTGTAGTCTCCGGTTCATGGGCCTGGAAGACGCATCTCCGCTGAAGAGCGGAGTACGTATCCGAAAAGGGCGATTCGCCCTCCTTTTGGCCGCTTGGCGCGTGGGTGTCAGCCGGAAATCGGCCCGGGTGGTGCTCGCCTTTCCCGGATCCGGGCGTTATCCGCTCGAAAGCGGGATGGTGGCAGATATCGCACGCAGGGCCGCGGTGCTGGGGGCGTATCTGTCCGAGACATCGGACATAGACGCCTGGATCTACACCTCACGAGCGCACCGGCTACCGAGCCTCCGGCAGCCTGATGCCGCCCAGTGGATCGAGGACTGGGCGGTGCTGCCGAAGAAGTCTTTGTTCACTCAGGACGCGGTGCAGGGAAACCCGCTGGCCCGGCATGCGCGTCAGTACGGCGTCGATAGTCCCGGGGAAGACGTGGCCGCGGCGGTCGGGGAGATCGCACGGAGCATCCCCCGGGACGGCGCACCCACTCTGGTGCTGTTCTACCTGTGGGCCGCGCACAGCAGGGGTGCCCTGGCTGACCGGTTGCGCGAAGAGGCGGACGGCAACGTGTTCTGGCTGTTCGTCGGGAACAGTCCAGGAAACGACGTGCAGGAACTTCTCGAGAGACTGCGCATCGAGGCGACGGACATCAAGAACGTCCATCACTACAAGGGGTGGGAGGAGCTCGACGATACGCCTGACTACCTCTTCTACCGTGGTGTGCTGAAGCCATTCTCGCGCTGGCTCCGACGAGGGGGTGGCGAATGGTAGGCATGCTTCTCTTCTTGCTGGTCGTGCTTACGGCCCTGATCGGCTGGGGATGTGATGTCGAGCGAGGCGTCCTGGCATGTACTGCTGGAAGAGACGGCAGTTCTTGGTGACGAATACTGGATTTCCAGCATCGAGCGTGTGGAAGGCAATGCCGAGCGCGCCAGGGAAAGAGCGCTCGAACTCGCCAAGAGTCACGAACGTCTCGTGCACGAGAAGAAGCGTTCCATTTTCCGCATGGGTGACGACTCGTTCATGGTCGTTGTGGAAAACGACACTTCGAGGGCCAGATTCCGGGTCTCCGTGGGTGAACTCATCCACACCGAAGAGCGTGTCGAAGACGAGCCGGTTCCGGACGACGAGAGTGAGCGGCGGGGATTCTTCCGACGGAAGAAATAGACTCGGCAGGCGGTTCGGTTCCGCCGGTCACGACGGTTCGTCATCGGGGTGAGGCCGGGCAGCCGGCGGGCCGGAAAGGCCCGCGTGCGGTCCCGGTCGCGCCGGTCGTGGATCGGGCGTGTTCTGCCGCGGACCGGGCGGGTTCTGCTGCGGGAACGGGAGGACCGTCGCGTCGGCGGACGACGGACGGCCGGTTCTTGCCCGTGCCGTCTCCGCCCTGCGGCGCGTGTCGTGTTCGCCGCGGTCCCGCCAGCCCTTCGCGTACGCGGTGAACTCCCGCTGTTCGATCTCCGTCCGCGTGGTGATCACCAGGTCGGGCGGCAGGGGCCGGCCCTTGAAGCGCGCGGCCAGGGCGCGCTGGAGCTCCAGGGTCGCCTCTCTGGCCTCGGCCTCGCCCCACGCCGTGCCGTCGTCCCTCGTCATGAACCCCCCATCCCCTCCGTATCGCTGCGGATAATCGAACGTGTGAGCGATAACTGTTCGAAGCCTACCGCACCCACCTGCCGGAGACCGGTCAAGTCGTGGTGGTTTCAGGCCACCTCGTACGTCCCGCTGATCCGGATCACGCAGCCGCTCGACCACGCCGTGCCGAGCAGTCCCGAGCTGCCGATCTGGCCGAGGGACGGGGACGTCGTCGACGTCGGACCCCACAGCGTGTACGTCGTGGCACCCGTGCTCGCCGCCGGCTGGCACGCGAGCACCGCGCGGCCTCCGGTGACGGTCGCCACGCCGTGGAACTGCACCAGGCCGCCGAGCGCGCCGGCCGTGACCGGCAGGCCGAAGCTGTAGCTGCCGCTGCCGTAGGTCGACGTCGAGCCGAACGTCACCAGGGTGGTGAAGTGGCAGACCTTGCCCACCACGGCGTACTTGCCGGTCAGCGTGCCGTTGCCGATCGCGGGATCGGTCGTGGCGGCGGACCAGTCGGGGGTGTACGTGTTCCAGGCGCCCATGCCGACCCACGCCGAGCCCGTGTAGTAGCTGAGCGTGCCGGGTGTGGACAGCCAGGCGACCATCCCGGCCGCCGGGGTGGTGATCGCCGCGTCCCGGTCGGCGGCCGTCGCGTAGCGCAGGACCGTACGGCTGTCGATGCCCTCGGCGAGGGACTGGAGATGGAGGGGGAGGTTCGCGGTGTCGGTGGGCTGGGGGTACGGCAGTCCGCTGAGCGGGGTGTAGAGGGTCATGGGTGCATCACTCCTGTGAGGGGGGATTGCGAGGGGGCCTCAGCTGAAGAACCGGGCCAGTTCGGCGGGGCTGGGGTTGCGGACCTCCGCGGCGTCCTGGCCGGCGCCCTCTCCGGCGCTCTCGGCCCGGGGCGCGGGCGGCTGCTCCGCTCCCGGCCGCGGCACCGGCTTCGGGTACTCCAGCGGCTCCGCGTCCTCGTCCCGGTTGACGGTCGCGAACATCCAGTTCGCCTCGGCGAGTTGGTCGACGGCGGCCGCGAGCAGGTAGTCCGTGACCGTCCACTCGGCCGCCTCGCCCTGCGTCTCGCGCAAGGTCGCGCTGTCGCGTGGCAGATGCCTGACCAGCACCGCGAGCCGGCGTGAGGAGAGCCGGCCGCGGTGCCAGTCGAGCAGGTCCACGCCGTAGTGGCGGAGCAGGTCCGCTTCCAGGGCCTCGGCGTGCTCGTCGACGAACTCGCCGAGGCTCAGCCTTCCCCCAGGCCGAGCCCGGTCTCCTTGCCGTACGCCTCCAGGATCGCGGCGATGTCCTGCAGGGTGACCTCGTGCCGGTCGAAGCGTTCGAACTGGGCCTCGCCCAGCAGCACGCGCAGCAGGCCGTCCACGTCGTTGTCGTCGAGCTCGCGCAGCGCGCGGGCCGCCTTGCGGGTCAGTTCGGTGGGGAGCGTGAAGGTGTCGCCGTCGATGGCGAAGGACCAGGCGCGGCCGAGGGCCTCCTGGCGCTGCGCGCGGGCCGCGGTGACGTCGAATGTCGCCATGCTTCAACTCCTGCGGGAATAGGGGCTGTTGTCGCCCACATGAGAGGGACAGGGGTGAGAGGGAGAGGGGTGAGGGGGGTGCGGGCGGGCCGGGTCCGGGGCCGTGCGACCCCGGGTGCCGGCCCGCCCGCACGGGAGGGGACGGGTCAGGAGGCCGGGTTGTACGCCGGGTCCTTCATCAGGAAGGTCGCCAGCGGCTTGGTGTCGTCCACCGCCAGCGCGGTGAAGGTGACGCCGAGCTTGATCGAGGCGGTGCGGGTCAGCGACAGCTCCTCGGACTCCGTGACCTGGCCGCGCGGGATGACGAAGCGGTAGGTGATGGCGCTGCCGTCGGTGAACTCGATGCCCAGCGCCTTCTCGTTGAACTTCGGGGCGGACGCCAGGTCGTACTTGTAGAGGCCGGAACCGGCGGCGGTCTCGGCGACGGCGTCACCGCCCATGAAGAACGGCAGGGTGTCCTCGTTCAGCTGCATCAGCTGGAACTTCACCGTCAGGTCGCGGTCCGAGTAGATGAACCGGGCCGGGGAGACCGACTGCCAGGTGTCGACCGGGTCCAGCTTGTCCTTCTTCGACAGCTTGATGCCGTCGGTCGAGGTGTAGCCGAGGTCCTTCCACGCGGCCGCCCACGCGGTGGTGACGTCGGCCGGCGCGGTCGTGCCGACCGGGGCGACCAGGATGCGGCCGGTGCCGGCGACGCGGATCTCGTTGGAGTTGTTGCCTGCCATGGGGAACTCCTTTTCAAGGATGGTGTGTCGAGAGGTGCCTGGATATGGCGAAGGCCCTGCCGCATGGAGTGCGGACAGGGCCTGATCAGGGGAGCGGGCCGGATGCGGCGCGCTCAGGCCGGGCGGATGACCAGCCGGACCGTGGAGTAGTAGCGGTTCGCCGCCGAGCGGTTCCAGTCGGGCAGCCAGCGGGGGCCGTCGGCCTCGACGAGGTCCGACACGTACGCGGTGCCGTACGTCGTTCCGCGCAGCGCGAGCAGTGCGGAGCGGACTTTCAGGGCCAGCGTGTGCGCGGTGGTCTTGTCGGGGCCGTAGACCTCGAAGTCCACCAGCGGCTGGTCCAGGTGCTGGTCGTCGATCCAGGCCCCGCCGGCGCGGGAGACCAGGACGACCTGCTGGGTGCCGGTGAATCCCGCCGGTGGAACGTTGTTCACGGTCGCGGTGGAGAGTTCGGGGCGTGCGGTCAGGAAGTCGACGACGAGTCGTTCGACGTCGGGGAAGGTGACCGTCGGATCGGCCACGGGGTGGCCTCCCTTCTGTCAGGCCAGGGGGACAGGCCGGTGGGGGCGGGCCGGTCGGAACGGGCCCATGCGAAACGGCGGGCCGTCACCCGGTCGTGGGCACAGCTCCGCCGCTGCACCAACTGTGACATGTTGCGAGCGCGAGCGCAACTAACTTCGTCCGGTGCTGTGTGCGGCCCCGAAAACACGGGATGCCCCGCTGCATCAGGAATGCGGCGAGGCAGGGGCGAGGCAAGGAGGCAACGGCGAGGCAAGAAGGGGGGCGAGGCGAGCGGGTCGGTGTCAGTCGGCGCTCGCGGTCGTTCCCGTCCCCGTTCCTGTCGCCGCCTCCGCCTCCCCGGGCAGGAACTGCTCCACGACCCTGACGAACATCTCCCGCCGGTCCGCGGGCACGCCCAGCAGCTCGGCGACCTCCTCCAGCGTGGGCCGGCGGCCGAACTCGGCGCTGGGTGCGGGGGCGGGCAGGTGATCGTGGGGGTCGGCCAGTTCCTCGGCGGTCAGCCGGCCGGAGCGGATGAGCATCTCGCGCACCGGCACGCCGAGCACCCGGGCCAGCCGGCGCGTGGTCTCCAGGTCCGGCATGCTCTGCCGCTGCAACAGGCGGGTGACGGCGGCGCGATGCACCCCCGCCTCGTCCGCGATCCGTGACTTCCCGCCCCCGCGCGGGCTGTCGATGTCGTATCCGCGTTCGCGCATCAGGTCTTCGACCCACGCGGCGAACGCGTTGAGGTCCTGGCTGGTCATGTGCTGCTCGCTTCCCTTGGAGGCCACGAGTTTAGCTTGCTTGCGCGCGCGGTATTACGTGCTTTCGTGCAAGCACCGAGAAAAATCGGTGCAAGGGAGGGAGATTCGGTGACGGGTGGGCGCGACCGGTGGGGCTGAGGAGGCTCCGGTTCCTAAATTTGTTGCGAGCGCGCGCGCAATCTGTGAGGCTGATGGGGCTCGTCCGACACCCGCCCATCAGGGAGGCCCCATGTCCGTCGCCGGCTCGTGCCCACCGCAACCTCTGAGCGCGCCCCAGGCCACCCGCTCCTTCGCTTCCCTCGAACCGCCGGAACCCGCGGGCTGGCGGTCCGCCGCCGCCTGCGCCGGGCTCCCGCCCAGGGTCGTCTTCTCCAAGAAGGCCAAGGAGGCCGCTCCCGCACTGCGCGCCTGCGCCGGCTGCACGGTGCGCCGGCGCTGCGAGGAGGCGGTCGCACCGGCGGACAACTGGTTCGACGGCGTCTGCGGCGGCCGCCTCTGGCGCTCCGGCCGACCGGTCGCGCTCGGAGGCCGCGTTGCCTGAGACCCGCCCACTGCCCAACCACCCCTCTGGCACCCACCCCACACGTACACACGACGAGTCGGCCGGCGAGCGTCCCGTCGCCCAGGCCGCCCTCTGGATCGGCATGCTCCTTCAGCAGTTCCCGGAGTTGTCCACCGAGCTCGTGCCGGGGCGTACGTCACCGGGGCACCGCCCCGGCACTCCACCCCCACCGCCCGCTGATCTCGCCGAACGGCTGCGTGAGGAACGCGCCGAGGCTCTGCTCCTCCAGCAGCGGCACGGTCTGGTCGCTCCCGGGAGCAGCGCGGCACCGCTGCGCCTGCACGTCTCCGACGCCATCCGCGACATCAGCGACGGTGTGGTCGAGCTGGAGGAGGCCGTCCGTGACCGGCTCGGTCTGCCGCGCGCCCGCCGGGCCCCGGTGCCCGAGCGGCTGCGCCGGATCGCCGCCCTGCTCGACGGCGTGGCCGCCGACCCCGTCCTGGCCGCCCATGTGCGGGACGAGACGCGCCGCATGGCCCGCCGCTGCGCCCGGGCGCTCGGCGACACCGAGACCGTCGTCCGTGTCCCCGGGCGCTGCCCCTGGTGCGACTCCGTCTCCCTGCGCGCCTTCCCCGACCGCGGCGCGGTGCTGTGCATCAACCCCGCGTGCCGCTGTGCGGACTCCCTGTGCGGCTGCCACGACGACCCGGCCTACCGGCACACGTGGGACGAGGGGGAGTGGCGGCGTACGGCCGCGGAGCGGGACGGCGGCCGATGAGCGGTTGCCCGCCGAGCGGCCGGCCGAAGCCGACCCCGCACACCCCGCCGACCCTGCCCCCCTCGCACACCCTGCCCACCCTGATCCCCGGACCCCTCGCGGCCCAGGAAGCGGGCGTCGCGCCCGCCACCATCCGCAAGTGGGTCCAGTTGGGCCACCTCAAGGCCGCCGGAAAGGCGGGCCGGGCCCAGCTCTTCCGCCTGGAGGACGTCTTCGCCGCCGAGCGGGCGGCCTGCGGCACGAAACGCCGGGACCGGCGAGCGGCCGCCGGTTCCGACGCCTCCGAACCCTACGGAATCCCCAACTCGAAGATCACGTAGTGCGCGTACCACCCGGACGCCACCGCCGCCGTCGTGAAGAACACCGTCAGGCTCGGCCACTTCAGCCGGCTCAGGGCGGCGGCCGGGGCGAGGAGCAGGGGGAAGGCGGGCAGCAGATACCGGCCGGTGTTGCCGAACATCTGCTGCGTGCCGAGCACCATGACGATGCCGGCCAGGGTGTAGGCGACCAGCACCAGCGGCGGTTTCCGGCGCAGCATCAGGGCGATCAGGAAGGGCAGCGCGATCACCACCTGGACGCCGAGCAGATCGGGCGTGGAGTAGGCGAAGAGGTAGTCGCTGTGGCCGACCGCGATGTTGCTGAGGACGTCCTTCGTGTAGGCGCCCCAGTCGAAGTAGTGCGCCCACCCCTCGCGCTGGAGCGTGAAGTACGCGGTCAGGTCGCCCATGCTCAGCCCGACCCACGTGATGTACGTGAGCAGCCCGAGCGGTGCCGCGATCATGGCGTAGACCGGCCCGGCGATCCCGTGCTCGCGCCGGCTGTCCCGTCGTAGCAGCGTGACCAGGGCGGCGAGGCCGACCGCGCCGATGAGTGCCGCCGAGGTGGGCCGGTTGAGGCCCGCGAGGAAGGCCAGCAGGCCCGCCGCCACCCAGCGGCCGCGCATCACGCTGTAACAGGCCCAGGCCGCGATGGCGACGAACAGCGACTCCGTGTACACCGCCCACTCGACGCCCGCCCCGGGCACGACGGCCCACAGCCCGGCCGCGATCACGCCCGCCCGCGCCCCGGCCAGCGCGGAGATCACCGCGTAGATGCCGGCCGCCGCCACCAGGGAGGACAGCACCGACACCAGGATCGCGGAGCCGTACAGGCCGATGCCGGTCACCTCCGAGACACCGCGGATCAGCCCGGGGTAGAGGGGGAAGAACGCGACCGAGTTCTGCTCGGCCGTGAACATCCCTCCCGGAGGCAGTGGTTGCAGCGGCTTCGGGTCGTACCCGTGCTGGGCGACCTGGAGGTACCACCAGCCGTCCCACGTCGACAGGACGTCCCACCAGTGGGCGCCGCCGCCGAACCGGGGATCCTTCGTGCGGTAGTCGCCCGCGTGCTCCAGCAGCCAGGCGAATATGGTGAGCCCCACGAGCTTCGTGACGCAGTACAGGACGAGCGGAGGCACATAGGGCCGTGCTCCCGGCGGCAGCGTGAGCCGGCGGCTCGGGTGCGGACCATCGACCTGCTCGCCCGGCAGGCCGGTGTCCGCCTCGGTGTCCCTGGAAGCCGTGCCCATGCCCGCGATCCCCCCTCGGCCGACCGTCGGGGCCGGAGGTCGTCCCGCTGTCCGACGGTCGTGAAGTGTCAGCGTCAAGATCACACAAGAGTCGCATGTGTGCGGCTGAAGCGTCGCACGTGAGCGGCGAAGGGGGGAGCAGCGGGTGTCCGGTGGAGCGGAGCCGACGACCGAACTGTCCGTCGTCATACCCATGTACAACGAGGCGGAGGCCCTGCCCGCGCTCGTCAGCCGGCTGCGCCCGGTCCTGGAGGGTCTTGCCGTGCCGTACGAGCTGGTCGCCGTCGACGACGGCTCCACCGACGGCACCGCCGAACTGCTCGCGGCCTTCCGGCTCGGCTGGCCCGAGCTGCGGGTGATCCGGCTGCGCCGCAACTCGGGACACCAGGCCGCCCTCACCGCGGGCCTCGACCGGGCGGTCGGCGCCTACGTGGTGAGCCTCGACGCCGACCTCCAGGACCCGCCCGAGACGATCCCCGAGATGCTGGCGCTGGCCCGCGCCGAGGAACTCGACATCGTCTACGGCGTCCGCGCCGACCGGGCCAGCGACAGCGGGTTCAAGCGGTGGACGGCCGGGCTGTACTACAAGGTCGTACGCCGCCTCGCGGGACCCTCCGTGCCCGACCAGGCCGGTGACTTCCGGCTGCTCAGCAGGGGCGCCGTCGACGCGCTGAAGGCGCTGCCGGAACAGCAGCGCGTCTACCGGCTGCTGGTGCCCTGGCTCGGCTTCCCCAGCGGAGAGGTCGGCTACGAGCGCGCCCCGCGCACGGCGGGGCGCAGCAAGTACCCGCTGGGCCGGATGATCCGGCTCGCGGTCGACAGCGTCACGGGCTTCTCGGCGGCCCCGCTGCGGCTGGCCACCTGGCTCGGCGGCTTCGCCTTCCTGGTCTGCCTCGGGCTGATGGTGTACACGCTCGCCGCCCATGTGCTCGACCACACGGTGCCGGGCTGGACGTCCCTGTTCACCGGGGTGCTGTTCATCGGCGCGGTGCAGCTGATCTGCGTGGGGCTGCTGGGGGAGTACGTGGCCCGCATCTACACGGCCATACAGAACCGGCCGACCTACTTCGTGGGGCACGACACGGCCGTCGCGGAGCGTGGCGGGGCGCGGCTCGCGGCGGAGGAGCCGTCACCGAGACCGTGAGCCCGACCCGCGTCCCGCGGCCTCTCCCGACTCGCGTCCCGCCGACTCCTGTGATAGAGGAGGGCTCTCCCGGGAAATCCCAGGTCAAACCCGGCCGGGGACCCCCGCCGTCCGGCCGTCCCCCTTTTGTTTTGACCGGAGTCTGTGCGGTAGGTACGCTCAGACCTTGTGCCTGGGGTGTGCCCTGGCTCTCGTGCGTGCCTTCGAACCGCATCGCGAGCCGTCACCGGCCACCGTAATCTGCGCCCTTTTCGCCTTGCGGCGGGAGTCTGCGGGATACGACACACCCGACCGCGTGGGTCGGAGAAGTTCCAGGTTAGCTGTACCCATCGGCACACAGAAACCGGAGAAGTAGTGCCTACGATCCAGCAGCTGGTCCGCAAGGGCCGGCAGGACAAGGTCGAGAAGAACAAGACGCCCGCACTCGAGGGTTCCCCTCAGCGTCGTGGCGTCTGCACGCGTGTGTTCACGACCACCCCGAAGAAGCCGAACTCGGCCCTGCGTAAGGTCGCGCGTGTGCGTCTGACCAGCGGGATCGAGGTCACCGCTTACATTCCGGGTGAGGGACACAACCTGCAGGAGCACTCCATCGTGCTCGTGCGCGGCGGCCGTGTGAAGGACCTGCCGGGTGTTCGCTACAAGATCATCCGCGGCTCGCTCGACACCCAGGGTGTCAAGAACCGCAAGCAGGCTCGCAGCCGTTACGGCGCCAAGAAGGAGAAGTAAGAATGCCTCGTAAGGGCCCCGCCCCGAAGCGCCCGGTCATCATCGACCCGGTCTACGGTTCTCCTCTTGTCACCTCGCTCATCAACAAGGTGCTGCTGAACGGCAAGCGCTCCACCGCCGAGCGCATCGTCTACGGCGCCATGGAGGGCCTGCGCGAGAAGACCGGCAACGACCCGGTCATCACGCTGAAGCGCGCTCTCGAGAACATCAAGCCGACCCTCGAGGTCAAGTCCCGCCGTGTCGGTGGCGCCACCTACCAGGTCCCGGTCGAGGTCAAGCCCGGCCGTGCCAACACCCTGGCGCTGCGCTGGCTCGTGGGCTACTCCCGCGCCCGTCGCGAGAAGACCATGACCGAGCGTCTGCTCAACGAGCTCCTCGACGCCTCCAACGGCCTCGGTGCCGCTGTGAAGAAGCGCGAGGACACGCACAAGATGGCCGAGTCCAACAAGGCCTTCGCGCACTACCGCTGGTAGTCGCAGTCCACATCGAGACCGAGAGAAGACTGAAGCCTTATGGCTACCACTTCGCTTGACCTGGCCAAGGTGCGCAACATCGGCATCATGGCCCACATCGACGCGGGCAAGACGACCACCACCGAGCGGATCCTGTTCTACACCGGCGTTTCGTACAAGATCGGTGAGGTCCACGACGGCGCTGCCACCATGGACTGGATGGAGCAGGAGCAGGAGCGTGGCATCACGATCACCTCTGCTGCCACCACCTGCCACTGGCCGCTGGAAGACGTCGACCACACCATCAACATCATCGACACGCCGGGCCACGTCGACTTCACCGTCGAGGTGGAGCGTTCCCTGCGCGTGCTCGACGGTGCTGTGACGGTGTTCGACGGCGTCGCCGGCGTTGAGCCCCAGTCCGAGACCGTGTGGCGTCAGGCGGACCGCTACGGCGTTCCGCGTATCTGCTTCGTCAACAAGCTCGACCGTACCGGTGCCGAGTTCCACCGCTGCGTCGACATGATCACTGACCGCCTGGGCGCTCAGCCGATCGTCATGCAGCTGCCGATCGGTGCCGAGGCCGACTTCAAGGGCGTCGTGGACCTGGTCCGCATGAAGGCGCTCGTGTGGTCCGCCGAGGCCACCAAGGGCGAGATGTACGACATCGTCGACATCCCGGACACCCACACCGAGGCTGCCGAGGAGTGGCGCGGCAAGCTGCTCGAGGCCGTCGCGGAGAACGACGAAGAGATCATGGAGCTGTACCTGGAGGGCCAGGAGCCCACCGAGGAGCAGCTGTACGCCGCGATCCGTCGTATCACCATCGCGTCCGGCAAGGGCACGGGCACCACGGTCACCCCGGTGTTCTGTGGCACCGCGTTCAAGAACAAGGGCGTCCAGCCCCTGCTCGACGCGGTCGTGCGCTACCTGCCTTCCCCGGTTGACATCGAGGCCATCGAGGGCCACGCGGTCAACAACCCGGAGGAGGTCGTCAAGCGCAAGCCGTCCGACGACGAGCCGCTGTCCGCGCTGGCGTTCAAGATCATGAGCGACCCGCACCTCGGCAAGCTCACCTTCGTCCGGGTCTACTCGGGCCGCCTGGAGTCCGGCTCTTCGGTGCTGAACTCCGTCAAGGGCAAGAAGGAGCGCATCGGCAAGATCTACCGCATGCACGCCAACAAGCGTGAGGAGATCGAGTCGGTGGGCGCCGGTGACATCGTCGCCGTCATGGGCCTGAAGCAGACCACCACCGGTGAGACGCTGGCCGACGACAAGAACCCGGTCATCCTGGAGTCCATGGACTTCCCGGCGCCGGTCATCCAGGTCGCCATCGAGCCCAAGTCGAAGGGCGACCAGGAGAAGCTGGGCGTCGCGATCCAGCGCCTGGCCGAGGAGGACCCGTCCTTCCAGGTCCACTCGGACGAGGAGACCGGCCAGACCATCATCGGTGGTATGGGCGAGCTGCACCTCGAGGTGCTGGTCGACCGTATGCGCCGTGAGTTCAAGGTCGAGGCCAACGTCGGCAAGCCGCAGGTGGCGTACCGCGAGACGATCCGCAAGGCCGTCGAGCGCGTCGACTACACCCACAAGAAGCAGACCGGTGGTACCGGTCAGTTCGCGAAGGTGCAGATCGGCATCGAGCCGCTCGAGGGTGGCGACACCTCGTACGAGTTCGTGAACAAGGTGACCGGTGGTCGTATCCCGAAGGAGTACATCCCTTCGGTCGACGCCGGCGCGCAGGAGGCCATGCAGTTCGGCATCCTCGCCGGTTACGAGATGACCGGTGTCCGCGTGATCCTGCACGACGGTGCCTACCACGAGGTCGACTCCTCCGAGCTCGCCTTCAAGATCGCCGGTTCGCAGGCCTTCAAGGAGGCCGCGCGCAAGGCCAGCCCCGTGCTGCTCGAGCCGATGATGGCCGTCGAGGTCACCACGCCCGAGGACTACATGGGTGAGGTCATCGGCGACATCAACTCCCGCCGTGGCCAGATCCAGGCCATGGAGGAGCGGGCCGGTGCCCGCGTCGTGAAGGGCCTCGTGCCCCTCTCGGAGATGTTCGGTTACGTCGGCGACCTGCGCAGCAAGACGTCCGGCCGTGCGAGCTACTCCATGCAGTTCGACTCCTACGCCGAGGTTCCGCGGAACGTCGCCGAGGAGATCATCGCGAAGGCCAAGGGCGAGTAACGCACCGCGTTCACACGCTTTAGGCTTGACTCCGGAGCCTCAAGGGGCAAACACCCGCAAATCCATCCGGATGTTTGCCCCGGGTTCCGGGCCTTAACAGCAAAGATCACCTGGCGCCGATGAAGTAAGGCGTACAGAACCACTCCACAGGAGGACCCCAGTGGCGAAGGCGAAGTTCGAGCGGACTAAGCCGCACGTCAACATCGGCACCATCGGTCACATCGACCACGGTAAGACGACCCTCACGGCCGCCATTACCAAGGTGCTGCACGACGCGTACCCGGACCTGAACGAGGCCACCCCGTTCGACAACATCGACAAGGCGCCCGAGGAGCGCCAGCGCGGTATCACCATCTCCATCGCGCACGTCGAGTACCAGACCGAGGCGCGTCACTACGCCCACGTCGACTGCCCGGGTCACGCGGACTACATCAAGAACATGATCACCGGTGCCGCGCAGATGGACGGCGCGATCCTGGTGGTCGCCGCCACCGACGGCCCGATGCCGCAGACCAAGGAGCACGTGCTCCTGGCCCGCCAGGTCGGCGTTCCGTACATCGTCGTCGCCCTGAACAAGGCCGACATGGTGGACGACGAGGAGATCCTGGAGCTCGTCGAGCTCGAGGTCCGTGAGCTCCTCTCCGAGTACGAGTTCCCGGGCGACGACGTTCCGGTCGTCAAGGTCTCCGCTCTGAAGGCCCTCGAGGGCGAGAAGGAGTGGGTGGACTCCGTCCTCAACCTGATGAACGCCGTGGACGAGGCCATCCCGCAGCCGGAGCGCGAGATCGACAAGCCGTTCCTGATGCCGATCGAGGACGTCTTCACGATCACTGGTCGTGGCACCGTCGTCACCGGTCGTATCGAGCGCGGTCTGCTCAAGGTCAACGAGACCGTCGACATCATCGGCATCAAGACCGAGAAGACCACCACCACGGTCACCGGCATCGAGATGTTCCGCAAGCTGCTCGACGAGGGTCAGGCCGGTGAGAACGTCGGTCTGCTGCTCCGCGGCATCAAGCGCGAGGACGTCGAGCGCGGCCAGGTCATCATCAAGCCGGGTTCGGTCACCCCGCACACCGACTTCGAGGCCCAGGCCTACATCCTCTCCAAGGACGAGGGTGGCCGCCACACGCCGTTCTTCAACAACTACCGTCCGCAGTTCTACTTCCGTACGACGGACGTGACCGGCGTGGTGACCCTCCCCGAGGGCACCGAGATGGTCATGCCGGGTGACAACACCGAGATGAAGGTGGAGCTCATCCAGCCCGTCGCCATGGAAGAGGGCCTGAAGTTCGCCATCCGTGAGGGTGGCCGCACCGTGGGCGCCGGCCAGGTCACCAAGATCCTGAAGTAAGTTCCGCTTGCTTGAGGGTCGCTTGACCGACCCAGAGAGGCCCGTACGACTCCGGTCGTACGGGCCTCTTTGCCGTACCCGGGCCCCGTCGTGCTACTGCATGTTCTGCACCGGCGGATGCTCGTACGACGCCTCGCACACGTACACCTGGAGGCTGTAGCTGCGGCCGATGGTGATCTGGGTGTCGTGCGCCGGCCCGAGGAAGTGGTAGCCGGTGTACCCGGCGTCCTCCACCGGCCGCCAGCTGCCGCTGCCGCCGTCCCACTCGGCGCTGTCCACGGTGAACAGGGGCCGCACCCCGGAACCGCACTCGGCACAGCTCATGCGATACGGATCGGAAAAGCTCCAGGGCGCGTGCCCACCGAGCTTCCACCCCGGGGCAACGGCCAGGTCGAACTGATAACACACCCCCGACTCCTCCTCTGCCTCCTCCTCCGTCCCCGCCTCCATCCCGTCCTCCCACGCCTCGATCCGGTCCGCCAGCTCCTCGGGGAGTTCGTGCGGCGCCGGGTACTCCAGGACGGTCTCGGGGTGCAGCACGCACGGCTCGGGCAGGTAGTCGTCGTTGCCGATCACCGCGGGCCGCGGGGGAGCGGCGAGCGGGGTGACGACATCGGCGGCCCTGCGCCAGCGCAGCTCGACCCGGGGCACGTAGCCGTCCTCGGGATGGTCGAAGGCGCACCACAGCACCTGCAGCAGATCGATGCCGGCGGGTCGGGGCAGCGTGGGCACGTCGGCGGCCCGTATCTGCGCGACCGGCACCAACGGCACCGGCCCGTCCTGGTCGATCCGGCGCGACTCGCGGCCACGGTCGACCAGCGCACGCTCCTGCGCGGTCAGCAGGTCGGCGCCCTCCGCGCGGGGCCGGGCCCAGGCCTCGCGAAGGACGCGCCGCCCGACGTGGACATCGTCCGGCGCCACCCCCCGGTGCCAGGGGCCCGCGTGCTCCGAGCAGGTCGGCCACGGCTCGTCGGCCGGCCACAGCAGCGGCCCGCCGACGGAACTGTCCGCCGCGGTCGGCGCACCGGCCCGCGGATGCAGCCGTACGGCGGAGCGCGCCAGCGGCGCGAGTTCGGGGAAGTAGCGGGTGATGTCGAGCGGGCGGGGCGGTGTGGTGCGCGTCATGATCGGCAGGCTACTGGCGTCAACGCGACGGCGGGCAAAGCCACCGTGACGAAGATCTGCGTGAGCCGGTTGAGGGTCGTGTACGGCGTTGGGGCGGTTCGGCGGCAGGGCCGTTCGGCGTTGGCGCGTGACGGCGAGGGGTGGGCGTGAGCGGGCTGGTCGGTGGTCACGGGGCGAGGGGACCGAAGGGAGCGACGGGACCGAGGGCGGCTCTCGCGTCGTCGCCGGCGGAGAAGCGGGCGGCGGCGAAGGCCGTCCAGGACCACATCGAGCCGGACACCCGCAAGGCCGGGACCTGGGCGGACGACGAGACCGCCGCCGCGGTGAAGGCCTTCGGCGCGCGGGACGGCGACGGCTGGCAGACCGCGACGGCACTGCGGAAGGCCCATGAGACCTGGGGTGCCCAGGTGCGGAACCTGATGGACCGGCTGGGCGCGGAGAAGGACGCGCTGGGCGGCACCAACGCGGTGCTGACGAGCGCGGATGTGGGCGTCGGATCGGCACTGCGCCACATGTCCGCGCTGGACCGGTACTGACGGGCGGGGGACGGACCGGGCATGCCGACCTACCACGAGATCATGACCACCGACCTCTCGGCGCTCACCACCGCGGCCGACCGGTGGGACGGGATGGCGGAGGAGTTCGAGAAGCAGGAGCAGGCCTACCACCGGCACCTGTACGGCATCACCTTGGGCGCCTCCTGGACGGGCATGAGCGCGGAGGCCGCCCACGGCCGCTTCGGCGTCACGCTCAAGGAGTTCCGGTACGCGCAGACGGAGGCGAAGGCGATCGCCTCGCTGCTGCGGGACGCGCACGCGCAGTTCGTGGAGCTGAAGGGCCGGTTGACGGCGGCGCGGCGGGAGGCGGTCGCGGCCGGCCTGTGGGTGTCGGACCGGGGCCTGGTCAGCGTCGACCCTGAGCATGCGAAGGCCGGGGAGCACGAGCATGGCTCTCAGGCTCGCGCCGAGTCGGCCGTACGGTCCTGGCAGGACAGGATCGACAAGGCCGTACGGGACGTGACGGACGCGGACGCGGGCGTGCGGGTCGCCCTGACGGCAGTGGTCGTCGACTCGGACCCGCTGGTCGGCGGCCGGGGCTTCAACGGCAGGGCGCTGGGGGACGTCGAGAAGTACGAGGCGCTGGCGGCGGAGGGCGCGCTGGAGAAGCTGAGCCGGGGCGGACACCTGTCGCGCCGCGAACTGGCCGAGCTGGAGCGGACGTTCCGCGACAACGCCGACGACCAGGCCTTTTCCCGGACGCTGCTGGACGGCCTGGGTCCGGACGGCACGGTCCGCCTGACGAACGAACTCAACGACCTCATCCACGTGCGGCCCGGGCAGGGTCCGGGGGCGGTGCGGACCTACTCGGCCCTCGAGGCGGGCCTGGCCGACAGCCTGGCCACGGCGACGAGGGACACGCACTCGGCCTGGTACCAGCACTGGCGCACCGGCATGCGCCATGCCGGCATCCAGCACTACACCACTGACGCCCAGGGAGAACGCCTGGACAAGGCGGTCGGCTACCAGTCGTTGGTGACGCTGATGAGCAAGGGGCACGGGTACGCGCCGCGCATGCTGGAGGACCTGACGGACGACCTGATCGCTGCGGAGAAGAAGGATCCGGGTATCTGGCAACTGAAGGAGCGGTACAGCGGCAGCCACGAGGGCTGGTTCGCGAACGACCCGGTGGACGGTGTGCTGGGCATCATGAGCCGGGACCCCGCGACGGCGGCGCACTATCTCTCGAACGACGCGCACATGAAGTATTTGGTGCGGGAACGGGACTGGAACGTCACCCTGCACGGCCACGACGGCCCCAAGGCGGGCACGTACGAGGCGGGACCGGACGCGGACGATCGAGCGGGCTTCGGCGCGGCACTCCAGGCGGCCACGATGGGCATCAATCCCTCGGACCCGGACGCCCGCTACGTCGCCCACACACAGCAGAACGAAGCGGTCCTCCGATCCGCCCTCAGCCACCTGTCGGACCGGGGCGACGACTTCCCTCCCTCCCTGCGCCGCCCCCTCGCCAACATCCTGGTCAACCACGGCAGCACGGTCCACGCCTCCATGAGCGAGATCGACATCTCCCAGTCGCCCCTGAAACAACAGGAACTTTTCGAGGTGGCCAAACAGGTGTCCAAGGACAAGGACGCGTACGGCACGTTGAACGGGGGGCTGAATCAGGCAATGGTGTCCGCCATTCACTCAGACCATTCCAAGTCGACCGAACCCCTGTTCCGCGCCGGCCGCACGGTCGGCTTCCTGGAAGAGGCCCGCATCCAGGCTCAGGGCGACCCCAAAACAGCCACCTTCGAAACGAAACCGCTCTTCGACAAGGCAATCAGTTACATCCCGATCGCGAGTGAGGATGTGCAGCAGGGGTTCGATTACGTCACGGGGAAGTGGTTGGAGGATGAGCAGAAGAGGTTGGATGAGCAGCAGACGGAGAACAACACCAAGGCGTACGAAGCACGGAATGGGCAATTGATGGCTCTTGCGGATGAATGGCACAAGGCCCATGCTTCGGGCGGTCACGCAGGCTTCGGCACGAGGACGATGGTTACCGAGGCATCTGAGAGTGGTGCCGCACACGCCGCCGGCGTTTCAGGGGAGCAGCCCAAATGAACGCGCGTGTACTTGCCGTCTTGCTGAATCTGGCGGCCCTCCCTCTGACGTTCCTCACCGCGTCATGTGCAAGATCGTCCGATCAGGCTCTGCCCAGGATGATCTGTGGGACACAGATCGACCCGGATCTCACGCGCGCGCTGGTCTCCTCAAGACATGACCTCCACGAATTCAGCAGAGTCGATCGCTCCAGTGCCGTCTCGGCCCCGTGCGTCCTGCTGTCCGGAAGGGATCCGGTCATTAATCTCCACTTCTGGTGGGCTGATGGTCCTGCGGACCTCAGAGAAATGGCCGAAGGGGCGGGAACGGTGTCGCGCGTGACGGATGCGCGCAAGATTGCCTTCAGGTACGAGGCGGTGGTCGGAACTGACGGCGCAATTGCAGCGAGTCGGTGCATGAGCAAGACGGGTGACCACTTCGCCCTCACCCTCCAGCTCCCCCAAATCAAGCTCACCGACCAGAGCCACCGCAAGGATATCGAGAAGTTTATGCGGGCTTATTTTCCGGCCACGCTCCGTACGCTTGGTTGTGGGGGAAGCCGGTGAGTTATTGACGCGTACGCTCTGGACCGCGGTGTCGTCGAAGGACAGCACCGTGTTGGAGGAGCCGTCGATGATGACGGGCGCTGTCTCCAGACGTAGGGCGTTCAGGAGCAGGCCCGCCCCAAATCAGGGCTCGGGTGCCGACGGGGAGCGCGGAGAGCGTCGCCGACCAGTCCCCGTGCTCCGCCGTAGGTCGTGTGCAGCCACGCCGAAGCTCGCTGTCCGGGGCGGTTCGGTATCTCAACGGCCTTTCGTGGGGGGCCAGTCCCCGCGGGCGCACAATTCCATGTACTGGGCCACGGGAAGGTGGGTCGGGGGAAGGTGGGCACCCGCACCGGCGTGCGGCACGACGACCACGGAGCTGAACGGGGCCATCGCCCGGTTGCCCGTGTCGAGGTGTTCCCTGAAGCCGAAACGCACCGTCCATCCGTACGGGAACTCGATCGCGGTGTCCGGAAGCACGACCACGGAATCAGCCCGGTCCGGGTAGGCGAGGGTCTTCAGGAACTGGGCGGCCGCCGCCACTGCTTCGTCCTTGGTCAGCATGGTCAAGATCCCCTGTCGATATGAGCGAAGCAGTGGCAGCCGGCGACCGGAGATCATTTGCCAGACAGGCAGTGCGACCCACGCCTCGGGCACCGGCCGATCATTTTCCGGTTCAGCGGGCTGGGGTGGAGAGGCGTTCGGGGACGGTGGGGGAGTAGTAGGTGGCTGGGGAGGCTGGTTGCCACTCGGCTTGGGGCGGTCGGGTGTCACGGTGGCCAGGGGCTGGTTGTACGAGACCGTGTACGTGACGATCCGGCCGCTGGGCAGGCGCTCACGGATGCGGGCCAGGTAGCCGTGAGCTTCCAGCTCGCGCAAGGCGGCGGCGATACGGGTCTCGCCTTCCGGGAAGCGGGCGGCGAGGGTCTTGATGTCGACACGGGAGCCCGAGGGCAGCGACTGGATGTGGCAGGCCAGGCCGATCGCGGTGAGGGACAGCCGGCGGTGCTGGGTGAGGTGGTTGCCGACGACCGTGAAGCGGGTCGTGTGCTTGGTGTTGATGTGGGTGATGCCGCGCGGATTCAGCGGCTGAGCGCACGAGGGCGCGCTAAGGTTCTGGGTATCCATCGGGAAGGTCCTGACTTCCTCGGTGGTCAGGCCCTCGATCGGGATGCCCGTCCCGGCCGGGGGCCGTCGCATGTCTGCGGTTGTGGTCGCGGCGAGCATATGCCAGCGAACGGGGCGCAAATCCAGCTGAGTTGGGCGTTGCCACTCTTCCGGGTGACGCGCGGCCCTGGGGAGGCTGGTTGGGTTGGGTGGGTTGGTTCTCTCCCCACCCCGGTCATGGAAAGTATTGACCTCGCCCATGGCCGGGGCGTCGGTCACCGGAGCGGGACGGATCGTGATGCGGTGGGGCGGGTGTGCACCTCCGCCCACACGGTCTTGCGCGGGGCGGGGCCTTCGGTCACTCCCCAGCGGTCCGTGAGCGCGTCGACGAGGAGCAGACCTCGGCCGGACTCGCCGTCCGGCGCGGCTTGTCGGACGTGCGGGAGCCGGTCACCGCGCGTGTCGGTGACTTCGATGCGGAGGGTGTCGCCGACCACGTACAGCAGCAGCTGGAAGTCCCGCCCGGGGACGCGGCCGAGGGTGACGGCGTTGGCGGCCAGCTCGGCGAAGAACACCGAAGGCCCCCGGCTCACCGTCACGCCCAGCGGCTGGCCTCCTTCCTGCCGTATGCGTCCACAAATTCCGGTCCGCAAGACTGAGTTCCCGTAGCATTCGCCCGCGTGGTGATGTCACCTCGCCGCGGGGATCGGCTGTTTCCTCGCCGGCTTCGTCGCGGCCGTGACCATCGCCGTCGTCACCGCCGTCCGCCGCAGCCGCCACCGCGGACGGCTCACCGCCGCCCAGACCCCGCCACCGCAGCGGGACGGCCACCATCTGGGAGCCCCACGCCGTGGCCTCCGCCCGGCTCGCCGTCGTAGCACGTCGTGCGGCAGGCGTGGAAAGCCCGGCCGGGCAGCTACCCACACGGCGGCCGCGCACCCGGCGGACGGCTCACCGAGGGCAGGAAAGAGCCGCGGGCGAGGTCTGGCTCGCCCGCGGCTCATGAGGGTTCAGCGGTAGCGGATCGCGTGCAGACGGTGGACGCCGGTCGGGTCGAAGGACACCGGCTCGTCCGAGGAACCGTCGATGACCATGACCCCGTCCTCCAGCCTCACGGCGTTGACCAGCCAGCCCACCGCCTCGCGGCCGCGGCCGTCGGTACGGCGGACCCAGACCAGAGCTCGAGCGCCGACCGGCAGCGCAGAGAGCGCGTCCACAGTCGTCCGCCAGTCCTGGTGATCGGACACAGACAGGACCTGGCCGAGCTGGGCGAGTGTCGGTTCGTACCAGGACGCGTGACCGGGAGCCGGCGGTGCGGGGAGGTTCGCCGTGCCGGGATCCTCGCCGGCGTCCCAGCGGGCCAGCCAGGGCCACGGGTCCGAGTTCGGCAGGCCGAAGGGCGCGGTGTCGTCCTTCGGCACGACCACCGTGGCGTCCAGCATGGCGTGCTGCCATTGCCCGCCGCCGAGGAACGCCCTGCTGTTGCAGGAGAACACCCAGCCGCGCTGCGTCTCGTCCTGGGCGGTCGGTCGGTCCAGGTCCACCTGCCCGCGGTAGGCGTGGTGGAGCCAGAGGCGGGCCTTGGCGACCGCCGAGGCGAAGTCGGGTGCCGCTTGCTGCCAGGGTGCGTGCGGGGAGGCGGAAGCCCCGGGCAGCGCCCGCAGCAGAACCAGCTCGCGCAGCAGGGGTGGTCTGTCCAGGCGCGCGAGTGAGGACGTCAGGCCGTCCAGGAGGACGACCTGGCCCTTGTTGTTGTGCGCGTACAGCAGGTTGCCCGTGGCCTCGTGGCCGCCGATCTCCCGCCGTACCCAGATCAGCCCTCGGGTGTCGGGCCCTGGCTCGCCGACCGCCTTGATCACATCGTCCCAGTCCCCGACGGCGACGCGCTCGAACTCCGGGAAGTAGCGGCGGCCGAGCCGGGCCCACCAGCCGGGGGCTTCGTCGGACGGGCGCCACGGCAGGGGCACGGACGGGGTGCCGTTGATCGCGCAGTGCATGGCGACCGCACACCCCCGGGCGTTGATCCGGCGGCCCAGGCCTTCGGCGCGCGCGGCGGTTTCCTGGGGCGCGGCCGATTCCATGTCAGCGAGGGGAACACTTGGCGCCGGGTGGAACGGGGAGCCGCCGTCCTTGGGTACGACGAGGGACGACGCGAGCATCGGCGTGTGCGGATAGCCCGGCTGGGCCAATGTCCGGCAGGCCATGAGCCAGGACGTCGCGGTCTCGTGCACCGGCTGTGCCGTGGCCAGTTCGGCGAGACCGCCGTAGGTGACGTTCAGCCACGCGGTCGCTCGCTGGGTCGCGTTCATCGTGGGAACTCCTTCGGGGGCCAGTCACCAGAAGCTCGCCGGTGCATGTAGTCGTCCACAGGAAGGATGCTTGGCGGAAAATGGGCCTTTGTCCCGTCGTGTGGAACGACAACGACGCTTGTGATGGGGGACTTCAGCCAGTCCCCGGTCTCGATGTGCTGCTTGAAGTCGAAGGAAACCAACCACCCATACGGATATTCGACACATTTTTCTGGAAATAGAATGATGTCGTCCGCCTTTTCGGGGTACACCTTCTTGAGGAGTGCGGCGGCGGATTCCACCGCGTCCTGCTTGCTGATCATTTACGGCGCCCCCTTCCCGTATGGCACATGCATGATTTCCTTCACGTTCTCCTCCAGGCGGCCGAGCGTCCCGCTCTGGCCGTCGAGGAAAACAACTCCGTGCTCGGTGTTCACTGCGTTGAAGAAGTGACCCGAATTCCCTCGCCCGATGAAGACCGCGCTCCTCGCGCCCTCGCCTCGAGCCCTGAGATCGCGAGGCTGGCGCGGGGGGCGTTGATGCGCGGCGCCGAGGCGGAGGCAGCAGTGTTGCGCTGCCTGCGGGCCTCGCCGAGCTTCTCCCGCGCCGCCTGGATGTCGGCCTTGCCGGGGTCCTGGAAGGGCTCCAGCTCGGGACCCGGGTCCTCGTTCGCCTCGATCTTGGCCTTGTAGGCGTCGAGGCGCTTGGCGTACGCCTGCCT
Source organism: Streptomyces sp. NPDC047085 (assembly GCF_040643735.1). Taxonomy (NCBI): domain Bacteria; kingdom Bacillati; phylum Actinomycetota; class Actinomycetes; order Kitasatosporales; family Streptomycetaceae; genus Streptomyces; species Streptomyces sp. NPDC047085. Next base: position 81,031 of record NZ_JBEYUW010000003.1, read on the forward strand.
GGCCGCCTGGGATGCATGCGTGCCCCGCTTGTACAGCCTCGATGGCATCCTTGGCCTGGTCCTGCGCCCACTGCACGGTCTCCGCGAAGGACTCCAGGGCGCCCGCCGCGGAGTCGCAGGCGTCCGCCGCGTGCAGCCACTTCGCCGGGTGCGCGTCCATCACGGTGCGGAAGGCGTCACCGCCCTCGCCCTTCCAGCCCGAGGAGTCGACCTTCTTCATGCCCGTGCCGACCTTCTCGAAGGCGGTGAAGAAGTCCTTCAGGTGCTTGGCGGTCTCCCGGATCCTGCCGGGGTTGCCGTGGACGAGGTCCTTCGGGTCGTCGCTGTCGCCGAGCTGCTGCTCGCTGGGGGTGGCGCCGAGGTCGGAGGCGATCTCGTCGCCCCAGTCCTCCACCTTGTCGGCCGCGCCGTGCAGGCCGACGTCGTCCAGCTTGTCCCCGAGCTCGTGGGCGCCCCAGTCGATGCCCTCGCCGACCACCTTCTTGCCGTCGTCGACGAGCTTCTCGCACTTGTCGAGGGCCCAGTTGGCGCCGCCCTCGAGGCCGTGGCCGATGTCTCCGAGGATGCCCATCAGCCCTCACCCCCGCCCTGTGGGCCCTGCTGCATCCGGGCCCGCTCCTCGGGGGAGGGGCCGAAGGTGTCGTCGAGGAACGTGTCGTACTCGCTGTCCGACACGCCGAGGGCGCCGTGCAGGTTCTCCGGGTTCAGCCCCATGGGGCCGAGCGTGCGGGAGGTCATCACGTCCCGGCCGGCGTCCTTCCAGCCCTGGACGCTGTTGTCGTAGGCCTGCTCGAAGGACTCCTTGCTGTAGTCCACGTGGCCGGCCTGGCCGGCGATGTCCGACCAGCCCATCCCCGTGACCTCCTCCTCGGAGGCGTGCGGGTTGCCGATGAGGGAGTTCAGCCCGATCTTCATCGAATCGCCGATGTACTGGTCGGTCTCGTAGTACGTACCTGCGGACATGCCCGTCTTCACGGCCAGCGCGTTGCCCTCGTTGATCAGCGCGCGCACGCCCCACTCCCAGCGGGAGCAGAACGACTGGAAGGTGCCGGTGAGGGCCTCGTCCCCGAGGTCGAGGCCCGACAACTCCAGATCGTTGAAACCGCGGCCCGCGCCGGCCATGCCGACCATGCCGAGTTCCTTCAGCTCGCCGAGCGCCAGGGTCAGCCCCTGGGCGATGTCGCCGAGCCCCTCGGTCGCGAGGTCCTTGCCGCTCGCGTGCGCGCCCGCGCCCCCGTTCACCATCGCTCCTCCGTCCGGCCGCGCCCGGCCGTCTCACCCCGGAAACCCCTGTTCACCGCGTACGCGTCGGGCACGATCCCGGCGACCGGCGGGAAGAGCACCGCGTCCTCGGTGCCGTCGGCCGCGTCCAGGGCCACGCCGCAGGGCACCCCGGCCTCCGGGACCGCCACGTCCAGCAGTCGCGCGCCGAGCACGGTCTCGTACTCCCACTCCCTGCCGCCCTCTCCGCGGGCCAGCGCGTACCGGGCGAGGGCCGACTCGTCGGAGAACGCCAGGATCCAGCGGACTCCGCCGAAGTCGGCGGTCAGCCAGCCCCGGTCCTCGACCGGGACGAGGACGGCCGTGTCCCGGAAGATCTCCAGCACGGCGGTGAACTGGCGGCGCAGCGCGTCGGCCTCGGCCCGGATGCCCTCCTCGGCCCGGATGCCGTCCTCCGCCCGGGTGTCGCCGGACGGTGCCGCGGGGTCCGGTGCCGCGGGGTCCGCCGTGGGTGCGGCGTCGGCCATGTCTGCGTAGTCGGCGAGTCGTGATCGGCGTCTCGGCGCCCCCGCGCCGCCCCCTGGATCTGCCATGGCACATACGGTGGCACAAGCGCGACGAGGGCCGGCGCGGAACCTCCTGGCGCACATGCCAGGCGCCTGAAGCGTGCACAAGAAGTACACGAGGCCCGCTCCGGCCGCTCCGTGTTTGACCTCCGTCACCCTCGGGGTATTCTCTCCGGCCCGATTGGCCAGGCCCCCGCCCCTTATGGCAGACTGTCGGAGTTGCTCGGTCGAGTGTTGATGCTGCGCGCCTCCCGCCGGGAGGACCGGAAGCGAGTCCCACAGTACTCGTCGCCCTAACTGCCACCACGGCAGCACTGGGGCGGACGTACGGGAATCTTCCGGGAAGCGTGGGCGCGGCACCGACCAGGCGCCCGGTGGGCCCGCGTCAGCTGATTGATGCAGTCGCCCTCGGCTTGCGGTTCCGGAAGGGCCGTGTGCATTCCCGCAGGGATGTTCGAACAAGGGACATCTGTGTCAGCGGGGGCGCGACACGCCCGACCGCGTGGGTCGGAGAGCAAGAGGCAGGAACACCGGGTTCCAGAGCGTGAAGAGACAAAGGACTACTGAGTAGCCATGGCGGGACAGAAGATCCGCATCCGGCTCAAGGCCTACGACCACGAGGTCATCGACTCCTCGGCGAAGAAGATCGTCGAGACGGTGACCCGCACTGGTGCGTCGGTCGCGGGCCCGGTGCCGCTGCCCACTGAGAAGAACGTGTACTGCGTCATCAAGTCGCCGCACAAGTACAAGGACTCGCGCGAGCACTTCGAGATGCGCACGCACAAGCGCCTGATCGACATTCTCGACCCCACCCCCAAGACCGTTGACTCTCTGATGCGACTCGACCTCCCGGCCGGTGTCGACATCGAGATCAAGCTCTGAGGGTCGGTGAGCTGAGAATGGCTAAGCAGATCAAGGGCATCCTGGGCGAGAAGCTCGGCATGACGCAGGTGTGGGACGAGAACAACCGTGTTGTTCCGGTCACCGTCGTCAAGGCCGGCCCCAACGTCGTCACCCAGGTCCGTACGAACGACGTCGACGGCTACGAGTCGGTCCAGATCGCCTTCGGCGAGATCGACCCGCGCAAGGTGAACAAGCCCCTCAAGGGCCACTTCGCCAAGGCCGACGTCACCCCGCGCCGCCACCTCGTCGAGATCCGCACGTCGGACGCCTCCGAGTACACGCTGGGCCAGGAGATCACCGCTGAGGTGTTCGAGGCCGGCGTGAAGGTCGACGTGACCGGCAAGAGCAAGGGCAAGGGCTTCGCCGGTGTCATGAAGCGCCACAACTTCCGTGGCCTCGGCGCCGGACACGGCACCCAGCGCAAGCACCGCTCCCCCGGTTCCATCGGTGGCTGCGCCACCCCGGGCCGTGTGTTCAAGGGCCTCCGCATGGCGGGTCGCATGGGCAACGAGCGGGTCACCACCCAGAACCTGACCGTCCACGCCGTTGACGCGGAGAAGGGTCTGCTGCTCATCAAGGGCGCGGTTCCCGGTCCGAACGGCGGCCTCGTCCTGGTCCGCACCGCGGCCAAGGGGGCCTGAGGTAACCGATGAGCACTGTTGACATCCTTTCGCCGGCGGGCGACAAGGCCGGTTCCGTCGAGCTCCCCGCGGAGATCTTCGACGCCAAGGTCAGCGTTCCGCTGATCCACCAGGTCGTCGTCGCGCAGCTGGCCGCTGCCCGTCAGGGCACGCACAAGACGAAGACCCGTGGCGAGGTCCGTGGTGGTGGCAAGAAGCCTTACCGCCAGAAGGGCACCGGTCGCGCCCGTCAGGGTTCGACCCGCGCGCCGCAGTTCGCCGGTGGTGGCGTCGTGCACGGTCCCGTGCCGCGTGACTACTCGCAGCGCACCCCCAAGAAGATGAAGGCCGCCGCCCTGCGCGGTGCCCTCACCGACCGGGCGCGTCACAACCGCATCCACGTCGTCTCCGGCGTGGTCGAGGGTGCGACCCCGTCCACGAAGGCCGCCAAGAGCCTGTTCGGCAAGATCAGCGAGCGCAAGAACCTGCTCCTGGTCGTCGAGCGCGCCGACGAGGCCGCGTGGCTGTCCGCCCGCAACCTGCCCCAGGTCCACATCCTGGAGCCGGGCCAGCTGAACACGTACGACGTTCTCGTCTCGGACGACGTGGTCTTCACCCAGGCCGCTTTCGAGTCCTTCGTCGCCGGCCCGAAGGCCAACGACACCGAAGGGAGCGAGGTCTGATGGCCATCCGTCACCCCGCTATCGCCTCGAAGGCCGCCAAGGCCGCCAAGGCCGCGCGCGTCGCCAAGGCGCGTCGCCACGCCACCGAGGGCAAGAACACCGTCGAGACCCCGCTGAGCAAGTCGTACACGGACCCCCGTGACGTCCTGCTGAAGCCGGTCGTCTCCGAGAAGAGCTACGCGCTCCTCGACGAGAACAAGTACACGTTCATCGTCGACCCGAACGCCAACAAGACCCAGATCAAGCAGGCCGTCCAGGCGGTCTTCGACGTCAAGGTCACCGGGGTCAACACGATCAACCGCCAGGGCAAGCGCAAGCGGACCCGCACGGGCTTCGGCCAGCGTGCCGCCACCAAGCGCGCGATCGTGACCCTCGCCGAGGGCGACCGTATCGACATCTTCGGCGGTCCGACCGCCTAAGGGCGGTCCGGATCGTCCGATATCGGACGAGGACTGAGAAATGGGAATCCGCAAGTACAAGCCGACTACGCCGGGCCGTCGTGGCGCCAGCGTCGCCGACTTCGTCGAGGTCACGCGGTCCACGCCGGAGAAGTCGCTGGTCCGCCCCCTGCACAGCAAGGGCGGCCGTAACAACGCCGGTCGTGTGACCGTTCGCCACCAGGGTGGCGGACACAAGCGCGCCTACCGCGTGATCGACTTCCGTCGTCACGACAAGGACGGCGTGCCGGCGAAGGTCGCGCACATCGAGTACGACCCCAACCGCACCGCGCGCATCGCGCTGCTGCACTACGCCGACGGCGAGAAGCGCTACATCCTCGCCCCGCGCAACCTGCAGCAGGGTGACCGCGTCGAGAACGGTCCCGGGGCCGACATCAAGCCGGGCAACAACCTGGCCCTCCGCAACATCCCGGTCGGTACCACGATCCACGCGATCGAGCTCCGTCCCGGTGGCGGTGCCAAGTTCGCCCGCTCCGCCGGTGCCTCCGTGCAGCTGCTCGCGAAGGAGGGCGCCTACGCCCACCTGCGCATGCCGTCCGGTGAGATCCGCCTGGTCGACGTCCGCTGCCGCGCCACCATCGGCGAGGTCGGCAACGCCGAGCAGAGCAACATCAACTGGGGTAAGGCCGGCCGTAAGCGGTGGCTGGGCGTTCGCCCGACCGTCCGTGGTGTCGTGATGAACCCGGTTGACCACCCGCACGGTGGTGGTGAGGGCCGGACCTCCGGTGGTCGCCACCCTGTGTCCCCGTGGGGCAAGAAGGAAGGCCGTACTCGTTCGCCCAAGAAGGCGTCGAACAAGTACATCGTCCGCCGCCGCAAGACGAACAAGAAGCGCTAAGGACGGGTTGAGATGCCTCGTAGCCTGAAGAAGGGGCCCTTCGTCGACGACCACCTGATGAAGAAGGTGGACGCCCAGAACGAAGCCGGCACCAAGAACGTCATCAAGACCTGGTCCCGCCGCTCGATGATCGTCCCGGCCATGCTCGGCCACACGCTCGCGGTGCACAACGGCAAGACCCACATCCCGGTGTTCGTCACCGAGTCGATGGTCGGCCACAAGCTCGGCGAGTTCTCGCCGACGCGCACCTTCCGGGGCCACGTCAAGGAAGACCGGAAGTCGAAGCGCCGCTAGTAGCGGATCGCATTCAGACACGTAAGTAACTGAAGGGACAACCATGGAAGCCAGGGCCCAGGCGCGGTACATCCGCGTCACGCCCATGAAGGCCCGCCGCGTGGTGGACCTCATCCGTGGCATGGACGCCACGGAGGCCCAGGCTGTTCTGCGATTCGCTCCGCAGGCAGCCTCCGTGCCGGTCGGCAAGGTGCTCGACAGCGCCATCGCCAACGCCGCGCACAACTACGACCACACCGACGCCGACAGCCTCTACATCTCCGAGGCGTACGTCGACGAGGGTCCGACCCTGAAGCGGTTCCGTCCGCGTGCTCAGGGCCGTGCCTACCGGATCCGCAAGCGGACCAGCCACATCACCGTGGTCGTCAGCAGCAAGGAAGGAACCCGGTAATGGGCCAGAAGGTTAACCCGCATGGGTTCCGGCTCGGTGTCACCACGGACTTCAAGTCCCGGTGGTACGCCGACAAGCTGTACAAGGACTACGTCAAGGAAGACGTCGCCATCCGTCGGATGATGACGTCCGGCATGGAGCGCGCCGGCATCTCGAAGGTTGAGATCGAGCGCACCCGTGACCGCGTGCGGGTGGACATCCACACCGCTCGTCCGGGCATCGTCATCGGCCGCCGTGGCGCCGAGGCCGACCGCATCCGCGGCGACCTCGAGAAGCTCACGGGCAAGCAGGTCCAGCTGAACATCCTCGAGGTCAAGAACCCCGAGACCGACGCTCAGCTGGTTGCCCAGGCCGTTGCCGAGCAGCTCTCCTCCCGCGTCTCCTTCCGCCGCGCCATGCGTAAGAGCATGCAGTCGGCGATGAAGGCCGGCGCCAAGGGCATCAAGATCCAGTGCGGTGGCCGCCTCGGCGGCGCCGAGATGTCCCGCTCGGAGTTCTACCGCGAGGGCCGCGTGCCCCTGCACACGCTCCGCGCGAACGTGGACTACGGCTTCTTCGAGGCCAAGACGACCTTCGGCCGCATCGGTGTGAAGGTCTGGATCTACAAGGGCGACGTCAAGAACATCGCCGAGGTCCGCGCCGAGAACGCTGCCGCCCGTGCGGGTAACCGCCCGGCCCGCGGTGGCGCCGACCGCCCGGCCCGTGGTGGCCGCGGTGGCGAGCGGCGCGGTCGCAAGCCGCAGCAGGCTGCCGGCGCCGAGGCCCCCAAGGCCGAGGCCCCCGCCGCTCCGGCTGAGAGCACCGGAACGGAGGCCTGACCGACATGCTGATCCCCCGTAGGGTCAAGCACCGCAAGCAGCACCACCCGAAGCGCAGCGGCGCTGCCAAGGGTGGCACGACGGTTGCGTTCGGCGAGTACGGCATCCAGGCGCTCACCCCGGCGTACGTGACGAACCGTCAGATCGAGGCCGCTCGTATCGCCATGACGCGTCACATCAAGCGTGGTGGCAAGGTCTGGATCAACATCTACCCGGACCGTCCGCTCACCAAGAAGCCCGCCGAGACCCGCATGGGTTCCGGTAAGGGTTCTCCCGAGTGGTGGATCGCCAACGTCAAGCCCGGACGCGTGATGTTCGAGCTGTCGTACCCCAACGAGAAGATTGCGCGTGAGGCCCTCACTCGTGCGGCCCACAAGCTGCCGATGAAGTGCCGGATCGTCAAGCGCGAGGCAGGTGAAGCGTGATGTCGGCCGGTACCAAGGCGTCCGAGCTGCGCGAGCTGGGCAACGAGGAGCTTCTGGCGAAGCTCCGCGAGGCCAAGGAAGAGCTGTTCAACCTCCGCTTCCAGGCGGCGACGGGTCAGCTCGAGAACCACGGCCGTCTGAAGGCGGTCCGCAAGGACATCGCGCGGATCTACACCCTGATGCGCGAGCGTGAGCTGGGCATCGAAACGGTGGAGAACGCCTGATGAGCGAGAAGAACGTGACTGAGAACGCAGAGGCCCGCGGCTTCCGCAAGACCCGTGAGGGTCTGGTCGTCAGCGACAAGATGGACAAGACCGTCGTCGTCGCTGTCGAGGACCGCGTCAAGCACGCGCTGTACGGCAAGGTCATCCGCCGTACCAACAAGCTCAAGGCGCACGACGAGCAGAACGCTGCGGGCGTCGGCGACCGCGTCCTCCTCATGGAGACCCGGCCGCTGTCCGCGACGAAGCGCTGGCGCGTCGTCGAGATCCTCGAGAAGGCCAAGTAATTCTCCTGCGAGGCACCCCTCGCAGGACAGTTCCGCCAGGCTCCGGGGGCCCGCTCGCTGAGCGGCCCCCGGGGAACCGGCAGACAAACAGGAGATAGACGTGATCCAGCAGGAGTCGCGACTGCGTGTCGCCGACAACACTGGTGCGAAGGAGATCCTTTGCATCCGTGTGCTCGGTGGCTCCGGTCGCCGCTACGCGGGCATCGGTGACGTCATCGTCGCCACCGTCAAGGACGCGATCCCCGGTGGCAACGTGAAGAAGGGTGACGTCGTCAAGGCGGTCATCGTTCGCACCGTCAAGGAGCGCCGCCGTCCGGACGGCTCGTACATCCGCTTCGACGAGAACGCCGCCGTCATTCTGAAGAACGACGGCGACCCTCGCGGCACCCGCATCTTCGGCCCGGTCGGCCGTGAGCTGCGCGAGAAGAAGTTCATGAAGATCATCTCGCTCGCGCCGGAGGTGCTGTAAGCATGAAGATCAAGAAGGGCGACCTGGTCCAGGTCATCACCGGCAAGGACAAGGGCAAGCAGGGCAAGGTCATTGCCGCTTACCCGCGCGAGGAGCGCGTCCTGGTCGAGGGTGTCAACCGGGTCAAGAAGCACACCAAGGCCGGTCCGACCGCTCGCGGTTCCCAGGCCGGCGGCATCGTGACCACCGAGGCGCCGATCCACGTCTCCAACGTCCAGCTGGTCGTGGAGAAGGACGGTCAGAAGGTCGTCACGCGTGTCGGTTACCGCTTCGACGAAGAGGGCAACAAGATCCGCGTTGCCAAGCGGACGGGTGAGGACATCTGATGGCTACCACCACCACTCCGCGTCTGAAGCAGAAGTACCGCGAGGAGATCGCGGGCAAGCTGCGTGACGAGTTCAAGTACGAGAACGTCATGCAGGTTCCCGGCCTCGTCAAGATCGTGGTCAACATGGGTGTGGGCGACGCCGCCCGCGACTCCAAGCTGATCGAGGGCGCCATCCGCGACCTCACCACGATCACCGGTCAGAAGCCGGCCGTCACCAAGGCCCGCAAGTCCATCGCGCAGTTCAAGCTGCGTGAGGGTCAGCCGATCGGTGCCCACGTCACGCTCCGTGGCGACCGCATGTGGGAGTTCCTGGACCGCACCCTGTCGCTCGCGCTGCCGCGCATCCGCGACTTCCGCGGCCTGTCCCCCAAGCAGTTCGACGGCCGTGGCAACTACACCTTCGGTCTCACGGAGCAGGTCATGTTCCACGAGATCGACCAGGACAAGATCGACCGCGTCCGGGGTATGGACATCACCGTGGTCACCACGGCGACCAACGACGCTGAGGGCCGCGCGCTCCTTCGTCACCTCGGCTTCCCGTTCAAGGAGGCGTGAGCGAGATGGCGAAGAAGGCTCTGATCGCTAAGGCTGCTCGCAAGCCCAAGTTCGGTGTGCGTGGCTACACGCGCTGCCAGCGCTGCGGCCGTCCGCACTCCGTGTACCGCAAGTTCGGCCTCTGCCGCGTGTGCCTTCGTGAGATGGCTCACCGTGGCGAGCTGCCGGGCGTGACCAAGAGCTCCTGGTAATCCCTGTTTTAGGGATTCCTGGACCTCTCGGTAAGCAACTGGGTCGGCGGAGGCCCCACTCTCCATGCCGTAGGCTAGGAGGGTTGGGCCTCTGCCGCCCTGGATCGACTTACTACGCCGTAGGTCCCCGCGCCGCACCCGTCCCGTCTCATGAAGTACGGGGAGAGGGATGGCGCATATAGGAAACCCCGGCGAGAAAGGCCACAGGCCAATTCATGACCATGACTGATCCGATCGCAGACATGCTTACGCGTCTGCGGAACGCGAACTCGGCGTACCACGACACCGTGACGATGCCGGCGTCCAAGATCAAGTCGCACATCGCGGAGATCCTCCAGCAGGAGGGCTTCATCACGGGCTGGCGCGTCGAGGACGCCGAGGTCGGCAAGAACCTCACCCTCGAGCTGAAGTTCGGCCCGAACCGTGAGCGCTCCATCGCGGGCATCAAGCGGATCTCCAAGCCCGGTCTCCGGGTGTACGCGAAGTCCACCAACCTGCCGAAGGTGCTGGGCGGCCTCGGCGTGGCGATCATCTCCACGTCGCACGGGCTCCTCACCGACAAGCAGGCCGGCAAGAAGGGCGTGGGTGGGGAAGTCCTCGCCTACGTCTGGTAGCAGAAGGGAACGGAGGAAACAGCTATGTCGCGCATCGGCAAGCTCCCCATCGCGGTTCCCGCCGGCGTGGACGTCACCATCGACGGCCGTACGGTCGCGGTCAAGGGCCCCAAGGGCACGCTGACCCACACCGTCGTGGCGCCGATCGAGGTCGTCAAGGGCGAGGACGGCACCCTGCAGGTGACCCGCCCGAACGACGAGCGTCAGAACAAGGCCCTGCACGGCCTGTCCCGCACGCTGGTGGCGAACATGATCACCGGCGTGACCCAGGGTTACGTGAAGAAGCTCGAGATCAGCGGTGTCGGTTACCGCGTGACCGCCAAGGGTTCGAACCTCGAGTTCGCTCTCGGTTACAGCCACCCGATCGTCGTCGAGGCGCCCGAGGGCATCACCTTCAAGGTGGAGACCCCGACCCGCTTCCAGGTCGAGGGCATCGACAAGCAGAAGGTCGGCGAGGTTGCGGCCAACATCCGCAAGCTGCGCAAGCCCGACCCGTACAAGGCCAAGGGCGTCAAGTACGAGGGCGAAGTCATCCGCCGCAAGGTCGGAAAGGCGGGTAAGTAAGCCATGGCATACGGGCAGAAGATCCTGAAGGGCGACGCCTACAAGCGCGCCGCGATCAAGCGCCGTCACATCCGGATCCGCAAGCGGATCTCCGGTACGGCGGAGCGCCCCCGTCTGGTCGTGACCCGCTCCAACCGCCACATCGTGGCGCAGGTGATCGACGACCTGAAGGGCCACACCCTGGCTTCCGCGTCCACTCTGGACGCGTCGGTCCGCGGTGGCGAGGGCGACAAGTCCGCGCAGGCCAAGCAGGTCGGCGCCCTGGTCGCCGAGCGCGCCAAGGCCGCCGGTGTCGAGGCTGTCGTGTTCGACCGTGGTGGCAACCAGTACGCCGGGCGCATCGCCGCCCTGGCGGACGCCGCCCGCGAGGCCGGGCTCAAGTTCTGAGCCGCCGTAGCTAGCGGAATAGAGAGAGGTAAATCCAATGGCTGGACCCCAGCGCCGCGGTGGCGGTGCCGGTGGCGGCGAGCGGCGGGACCGGAAGGGCCGTGACGGCGGCGCTGCTGCCGCCGAGAAGACCGCGTACGTTGAGCGCGTTGTCGCGATCAACCGCGTCGCCAAGGTTGTGAAGGGTGGTCGTCGCTTCAGCTTCACCGCGCTGGTCGTGGTGGGCGACGGTGACGGCACCGTGGGTGTCGGTTACGGCAAGGCCAAGGAGGTGCCGGCCGCCATCGCCAAGGGCGTTGAGGAGGCCAAGAAGCACTTCTTCAAGGTCCCGCGTATCCAGGGCACCATCCCTCACCCCATCCAGGGTGAGAAGGCTGCCGGTGTCGTTCTCCTCAAGCCGGCTTCGCCGGGTACCGGTGTTATCGCCGGTGGTCCCGTGCGTGCCGTCCTGGAGTGCGCCGGTATCCACGACGTGCTGTCGAAGTCGCTCGGCTCCGACAACGCCATCAACATCGTGCACGCGACCGTGGAGGCCCTGAAGGGCCTGCAGCGTCCCGAGGAGATCGCGGCCCGCCGTGGTCTGCCCCTCGAGGACGTCGCTCCCGCGGCTCTTCTCCGTGCGCGTGCCGGGGCGGGTGCGTAATCATGGCGCAGCTCAAGATCACGCAGGTCAAGTCCTACATCGGCAGCAAGCAGAACCACCGTGACACCCTGCGGTCGCTTGGTCTCAAGGGGATCAACACCGTGGTCGTCAAGGAGGACCGCCCCGAGTTCCGCGGCATGGTGCACACCGTCCGCCACCTCGTGACGGTCGAGGAGGTCGACTGATCATGGCGGAGCAGAACCCGCTGAAGATCCACAACCTCCGTCCGGCCCCCGGCGCCAAGACCGCCAAGACCCGTGTCGGTCGTGGTGAGGCGTCGAAGGGTAAGACGGCCGGTCGTGGTACCAAGGGCACCAAGGCCCGCTACCAGGTTCCGGAGCGCTTCGAGGGTGGCCAGATGCCGCTGCACATGCGCCTCCCGAAGCTGAAGGGCTTCAAGAACCCGTTCAAGACCGAGTACCAGGTCGTGAACCTCGACAAGCTGGCCGCGCTCTACCCCGAGGGTGGCGAGGTCACGGTCGAGGGCCTCGTGGCCAAGGGTGCCGTGCGCAAGAACAGCCTCGTCAAGGTCCTGGGCCAGGGCGAGATCTCCGTGGCGCTGCAGGTGACGGTCGACGCCGTCTCCGGCTCCGCCAAGGAGAAGATCACCGCCGCCGGCGGTACGGTCACCGAGCTGGTCTGACTTCTTCAGGTCACTCGATGACGTAGACGATCCCGACCGGGGATACCCCACAATTGGGGTATCCCCGGTTGGTCGTTCCAAGGGGGGCAGTGTCGCCGGTAAGGTGGCCTGCACTGTTCTTTTTCGTATTCGTCGAACCTCAAGACCGTCACCCTTGACGCAGTTGCGCGGGGGTCGCAGGAGGCACCGTGCTCACCGCGTTCGCCCGGGCGTTCAGGACGCCCGACCTGCGCAAGAAGCTGCTCTTCACGCTGGCCATCATCGTGGTCTACCGGGTCGGTACCCACATCCCGATCCCGGGCGTCAACTACAAGGCCGTCCAGCAGTGTGTGACCGAGGCCTCGGGCAACCAGGGCCTGTTCGGTCTTGTCAACATGTTCAGCGGCGGCGCGCTGCTGCAGATCACGGTCTTCGCGCTCGGCATCATGCCGTACATCACCGCGAGCATCATTCTCCAGCTGCTCACCGTGGTGATCCCGCGCCTGGAAGCCCTCAAGAAGGAGGGCCAGGCCGGTACGGCGAAGATCACGCAGTACACGCGTTACCTGACCGTGGCGCTGGCCATCCTGCAGGGCACCGGCCTGGTCGCCACCGCCCGCAGCGGCGCGCTCTTCAGCGGCTGCTCGGTCGCCCAGAGCATCGTCCCGGACCAGGCGATCTTCACCACGATCACCATGGTCGTCTGCATGACCGCCGGTACGGCCGTCGTCATGTGGCTCGGCGAGCTGATCACCGACCGCGGCATCGGCAACGGCATGTCGATCCTGATGTTCATCTCGATCGCCGCCACGTTCCCGTCCGCCCTGTGGGCCATCAAGAAGCAGGGCTCGCTGGCCGGCGGCTGGATCGAGTTCGGCACCGTCATCCTGGTCGGCCTGGTCATGGTCGCGCTCGTCGTCTTCGTCGAGCAGGCCCAGCGCCGCATCCCGGTGCAGTACGCGAAGCGCATGATCGGGCGTCGTTCCTACGGTGGTACGTCCACGTACATCCCGCTCAAGGTGAACCAGGCGGGTGTGATTCCCGTCATCTTCGCCTCGTCGCTGCTCTACATCCCGGCGCTCGTCGCGCAGTTCTCGGGCAGCAACTCGGGTTGGAAGCAGTGGATCCAGGCCAACCTGACCAAGGGCGACCACCCGATTTACATCACTCTGTACTTCTTGCTCATCGTTTTCTTCGCGTTCTTCTACGTGGCGATCTCCTTCAACCCCGAGGAAGTCGCCGACAACATGAAGAAGTATGGTGGCTTCATCCCGGGCATCCGGGCTGGCCGACCGACCGCTGAGTACCTCAGCTACGTGCTCAACCGGATCACCTGGCCGGGTTCGCTGTATCTGGGACTGATCGCTCTCGTGCCGACAATGGCGTTGGTGGGCTTCGGGGCAAGCCAGAACTTCCCGTTCGGCGGAACCAGCATCCTGATCATCGTGGGTGTCGGTCTCGAGACGGTGAAGCAGATCGAGAGCCAGCTCCAGCAGCGCAATTACGAAGGGTTCCTCCGCTGATGCGTATCGTCCTCGTCGGGCCGCCTGGGGCCGGTAAGGGAACGCAAGCCGTCCGCCTCGCCGCGAAGCTGGTCATCCCGCACATCTCCACGGGCGACCTGTTCCGGGCCAACATCAGCCAGCAGACCGAGCTGGGCAAGCTCGCGAAGTCCTACATGGACGCCGGCAACCTCGTGCCCGACGAGGTCACCATCGCCATGGCCAAGGACCGCATGGAGCAGCCGGACGCCGAGAACGGCTTCCTGCTCGACGGCTTCCCGCGCAACGTCTCGCAGGCGGAGGCGCTGGACGCGCTGCTGGAGACCGAGGGCATCAAGCTGGACGCCGTCCTGGACCTGGAGGTCCCGGAGGACGAGGTCGTCAAGCGGATCGCCGGCCGGCGCATCTGCCGCAACGACTCCTCCCACGTCTTCCACGTGACGTACAGCCCGGCGAAGCAGGAGGGCGTCTGCGACGTCTGCGGCGGCGAGCTGTACCAGCGGGACGACGACCGCGAGGAGACCGTCCGCACGCGGCTGGAGGTCTACCACACGCAGACCGAGCCGATCATCGACTACTACAAGGCGCAGGGCCTGGTCGTGACGATCTCCTCCCTGGGCCCGGTGGACGAGATCACGCAGCGGGCGCTCGAGGCGCTCAAGCGTGAGAAGGCCGAGAACAAGTAGATCGCGGTCCTTCCGGCCGCGGTGCCCCTCCCCGGACCTGGTCCGGGGGACCCCCGGGGCGCCGCGGCCGTAGTGTTGTGTACGTAACCCAGTCGACGTGATGAGTGACGGAGAGCGCAGGCCCCCCATGGTGCAGATCAAGAGCCCCGAGCAGATCGCCAAGATGCGTGCGGCGGGGCTGGTCGTCGCCGCCATCCACGCGGCCACGCGCGAGGCCGCCGTGCCGGGTGCCAGCACCAAGGACCTGGACGAGGTCGCCCGCAAGGTGCTCGCCGAGCACGGTGCCAAGTCGAACTTCCTCGGCTACGGCGGCTTCCCCGCCACCATCTGCACCTCGGTCAACGACGTCGTCGTCCACGGCATCCCCTCGGACGAGGTCGTCCTCAAGGACGGCGACGTCATCTCCATCGACTGCGGCGCCATCGTCGACGGCTGGCACGGCGACGCCGCCTACACCGCCTTCGTCGGCTCCGGTCACGCTCCGGAGCTGATCGAGCTCTCCCGGGTGACCGAGGAGTCCATGTGGGCCGGCATCGCGGCGATGAAGCAGGGCAACCGCCTGATCGACATCTCCCGGGCCATCGAGACGTACATCCGCCGCCAGCCCAAGCCCGGCGGCGGCCGCTACGGGATCATCGAGGACTACGGCGGCCACGGCATCGGCACCGAGATGCACATGGACCCGCACCTGCTGAACTACGTCGACCGCCGCCGCGGCAAGGGCCCCAAGCTGGTCCCCGGCTTCTGCCTCGCCATCGAGCCGATGGTCTCCCTCGGCACCCCGCGCACCGAGGTCCTCTCGGACGACTGGACGGTCATCACGACGGACGGCACCTGGTCCTCCCACTGGGAGCACTCCGTCGCCCTCACCGAACAGGGCCCCCTGGTCCTGACGGCCCCCGACGGCGGCAAGGCGAAGCTCGCCGAGTACGGCATCACGGCTGCCCCCGACCCGCTGGCATAGGGATCACCGGTGTGGGGCAGAATCCCTCGATTCGTGTTTCCGGGTGCGCTGACGTAGACTGACTCGTCGGCTCTCGTGCACCCGCATGTCCGCATGCTCGCGAGAGAGTCGATCAAGGTAGTCGATTCGAAGGGCGAAGCGTGGCCAAGAAGCAAGGTGCCATCGAGATCGAGGGCACTGTCGTCGAGTCTCTGCCGAACGCCATGTTCAAGGTCGAGCTCCAGAACGGCCACCAGGTCCTGGCACACATCAGCGGCAAGATGCGCATGCACTACATCCGCATCCTCCCTGACGACCGGGTCGTGGTGGAGCTGTCTCCGTACGACCTGACGCGTGGCCGGATCGTCTACCGCTACAAGTAGATCTTGCCCGCATCCCGTCCCGGCGGGGTGGTGGCACTGACCCGGAGAACCTCAATCCAATGAAGGTCAAGCCGAGCGTCAAGAAGATCTGCGACAAGTGCAGGGTGATCCGCCGTCACGGTCGGGTCATGGTCATCTGCGACAACCCGCGCCACAAGCAGCGCCAGGGCTGACGCACGACCGATCCCTCTGCATCCATCGCAGAGATTCGCGCGACGCAAGCTGAATATGTTCATACGCAGGGCCCGAGCCATCCAGCTCGACACCCCCGGTTCGGAGGCCGGGGACCCAGTTCGTACCTCGTACGGCGGCTGGGAGACGGTCCTGCGGAAGACCTCCGAAGATCACCAGGAGCCATTGAATGGCACGCGTTTCCGGTGTTGACATCCCGCGCGAAAAGCGCGTGGAGGTCGCCCTCACCTACGTGTTCGGCATCGGCCGGACCCTCTCGAAGGAGACGCTGGCTGCGACCGGCGTCGACCCGAACACCCGCGTTCGTGACCTGACCGAAGAGCAGCTGGTCGCGATCCGCGAGTACGTCGACAACAACATCAAGACCGAGGGTGACCTCCGTCGCGAGATCCAGGCCGACATCCGCCGCAAGGTCGAGATCGGCTGCTACCAGGGTCTGCGTCACCGTCGCGGTCTGCCCGTCCGCGGTCAGCGCACCAGCACCAACGCCCGCACTCGCAAGGGCCCGCGTCGCGCCATCGCCGGCAAGAAGAAGCCGGGCAAGAAGTAGTCCGCAGCGGACACCTGTCCACGGTCTTCGCTGTAGGACCGACCACCTCCCGTAGGAGTTAGTAGATGCCCCCCAAGGGACGTCAGGGCGCTGCCAAGAAGGTGCGCCGCAAGGAAAAGAAGAACGTCGCTCACGGCCACGCGCACATCAAGAGCACGTTCAACAACACGATCGTCTCCATCACGGACCCGTCCGGCAACGTGATCTCCTGGGCCTCCGCCGGCCACGTCGGCTTCAAGGGCTCCCGGAAGTCCACGCCGTTCGCCGCGCAGATGGCCGCCGAGTCGGCTGCCCGCCGCGCCCAGGAGCACGGCATGCGCAAGGTCGACGTGTTCGTGAAGGGCCCGGGTTCCGGTCGTGAGACCGCGATCCGCTCCCTGCAGGCCACGGGCCTCGAGGTCGGCTCCATCCAGGACGTCACCCCGACCCCGCACAACGGCTGCCGCCCGCCGAAGCGTCGCCGCGTCTGACGCGTCGCGTTCGCGGCCTGCGGTCTCGGGCGGTACGGCTCTTTCGAGTCGTGCCGCCCGTACCCTTGCAGTACCCGCACTTTTCACGGGTGCGGTTTCCGTCGGGCGTCAAATAGCGGGCGTCCACGAAAGAAGGATCTGATCCACACATGCTGATCGCTCAGCGTCCCTCGTTGACCGAAGAGGTCGTCGACGAGTTCCGCTCCCGGTTCGTGATCGAGCCGCTGGAGCCGGGCTTCGGCTACACCCTCGGCAACTCCCTCCGCCGCACCCTCCTGTCGTCGATCCCCGGCGCTGCTGTCACCAGCATCCGCATCGACGGCGTCCTGCACGAGTTCACCACCGTGCCGGGCGTCAAGGAGGACGTCACCGACCTGATCCTCAACATCAAGCAGCTGGTCGTCTCCTCGGAGCACGACGAGCCGGTCGTGATGTACCTGCGCAAGCAGGGCCCGGGTCTGGTCACCGCCGCCGACATCGCGCCCCCGGCCGGTGTCGAGGTGCACAACCCCGACCTGGTCCTCGCCACGCTCAACGGCAAGGGCAAGCTGGAGATGGAGCTGACCGTCGAGCGCGGTCGCGGCTACGTCTCCGCCGTGCAGAACAAGCAGGTGGGCCAGGAGATCGGCCGTATCCCGGTCGACTCCATCTACTCGCCGGTGCTCAAGGTCACGTACAAGGTCGAGGCCACGCGTGTCGAGCAGCGCACCGACTTCGACAAGCTGATCGTCGACGTCGAGACCAAGCAGGCCATGCGTCCCCGTGACGCCATGGCGTCGGCCGGTAAGACCCTGGTCGAGCTGTTCGGTCTCGCCCGCGAGCTGAACATCGACGCCGAGGGCATCGACATGGGCCCGTCCCCCACGGACGCCGCCCTGGCCGCCGACCTCGCGCTGCCGATCGAGGAGCTGGAGCTCACGGTCCGCTCCTACAACTGCCTCAAGCGTGAGGGCATCCACTCCGTGGGTGAGCTCGTCGCCCGCTCCGAGGCCGACCTCCTGGACATCCGCAACTTCGGTGCGAAGTCCATCGACGAGGTCAAGGCGAAGCTGGCCGGCATGGGCCTGGCCCTCAAGGACAGCCCGCCCGGATTCGACCCCACGGCCGCTGCCGACGCCTTCGGCGCCGACGACGACGCGGACGCGGGCTTCGTGGAGACCGAGCAGTACTGATCTCCACAGACTCCGGGGTTCGCGTCAGCGGACCCCGGATCTCCGACAGACAACCGTCTGCTCGGATACTGACCCCGGTACCTGACACGGCCGGGGCAGACACACAGGAGAAGAACAATGCCGAAGCCCACCAAGGGTGCCCGTCTGGGCGGCAGCGCCGCGCACGAGAAGCTGCTCCTCGCGAACCTGGCGAAGAGCCTCTTCGAGCACGGCCGTATCACCACCACCGAGGCGAAGGCCCGCCGCCTGCGCCCGTACGCCGAGCGTCTGATCACCAAGGCGAAGAAGGGCGACCTTCACAACCGCCGTCAGGTGCTCCAGGTCATCACGGACAAGAGCGTCGTCCACACGCTCTTCACCGAGATCGGCCCGCGTTACGAGAACCGTCCGGGTGGCTACACCCGCATCACCAAGATCGGTAACCGCCGTGGCGACAACGCGCCCATGGCTGTCATCGAGCTGGTCGAGGCGCTGACGGTGCAGCAGAAGGCCGTGGGTGAGGCCGAGGCCGCCACCAAGCGTGCGGTCAAGGAGGCCGAGGAGACCAAGGTCGAGGAGACCCAGGTCGAAGAGGCGGCTCCGGCCGCCGACGAGGCCACCGAGGCCTGAGGCTCTGCCTGACGTGGGAAGCGGGTTCGCCCTTCGGGGCGGGCCCGCTTTCGCGTTTTTTCGAACAGGCACCGCCCTGAGAGGATTTCCCCGTGAGCGATGAAGTACAGCCCGGGTACGTCCGTGTCCGCCTCGACATCTCCTACGACGGCGGCGACTTCCACGGCTGGGCCAAGCAGGCCGGCGGCAAGCGGACCGTGCAGGGGGAGATCGAGGACGCGCTGCGGACCGTCACGCGGTCCCGGGAGACGTACGAGCTGACCGTCGCCGGGCGGACCGACGCCGGGGTGCACGCGCGCGGGCAGGTGGCGCACGTGGACCTGCCCGAGGAGGTGTGGCGGGAGCACAACCAGAAGCTGCTCAAGCGTCTCGCCGGACGGCTGCCGAAGGACGTGCGGGTGTGGGCCCTGAGGCCGACGCCGAGCGGTTTCAACGCCCGCTTCTCCGCGGTCTGGCGCCGCTACGCCTACCGCGTCACCGACAACCCCGGCGGTGTCGACCCCATCCTGCGCAACCACGTCCTGTGGCACGACTGGCCGCTCGACGTGGACGCCATGAACGAGGCCGCGCGGGCGCTGCTGGGGGAGCACGACTTCGCCGCGTACTGCAAGAAGCGGGAGGGGGCCACGACGATCCGGACCCTCCAGGAGCTGAGCCTTACGCGGGGTGCGGACGGGATCATCACGGCCACCGTGCGGGCGGACGCCTTCTGCCACAACATGGTGCGCTCGCTGATCGGCGCGCTGCTGTTCGTCGGGGACGGGCACCGGGGCCCGGAGTGGCCCGGGAAGGTGCTGGCCGCCGGGGTGCGCGACTCCGCCGTGCACGTCGTACGGCCGCACGGGCTGACGCTGGAGGAGGTCGGCTACCCCGCCGACGAGCTGCTGGCGGCCCGGAACAAGGAGGCCCGGAACAAGCGCTCGCTTCCGTCGGCGGGATGCTGCTGACCCGCGCGGCTACTGGTTCGCCGCGGCGGAGGCCTGGGCCTGGCCCCGGCGGTAGATCTGGTTGAAGGTGAACTCGGCCAGGTCGTCGCCGGTGCGGAACACGGCCGTGTCCTTCTTGGTGACGTCCTTGCCGTTGGTGAAGCCGCTGATCGTGAAGTAGGCGTAGCGGCCGACGGCGTTGCGGGTCGAGCGGCAGAACGCTCCGTCGCAGAAGGGCTTGACGCCCTTGCCGGACAGCGAGCGGACGATGCTGCTGTCGTTCGTCTGGGCCCTGGCCTTCGCGGCCTGGGCCTGGGTGTCGAAGACGGCGACGCCGACGGTGACCGCGATGCCGCCGTTGGTGTAGGTGGCACGGATCAGGCGGGTGCAGCCGTTCGCGGTGAGGACCTTCGGCAGGGTGCCGCCGGCGGCCGTGGCGCAGCTGCTGGTGTCGGCCGTGGCGGCCTTCTTGTACACCGTGTTGTTCATGGTCAGCTGGGTGCCCGGGAACAGGGTCGCGGGGCTCAGCGGGGCGGTGTCCTTCTTGGCGCTCGCTATGAAGTCCCGCGGGTCCAGCGGGGGCGGCGCGCTGGTGGGGGCGAAGGACGGCGCAGAGGTGGCCGAGCCGCTCGGCAGGGGGGCGCTGACCGGCAGGTCACCGGGGCCCGAGCCCTTGTTGTCCTTGTTCGCGGAGACGACGGCCATCGCGACGGCCGTGCCGATCGCGATCGTGGCCAGCGCCCCGCCGCCTATGAACAGCAGTCTGCGGCGCTTGTTGCGGGACTCCGAGGCCTCGGCGAGTGCCGCCCAGTCCGGGGTCCCGTCACTGCCGCCGCTGCTCCACGGCTGCTGCTGGGATTGTGGTTTCCAGGGATCCCACTGAGACTGGGGTCCCCCCTGCCCGTAACTCATGGGGCGCATCTTAGACGGGGGCCGCGGGGTGCCGGTGCGCGTCGGGCGGCATGCCTTGTTTGTCGGTCGGCATGCCTCGTTTTGACCCGTCAGGGGGCGCCCAGGTAGTCTGCTTCTTCGTTGTGTATTGGCTTGCTCATTCTCACGGGACGGGCCCTTACACCGGTCCACCGGGCCGATGACCAGCGATCAGCACGCGGTTTGCGTCACCGCGGTGCGGTCAAGGCTGTCGTGATCGTTTCGGTGACCTGTTCAGGACCATTCACTCGAAGCGAAGGCTACGAACCGTGCGTACGTACAGCCCCAAGCCCGGCGATGTGACGCGCCAGTGGCACGTCATCGACGCTCAGGACGTTGTCCTGGGCCGTCTCGCCACCACCGCAGCGACCCTTCTCCGGGGCAAGCACAAGCCGATCTACGCGCCGCATGTCGACGCTGGTGACTTCGTCATCATCATCAACGCCGACAAGGTGCACCTGTCCGGCAACAAGCGGACCCAGAAGATGGCGTACCGCCACTCCGGCTACCCGGGTGGTCTGCGCTCCGTCCGCTACGACGAGCTTCTCGACAAGAACCCCGAGAAGGCGATCGAGAAGGCCGTCAAGGGCATGCTCCCCAAGAACACCCTCGGCCGTCAGATGCTCTCGAAGCTGAAGGTCTACAAGGGTGACCAGCACCCGCACGCTGCCCAGCAGCCGGTGCCGTTCGAGATCACCCAGGTCGCGCAGTAAGTCCGGCCACCCCCTAAGACTGAAGAGAATCTGAGGAGAATCGTGGCCGAGACCACTGCCGAGCAGCCGCTCGAAGAGCTTGACATCGACAGCTACACCACCGAGTCCGAGGTTCCGGTGGAGGGTGAGTACACCTCCGAGTCCCTCGCCTCGCGCTTCGGTGAGCCCCAGCCGGCCGCCGGCCTGGGCCGCCGCAAGAACGCCATCGCCCGCGTCCGGATCGTCCCGGGCACCGGCAAGTGGAAGATCAACGGTCGCACCCTCGAGGACTACTTCCCGAACAAGGTGCACCAGCAGGAAGTCAACGAGCCCTTCAAGGTGCTCGAGCTCGAGGGCCGTTACGACGTCATCGCCCGCATCGCGGGTGGCGGTGTCTCCGGTCAGGCCGGTGCGCTCCGTCTCGGTGTCGCCCGTGCGCTGAACGAGGCGGACGTCGACAACAACCGCGGCCCGCTCAAGAAGGCCGGCTTCCTCCGCCGCGACGACCGTGCGGTCGAGCGCAAGAAGGCCGGTCTGAAGAAGGCCCGCAAGGCTCCGCAGTACAGCAAGCGCTAATCACCAGCTGCCTGCTCGTACTCCGAACGCCCCGGCGGCACGCCACCTGTGCCGTCGGGGCGTTCGTTTATCCCGGCCAAGGGCGTATAACGACACAAGACGCTCAACGGCTGGTGTGATCAGATGACCTGGCGTCTGCCACCATGCGGGGCAGCACAACAGCAGGGCAGCAAGGACGCTTCCTCAGGAGGACAAGTGGGACGACTCTTCGGCACCGACGGCGTGCGTGGCGTCGCCAACGCGGACCTGACGGCCGAGATGGCGCTCGGCCTGTCCGTCGCGGCGGCGCACGTGCTGGCCGAGGCGGGCACGTTCGAGGGCCACAGGCCGACGGCGGTGGTCGGACGGGACCCGAGGGCGTCCGGGGAGTTCCTGGAGGCGGCCGTGGTGGCCGGCCTGGCCAGCGCGGGCGTGGACGTGCTGAGTGTCGGCGTGCTGCCCACCCCGGCGGTGGCGCACCTGACCGGCGCGCTCGGCGCCGACCTCGGTGTGATGCTCTCCGCCAGCCACAACGCCATGCCGGACAACGGCATCAAGTTCTTCGCCCGCGGCGGGCACAAACTCGCCGACGAGCTGGAGGACAGGATCGAGGCGGTCTACGAGTCCCACCGCCACGGCGAGCCCTGGGAGCGCCCGACGGGCGCCGGGGTCGGCCGTGTGCGCCCCTACGACGAGGGCTTCGAGCAGTACGTCACCCACCTGCTGTCGGTGCTGCCGAACCGGCTGGACGGCCTGAAGATCGTCCTGGACGAGGCGCACGGCGCGGCCGCCGGGGTCTCGCCGGAGGCGTTCTCGCGGGCCGGCGCCGAGATCGTCACGATCGGTGCCGAGCCGGACGGCCTCAACATCAACGACGGCTGCGGCTCCACCCACCTGGGCAAGCTGAAGGCGGCCGTCGTCGAGCACGGCGCGGACTTCGGCATCGCGCACGACGGTGACGCCGACCGCTGCCTGGCCGTGGACCACACCGGCGAGGAGGTGGACGGCGACCAGATCCTCGCCGTGCTGGCGCTGGCGATGCGCGAGCGCTCCGAGCTGCGCGCCGACACCGTGGTCGCCACGGTGATGTCCAACCTGGGCTTCAAGCTGGCGATGGAGAAGGCCGGGATCCATCTGGTGCAGGCGGCCGTCGGCGACCGGTACGTGCTGGAGGAGATGAAGCAGCACGACTACGCCCTCGGCGGCGAGCAGTCCGGGCACGTCATCATCCTCGACCACGCGACGACGGGTGACGGCACGCTGACCGGGCTCCTGCTGGCGGCGCGTGTCGCCCAGACCGGCCGCACGCTGCGGGACCTCGCCTCCGTCATGGAGCGGCTGCCGCAGGTCCTCATCAACGTGCCCGACGTGGACAAGTCGCGGGTCAGGACGTCCGCGGACCTGGCCGCCGCCGTCTCCGAGGCCGAGCGGGAGCTGGGGGAGACGGGGCGCGTGCTCCTCCGTCCCTCGGGCACCGAGCCGCTGGTACGGGTGATGGTCGAGGCCGCCGACATCGACCAGGCCCGGTCCGTCGCCGGCCGGCTGGCCGACGCCGTGAAGTCGGCCCTCGGCTAGGACCGCCTCGCCTTGGCCCGCCCCGGCCAGGCCCGCCCCGCCCTTGCCGTACGTTCCCGCTGCCTGGCCCAGAGCCGCTTCTGGGCCAGCAGCGTGAGCGTCCCCGCCAGGACGATGCCCAGCAGGTTGAGCAGCAGTTGCTCGGTGGAGCCCCAGGCCTGCTGGTATTCCGTGAACGCGAAGGCGACGGCCGCGTTCGCCGCCGCCGGCACCGTGGTCACCGAGATCGCCACGCCCACCAGGGCACCCGACTTCGCCGAGGTCAGCGACAGGGTGCCGGCCACGCCCGCCAGGACCGCGACGACGAACGAGAACGCGTCCGGCCGGTAGATGAAGTTGGTGTTGGGCCGCTCCGCCTCCAGCCGGACCTTGGTGAACAGGTCGACGGCGTCCATGAAGTACGTGAAGCCGACCGTCACCACCAGGGCCACCGCGAAGCCCACGAGGAGCGCGTTCAGCGAGCGCAGCGCGAGCCGCGGGGCCCGCTGGACGACCCCCGTGCACAGCCCCGCCAGCGGTCCGAACTCCGGTCCCACCGCCATGGCGCCCACGATCAGGATCGCGTTGTCCAGCACCACACCGCAGGCCGCGATCATGGTGGCGATGGCGAGGAACGCGATGTAGGTGACGGAGAGCGTCGACTCCTCGTGCGTCGCCTCCGCCAGGTGCTCCCAGAGCACCGCGTCCGCGCCCTCGCCGGGGGCCTCCTCCTCAGCCTTGTCGGCCCGCCGCGACAGCGAGAGGTCGATGTTCTCGACGGCGATCGAACCGGTCCTGTCGAGGCCCGACGCCCGCAGCGCGCCGATCAGTTCGTCACCCGCCTCGCGGGCCACGTCACACATCACGACGTCCCCCGCGGGGTTGCGGGCGGCGCCCGGCAGCACCACGAGGTGGGTGGTACCGACCGTCCGTTCGATGAGGCGGACCACGTCGTCGGTCCGGTCGGCGGGGGTGATCAGGCGCAGATGCAGCATGGCGCCTACTTAACAGGTCCCAGGGACACGCTGCACAGGTCCCGTGGACACGTCACAGCTTGCGCAGGCGCAGCCGCTGGACCTTGTGGTCCGGCCCCTTGCGGAGGATGAGGGTGGCGCGGCCCCGGGTGGGGGCGATGTTCTCGACCAGGTTGGGCTTGTTGATCGTCCGCCAGAGCGTGCGGGCGTAGTCGAGGGCCTCGTCCTCGGAGACCTGGGTGTACTTGCGGAAGTACGAGTTCGGCTTCTGGAAGGCTGTATGGCGCAGCTTCTTGAAGCGGCTGAGGTACCAGTGCTCGATGTCCTCGGTGCTCGCGTCGACGTACACGCTGAAGTCGAAGTAGTCGGCCAGACCGACCCGGGTACGGCCGTCCTTGCCGGGCAGGGCGGGCTGCAGGACGTTCAGGCCCTCGACGATCAGGATGTCCGGGCGGCGCACGGTGAGCTTCTGACCAGGGACGATGTCGTAGATGAGATGCGAGTAGACCGGCGCCGACACCTCGTCCTTGCCCGCCTTGATGTCGGCGACGAACCGGGTCAGCGCCCGGCGGTCGTACGACTCGGGGAACCCCTTCCGCGACATCAGGCCGCGGGCCTCCAGCTCCTTGGTGGGCAGCAGGAACCCGTCCGTGGTGACCAGCTCGACCCGTGGATGCTCGGGCCAGCGCGAGAGCAGGGCCTGCAGCAGGCGGGCCACGGTCGACTTGCCGACCGCCACCGAACCGGCGACCCCTATCACGAACGGGGTCCCGGACTGGGAGCCCTGCTCACCGAGGAAGGTGTTCAGCGCGCCTCTGAGTCCGTCCGTGGCTCCGACGTACAGATTGAGCAGTCTGGACAGCGGGAGATAGATGTCCCGCACCTCGTCCAGATCGATCACATCGCCGAGTCCGCGCAGCTTCTCCACCTCGTCGGCGGTGAGCGGCAACGGCGTCTTGTCCCGCAGCGCGCTCCACTCCGCGCGCGTGAGATCGACGTAGGGAGTCGCCTCCGGCCTGTGCCGGTGGGCGCTCCGGGGCATCGAGGAGACCGGTGAGATCACAGTCCATTGTTAACGGAGTTTGAACAGGACTGCGGGGTGGGGTGCGTCACGTGGGCCCGGGCGCCCCCGTTCCGCCTTCGTACCCCGGTGGGAATTTCTGATTTCGGGCACGCGGCGCGGGTTTTGGGGCGGTGGCGGATCGTAGGCTGCCGTGCATGTGCGGAATCGTGGGATACGTAGGGTCGCAGTCGGCGCTCGATGTCGTGATGGCCGGGCTGAAGCGGCTGGAGTACCGGGGGTACGACTCGGCAGGTGTGGCCGTGCTGGCGGACGGTGGGCTGGCCGCGGCGAAGAAGGCCGGGAAACTGGTCAACCTGGAGAAGGAGTTGGTCGACCGGCCGCTGCCGACGGGGTCGACGGGGATCGGGCACACGCGCTGGGCCACGCACGGCGGGCCGACGGACGCCAACGCTCATCCGCATCTGGACAACGCGGGCCGGGTGGCGGTCGTCCACAACGGGATCATCGAGAACTTCGCGGTGCTGCGGGCCGAACTGGCCGAGCGGGGGCATGAGCTGGCCTCCGAGACGGACACCGAGGTCGTCGCGCATCTGCTGGCCGAGGAGTACTCGGTGACCGCCGACCTCGCCGAGGCGATGCGGCTCGTGTGCCGGCGCCTGGAGGGCGCGTTCACCCTGGTCGCCGTGCACGCGGACGCGCCGGACGTGGTCGTCGGCGCGCGCCGCAACTCACCGCTGGTGGTGGGTGTCGGCGAGGGCGAGGCGTTCCTCGCCTCCGACGTCGCCGCGTTCATCGAGCACACCCGCTCGGCCGTCGAACTGGGCCAGGACCAGGTCGTGGAGCTGCGCCGGGACGGCGTCACGGTGACCGGCTTCGACGGCCGCGAAGCCGAGGTGCGCTCCTACCACGTGGACTGGGACGCGTCCGCCGCCGAGAAGGGCGGCTACGACTACTTCATGCTCAAGGAGATCGCCGAGCAGCCGAAGGCGGTCGCCGACACGCTGCTCGGGCGCATCGACGCGGCCGGCTCGCTGACCCTGGACGAGGTCCGGATCTCCCCGTCCGAGCTGCGCGAGGTGGACAAGGTCGTCATCGTCGCCTGCGGTACGGCCTTCCACGCCGGCATGATCGCCAAGTACGCCATCGAGCACTGGACGCGGATCCCGTGCGAGGTGGAGCTGGCGAGCGAGTTCCGCTACCGGGATCCGATCCTCGGCGCGCGGTCGCTGGTCATCGCGATCTCCCAGTCCGGCGAGACCATGGACACCCTGATGGCGCTCCGGCACGCCCGCGAGCAGGGCTCCAAGGTGCTGGCCATCTGCAACACCAACGGCTCGACCATCCCGCGCGAGTCGGACGCGGTCCTGTACACGCACGCCGGACCCGAGGTCGCGGTCGCCTCCACCAAGGCGTTCCTGACGCAGCTGGTGGCGTGCTACCTCGTCGCCCTGTACCTGGGCCAGGTGCGCGGCACCAAGTGGGGCGACGAGATCCGCGCCGTCATCCGGGACCTCTCCCGGATCTCGGCCGAGGTCGAGCGGGTCCTGGAGACCATGGAGCCCGTACGCGCCCTCGCGCGCTCCCTCTCCGACAAGAACACCGTGCTGTTCCTGGGGCGGCACGTCGGCTACCCGGTCGCTCTCGAAGGCGCGCTCAAGCTGAAGGAGCTGGCGTACATGCACGCCGAGGGCTTCGCGGCGGGCGAGCTGAAGCACGGACCGATCGCGCTGATCGAGGAGGACCTGCCGGTGGTCGTGGTCGTGCCCTCGCCGCGCGGGCGGTCCGTCCTCCACGACAAGATCGTGTCCAACATCCAGGAGATCCGGGCCCGCGGGGCCCGGACCATCGTCATCGCGGAGGAGGGGGACGAGGCGGTGGTCCCGTACGCCGACCATCTGATCCGGATCCCGGTGACCCCGACCCTGCTCCAGCCGCTGGTGGCCACGGTGCCACTCCAGGTGTTCGCCTGCGAACTCGCGACGGCCCGCGGCAACGAAGTGGACCAGCCGCGGAACCTGGCGAAGTCGGTGACGGTGGAGTAGCGGGCGTTCCCGGGAGTCAGCCGCGCTCGCGCCGGGCGCGGCGGTACGCCTTGCGGGTGTAGCCGATCACCAGAGCGGTCGGCAGGATCGCGCGGGTCAGGTGAACGAACGCCGAGTGGCCCGAGTCGGACGTCTGGACGATGGCGATCAGGAGGCCCGCGCCGAACACCACCTCCGACACCACCAGGAGCACGAACCAGACGGGCAGGCCCCGCAGGCCAGGAGACACCGACTTCCTGGCCTCGCCGCCCCCGGCCGGCGGCACGGGGGCCGTCTCTCGCGTCTCCCGCTCGCGCGGCCGTGGAATCCGCTCCGGGTCACGGGCCGGCAGCGGGACGACCGCGGCGGCGGGGACGGACGCGTCCAGCATCGCGATCCGCTCGGCCGTGACGTCCCGGAACAGGGTCGGCTCGACGGCCACGCGGAAGCCGTCGAGGCCGGTCAGATGCCGGGCCCCGTCGGGGCGGGTGGTCATCGCGGCGCAGGCGTCGTACCGGACGGTGACCGGGCCGCCCGGCACCAGCAGGCTCACGCCCTCGGCGCCGATGACCAGCGTGACGTCGTCGTTCTCCAGGGACGTGTGCCGGGTGCCGGTGACCTCGGACGGCGAGTACTCCGGGGCGAGGGTGAAGCCGGCCCAGTCGGCGCCTCGGGTCGGCACCTGGAGCAGCCCGCCGTCCCACGCCTCGCGGGCGAC
Organism: Streptomyces sp. NPDC047085; assembly: GCF_040643735.1. NCBI lineage: Bacteria > Bacillati > Actinomycetota > Actinomycetes > Kitasatosporales > Streptomycetaceae > Streptomyces > Streptomyces sp. NPDC047085. The sequence goes on from NZ_JBEYUW010000003.1 coordinate 109,030, forward strand.
CTCGCGCAGGTCGGCGAGCGTGACCGCGCGCAGCTCGGCCTCGTGCTGCGCGCGGGACAGCAGCCGGTGGCCGAGCAGCAGGCCGAGCGCGTACGACGGCAGCATGACGGCGCCGAGATCGGGGGTGTCGTAGAGCTTGAGCAACTTGCCGCGCGCGGAATCCAGTTCGGCCTGTTCGATGGCGCCCGCGCGCAGCCGGGCCAGCGTGTCGACGAACCCGCCGACCACCGCGTCCTGCTTCTGCGGCAGGGCGTCGGCGTACGCGGTGAGGGTGGCGAAGTCGGCGTCGCGCGGGGTGTAGTCGGCCTCCGCCGAGTACGAGTAGCCGCCGTCCTGGCGCAGGTCCCGGAAGAGGGCGCGGCCCAGCACCTCGGCGAAGACGGCGGCCGCGCTGGAGCGGCGCAGCACGGCGTTGAAGACGACATGGCCGTCGTCGCCGCGGACGTAGGCCGGGGTGTCGGGCAGCGCGCTGGTCGCGGCCGGAGCGGGGTGGCGGCGGCCCGCGGGCAGGGTCAGGTCCAGGCCGTCCGGCACGTGGTCGCTGGTGATCCACAGCACCGCGTTGTCTCGGGTGAAGCGGGTCTCGGCCCAGTGCCGCACCTGGTCGGCGGTCAGGCTCCAGGTGCCGAGTTCCTCGTAGCTGGACAGACCGTAGCCCTGGGCGCCGTAACGCCACAGCGGAAGCTGGGAGCCGGGGCCGTTCGAGCGGTTCGCGGCCTCCGTGCGCAGGATCTCCTTCTCCGTCTCCAACCGGTCCAGCGGCAGGTCGCGCAGGGCCGCGCAGACGCCGTTGAGATAGCTGACGACCTCGTCCTCGGTGCCGGTGACGTGGAAGAGGGTGAACGTGTTCCCCGTGGCGCCGTTGTAGTGCAGGTCGGTCACGCCCAGACGGTGCAGTGCGAGATGTTCGACCAGGTGTGTGAGGCCGGAGGTGGCGAGCGTCTCGTCGGCCCGGCCCACGCGGAAGAAGAGGCCGGCGGTGATGTCGCCCTGGCGGCGCGGGGCGTGGAGGGTGGGGATCCCGTGGGTGGTGGTGTGGGAGATCAGGCCGTCGAGGGCGCCATCGTTGATGGAATCGGTTGCGTCGGTGGCGTCGGCGGGACCGGTGGAGTCGATGGTTTCGGGCGCAGCCGCGTCGGCGAGTCCGGTGGCCGTCTGCCGTCCCGTGATCATGTCTCTGGTGCTCATCTCTCCGTCCCCTCAGAGCGTCGCCAGTGCGGCCTGGCGGTACTTCGCGAACCGGGTCTTCCAGTCGGGCAGGTACTGCCAGAAGGACTGGGCCGCGGTGTCGCCCAGCGCGGCGAAGTGCCGGGCCGCGTCGGCGGTGTGACCGCCCAGGGAGAAGGCCAGGGCGAAGGTGCTGTGACCGGTGATCCGGTGGAAGCCGTCCCGGTAGTCGGGGTGCAGTACGGACACCTGGGCCGCGTGGCGCAGGTCGTCGCGGACCGACACGTCCCGCACGTACTCGGCTTGCTGGGCGTCGGTCAGGTCCGAGGCGTGCTCGATGTGGGCCTCGGCGACCAGGACCGCCGAGTGCGAGCCGTCCGGCGCGGCGGTCGCGCATTCCCGGGCGAAGCCGTGCGCGCTCTCCCAGGAGCCGCCCCACTTGGGGCACAGCTGCTGCAGCAACTGCGACTGCGCGCGGAAGTGGTGGGGGTGATGCGCCGACAGCCGGGCGTAGCGGCGGCGGGCCTCGAAGTGCCCCAGCTCGAGCCCGCGGGCGGTCAGCAGCCGGGCGGTCCAGGCGGGCGCGTACGCGGGCTGCTCGGCGCACACCTCGATCAGCAGCCGCTCCGCCTTGCGCAGCCAGTCGTGGAACTCGTCGAACTGCTCGCGTGAGACGTGCTGAGCCCGGGCGCCGCTGCGGATGTCCCAGCCGATGCGGATGTACCGCTCGGCCAGCAGCGTGCGCGGCAGCGGGTCGGCGGGCAGTGCCTCGGCCGCGGCCTCCAGATATCCCTCGGTCCCCTCGACGTCGGCGAGGGCGCCCGACGCGAAGGAGAAGTCGTCGACGGAGCCGAGCCCCGCGAAGAAGGCGCGGGTCGCCGCCCAGTCACCGGCGCGCGCGGCCGCGCGCAGCGGGGCGAGCCCGGGCAGCGCGTCGAACGGGTCGGACACGGGTGTGCCGGAGCCGGCGCGTCTGCCGCCGCCGTCCTGGTCCCCGTCCGTGCGTCTGCCGCTGGTCCTACTCGTCTTGGTCATGCGTCCGCCCCCCTTGGCGTCCCCATGCGTGCCGCATGAGTCGAATGCGTGCGCAATGCATGTGCGCCGACCGGCCCCCCAGGGCGCCCGGTGTGATCAATTCTTCGCAGGCTAGCAGGGGGTTGTGACAGGAGGGGACTCAAATACGGGTGGCCCAGCGGGCGTTCGGTCACCAGCCCGGCAGGCTCGACTGCCAGCCCGGCCGGTTCGGCTGACGAAGCGGTCGGGCAGGTGGCGCGTGGGAGCGTGTCGCTCGCCCGTGCCGCCGTACGCTGCTCGGTATGAGCATCATCGGGGTCGGGATCGACGTGGCCGAGATCGACCGGTTCGAGGCGGCGCTGGAGCGTACGCCGGGGCTGGCCGACCGGCTGTTCGTGGAGAGCGAGCTGTTGCTGCCCAGCGGGCTGCGCCGGGGCATCGCCTCGCTCGCGGCGCGGTTCGCGGCGAAGGAGGCCCTGGCCAAGGCGTTGGGCGCGCCGCCCGGACTGCTCTGGACCGACGCCGAGGTGTACGTCGAGGACAGCGGGCAGCCCCGGCTGCGGGTGAAGGGGACCGTGGCCGCCCGGGCCGCGGAGCTGGGCGTGCAGTCCTGGCACGTGTCGCTCAGCCATGACGCGGGTGTCGCGTCGGCCGTGGTGGTCGCCGAGGGCTAGGGGGTGTCGTTTGGATCAGGTCGGCTCCGGCCGACCGAGCTTCTTGGCGACGCCGGGATGAGCCAAACGACACCCCCTAGTCACCCGCGTGCGATGACGCTGCCTTCCGGGGGAGACTCGGTGCCATGCGTACTGCGTACAGCGTGGAGACGGTAAGGGCGGCCGAGCGGGCGTTGATGGCGCGGCTTCCGGAGGGTGCGCTCATGCAGCGGGCCGCCGCCGGGCTGGCCGCGGCCTGCGCGGAGTTCCTCGGGCGGGTGTACGGCAGTCGGGTGGTGCTGCTCGTCGGGAGCGGCGACAACGGCGGGGACGCGCTGTACGCCGGGGCCAGACTGGCCCGCCGGGGCGCGGGCGTCACGGCCGTACTGCTGGCGCCCGACCGCGCTCATGCCGGGGGGCTGGCCGCCCTGCGGCGGGCCGGGGGATCGGTCGTCCCGGCCGACGGTGCCGCCGAACAGGTGATTCTCACGGCGGACCTGGTGGTCGACGGGATCGTCGGGATCGGCGGGAGGGGCGGGCTGCGGGCCGATGCCGCGCGGCTGGCCGACGTGGTCGAGCGGTCCCGGGCCGGTGTCGTCGCCGTGGATCTGCCGAGTGGCGTGGAAGCCGACACGGGGGAGGTGCTCGGGGCGGCGATCCGGGCCGATCTCACCGTCACCTTCGGGACGTACAAGCCGGGGCTGCTGATCGATCCCGCGCGGGAGTACGCCGGGGTCGTGCGGCTCGTCGAGATCGGGCTCGAACTGCCCGCCGACGCCGGGCTGGAGTCCCTGCAGCATGCCGATGTGGCACGGCGGTTGCCCGTGCCGGCGGCGGAGAGCGACAAGTACCGGCGGGGGGTCGTGGGCATCGCCGCCGGCTCCTCACGGTACCCGGGGGCCGCCGTGCTCGCCGTTTCCGGGGCCCTGCGCGGTGGGGCGGGCGCCGTACGGTACGTCGGCCCCGCGGGGGACGCCGTCATCGCGCGGTTCCCGGAGACGCTCGTGTCCGACCGGGGCGCGGCCAAGGCGGGCCGCGTGCAGGCGTGGGTCGTCGGGCCCGGCGCCGGGGACGACGCGGGGAGCGTCAACGAGGTGCTCGGGATGGACGTGCCGGTGCTGCTGGACGCCGACGGGCTGCGGCTGGCGGAGCGGGACACCGTGCGGGGGCGTACGGCGCCGACCCTGATGACCCCGCACGCCGGTGAGGCGGCGGCCCTGCTGGGGGTGCGGCGGGAGGAGGTCGAGGGGGCGCGGCTGGCCTCCGTACGGGAGTTGGCGGCCGCGTATCGGTCGACCGTGTTGCTGAAGGGCTCGACGACCCTGGTGGCCGACGCCGAGGGCGGGGCGGTCCGGGTCAACGCGACCGGCACCGGGTGGCTCGCCACGGCGGGCAGCGGGGACGTGCTGTCGGGGCTCGCCGGGTCGTTGCTGGCGGCCGGGCTGCCGGCGCGGGACGCGGGGAGTGTGGCGGCCTATCTGCACGGGCTCGCCGGACGGTTCGCCGCGGAGGGCGCGCCCGCGGGGGCGCATGACGTTGCCGCGCGGATCCCGGAGGCGTGGAGGGACGTCGTACGGGGGTGAGGTCTCCGCTTCGACAGGGTCCTGCTGTCATCCCTTCAGGTACGCCAGCACGGCCAGCACCCGTCGGTTGTCCTCCGGGGACTGCTCGATCCCCAGCTTCCCGAAGAGGGACGCGATGTGCTTGGCCACCGCGCTCTCGCTGATGTGCAGGGCGGTGGCGACGGCCGTGTTGGAGCGGCCCTCGGCCATGAGGGCGAGGACCTCGTGCTCGCGGGGGGTGAGGGAGTCGGTGCGGCCCCGCTTCCCGCTGCGGTTCAGGAGCCTGGCGATGACCTGAGGGTCCATCACCGTGCCGCCGGCGGCGACCGTGCGCAGGGCGTCGACGAACTGGGCGGTGTGCGTGACGCGGTCCTTGAGGAGATAGCCGACGGCGCCCTCGCCGGACGCGAGGAGTTCATGGGCGTACAGCTGGTCGACGTACTGGGAGAGGATCAGCACCGGCAGGCCCGGGCGTGCGCGGCGGGCCTCCAGGGCGGCTTTGAGGCCCTCGTCCGTGTGGGTCGGCGGGAGGCGGATGTCGATCACCGCGACGTCGAGTGCGGTCTCGCGCAACGCCCGTACCAGCGCGGGGCCGTTGTCCACGGACGCCACGACCTCGCAGCCGTGCTCGCGCAGGGTGCGGGTCAGGCCGTCGCGGAGGAGGAAGAGGTCTTCGGCGAGGACGACGCGCACGGGATCTCCAGGGTCGCGGTGGTCGGTCCGCCCGGCGGGCTGTGCAGGGCGAGCGTGCCGTCGAAGGTATCCAACCGGCGCCGTACGCCCGCCAGTCCGGTCCCGGCCGACGGGTCGGCGCCGCCGTGGCCGTCGTCCGTGACGGTGACGCGCAGCCGCGTGCCGTCGTGGGTGAGGGTGATCTCCACGCCGGTCGCGTCGGCGTGCTTGGCCGCGTTGGTGAGGAGTTCGGAGACGGCGAAGTAGGCCGCCGACTCCACGGGGGCGGGCAGGCGGGCCGGTGGCAGGTGTACGACGACCTCGACGTCCAGGTGACTGTCCAGGGCCAGGGAGCGGACCGCGTCGGCGAGGCCGCGGTCGGCCAGGATCGGTGGATGGATGCCGTGGACCAGGTCCCGCAGGTCCTGGAGCGCCCGCTCGGAGGTGGCGCGCACGTCCAGGAGGAGGGCGCGGGCGGCTTCGAGGGCGGGGGAGGGGACGGTGCCGGGGTCGGCATGGGTATCAGTGCCTGTGCCTGTGGCGGTACCCGTTTCCGTGCCCGTGGCGGTGTCGAGCAGGCGGGTGGCCTTGTCGAGGGTGAGGCCCAGGGCCACCAGGCGGGCCTGGGCGCCGTCGTGCAGGTCCCGTTCGATACGGGTGAGTTCGGCCGCGTGCACGTCCAGGGCGGTCGCCCGGGTGTCGGCGAGGCGGGCCACGCGCCGGGCCAGCTCGGTGCTGCGGGGCGCGGACAACAGGCGGTGCGTGAGGCGGGCGTGCAGGGCCGCGACGGCCGGGGCCAGGCACAGGCCCGCCCCGGCGAGGACCAGGCCCAGCAGCAGCGCGGCCGTCGTCGTGGCCGGGGAGACGACCGGCACGAAGGCGTACCAGTTGCCGTCGCCCAGCCGGCGCCACACGAACGGCTGGACCAGCGCGCCGAACACCCCGTACTCGACCAGCGCGAGCGGAACCGCCGCCAGGACCCCGCCCGTCCACGGCTCCAGCCACGCCCAGCGCAGCTCGTGCCAGAAGCCGTCGTCCGCGAGGAGCGCGGCGCTGGTACGGCGCGCCGACGTGCCGTCGGGGAGAGGGTCGGGGGCGTTCACCGGCCGGCCGCTCCAGCGGGCCGCGCGGGCGCGGTACCGGTCGGACACGCGCCGCAGCAGCCGGGCCGCCGGAGGCAGCAGCCAGAAGCCGAGTCCGAGCGGCACGAGCAGCAGAGCCCCCGTCACCAGCAGCCCGGCACCGGACACCAGAAACCCCGTCAGGCCGACGAGCTGACACCGGCCCAGCGCGATCAGGCGGTGGCCGAGTGCGGCCCGTGCGCCGATCCGGGATCCCCGGACATCCCCCGCTCCCATACCCCCGCCCCACCTCACCCCGCGGTCGCCGGGATCGTAACCGCCTGCCGCCGCCGGGACCGTCGTATCCACGGCACCGCCGCCACCGCGCAGGCCAGGCCGAACAGGACCATCGGGGCCGGCCGGCCCGTCTCCTCGTCCATGAACAGCAGCATCCCGAGGTTGACCAGGGCGTGGAAGGCGCCCGCGAGGAGCAGTCGGCGAAGGCCCGCGACCTCCTCCAGGGCGAGGCCCAGGACGACGGACATCGCGACCGTGGCCAGCAGGAAGCCGGCCGCGTAGGCCGGGGCCTCGGCCAGCACCTGGACGTGCCACAGGCCCCACACCACCCCCACCGTCGCCGACGCGGTGAGCAGGCCGAAGCGGGTGCGCAGGAGGGGCTGGAGGAAGCAGCGCCAGCCGATCTCCTCACCGCAGGCGCCGACCAGTTGGGCCACGACGATCAGGAGGAAGGGGTGGCGCAGGGACAACGGATCGGTGGCGTGCGGGGTGCCGGTGAGGAGGGCGTACGGGATCGCCGACAGCGCGATGATCAGGAGGGGAGTGGCGAGCAGGAGCCGGGGCGAGGCCCCCGGAGCCGGCCCGTCCCTGAGCAGCCCGCGCGTCCGTGACGGCCACAGCAGCGCCGCCACGGCCACCCCCAGTGCCGGCCCGAACTGGGTCAGCTGGACCACTTCCGTGGGGATCCCGGTGGCCGGCTGGGCCGCCCCCAGCGCCCCGGCCGCCAGGAAGGCGACCACCGAGTAGACCCCGGCCGGCGCCGTCCAACGCCGTCTCGTCCGCGTGTTCGTCCGCTTCGTCCGCAGGCTCGTCTGCATGTTCGTCCGCATGGCTTCGACGATGCCGGGCGGCGTGGCGAGGCGGACTGCACCTGGTTGCCCGATCGCCCTGTACCCAGGTCCACCCCTCGGGTGACCCGCCCGCGCGGCATCCCGGATCCGCGAAAGCCGCACGTTTGGCTGATCGCATGATCAGCGGACGAATCACCCCACAGCGTGTCAAACGGCATGTATGTCTTACCCGTCGAACCCTCGCCGTCCTCCTCGCCGCCGCCACCGCACTCCCCGCAGCAGGCGTCGCGGCAGCCGCCCCCAAGCCCCCGGCCCCTGCCCCGGCTCCCGCCCCCTCCTCAGAACTCGTCGACGCGGCTGCGGGGACGTACGACCCGATCTCGGCCATGAAGAACCCGAACGCGGCGAAGAAGTGCCCCGTCCGCTCGTACCGGGTCGCCTGCGTGGACCTGGACCGGCAGCTGACCTGGGTGCAGAAGCGCTCCAAGGTGGTGTTCGGTCCGGTGCCGATCCGCAGCGGGGGTGAGGGGTACGCCACCCGCGGCGGCTGGCACAGGGTCTACTGGAAGCACAAGAACCACTGGTCGACCCTCTACGACCAGGCCATGCCGTACTCCCAGTTCTTCGACGGGGGCCAGGCCTTCCACGGCGTGTACGGCAGTATTGACACGGACCACGGTTCCTACGGCTGCGTCAACCTGAAGCTCGCGGACGCCCGCAAGCTGTGGGGCGTGCTGAAGAAGGGGGACCGGGTGTACGTGTGGGGGCGACGTCCGGGCAGCTAGCGGGCCCGTCGGGGAGTGCGGCCGGGGGCTGTCGGAGCCCTCTGAGAGACTGGGGGCGCCATGAGTGAGACTTCAGCTGTGCCGACCGCACACCTGCGTGCCCGCGCCGAGATCGACCTGGGTGCGCTGCGCGCCAATGTGCGCGCGCTGCGCGCCCGGGCGAAGGGCGCGGCCCTGATGGCCGTCGTCAAGTCGGACGCGTACGGCCACGGGGCGGTGCCGTGCGCCCGCGCGGCCCTCGCTGCGGGCGCGAGCTGGCTGGGCACGGCCACGCCCGAGGAGGCGCTGGCGCTGCGCGCGGCCGGGCTGCCGGGCCGCGTCATGTGCTGGCTGTGGGTCCCGGGCGGCCCCTGGCGGCAGGCGGTCGAGGCGGGCATCGACGTGTCCCTCAGCGGCATGTGGGCGCTGCGCGAGGTGACCGAGGCCGCGCGGGCGGCGGGCCGCACCGCGCGCGTGCAGCTGAAGGCCGACACCGGGCTCGGCCGCAACGGCTGCCAGCCCGCCGACTGGCCCGAGCTGGTGGCGGAGGCCCTGCGCGCCGAGTCCGAGGGGCTCGTCCGGGTCACCGGTCTGTGGTCCCACTTCGCCTGCGCCGACGAGCCCGGGCACCCCTCCATCGCCGCCCAGCTCGACCGGTTCCGGGAGATGGTGGCGTACGCGGAGGAGCAGGGCGCCCGCCCGGAGGTGCGGCACATCGCCAACTCCCCGGCCACGCTGACCCTTCCGGAGTCCCACTTCGACCTGGTCCGTACCGGTATCGCCCTGTACGGCATCTCGCCCAGCCCGGAGCTGGGCACCCCGGCCGACTTCGGGCTGCGCCCGGTGATGACGCTGAGCGCGTCGCTGGCACTGGTCAAGCACGTGCCGGGCGAACACGGCATCAGCTACGGCCACCACTACGTCACCCCCGGCGACACCACCCTCGGCCTGGTGCCGGTGGGTTACGCGGACGGCATCCCGCGGCACGCCTCCGGCACCGGTCCGGTACTGGTCGACGGCAAGTGGCGGACGGTCGCGGGGCGGGTCGCGATGGACCAGTTCGTGGTCGACCTGGGCGGCGACGAGCCGCCGGTGGGCACCGAGGCCGTGCTGTTCGGGCCCGGCGACCGGGGCGAGCCCACCGCCGAGGACTGGGCGCAGGCCTGCGGCACCATCGCGTACGAGATCGTCACCCGGATCGGAACGCGCGTTCCTCGCGTCTATGTGAACGGGACACAGGACGAAGAGGACTGATCCTCCCCGGTTTCGAGGCCACCAGAGCCACCAGAGCCACGAGACCCACGAGAGTCACGGCAGTCACGAGAACCACACCGGCACCACCCGTTCGACCCACCTGGCGAACTGCAGTACGGCGAAGAGGAGCGGTACGTGAGCGAGAGCAGTGCGGAGGCCGTGGCGGACGCCGTCGCCTCGGCGGCCGCGGCTTCCGCCGCGGGGGCGGCCGCGGGCAACTGGCGCAGGGCGACCGGCATCGCCGGCACCGCGATAGGCGTCCTCGCCGCGGGGGCGGCCGCCGGCGTCGCCATAGAGCGCATGACGGTGGGGCGCGGGATGCGCCGCAAGGCCCGGCTGGCACTGGACTCGACGGGCCCGTACGGCACCCTGCGCGGCACCCCGGGCAAGGCGTACGCCGACGACGGCACCGAGCTGTACTACGAGGTCGACGACGTCGAACCCGACACCGGCCCGAACGTCTCCCCGCGCCGCCGCCGGCTCTTCGGCCGCAAGGCGCCCGCCCCCGTCACCGTCGTCTTCAGCCACGGCTACTGCCTCAACCAGGACTCCTGGCACTTCCAGCGCGCGGCCCTGCGCGGGGTCGTACGGACCGTGCACTGGGACCAGCGCAGCCACGGGCGCTCCGGGCGGGGCGTGGCCCAGACCGGGGACGGCGTGCCCCTCACCATCGAGCAGCTCGGCCGCGACCTGAAGGCCGTCCTCGACGCGGCCGTGCCCGAGGGCCCGATCGTGCTGGTCGGTCACTCGATGGGCGGAATGACGGTGATGGCCCTGGCGGCGCAGTACCCGGAGTTGATCCGGGACAGGGTGGTCGCCACCGCCTTCGTCGGTACGTCGTCCGGGCGGCTCGGCGAGGTCAACTTCGGTCTGCCGGTGGCGGGTGTCAACGCCGTGCGCCGGATCCTCCCCGGCGTACTGAAGGCGCTCGGGCAGCAGGCGGAACTGGTGGAGAAGGGGCGCCGGGCCACCGCCGACCTGTTCGCCGGGATCATCAAGCGGTACTCGTTCGGCGGGCGGGACGTCGACCCCGCGGTGGCGCGGTTCGCCGAGCGGATGATCGAGTCCACGCCGATCGACGTGGTCGCCGAGTTCTACCCGGCCTTCACCGACCACGACAAGACCGAGGCCCTGGCCTGCTTCCGGGACTTCCCGGTGCTCGTACTGGCCGGAGTGCGGGACCTGGTCACGCCCAGCGAGCACAGCGAGGCCATCGCCGACCTGCTGCCCGAGGCCGAGCTGGTGCTGGTGCCGGACGCCGGGCATCTGGTCATGCTGGAGCATCCGGAGGTGGTCATAGACCGCCTTGCCGATCTGCTCGCCCGCGCGGGTGCCGTGCCCGCAGGAGCTACCGTAAGTGGTTATGGAAGCACCAGCAGCACCGCACAACCCCGCTGAGACCCGGCTGACGATCACCTCGCCCGAGCAGATGCGGGAGCTGGGCCGCAGGCTGGCCAAGCTGCTGCGCGCGGGCGACCTGGTGATGCTCTCCGGGGAGCTCGGCGCCGGCAAGACGACGCTGACCCGCGGGCTCGGCGAGGGCCTCGGAGTGCGTGGCGCGGTCACCTCGCCGACCTTCGTGATCGCCCGGGTGCACCCCTCCCTCGGCGACGGTCCGCCGCTCGTGCACGTCGACGCCTACCGGCTCGGCGGCGGCCTCGACGAGATGGAGGACCTGGATCTCGACGTCTCGCTGCCCGAGTCGGTGATCGTCGTGGAGTGGGGCGAGGGCAAGGTCGAGGAGCTGACCGAGGACCGGCTCCAGGTCGTCATCCACCGGGCCGTGGGGGACACCTCGGACGAGGTACGGCACGTCACGCTGACCGGGATCGGGCAGCGGTGGGCGGAAGCGGAGCTGGAGACGCTCACGGCCTGAGCCGACCGGCACGCCGATCGGACCGGCACCGGAACACGTTTCCGACAAGCCGTCGGGAAGATATTGCGCAGGACGTCCCGGGCGTGGTCACATGGTAGCCAGCCCGCGGTTAGGTGTACCTAACTACGCCCGCCCCCGCAGCTCAGGAGGCGTCCATGCCCGCTTCTCGACCCACGGAACAGCCCACGCGGCCGGTGCTCACCGGGGTGTCCATGCGCGATCTGCTGGCGTCGTGCGCGGCGGCGGACGCGGTCTCCCGGCCCCCGCACGACCCGGAACCCGGGACGCCCGGGGCACCCGAACCGGCGGAGGGGCACCGCGACGCGGCCTAGGGGCCTTCGTCCGGGACGGCTCCGCTAGCGGATCACGACGACCGGCACCCCGATCGTCGCGAACTTCCACATCTCGTCGCCGTCCGCCCGCGTCTCCCGGATGCCGCCCGTCTTCACGCCGCTCTCGGTGTTCGCGGGCGCCCCGCCGCCCACGGCCGCACTGAAGCCGATCGCCACGCCGTCCACGCTGGTGAAGCGCACGACGTGCTCGACGGGGACGCCGTCGGTGCCGGTGACGGCGTTCGAGCGGGAGGTGACCCAGTAGTGGCCGGGCGCCGGGTCGACGAGGCCCGGGTGCACGGAGAAGGTGCGCTGGACCCGGTCGCGGTCGTCGACCAGCCAGACCCGGTCGTCGTCCACCGAGTACACGACCCGTTCACCCTTCCCGGAACCGCCCGGCAGCGCGGTCGGGTGCCGCCGGTCGCGCGGGGCCTTGCTGACGGCCGCCGAGGGCGACGCGCCCGCCGAGGACGGGCTTCCCAGGTTCGCCGGAACGTGCGCCTGTGCCTGGTAGGCGAGGAAACCGACGGTGCCGACGGCCACCGCGGTCAGGCCGGCCACGATCCCCGAGCTGGTCCCTGCCACGTCCGCCCACCTCTGCTGCCTCGCGTGGATATGTCGTACTTCGTGTCGTACGTCGTACAGACCGTAGCAGTCAGTGACCGCCCGACCGGGACGGGCGTGCGTTCGGCGCGAGCGCCGTAGGCTGTTCGCGTGCTCTTGCTCGCTCTGGATACCGCCACCCCCGCCGTCACCGTCGCGTTGCACGACGGCACGCACGTCATCGCCTCGTCGAGTCAGGTGGACGCGCGCCGGCACGGAGAGCTGCTGCTGCCGGCCGTCGACCGCGTCCTCGCCGAGGCGGGGCTCAAGCTGGAGGCCGTCACCGGCATCGTCGTCGGCACCGGGCCCGGCCCCTACACCGGTCTGCGCGTCGGTCTGATGACCGCCGACACCTTCGGCCTCGCGCTCGACGTCCCCGTGCACGGTCTGTGCACGCTGGACGCTCTCGCCTATGCCGCCGACATCGAGAAGGGCCCCTTCGTCGTGGCCACCGACGCCCGGCGCAAGGAGGTCTACTGGGCGACGTACGCCGACTCCCGCACCCGGCTGACCGGCCCGGCCGTCGACCGCCCCGCCGACATCGCCGAGCGGGTCGCGGGGCTCCCCGCGGTCGGCGCGGGCGCGCTGCTGTACCCGGACACGTTCCCGAGCGCCCACGAGCCCGAGCACGTGTCCGCCGCCGCGCTCGCCTCGCTGGCCGCCGAGAAGCTGGCCGCGGGCGAGGAGCTGCCGGAGCCCCGGCCGCTGTACCTGCGCCGGCCCGACGCCCAGGTCCCCAAGAACTACAAGGTGGTCACGCCGAAGTGACGGCACAGCTGCGCGAGATGCGCTGGTGGGACATCGACCCGGTCCTGGGGCTGGAGAAGGACCTGTTCCCCGAGGACGCCTGGTCCCGGGGCATGTTCTGGTCCGAGCTGGCCCATGCCCGGGGCCCGGAGGCGACCCGGCGCTACCTCGTGGCCGAGGAGGACGACCGGATCGTCGGCTACGCGGGCCTCGCCGCCTCCGGTGACCTGGGCGACGTCCAGACCATCGCCGTCGCCCGCGAGCTCCAGGGCACCGGCCTGGGCGCCCGGCTGCTGACCGAGCTGCTGCGGGCCGCGACCGACTTCGAGTGCGCCGAGGTGATGCTCGAGTGCCGGGTGGACAACATCCGCGCCCAGAAGCTCTACGAGCGCTTCGGCTTCGCCCCCATCGGGTTCAGGCGCGGCTACTACCAGCCGGGCAACGTGGACGCCCTGGTGATGCGCCTGACCGACCCCTCCTCATCCGTACCAGGATCAGTACAAGGAACCGACATCAATGGCTGACGAACCTCTCGTCCTCGGTATCGAGACCTCCTGCGACGAGACCGGCGTCGGCATCGTCCGCGGCACCACCCTGCTGGCCGACGCCGTCGCCTCCAGCGTCGACGAGCACGCCCGCTTCGGCGGTGTCGTCCCGGAGGTGGCGTCCCGGGCGCACCTGGAGGCGATGGTCCCGACCGTCAACCGCGCGCTGAAGGAGGCGGGCGTCTCCGCGAAGGACCTCGACGGCATCGCGGTCACCGCCGGGCCCGGTCTCGCGGGCGCCCTGCTGGTCGGCGTCTCGGCGGCCAAGGCGTACGCCTACGCGCTCGGCAAGCCGCTGTACGGCGTCAACCACCTCGCCTCCCACATCTGCGTGGACCAGCTGGAGCACGGCCCGCTGCCCGAGCCGACGATGGCCCTGCTGGTGTCCGGCGGCCATTCCTCGCTGCTGCTGTCCGAGGACATCACCTCCGACGTCCGGCCGATGGGCGCGACCATCGACGACGCGGCCGGCGAGGCCTTCGACAAGATCGCCCGCGTGCTGAACCTGGGCTTCCCGGGCGGCCCGGTCATCGACCGCTACGCCCGCGAGGGCGACCCGGCGGCGATCGCCTTCCCGCGCGGTCTGACCGGTCCGCGCGACCCGGCGTACGACTTCTCCTTCTCGGGTCTGAAGACGGCCGTGGCCCGCTGGATCGAGGCCAGGCGGGCGGCCGGCGAGGAGGTCCCGGTCCGGGACGTGGCCGCCTCCTTCCAGGAGGCCGTGGTGGACGTCCTGACCCGCAAGGCCGTGCGTGCCTGCAAGGACGAGGGCGTCGAGCACCTGATGATCGGCGGCGGTGTGGCCGCCAACTCCCGGCTGCGGGCCCTCGCCCAGGAGCGGTGCGAGGCCGCCGGCATCCGGCTGCGCGTCCCGCGCCCCAAGCTGTGCACGGACAACGGCGCGATGGTCGCCGCGCTCGGCGCGGAGATGGTCGCCCGGGGCCGGTCCGCCTCCGGCTGGGACCTGTCCGCCGACTCCTCCCTGCCGGTCACGGACACCCATGTCCCCGGTGACCACGGCCACGGCCGTGATCACGACCATGTGCACGAGGTCAGCAAGGAGAACCTGTACTCGTGACGGTCGCGCTGATGTGGGAGGCCCGGGCGGCCGAGGGGCGGGGGGCGGAACTCCTCGCCTGGGTGGGGGAGCAGGGCCTGGCGGAGGAGCCGTTGCGCCGGGAGACCTTCCGCGCGCCTCAGGACCGGGTGCTGGTCATCACGTGGTGGGACGCGCGGTACGACGCCCGGCTCCCCGAACTGCCCGATCCCGAACCGGAGTTGGTGGCCCGTGCGGTGCACCGCTGGCGCTTCGAGCAGGTGCCGGGCGCCTGAGGTTGGGTTCTCCGGCCGGACTGCGCTATGATCATCACACAGCGAACGGCCGGAACACCGGCCCGGACGCAGTGCGTTGGTGGTCCAAGGAAAGACGCCCCGCTTCCTGCGGGGAAATGCAGGTGCAAGGCCTGCCCGGCGCTCCACACGAACCCCGCTCCCGGTTCTCCGGGAGCGGGGTTCGCCGTTGTTCAGACCCCGTCCGCCACGACCTCGCAGCGCAGCCCGCGGTCCGTCCCCAGGACCCGCCGCGATCCCGTCAGCCGCAGGCGCGCCGTGTGCCGTGTCTCCGCGCTGGACGGGCCCAGGCGCAGCTCCAGTTCGCCCGGCTCCACGATCCGTGTGCCGGTGCGGTCGGTGAAGGACGACAGGTCCGGGTGGAAGCGGAAGGTGAGGCGGCGGGACTCACCGGCGGCCAGCTCCAGCCGCTGATAGCCGATCAGGCGCACGTCCGGGCGGGTCACCGAGGCCACCGGGTCGTGCAGATAGAGCTGGACGACCTCCGCGCCGGCGCGGTCACCGGTGTTGCGGACGGTCAGCGAGAGGTCGTGCGAGCCGTCCGTGCCGATCTCCGCGACTTCACCGGCTTCGCCGAGGTCGCCGAGTTCGCCGCCCGTGAAGTCCTCCCAGGTGAACGTCGTGTAGGAGCGGCCGTGCCCGAACGGGTACAGCGGGGTCGGGTCCAGGCTGCTGACCTCGCCGGCCAGGCCCAGCGGGGGCTGGAGGTAGGTCCAGGGCTGTCCGCCGGGCCCGTGCGGCACGCTCACCGGGAGGCGGCCGGAGGGGTTCACCCGGCCGGACAGCACCCCGGCCACCGCCGGGCCGCCCTCCTCGCCGGGGAAGAAGGCCTGCACGACCGCGCCGAGCCGGCCCTGCCAGCGGCCCAGGGCGTAGGGGCGGCCGGTGAGCAGCACGAGGACGACCGGGACGCCCGTCGCCACCAGCGCGTCCAGCAGCTCCGCCTGGACTCCGGGCAGGTTCAGGTCGGCCACGTCGCAGCCCTCGCCCGAGGTGCCCCGGCCGAACAGGCCCGCGCGGTCGCCGAGCACCGCCACGCACACGTCCGCCTCCGCCGCCCGGGCCACGGCCTCCTCGAAGCCGCCGGTGTCCGGGTCCGAGACCCCGCAGCCCTCGGCGAACGTCACCTTGGCGTCGGCGAGTTCGGCGCGCAGGGAGTCCAGCACGGTGGGGATCTCGATACCGAGGGGGACCTCGGGGTGGTGGGGGAGGACGTGGGAGGGGAAGGAGTAGCAGCCCAGCATGGCCAGCGCGTCCGCCGCGCGTGGGCCGACGACCGCGATCCGGGCGTCGGGTGCGAGGGGCAGCAGCCCGTCGGGGTTGTCGAGCAGCACCACCGACTCCTCCGCGAGCCGGCGGGCCACGGCCCGGTTCCCCGCCGAGTCCAGGTCGAGCGGGCCGTCCGGCTCCGGGCGCCAGTCCTCGTCCAGCAGGCCCAGCTCGCACTTCTGCAGCAGCACCCGGCGGGCCGCGCGGTCCACCAGGGCCTCGGGGACGCGGCCCTGCCGTACGGCGGCGACGAGCGGCGGGCCGTAGCACCTGAGGGTCGGCAGCTCCACGTCGATGCCCGCTTCCAGGGCGAGGCCGGCGGCCTCCGCTTCGTCTCCCGCGACCCGGTGCAGGGTCTGCAGGAAGCCGATGCCGAAGTAGTCGGCGACCACCGTGCCGGTGAAGCCCCACTCCTCGCGCAGCAGGCCGGTCAGCAGGCCCGGGTCGGCGGAGGCGGGCACGCCGTCGGTCTCGGTGTAGGCCGCCATCACCGAGCGGGCCCCGCCCTCGCGCAGCGCCATCTCGAACGGCGGCAGGGTGACGTCCGCGAGCTCCCGTACGCCCGCCCGGACCGGGGCGAGGTTGCGGGCGCCCGCCGAGGCGGCGTACCCGGCGAAGTGCTTGAGCGTGGCGACGACCCCGGCGGACTCCAGGCCCCGGACGTAGGCGGTGCCGACCGTGCCGACCAGGTACGGGTCCTCGCCGATCGTCTCCTCCACCCGGCCCCAGCGGGGGTCGCGGACCACGTCCAGGACGGGGGCCAGGCCCTGGTGGACGCCGGCCGCGCGCAGGTCGTCGCCGATCCGGCGGCCCATCTCCGCCACCAGTTCCGGGTCGAAGGAGGCACCCCAGGCGAGCGGGACGGGATACGCCGTCGCCCGCCAGGCGGTGAAGCCGGCCAGGCACTCCTCGTGGGCGACCGCCGGTATGCCGAAGCGGTTCGCGGCGGCGATCTGCCGCTGGGCGCGGGCGAGCGCGCGGGCGGCGGTGTCCGGGTCCACGGGGGCGGTGCCGAAGGAACGGGTCAGCTGGCCGAGGCCCTGGGCGATCAGCTCGTCCCAGTCGAGGTCGACGGTCATCTCGTGTTGCAGCGGGGCGACTCCGTCGCCGTCCGTGGCGGCCCCCACCCACACGCCGTACAGCTGGGCGGTCTTCTCCTCCAGGGTCATCCGGGAGAGCAGGTCGTCGACGCGGACGGCGGCGGGCAGGGCGGGGTCGCGCCAGGGGGCGGTGCTCATGAAACTCCCGTCGGGATAGAGGTGATCACTTGCCGCCCACGCCCATCAGGCCGCCGACCAGGGCCCGGCGGGCCACCAGGTACACGGCGAAGATCGGGATGCCGGAGAGGACGACCGAGGCGAGCAGGGCGGGGATGTTCACGCCGAACTGGCTCACGTAGTTGAACAGGCCGAGGGTCAGCACGCGCGGCTCCTCGGACTGGGTGAAGATCAGCGGGAAGAGGAGGCCGTTCCAGGCCTGGAGCGCCGCGTAGACGACGACGGTGCTGATGCCGCCCTTGGACAGGGGGACGACCAGCTGGAACAGCATCCGGGTGGGCGAGGCGCCGTCCAGGGCCATCGCCTCGTACACCTCCTCCGAGATGTCCCTGAGGGTGCCGGTGAGGATCAGGATGGACACCGGCATCGCGAACGCGGCCGTCGGCAGGATGATCGCGAGGAGGCTGTCGTAGAGGTTCAGCTTGGCGATCATCAGGTAGAGCGGTACGACGACCGCCTGCGCCGGGATGGCCACGCCGAGCAGGAACAGCCGGAAGGCGGCCCCGGACCAGAAGCCCCGGGTCCGTACGGCGACGTAGGCGAGCGGCACGCACAGCACGACCACGATCGCCACGACCGCGGCCGCCACCAGCGCGGTGTTCCACAGGTAGTGGCCGAAGCCGTTGTGCAGCACGGTGTCGTAGTTGGCGAGGGTCGGACGGCTCGGCGGTTTCAGGGCGTTGTCGCCCAGCGCCTCGTCCTGGCGGGTGAGCGAGGCCGAGATCATCGCGTAGACCGGGACGATGACGACGACCAGCCAGATCACCGAGCCGAGGCCGGCGAGCGGGTTGGCCCGCCGGGCCCGGCGCCGGCGGCGGCGTCCGGCGGGCCCCGCCGGGGGCGCCGCGTCGGTCTTCACGGGGCGGGGCAGCGTGTCGTGTGACATGGGGTGTGACACTGCGTCACATTCCTTCCCTGGTACTGCGCATCGCGCCGAAACCGGACAGCCGCACCAGCAGCAGGGACAGCGCGGTCGCGGCCACCACCAGGAAGGAGGCGATGGCGCTGGCGTAGCCGAAGTCGTAGCTCTTGAACCCGGCCTCGTACATCAGGTACGGCAGGGTCGCCGTGTCGGTGCCGGGGCCGCCCTGGGTGAGGATCAGGACGGTCTCGAAGTAGGTCAGCGAGCCGACGACCATCAGCACGCCGGAGGTGGTCGCGGTGTTGCGCAGCTGGGGCAGCGTGATGGAGAAGAACTGGCGGTAGCGGCCCGCGCCGTCGATCGCCGCCGCCTGGTAGAGGACCTCGGGGATCTGCCGGGCCCCGCCCTGGTAGATCAGGGTGTGGAAGGGGATGAACTGCCAGCCGCCGACGAACACGATCGCCAGGAAGGCGCCGCTCGTCGAGCCGAGGGTGTCGCCGTGGACGATGCCGAAGTTCGGGTCGAGCAGGGCGTAGAACAGCAGCGAGATCGCCGTCGAGGACAGCAGGAACGGCACGAAGAAGACGGCCGAGAGGACCGCGCGGTTGCGCTGCGGGCCCGCCGCCCAGACGCCGAGCAGCAGGGAGACGACCGTCTGGAAGGCCCAGCTGACCACCGTGAGCAGCACGGTGACCGTGAGGGACTGGGTGAGCCGGTCGTCGCCGAGCAGCTTGTGCCAGTTGGCGAGGCCGGCCGGCTCGGGGTCGCCGAGTCCGTTCCACTTGGTGAAGGACAGGCCGAACGCCAGCACCATGGGGGCGAGGGCGAAGAACGCGAAGAACAGCACGCCGGGCAGGGCCCAGGCGGCGTGCGGGCGGCCCGCCTCGGCCCGGGAGCCGCCGGGCGGGCGGCCCGCCCCGACGCGCGAGCCGCCCTTCACCGCGGTGGTGCTCACTTCAGCCCCTGCAGGGCCGACACGAACTGGCTCGGCGAGGACTTGCCCACGAACAGCTTGTTGACCTCGGTGAGCATCGGCGTCGACACGTTCGGGTCGACGGCCTGGTCCCAGCTGAGCGTGAACGCCGGGGCCTGCTGCACCATCCGGTACTGGAACTTCGCGAACTCCGGGTTCGGCGAGGCGTCCAGCAGCTTCTCGGCGTTCGTCGTGGTCGGGATGTCGCCGTTGGCGACCAGGTCCTTGGCGTACTGCTCGGAGGCGCAGTCGCGCAGGAAGGCGAGCGCGGCGTCCTTGTTGGAGGTACGGGCGTTGACGGACCAGTAGTTGGTGGGGTTGCCGACGACGTTGCGGATGTCGCCGGCGCCGCCCTCGATGCTCGGGAACGCGGTCCAGCCGAGGTCCTTCTTCGCGAAGTCCGGGAACTTGCCGAGCTGGGTGGAGTACTCCCAGGAGCCCATCAGGTGCATCGCCGCCCTGCCCTTGGCGAACACGGCCGGGGCGCCGCCGTTGGTGTAGGCGACCGAGCTGTAGCCCTTGCCGAAGGCGCCGTCGTCGATGAGCTGCTTGACCGTCTGGGCGGCCTTGAGGACGGCCGGGTCGCCCCAGCCGGATGCGTCGCCGTTCTTGATGCGGTCGAAGACCTGGGGGCCGCCGATGCGGTCGACCAGGTACTCCAGCCACATCAGCTCGGGCCAGATGTCCGAGCCGCCGAGCGCGAACGGGGTGATCTTCGCCTTCTTCAGCTTGGCGTTGATGTCGAGCAGCTGGTCCCAGGTGGTGGGCGGCTGGAGCTTGTGCTCGGCGAAGAGCGACTTGTTGTAGAAGAGGATCACGGGCTGCATGCCGCGCATCGGGATGCCGTAGTTGCGCCCGCTCAGCCCGCCGGCCGCGAGGACCGAGGGCAGGAAGCCGCTCTTCAGGACCGGGTCCGACGTGATGGTGTCGGTCAGGTCGACCAGCTGGTTGGCGTCCTTGTACGCCTTGATCGAGCCGCCGCCCCAGTTGAAGAACACGTCGGGCGCGTTGGGCGAGCCCATCGCCGTGCGCAGCTTCGCCGGATAGTCGGCGCCGGGCACCTTCTCCAGCTTGATCCTGCCCTTGGCCTTCTTGGCGGCGGCCGACGCGTTGAACCGGTCGACGGCCTTGAGCTGGATCTTGGCCGCGTCGTCGCCGTACACGAACGCGGTGAGCGTGCCACCGCCGCCGCCGGAACCCCCGGAGGAGCCACAGGCCGAGAGGCCGGCGGTGACAAGTGTGGTGACACCGGCGCCGAGCACCCAGCGCCTGCTGAACGTACGCCCGCCGTTGGACGTGGTGGACTCCATGACCCCTGGCCTCTCGCAATGTTTCGATTGGCTTTCCGAATGTTCCGGGAAGGTATGGCGGAAGAAGGGCTTCGTCAAGGGGTCGCGCAGGGATACGATCGCGGGCATGAAGCCTGGGAAGTCCGTGGAAACACAGACAGCGACGCTCGCCGAGATCGCCCGCGAGGCCGGGGTCTCCACCCCGACTGTTTCGAAGGTCCTCAACGGCCGCGCCGACGTCGCCCCCTCGACCCGCACCCGTGTCGAGGAGCTGCTGCGCGCGTACGGCTACCGGCGCCGGCGCGCCGAGGCTTCCCGCTCCCCGCTGATCGACCTGGTCTTCCACGAGCTGGAGAGCGCCTGGGCGATGGAGGTCATCCGGGGCGTGGAGAACGTGGCGCAGGGCGCGGGCCTGAGCGTGGTCCTCTCCGAGTCCGCCGGGCGGCTCACCCCGGGCCGGACCTGGGCCGACCAGGTCGCCGCCCGCCGCCCGCACGGGGTGGTGCTGGTGCTCTCCGAGCTGGACGGGGCCCAGCGGGCGCTGCTGACCAGCCGGTCCATCCCGTTCGTGGTCGTGGACCCGGCCGGCGACCCGGGCCCGGACGTGCCCTCCATCGGCGCCACCAACTGGCAGGGCGGGCTCGCCGCCACCCGGCATCTGGTGGAACTGGGCCACACCCGGATCGGCGCGATCAGCGGTCCGTCCCGGATGATGTGCAGCCGGGCCCGCATCGACGGCTACCGGGCGGCCCTGGAGACGGCCGGCCTGCCGGTCGACCCCTCCCTCGTGATGACCGGCGACTTCCACCACGACGCCGGCTACCGCCTGGGCCTGGAGCTGCTGCGCCGCCCCGACCGGCCGACCGCCGTCTTCGCGGGCAACGACCTGCAGGCGCTCGGCCTGTACGAGGCGGCCCGCGAGCTGGGGCTGCGCATCCCGGAGGACGTCAGCGTCGTCGGCTTCGACGATCTGCCGGTGGCCCGCTGGGTCGGCCCGCCGCTGACGACCGTACGACAGCCGCTGACCGAGATGGCCGAGGCCGCCGCCCGGCTCGTGCTGGAGCTGGGGCGCGCCGAGGAGGAGGGGCGGGCGGCGACCCGGGTGGAGCTGGCGACCAGCCTGGTCGTGCGGTCGAGCACGGCGGCGCCCGCGGCGGGCTGAGAACCGCGAACCCCACCCCCGCCGCATGGTCGAAACTTTCGGCGTGGTGAGAATTTCCGAAGAAAACCGTCTCGCACGGCTTCCCCTAACAGTCCCCTAATAATTCGGACTTACGTTCCTGCCCGTGACGCGACAAGGGGAGCAGGGCGACACGGGCATACGGGCGGGGCGGCGGTCGCGAGCGGTGAAAGCCGCCGGCCTCACCCTGGCGGGGGCCCTGGTGCTGGGCGTGGCGGCCGCGGGCTGGGCGTACTGGCATCTCAACCACAACATCAGAAGCGTCGACATCAACAGCGCGCTCGGCGACGACCGGCCCGCCCGGGCGGTGTCCGCCCCGTCCGCGACCGCCCCGGCCGGCGCCTCGGCCACCGCCTCCCCGCTGCCGACCGGCGCCCTGAACATCCTGGTCCTCGGCTCCGACTCGCGCAGCGGCAAGGCCAACAAGGAGCTGGGCGGCGGCGACAGCACCGGCGCCCGTTCCGACACCGCGATGGTGGTGCACATCGACGCGGGCCGGACCGGGGCCACCGTCGTCAGCATCCCGCGCGACACCCTCGTCACCCGCCCGTCCTGCCCGCTGCCCTCCGGGGGCTCGACGGCGACGGCGTACGGCGCGATGTTCAACAGCGCCTACGCGGTGGGCGGGCCGGTGTGCGCGGTGAAGACGGTCGAGTCGATGACGAACGTCCGCATGGACCACTACATCGAGATCGACTTCTCCGGATTCGCGAAGCTGGTGGACACGCTCGGCGGGGTCACGGTCACCACCGACCAGGACATCGACGACGACAAGAGCCATCTGCACCTGCCGTCCGGAACCCACCACCTGAACGGCACCCGCGCCCTCGCGCTCGCCCGCACCCGGCACGGCATCGGCGACGGCAGCGACCTGGGCCGCATAGGCCTCCAGCAGAAGCTGGTCACGGCCCTGCTGGAGCAGATGGCCGCGACCGACCTGCTCTCCGACCCGGCGGGGCTCTACCGGGCCGCCGACGCGGTCACCGCCGGCCTCACCACCGACACCGGCCTGGACTCGCTGGGCGAGCTGATGCGGCTCGGCGAGAGCCTGAAGGGCCTCACCGCGGACCATGTGCGGACGGTGATGATGCCGGTCGTCACGGCACCCTCGGACCCCAACCGGGTGGTGGCGAAGGAGCCGGCGGCGGACGATCTGTGGGCGTCCCTGCGCTGAGAAAAAAATCTTCGGGAAAACTCCGAGCGGGTGTCGATCCGGGTGTCTCCCGTTCGACGCATGGGTGAGCAGCGGGGAACGGCCCCGCCGCCTCGACCGAAGGAGTCACCATGCCCCGCTACCTGTCGATCGTGCACATCGACGAGTCCTCCGCCCCCGCCGAGGGCCCCAGTCAGGAGCTGATGCAGCGGATGGGCGAGCTGATCGAGGAGATCACCAAGGCCGGCGTCATGCTCGACACCGCCGGGCTCACCCCCTCCGCGCAGGGCACCACGGTGCGCTGGCAGGGCGGGAAGCTGTCCGTGACCGACGGGCCGTTCACCGAGTCCAAGGAGGTCATCGGCGGCTACGCGATCATGCAGTGCAAGGACAAGGCCGAGGCCCTGGAGTGGACCAAGCGGTTCCTGAAGGTCCACGAGGACTACTGGAACGTGTCCTGCGAGGTGCGGGAGATCGCCGAGGGCTGATCCCCCGGTTGGCCCCGCACGCCTTTTCGGGTGTTGCATGGTGGGCTGTGGAACCGCAGCCCACCGCACCGCAGCCCAACGCACCGCATGCCGCCGCACCGCATGCCGCCGGTGCGCAGCCCGTCGCGGCGCACGCGATCGAGACCGTCTTCCGTCTGGAGTCGCCCCGGGTGATCGCCGGCGTCGCCCGGCTCGTCCGGGACGTCGGCATCGCCGAGGAACTGACGCAGGACGCGCTGGTCGCCGCGCTGGAGCGGTGGCCGAGGGACGGCGTGCCCGACAATCCGGGCGCCTGGCTCATGGCCACCGCCCGGCACCGCGCCGTCGACCTGATCCGGCGTCGCGAGACCTACGCCCGCAAGCTCGCCGAGATCGGCCGGGACCTGGAGACCACGGCCCCGTTCGAGGAGCCCGCCGACCCCGAGGACATCGACGACGACCTGCTCCGCCTGGTCTTCACCACCTGCCACCCGGCGCTGTCCCCGGAAGCCCGCACCGCCCTCACCCTGCGCCTGCTGGGCGGCCTGACCACGGCCGAGATCGCCCGCGCCTACCTCGTCCCGGAGCCGACGATCGCCCAGCGCATCGTCCGCGCGAAGCGGACCCTGGCGACCAGGAACGTCGCCTTCGAGGTGCCGTACGGCCCCGACCGCGAGGCGCGCCTGGGCTCGGTCCTGGACGTCATCTACCTGATCTTCAACGAGGGGTACGCGGCCACCGCCGGCGACGACCTGCTCCGCCCCGGCCTGTGCGAGGACGCCCTGCGACTGGCCCGAGTGCTGTCCTCCCTGATGCCGAAGGAACCCGAGGTGCACGCCCTGACCTCGCTGCTGGAGTTCCAGACCTCCCGCGCCGCCGCCCGCACGGGTCCGGGCGGTGAACCGGTCCTGCTCAAGGACCAGAACCGCCGCCGCTGGAACCGCATGCTCATCGCCCGCGGCATCCGGGCCCTCGCCCGCGCCGAGGCCACGACCACCGGCGCCCCCGGCCCCTACGCCCTCCAGGCCGCCATCGCCGCCTGCCACGCGCACGCGTACACCTACGAGGAGACCGACTGGCGCACCATCGCCACCCTGTACGCCCTGCTCGCGGCCCGATCCCCGTCCCCGGTCGTCGAGTTGAACCGCGCGGTCGCCGTGTCGATGACCGACGGCCCCGCCGAGGGACTGCGCCTCGTCGACGCGCTCGCCGCCGAACCCGCCCTGCGCGACTACCACTTGCTCCCCAGCGTCCGCGGCGACCTCCTCGCCCGCCTGGGCCGCCCGGCCGAAGCCCGCGCGGAGTTCGAACGGGCGGCGACCCTGGCGCGCAACGAGCGGGAGCGGGAGTGGCTGCTGCGCCGGGCGGCGGCGGAAGGCATGTGACCGATTCGGGTTCGCCAGGGAACGGGCGCTGCCAGAATTGACGACCGATCAGGGGGTCGAGAGAGCCGGGGAACAGGGTGACCCGGAGCGAAGTCGGGGGGCCGCACCGTGCCGTTTCGTACCGCCGTCGCACAGAACCTGGCGCTGGACACGGCCTCGGCCGTCACGGCGGCCGGGGGAGTGGTGGTCGCGCTGATCGCCGGCGCGGTCGCGATCTGGCAGACCGGCCGCACCCGGGCCCTGGAGCGCGAGAAGATCCGGCTTCAGCTCACCGCCGACCTGCGCCGCCGGGAGCAGGAGTGGGACCACGAGCGGCAGGCCGCCGAGCGCACCGCACGACGTGCGGCCGAGGAGGCGGAACGCGAACGCGAGCGCGCCGCCCGGCGTCAGGTGGCGCACCGCACGGGCCTGGCCGCCGCGGCCGTCGCCTACTGCGCCCGGCTGGTCCAGGAGCTGTCGACGCTGCGGATCCTCGACATGTCCCGCCCGCTGCGCCTGGACCGGCTGTATGTGCAGGTCCGGGTGCAGGAGCAGCAGCCGCTGCGGTTCGTCCGCGAGGAGGAGTTCGCCCAGGACCGCACCCGGGACGCCGTACGACGGGAGGCGCAGGCCGCCGACGGGCCGTCCGGCGCCGCCCACACGTACGCGCCGGTCGACGCACTCCAGCGCTACCAGCGCATCGTGGTCGTCGGCGATCCGGGCGCCGGCAAGACGACCATGCTGCGCCACCTCGCCCTGCGCATGGCGAGCCGGGCGGAGGGCGAGCCCCTGCCCGAACTTCCGGCGTACATCGAGCTGTTCCGCTTCGTGGAGAGCGGCCACGACTCGGTCCTGGACTACCTCGCCGAACACTGGGCCGACCAGTACGGCTTCGCCGACGCCCGGGAGTACGTCGTGGAGCGGCTCACCGACGGCACGGCGGCGCTGCTGTTCGACGGGCTGGACGAGGTGCTGGGCGGGGAGAGCGCGGAGACGGCGGCCGGCGCCTACAACAAGGTCACCGAGGAGATCACCCGGCTGGCCACCCGCTACCCGAGGGCGCTGATCGCCACCACTTGCCGCCGGCACGGCTGGCGCGGCGGGCTGCCGCAGTTCCAGGTCCTGGAGGCGCTGGACTTCGAGTGGCCGCAGATCGAGACGTTCGTCGCCAACTGGTTCGGCGACCGCGACCGCCGCCGCGGCGGCCTGGTCCGCGCGCTGTCGGGCAACGCCCGCCTGCAGACCCTGGCCGCCAACCCGCTGCTGCTCAGCCTGATCGCCATCGTCTACGAGCAGGACCTGGAGCTTCCGGAGCGCCGGGCGGCGCTGTACCGGCGGTGCGTCGAGGTGCTGCTGCGCGAGTGGGACGCGCACCGCAAGATCAGCCGGTACAGCCGTTTCACGACCGACCGCAAACAGGACCTGCTCAAGCAGATCGCCTGGCAGTACCACCAGCGCGGGCTGCGCTACTTCCGCGAGGAGGAACTCCTCGACCTGGTCGCCGACTTCCTGCCGACCATCGACCTGCCGCGCACGGACAGCCGGGCGATCCTGGACGAGATCGCCGCGCAGTACGGCCTGTTGAAGGCGCAGGCCCATGGCTGGTACGGCTTCCTGCACCTGACTCTCCAGGAACACTTCGCCGCCGCCGCGCTGCTGGAGCGCGGCCCCGCCGGCGTCGGGCAGGCCGTACGGGCCCGGCACGACCCGTGGTGGGAGGAGGTGATCCTGCTCCTGGCCGGCTCCCTGGCGGACGCGACGGGGTTGCTGCTCGGCATCCTGCAACGGGAGCCGGGAGCCCCGCGGACCCGGGACGACGCCGGGGACCTGCTGGACCTCCCCGACGACGACCTCTTTCACACCGACCTGCTGCTCGCGGCCCGCTGCCTGACGGGCAGCCCCCGCGTCGCCGACGTGGCGCTGCGGCGGGAGATCGTCCGGACGGTGTGGGAGCTGCTGGAGACCTCGCCGTACCGGCAGGAACGGGAGCGGGCGGCAGAGGCGATCGTGGGTGTGCTGGGCTCGGAGGCGCAGCTGAGCGAGGTCATCACCTATATCGGCGACGGGACACGGGACGAGTCGGCGCGGACGGTCCTGGTGGAGGCACTGACCACCCACGGCGGACGGAACGTGGGCGAACGGCTGCTGGGCGTGCTGACACTGCGGCCGGAGCTGCCCGAGACCCTGCGCGAAGCCCTTCTGACGGCCTTGGGCACCCTGCATGTCGAAGCGGCCGTGCCGTTCCTGCTGGGGCAGTTGAACGAACTGATCGATCCGTCCGGTGGCTGGTCCTTCCCGGCCGAACTCGTCGTCAGAGCTCTGGGCGGTGCGGGAGGGCCGATGCACCCGATTCTGCGTGTCATGGAACTCCAGGAGCGGGATGCCGGAAACGGCATCATCACCGCGGGGTGTGACGCGTTGACACAGCTCCGGGATCCGCGCGCACGAGAGCCGTTGCGGGAACTGCTGCTCCGCGACAACGGCTGGTTCTTCGAACGCACCCATCTGGCCGAGGCCTATCTGAGCCTGGCCGGTGACCGAGGCGGCCGGGTACTGCTCGACGCCGTCAGGTCGGACGATGTGACGGACTTCCAGAAGATTCCCCTCATGTGCGCGGTGGCGGAGTCCTGCGGCAAGGGGCACGGCTGGGCACACCGGGACGTCCTGCTCGCCGTCGCGGCCGACGCGAGGGCCGCGTGGCAGCTGCGCTGGCTCGCGCTCGAATGCCTCGACCACTTCCCCGGTGACATGGCGGACCTGGAAGCGCCCCTGGGCAGCGACGATGCCCGGGTCGCCGTGGCCGCCGCCGCCACCTCCGCGGCCTGGGGCACACCGCAGCGGCTCGAGTCCGTCCGCGCCGTGATCGTGGACGGCACTCTTGCGGCGAACCTGACGTACGAGAGGGGCTCCTCGGTGTGGACCTGGACAGGCAGGATCGCGACGCGCCTGGGCAGGGTGCTGTCTCCGTACGGCGGGATCGACGTCACGGAGACCTTCTTCGACAGGGGGAGTGCGCCTCCCTACTCGTTGCCGTCGACGGACGAGGGCGAGCAGGCGCGTCAATGGCTGTACGCGTTCGCTCCGGAGGCAGGGGTGGACGCCTACCTCAGGGCCACGAGCGACAGGAGCGCGGCTGCGATAAATCACCTTCCGCCGCGTATACCGGTGTCGCGGGTCCACGCCGTTCTCCATCACCTCACGGAGAGTCTCGCCGCCGGCGCTCCCGATTACATGCACAGGTCACTGCTGCAGCAGGCGGCGTCTGCTGCGGACGATGCGCAGGCCGTCGCCCAGCTCCTCTCGCTCGTCCGGGGAAGCGACGTGTACATCGGGGCCGACGCCCACGACGCCGCCTACACCGTGAGCCGCCGCGCCCGCGTCCGGGTCCTGCGTGACCACACGATCGTGCCGCTCAGCTGACCGGCGCGGGCTGTCCCAGCAGCATCGTCGGGGCGCCCGCCACCCGGGTCAGGAAGACCGTCGCCGCGTTCGGTCCCTGGGGTTTGACCTTGCGGCGCAGTTCCTCCGGTTCGACGGCCGAGCCGCGCTTCTTCACGGTCAGGGTGCCGACCTCGCGTTCGCGCAGCAGGGCCTTCAACTTCTTGACGTTGAAGGGGAGTCGGTCGGTGATCTCGTAGGCGGTGGCGTACGGGGTCGGGCGCAGGGTGTCGGCCGTGATGTAGGCGATGGTCGCGTCGAGGAGGCCGCCGCCGACCTGTTCGGCCACCTCGGCGACCAGGTGGGCGCGGATCACGGCGCCGTCGGGCTCGTACAAGTACCGCCCCACCGGGCGCACTTCGGGATCGGGCAGACCCCGGCCGAGCAGGCTGCGCGGGCCGGGCAGCAGGGTGGCGCGGACCAGGCCGGGCTCGGTGCCGAACCAGAGCACCGCCTCCTTCACGTCGCCGCCGTCCGAGATCCACTCCGCCTCGGCCTCGGCGGGAACCGCCTCGTGCGGGATGCCCGGGGCGATCTTCAGGGCGGCGCGGGGTGCGGCGAGGGCGGTGGCGACCGCCCAGGACAGGGGCGGTGAGTACGCCTCCGGGTCGAAGACGCGGCCCCGGCCGCCGCGCCGTGCCGGGTCCACGAAGACGGCGTCGTAGCCGGCGGTGTCGACCTCGGTGACGTCCGCCTCCCGTACCTCGATCAGCCGGTCGAGGCCGAGCGTCTCGGCGTTCGCCCGGGCGACGGCCACCGTCAGCGGGTCCCGGTCCACGGCCAGCACCCGGACCCCGGCCCGCGCCAGAGCGATGGCGTCACCGCCGATCCCGCAGCACAGGTCGGCGACCGACGTCACCCCCTGGTCCTTCATCCGGGCCGCCCGGTACGCCGCCACGCTGGTCCGCGTCGACTGTTCGACCCCGTTGGGCGTGAAGAACATGCGCTCCGCGTCCTCGGCCGCGAACTTGGCCGCCGCCCGCTGCCGCAGCCGGGCCTGGCCGAGCGCGGCCGACACCAGCTCGGCGGGGTGGGTGCGGCGCAGCCGGGTGGCGACGGTGAGTTCGTCCGCCGGGGCGGTGCCCCGCACCTCGTCGAGGAGGGCCCGGCCCTCGGGGGTGAGCAGGGCGTGGAAGGAGGGGAGCTGGTCGTTCACCGGGTCATTGTGGGCCAGTCGGTGGATGGTGCGCCTCCGGGCGGCGGCGTCGGGCCGGGATCGGGGTGGGGGCCTGCGAAGATCCGACACCATGCGAGAAGTAGTACAAAATGACAAATTCAGGGCAGGATTCCCGGCGCGGCTCCCGGCACGATTCCCCGCGCGACGCCCGGCACGATTCCCGAAGGTGGCCCTCCGCTGCGGGGCCGTCGCCCTGGCCACCACCGCCGTCCTCACCGGATGCGCCGGCCCCGGCGAGGACTCCGGCGCCCACCCCGGCCCCGGCAACCAGCCCGGCCAGGGCGGGCCCGCCCAGGCCCTGGACCCCGCCGCCGAACACACCCGCCTGGTCGCCGCCGCCGAGCACTGGAAACTGGACACGGTGCCGCTGAGACCCCCGGCCCCGCCGGCGCACAAGCCGAGGATCACCGCGCGGGACGGCTTCGAGGTGGACGGCCAGGTGGAGGACGACCTGCCCCCGGTCTTCACCACGATCCCCACCCGGCAGAAGGTCGTCTTCCTCACCATCGACGACGGCGCCGAGAAGGACCCGAACTTCCTGCGCATGATGAGCGACCTGAAGATCCCGTACACCGCCTTCCTCAGCAACTACCTGGTCAAGGACGACTACGGCTACTTCCGCAGGATGCAGGCCCAGGGCCACACCCTGGGCAACCACACCATGACCCACCCCTACCTGCCCGGCCTGTCCTACGAGGAGCAGAAGGACGAGATCTGCGGCATGCAGGCCGTCATGAAGAAGCAGTTCGGCAAGGCGCCCACCGTCTTCCGGCCGCCCTACGGCAACTACAACGGCGACACCCTGCGCGCCGCCAAGGCCTGCGGCATCAAGTACGCGCCGATCTGGGACGAGGAGGTCTTCGTCGACCACTGGGAGTACCGCGAGGACGACCGCGAGCTGCACCCCGGCGACATCGTCCTCACCCACTTCCGCGGCCGGGACGACTGGGACGGCACGATGGTCGACGACATGCGCCGCTTCCTGAACAAGGTCACGCGCGAGGGCTACGCCGTGGCCCGCCTGGAGGACTACCTGTGAGGCGCCCGGGGCGGCTCACCCGCGGCCGGGCACGTACCGGGGCCTGTCTCGCGGATCAGGCCTGCTCCGGCCGGCCGAGCCTCCCGGCCGACCCGAGCCGGGTCCGGTGCGTGCAGCCGCGAGGCGGAAGACGGAGCCGACGGTGGAGGTCCGCCCGCGTGAGCGAAGCGGAACGCGGGGGAGCGTCGGCGGCCGCCGCCGACAACGCCGCAGATGTGCGCACCGGCCCCCGCGACCCCGGCGGGATCCGGAAGGCACGCCGGAGGCGCCTGGCCGCCGTACTCGCCTCGGTCCTGCTGCTCACCGGTTGCGCCCAGTCCGTCGACCCCATCGAACGCCTCGGCAAGAAGGCCGCCGAGCGCGTCCACCGCTCCGGCCCGAGCCCGGACCAGGCCTACCGCCGCTGGGGCCTCACCGCCCCGCTCGCCGCCCCGCCCCGCCACCCCGTCCGCCTGCTGTCGGCCCGCACCGGGTCCGCCTCCGTGCCCCCGGTCGTGGACCGCGTCGACACCACCGACAAGGTCGTCTTCCTCACCTACGACGACGGCGCCGCCCAGGACCCGCGCTTCGTCGACATGGTCCGCGACCTGCACCTCCCGGTCAGCCTCTTCCTCACCGAGAGCGCCGTCGCAACCGCCGCCGGCCACTACGCCCGCCTGCACGCGACCGGTGCCGTCGCGGAGAACCGCACCCTCGACCACCCCACCCTGCGCGGCCTGCCCTACACCGGCCAGCGCGCCGAGATCTGCGCCGAGCAGGACCGCCTCACCTCCCGCTTCGGCACCCGCCCCCGCCTCCTGCGCCCACCCCACCGCGCCTACGACCGCACCACCCTGCGCGCCGCCGCCGACTGCGGCGTCTCGACCCTCGTCCTCTGGCGCGCCGCCATGACCTCCCGCGGCCTCACCTACACCCGGGGCGAGCAGCGCCTCCGCCCCGGCGACGTCGTCCTCGTCGGCCCCGACACCCCCACCGCCCACACCCTCCGCGACCGCACCCTCCGCCTGCTGCACCGGGTGCAGAAGCGAGGCCTGACGGTGGGGCGGCTGGAGGACTACCTGTAGCCGGCGGGGTCGCAGCGGCCGGCCCGGCACCCGTCACCCAGGCAACCCGAGCAGCCCAACCCGGCCGACGCGCCGCGGGCAATTGGCACTCCGCTTGACCGAGTGCTAACCCCGGTCATAGTCTCGGCTCTGGCACTCGGCAGATGAGAGTGCCAACAAAGCGACGGGCAGGTCCGGCACCCGCGACGACGGATCCACCTGGTCGCCACCTCAGACAGTTAACCCCGTGAGATCTCCGAAGGGGGAGGTCGGATCGTGACGACCACCAGCTCCAAGGTTGCCATCAAGCCGCTCGAGGACCGCATCGTGGTCCAGCCGCTCGACGCCGAGCAGACCACCGCTTCTGGCCTGGTCATCCCGGACACCGCGAAGGAGAAGCCCCAGGAGGGCGCCGTCCTCGCCGTGGGCCCGGGCCGCTTCGAGAACGGCGAGCGCCTGCCGCTCGACGTCAAGGTCGGCGACGTCGTCCTGTACAGCAAGTACGGCGGCACCGAGGTGAAGTACAACGGCGAGGAGTTCCTCGTCCTCTCGGCTCGCGACGTCCTCGCGATCATCGAGAAGTAGTCACCTCAAGCAACCCAGTTGCTTCCAGCTGCGCCCCTGGCCCCCGCGACCACCTAAGAAGCCGGGCGCCCGGGGCGCAGTTCTTTTTTCACCCACAGATTTCGAGAGGGCTCCCGCTGTCATGGCGAAGATCCTGAAGTTCGACGAGGACGCCCGTCGCGCCCTCGAGCGCGGCGTCAACAAGCTGGCCGACACGGTGAAGGTGACGATCGGCCCCAAGGGCCGCAACGTCGTCATCGACAAGAAGTTCGGCGCGCCCACCATCACCAACGACGGTGTCACGATCGCCCGTGAGGTCGAGATCGAGGACCCGTACGAGAACCTCGGCGCCCAGCTGGTGAAGGAGGTGGCGACCAAGACCAACGACATCGCGGGTGACGGCACCACCACCGCCACCGTGCTCGCGCAGGCGCTGGTGCGCGAGGGCCTGAAGAACGTCGCCGCCGGCGCCTCCCCGGCCGCCCTGAAGAAGGGCATCGACGCCGCCGTCAAGGCCGTCTCCGACGACCTTCTCGCCTCGGCCCGCCCGATCGACGAGAAGTCCGACATCGCCGCCGTCGCCGCGCTGTCCGCCCAGGACCAGCAGGTCGGCGAGCTGATCGCCGAGGCGATGGACAAGGTCGGCAAGGACGGTGTCATCACCGTCGAGGAGTCCAACACCTTCGGTCTGGAGCTGGACTTCACCGAGGGCATGGCCTTCGACAAGGGCTACCTGTCGCCGTACTTCGTGACCGACCAGGAGCGTATGGAGGCCGTCCTCGACGACCCGTACATCCTGATCAACCAGGGCAAGATCTCGTCCATCCAGGACCTGCTGCCGCTGCTGGAGAAGGTCATCCAGGCGGGTGCCTCCCGGCCGCTGCTGATCATCGCCGAGGACGTCGAGGGCGAGGCCCTGTCGACCCTGGTCGTCAACAAGATCCGCGGCACCTTCAACGCCGTCGCGGTGAAGGCCCCCGGCTTCGGCGACCGCCGCAAGGCGATGCTGCAGGACATGGCGATCCTCACCGGCGGCACGGTCATCTCCGAGGAGGTCGGCCTCAAGCTCGACCAGGTCGGCCTGGACGTGCTCGGCTCCGCCCGCCGCGTGACCGTCACCAAGGACGACACCACGATCGTCGACGGTGCCGGCAAGTCCGAGGACGTGCACGGCCGCGTCGCGCAGATCAAGGCCGAGATCGAGAACACGGACTCCGACTGGGACCGCGAGAAGCTCCAGGAGCGACTCGCGAAGCTGGCCGGCGGCGTGTGCGTGATCAAGGTCGGCGCCGCCACCGAGGTGGAGCTGAAGGAGAAGAAGCACCGTCTGGAGGACGCCATCTCCGCGACCCGCGCCGCGGTCGAGGAGGGCATCGTCTCCGGTGGTGGCTCCGCGCTGGTCCACGCCGTCAAGGTCCTGGACGACAACCTCGGCAAGTCCGGCGACGAGGCCACGGGTGTCGCGGTCGTCCGCCGCGCCGCCGTCGAGCCGCTGCGCTGGATCGCCGAGAACGCCGGCCTCGAGGGCTACGTCATCGTCTCCAAGGTGGCGGAGCTGGAGAAGGGCAACGGCTACAACGCCGCCTCCGGCGAGTACGGCGACCTGGTCAAGCAGGGCGTCATCGACCCGGTCAAGGTCACCCGCTCCGCCCTGGAGAACGCCGCCTCCATCGCCTCCCTGCTGCTCACGACCGAGACCCTGGTCGTCGAGAAGAAGGAAGAGGAGCCGGCCGAGGCGGGCCACGGCCACGGTCACGGCCACGCCCACTGAGCCTCCCGTTCGTGACGAAGGCCCGGCACCCCGCAAGGGGAGCCGGGCCTTCGCCCTGTCCACCACTCCGACGTCTACTGCTCCAGCGCGTCCAGCGCACCCAGCTGCCCCATCAGCCCGAGCTGGTCGTGCTGCCACCACGTCTCGGCGATCTTGCCGCTGTCCGTGAACCGGAACAGGGTCAGTCCGCTCATGCTGACCCGCTTGCCGGTGGGCGCGATGCCCAGGAACTCGCCCTTGTGCGTGGCGTCCCAGGTCCACCGCGCGCAGGCCCGGTCGCCCTGGGCGAGCACGTCGTCGACCGTGAACGTGAAGTCGAAGGCGGCGCGCCACATCCCGTACTCGCTGCGGACGTTGTCCATCCCGATGGTGTCCTGCGGGTTCACCGGGTCGTGGCTGTGGATGTCCTCGTCCAGGAGGTCGTTGAGCGGGGGCAGCTCGCCGGCGGTCGCCAGCGTCTCGAAGAACCTGCGCACGGTGGCCTCGGCCAGCCGCTCGTCCCGTACGACGTCCAGGTCCGTGAACGTCGGCATCTCGTCGCACAGGGCGACCATCTCCCGGAAGATCTTGTCGGTCTCCGGGAGGTTCGAGTTCCGCATCGCCTCCTCGTACGACGGGAACTCCACCACTTCCACGATGTGCGACGCGTCCGAGCGGTCCCTGCCGACCAACGCGTGCGTCGCCGTTCTCCGGCCCTTGGTCTGCGCGACCCAGTCGTCGATGAGCCGGTTCATCTCGTCCAACCGGCTGGTCTTGCACTCGATGAGCTGTACGAAGGTCATGACGCCGCCTCCCGGCCCCCCTGGCCCGGTTCCGTCATGTCCATTTTCGCACCGGAACGAGAGCGTCACCCGTCCGCCACCGCGGCCCGTACGTGCGCCTACCGCAGCCCCTACGTGCGTCTACCGCAGCCCGCAGGTGCGCCTACTGCGGCCCGTACCTGCGTCCCGTCCGGGAGGAGATCCCGCCCAGCAGCGCGCGCGGGGTGACCTTCACCAGTCCCATCAGCGCCTTGTACCGGGGGTCCGGGATGGACAGCGTCCTGCCGCGCGCGAGGTCGGCCAGGGCCGCGGCGACCAGCTTGTCGGCGTCCAGCCACATCCAGCCGGGGATGTTGTCCGTGCCCATCCCGGCCCGCTGGTGGAACTCGGTGCGCACGAAGCCCGGGCACAGCGCCATCAGCCGCACCCCGCTGCCCGCGAGGTCCTTCGCCGCGCCCTGGGTGAACTGCACGACCCACGCCTTCGAGGCGCCGTACGTGCCCCGGGGCACGAAGGCCGCCACCGAGGCCACGTTCACCACCCCGCCCCGCCCGCGCTCCCGCATCGCCTCGGACGCCGCCGAGGTCAGCCGCAGCACCGCCTCGCAGTGCACCTTGAGCATCCTCAGCTCGTCGGCCATGGGCACGTCGAGATAACGGCCCTTGTTGCCGAAACCGGCGTTGTTGACCAGCAGGTCGACCGGGTTCCTCCGGTCACCGAGCCGGTCGGCCACCGTCTCGATGCCCTTGTCCTCGGCGAGGTCGGCGGTCAGCACCTCCACCTCGATGCCGTGCCGGTCGTGCAGCTCGGTCGCCTGTTCGCGCAGCCGCTTGGTGTCCCGGGCCACCAGGACGAGGTCATGCCCGTCGGCCGCCAGCCGCCGCGCGAACGCGGCACCGATCCCCGCGGTCGATCCCGTAATCAGAGCCGTTGTCATGGCCCAAGGGTAGTGACCCGCGCCGACAGCGGCCGCCGCGCGGCGGCGGGCCGGCCGCGGCCCGCGACGGGCAGGTGACGGGCTGGTGACGTCCCCTCAGCGGACCTGGTCCGCCACGTACTTTCGGGCCGCGGCCAGCGCCTCGGGGTCCAGCGCCTCGGCCGCCGCGAGCAGTCGCGGCAGTAGTTCCCGCTCGGTGGTGACCGCGCGGAACTGCATCTCGACCGTCACCCCGTGGTCCGGCCGGCGCACGATCTCGATCGGATCGCCCGCCTGGATCTCACCCGGTTCGATCACCCTCAGGTAGGCGCCCGGCGCGCCCTTCCGGGTGAATCTGCGCACCCAGCCCTGCTCGCCCAAATGGCCCTGGAACGTGCGGCACGGGATGCGCCCCGACGCCACCTCCAGTACGACCTCGGAACCGATCCGCCAGCGCTCGCCGATCAGCGCCCCGGACACGTCCAGACCCTCCGTCGTGAGGTTCTCGCCGAAGCGGCCGTTGGGCAGCGACCGGCCCAGCTCGCGCTCCCAGCCGTCGAGATCCTCGCGCGCGAAGGCGTACACCGCCTGATGGTCGCCGCCGTGATGGCGCAGGTCGCACACCGAGTCCCCGGCGACCCCGCTCGCACCGACCCCCTTGGGACCGGGAGCCGCCACCCGCACCGGCCCGTCGGCCGGCTGTTTGTCGATGCCCGTCACACCCTGGGCCTGGTCCGTGTACGGCACCGGACGAGGGCGGCCCAGATTGACCGAGAGAAGCTTCATGACCGCACGGTACGACAGCCGCCCCAAAGCGTCGACGCGATATTGCGCGTGGAGCCCAAGGAAGCCTTATGCTCGAAGGGTGATCGAGGCCCGTCATCTCCGCGTCCTGCGCGCCGTCGCCACCACCGGTTCCTTCTCCGCGGCGGGACGCGAGCTGGGCTGCACCCAGCCCGCCGTGAGCCAGCAGATGAAGGCCCTGGAGACCTCGGTCGGCACCCCACTGCTGGTCCGCACCGGCCGGGAGATGCGTCTGACCCAGGCCGGCGAGGCCCTCGTCCGGCACGCCTCCGGGATCCTCGCCGGGCTCACCGCGGCCGAGGAGGAGGTCGCCGCGATCGCGGGCCTGCGGGCCGGCCGGGTCCGTCTGGTCTCCTTCCCCAGCGGCAGCTCCACCCTGGTCCCCACCGCCCTGGCCGCCCTGCGCGCCGCCCACCCCGGCACCCGGGTCTCCCTGGAGGAGGCCGAGCCCCCGAAGTCCGTCGAACTCCTGCGCGATGGCGACTGCGACCTGGCGCTGGCCTTCCGCTACGAGGGGGCGGCGGTCGCCGAGGACTGGGACGACCTCGTCGTACGGCCTCTGCTGACGGACCGTCTGGTCGCCCTGGTGCCCGAACGGCACCGCCTCGCGCGCGGGGAGTCCGTCGGCATCGGCGAGCTGGCCCGGGAACCCTGGATCGCGGGCTGCCCGCGCTGTCGCGGCCAGCTGGTCGAGGTGTGCGAGAGCGCCGGGTTCACCCCGCGCATCGACTTCGCCACCGACGACTATCCGGCGGTGGTCGGCCTGGTCGGCGCCGGACTCGGTGTGGCCGTGCTGCCGCAGCTGGCGGTGGAGTCGGTACGGCCCAGAGGCGCGCGGGTGGTCCGCCTCGAACCGGCGGTACGGCGGGAGATCGTCGCCCTCACCCTGCCCGACCTCGCACAGGTGCCGGCCGTGGCGGCGACGCTGGAACAACTGGCCCGGGCGGCCGTGCGCGCGTAGGGGCCGCGCACCGGGGGCCGTGCGGAGGAGGCGAGGGGTCTACGGCACGCCTCAGAGACGGCACTCCTTGAAGGGTTCGACGGCACGCCTCATGGGCACGCGCGTGCGTGCCCGGTGGAAAGATTGCAAAAACGTTCCTTCAGGCGTTCGGGGCAGCACTCCCGCTGGTGGTCGACGCCGACACCAGGCGGTTGCGTGCCCGCCCCATCAACTCTTCGCGCTCGTCCTCGGTCAACCCGCCCCACACTCCGTACGGCTCGCGCACCGCCAGAGCGTGCGCCGCGCACTGGGCGCGGACCGGGCACCTCATGCAGACCTCCTTGGCCGAGTTCTCGCGAGCGCTCCGAGCCGCCCCGCGCTCGCCCTCAGGGTGAAAGAAGAGCGAGCTGTCCACCCCGCGGCAGGCAGCCAGGAGCTGCCAGTCCCACAGGTCCGCGTTCGGTCCGGGAAGGCGGGAGAAATCTGCCATTACGTGACCCCTTGTAGCCGTTCTGGGCGGATACCGTGCCATCGACCGTACATCTCCGGTGGAAGGAGATGAAAATATGACTCATTGCGAATCTAGCTCTAGACACTAGGAAATGGGAGCAAGAACGGCTAAATGGGGCATAGGTTGTGATGAAAAGTTGAGGGTCCGTCGGGCATGTCTGCACCGTGTCGGGACCCTCACGTAGAGTGCCGAAGACGGCACGCGGCCCCGTAACTCTTTCGAGTGACCGTCGTTGAGAGTGCGGAGGCGGTTGAAAACACAAGTGCTCGGGCAGGCGTCCGAGACGGTCGACCGCACAGGTGACGATTCCGTACCAGCCTGGAGGCTCAAGGTGACGCGCATCAGCTGCGGAGGGCGGTCATGACATCCGTCCTCGTCTGCGACGACTCCCCGCTTGCCCGAGAGGCGCTCCGCCGCGCGGTCGCGACCGTGCCCGGTGTCGAGCGCGTGACGACGGCGGCCAACGGCGAGGAAGTCCTCCGCCGCTGGGGCGCCGACCGCTCCGACCTCATCCTGATGGACGTACGCATGCCCGGCCTGGGCGGCGTCGAGACCGTGCGCCGGCTGCTGTCCGCCGACCCGGGCGCGCGCATCATCATGCTCACGGTCGCCGAGGACCTCGACGGCGTGGCCCTCGCGGTGGCCGCCGGCGCCCGCGGCTACCTGCACAAGGACGCCTCGCGCGCCGAGCTGCGGGCCACCGTGACCCAGGCCCTCGCCGACCCGACCTGGCGGCTCGCCCCGCGCCGGCTGCGCTCGGCCGAGATGGGCGCCGCGCCCACGCTCACCGCGCGCGAGATCCAGGTGCTGGAGGGCATGAGTCACGGCCGCTCCAACGCCGAGATCGGCCGCGAGCTGTTCCTCTCCGAGGACACCGTCAAGACGCACGCGCGGCGCCTGTTCAAGAAGCTCGGCGCCTCCGACCGCGCCCACGCGGTGGCACTCGGCTTCCGCTGGGGACTGGTCCGGTAGGACGTGCACCGCGGCGGGGCCCCGGTGCGCACCCCGGGATCCCCGCCCGCGCGCGGACGGGGCCCAGCGACCCGGGGCGCTGCGGCTTGCTGCGCCGCGGCCTGGTGCGGGCGGAGTCGGCGGCGGAGACGGTCCGGCGCCTCCCGGAGACGGGACGCGGGAGGCGGAAGTGATCCGCGCTTCCGTCCCGCCCGGGGTCCTCGGCCACCCGGATCACCCGTCCGACCTGCCGCCCTGCCACCACCCGCGGGGACGAACGCACCACTCGGCTCCCTGCGGACCCCCTCCTGGGACGCGGCGTTCCCGGGCGGGGCATGGGCGCCGGCGCGAGCCGCGCAGACCGGTCCGCCGGACGCCCGCTGCTCGTTTCGCCGCGGATGCCGCATCCTTGAGGTGTGGAGTCTCTCGGGGACGAGTCGGTCGAGCGGAAGGGGAGGGCGCAGGGGATGAGTGCCGGCGCACCTGCTCATAACGCTTCGGTGCACAACCACGAACACGATGCGACGGACCGGACTGCCGCAAGGCACGATGGACCGATGCGCGACGACGAGGCGGGCACGGCCCACGGGGCGTTCGGTGCGCTCGTTCATCGTGCCGTCGACGGGGACGAGCAGGCCACGCACGATCTGCTCGCCCATGTGCACCCCCTGGCGCTGCGCTACTGCCGCACCCGGCTGTCCCGGCTTCCCGGCGACGCGCGCCACTTCGTCGAGGACCTCGCCCAGGAGGTCTGCGTGGCGGTGCTCCTCGCGCTGCCCCGCTACCGCGACACCGGCCGCCCCTTCGAGGCCTTCGTCTTCGCCATCGCCTCGCACAAGGTCGCCGACCTCCAGCGCGCCGCGATGCGCCACCCGGGCTCCACGGCCGTCCCCTCGGACGAGATGCCGGAACGGCCCGACGACTCCCTCGGCCCCGAGGAGCGCGCCCTGCTCAGCAGCGACGCGGAGTGGGCCAAGAAGCTGCTGGCCAACCTCCCCGAGAACCAGCGCGAACTGCTGCTGCTGCGCATCGCCGTGGGCTTGACCGCGGAGGAGACGGGGCAGATGTTGGGAATGTCACCCGGAGCGGTCCGGGTCGCCCAGCACCGGGCGCTGAGCCGCCTGCGCGCCCTCGCGGAGCAGTAACACCCTTGAGCGGGGCCCCTGCAGCTCCCTTTGTTGAACAGGAACGCTTCCGCTTCCGTACGAACATACGAAGCCTGAAGTCACCCCGTACCGTGGAATTTGCTAGCGACGCTTCCCGTTAGCATGGACATCCGCACCGATCAAGGCCATTTGGGGAAGGTGTCATGACTGCAAACGTCGACGGAGTGCCCGGAAAATTCGCGACACTCGGGCTGACCTACGACGACGTGCTGCTGCTGCCGGGCGCATCCGAGGTGCTCCCCAACGCGGTCGACACCTCGTCCCGCATCTCCCGCAATGTCCGGGTCAACATCCCGCTGCTGTCGGCGGCGATGGACAAGGTGACCGAGTCCCGCATGGCGATCGCGATGGCCCGCCTGGGCGGCGTCGGCGTGCTGCACCGCAACCTCTCCGTCGAGGACCAGGTCAACCAGGTCGACCTGGTGAAGCGGTCCGAGTCCGGCATGGTCACCGACCCGATCACGGTGCACCCGGAGGCCACGCTCGCCGAGGCGGACGCCCTGTGCGCCAAGTTCCGCATCAGCGGTGTCCCGGTCACGGACCCGGCCGGCAAGCTGCTGGGCATCGTCACCAACCGCGACATGGCCTTCGAGAGCGACCGCACGCGCCAGGTGCGCGAGGTCATGACCCCGATGCCGCTGGTCACCGGCAAGGTCGGCATCTCCGGGCCCGAGGCCATGGAGCTGCTGCGCAAGCACAAGATCGAGAAGCTGCCGCTGGTCGACGACGCGGGCGTCCTCAAGGGCCTGATCACGGTCAAGGACTTCGTCAAGGCCGAGAAGTACCCCAACGCCGCCAAGGACGCCGAGGGCCGCCTGCTCGTCGGTGCCGCCGTCGGTGCCAGCCCCGAGGCCCTGGAGCGCGCCCAGGCGCTCGCCGAGGCCGGTGTGGACTTCCTGGTCGTCGACACCTCGCACGGCCACAACAGCAACGCCCTCAGCTGGATGTCGAAGATCAAGTCGAGCGTGAACGTCGACGTGATCGGCGGCAATGTCGCCACCCGCGACGGCGCCCAGGCGCTCATCGACGCCGGTGTCGACGGCATCAAGGTGGGCGTCGGCCCGGGCTCGATCTGCACCACCCGTGTGGTCGCCGGCATCGGCGTCCCGCAGGTCACCGCCATCTACGAGGCCTCCCTCGCCGCCCGTCCGGCGGGCATCCCGCTGATCGGCGACGGCGGTCTGCAGTACTCCGGCGACATCGGCAAGGCGCTCGCCGCCGGTGCGGACACGGTCATGCTGGGCAGCCTCCTCGCCGGTTGCGAGGAGTCTCCGGGCGAGCTGCTCTTCATCAACGGCAAGCAGTTCAAGTCGTACCGCGGCATGGGCTCGCTGGGCGCCATGCAGTCCCGCGGCCAGGGCAAGTCGTACTCGAAGGACCGCTACTTCCAGGCGGAAGTGACCTCCGACGAGAAGCTCGTACCCGAGGGCGTCGAGGGCCAGGTGCCCTACCGCGGCCCGCTGTCCAACGTGCTGCACCAGCTCGTCGGCGGCCTGCGCCAGACCATGGGCTACGTGGGCGCCGCCACCATCGAGGAGATGGAGTCCAAGGGCCGCTTCGTGCGGATCACCTCGGCGGGTCTCAAGGAGAGCCACCCGCACGACATCCAGATGACGGTCGAGGCGCCGAACTACAGCCGTAAGTAGTCACCGGCCTACTCCAGGGCGGTCCCGGGAACATCCGGGGCCGCCCTCGCCGTGTCCGTCGGCGATACTGGAGACGCTGAAACGCATCAGGGAAAGGCCAAGACGTGACTGAGATCGAGATCGGGCGCGGCAAGCGCGGCCGCCGGGCGTACGCCTTCGACGACATCGCCGTCGTCCCCAGCCGCCGTACGCGGGACCCGAAGGAGGTCTCGATCGCGTGGCAGATCGACGCCTACCGCTTCGAGCTGCCCTTCCTGGCCGCCCCCATGGACTCGGTCGTCTCCCCGGCCACCGCGATCCGCATCGGCGAGCTGGGCGGCCTCGGCGTCCTGAACCTCGAAGGTCTGTGGACCCGGTACGAGGACCCGCAGCCGCTGCTCGACGAGATCGCCGAGCTGCCCGCCGAGCAGGCCACCCGCCGCCTGCAGGAGATCTACGCGGCTCCCATCAAGGAGGAGCTGATCGGCGCCCGCATCAAGGAGGTGCGCGACTCCGGCGTGGTCACGGCGGCCGCGCTCTCCCCGCAGCGCACCGCCCAGTTCTCCAAGGCCGTCGTGGACGCGGGCGTGGACATCTTCGTGATCCGCGGTACGACGGTCTCGGCGGAGCACGTCTCGTCCTCGCACGAGCCGCTGAACCTGAAGCAGTTCATCTACGAGCTGGACGTCCCGGTGATCGTGGGCGGCTGCGCCACCTACACCGCCGCCCTGCACCTGATGCGCACCGGCGCGGCCGGCGTCCTGGTCGGCTTCGGCGGCGGCGCCGCGCACACCACGCGCAACGTGCTCGGCATCCAGGTCCCGATGGCGACGGCGGTGGCCGACGTGGCCGCGGCCCGCCGTGACTACATGGACGAGTCCGGC
The DNA here is from genome assembly GCF_040643735.1 of Streptomyces sp. NPDC047085. Classification (NCBI taxonomy): domain Bacteria; kingdom Bacillati; phylum Actinomycetota; class Actinomycetes; order Kitasatosporales; family Streptomycetaceae; genus Streptomyces; species Streptomyces sp. NPDC047085. Next base: position 151,142 of record NZ_JBEYUW010000003.1, read on the forward strand.
GGCCGGTACGTGCACGTGATCGCGGACGGCGGTGTCGGCTGGTCCGGCGACCTCCCGAAGGCGATCGCCTGCGGCGCCGACGCGGTGATGATGGGCTCCCCGCTGGCCCGTGGCACCGACGCGCCCGGTCGGGGCAACCACTGGGGCATGGAGGCGGTCAACGAGGAGCTGCCCCGCGGCAAGAAGGTCGACCTCGGCACGGTCGGCACCATCGAGGAGATCCTCACCGGCCCGTCCCACACGCCCGACGGCTCGATGAACTTCTTCGGCGCCCTGCGCCGCGCCATGGCCACCACCGGCTACAGCGAGCTGAAGGAGTTCCAGCGCGTCGAGGTGACGGTGGCGGACAGCCAGCACCGCCGCTGACGCGACACGACGCGGGCGAACACCCGTACGACACGAAGGGGCCCGGCCACCGTTGCGGTGACCGGGCCCTTTCCCGTGCGGGCGTGCGTTACGCGCCGGCCTTCTTGGCGGCGGAGAACGCGGCGTACCCGGCGATGCCGAAGAAGACGAAGGTGAGCGGCCCCGCGTCCTGCTTCCACGCCTTCTGCACCAGGTCGAGATGGTCGAAGAACACCTCGTTGAAGCCGACGTGGAAGTACTTGGCCATCATCATGGCCTCGCCGACCAGCTGGCCGAGGTAGACCGAGCCGAGCGCGAGCAGCACGCTCGCGACGGCGACGGCGGGGCCGCGGCCGCCGGCCTTGCCCGCCGCGAGGCCGATCAGGAAGCCGACACCGACGGCCGCCCAGCCGATCTCGTGCTTGGTCAGGCCGATGATGGCGCCGTAGAGGCCGGCGACGGCCAGGGCGGCGACGAGGGCCATCAGCAGGCCGAGGGCGGGGTTGTTCCGGACCGGCGCGGGCGGAACCGGCGGCGCGGCGGGCGCGGTGAACGCGCCCGGCTGGGGCGGGTACGGCGCGCCCGGGGCACCGGCCGCTCCGGCGGGCTGCTGCTGGGCGTACGGGTTGCCGCCGACCGGGCCGGGCTGCGGCGGCTGGGGCGGCGGAGCTGACTGGCTCATGACAGAAATTCCCCCGTGCTGAGGCACAACTGGATGACGAGACGGAAGACCTGGGCGCACGTCTGTGCGACGAGTCCGGGGGAGACTAACAGCCGGGAACGACAACGCTCCCGGCTGTTTTCCGTTCGTGACTGTTCGTGACTGCTCGGGGTGGCGCTCAGAGCCGGTGCGCGGCCCCCGTGGGGGTCACTCCGCGGGTGTCCAGCAGCAGCTGGGCCTTCACCGAGAGGCCCTGGAGGTCGTACGTGCGGTGCGGCTGGAGCAGGATCGTCAGGTCGGCGTCGGCGGCCGCCTCGTAGAGGGAGTCCGCGCGCGGGACCGGGCGGTCCAGGAGGCTCCAGGAGGCCACGAGCGGGTCGTGGTAGCTGACCGAGGCGCCCAGCTCCATCAGCCGCAGGGCGATCTCCTGCGCGGGCGTGCCCTGCTGGTCGGCGAGGTCGGCCTTGTAGGTGATGCCCAGCAGCAGGACGCGCGCGCCCCGGGCGGACTTGCCGTGCTCGTTGAGGACGGCGGCCGCGCGCTGGACGACGTACCCGGGCATGCGGTGGTTGACCTGCTGGGCGAGTTCCACCATGCGCAGGCCCCGGCTCGCGTGGCCGGTCAGGTCCTGCGGGACACCGTGCCCGCCGACGCCGGGCCCCGGCCGGAACGCCTGGAACCCGAACGGCTTGGTCTCCGCGCAGCGGATGACGTCCCACAGGTCGACGCCCAGGTCGTGGCAGAGCACGGCCATCTCGTTGACCAGCGCGATGTTGACGTGCCGGAAGTTGGTCTCCAGCAGCTGCACGGTCTCGGCCTCGCGCAGCCCCCGCGCGCGGACCACCTTGTCGGTGATCCGCCCGTAGAAGGCGGCGGCCGACTCGGTGCAGGCGGGGGTCAGGCCGCCGATGACCTTGGGTGTGTTGGCGGGGGTGTGGTCGCGGTTGCCGGGGTCGACCCGGCTGGGCGAGTAGGCGAGGTGGAAGTCGCGTCCGGCGTACAGCCCGGAGCCCTTCTCCAGCAGCGGGCGCAGGAACTCCTCGGTGGTCCCGGGCAGTACGGGCGACTCCAGGATGACCGTGGTGTGCGGGCGCAGTCGCTCGGCCAGGGCGCGGGCCGCCGCCTCGACCTGGGTGAGGTCGAGCCCGCCGTCGGCGCCGCGCGGGGTGGGCGCGCAGATCACGGCGGTGCGCACCCGGCCGAGCTGGGCGGGGTCGGTGCCCGGCCGGAACCCGGTGGAGTGCATCCGGCGCAGCTCGGCGGGGCTGAGCGAGCCGGCCTCGGGGCCGGTGGCGTACCCGATGGTCGGGATGCCGGCGGCGACGGCGGCCTGGGCGAGCGGCAGGCCGTAGGGACCGAGTCCGATGACGGCGAGGTCTGCGGGCATGGCGTGGGCCGTCCTTCCCAGTAGCCGGAGCGGGACAGGTGCGCAAGCCCTGTGGACTGGACGAGCGAGCGCACTGTCAGACTAGGTACAAATATGACCGTTATGTGTGATTGTGTTCGTGTGTCTTCCGTGCGTTGCGGGTGTGTTGTCCACAGGTTGGAAGTGCGCTGTGGCTGAAGTCGGGCAACCCGGTCAGAATTTGGGCATGAGCGCCCCGGAGGCGAACCGAGTCAGGGAAACGGCGGGAACCGGGCTTCGCCCACCGGGTGCGGCCGACGCGAGCGGGTTGTGCGACAGCGGGAGGCAGCGGTGAGGACAGCGACTCTGGATCCGACGCAGCGCGCCGAGGCACTGGCGGCGATGGCGGAGCACGAGCTGGACGTGCTGGTGGTCGGCGGCGGGGTGGTGGGCGCCGGCACCGCGCTCGACGCGGTCACCCGGGGCCTGTCCACCGGCATCGTGGAGGCCCGCGACTGGGCGTCCGGCACCTCCAGCAGGTCCAGCAAGCTCATCCACGGCGGCCTGCGCTATCTGGAGATGCTCGACTTCGCGCTCGTCCGCGAGGCCCTCAAGGAGCGCGGCCTGCTCCTGGAGCGGCTCGCCCCGCACCTCGTCAAACCGGTGCCGTTCCTCTACCCGCTCCAGCACAAGGGCTGGGAGCGGCTCTACGCCGGCTCGGGCGTCGCGCTCTACGACGCCATGTCCATGGCCCGCGGACACGGCCGGGGCCTGCCCCTGCACCGCCACCTGACCCGCCGTCACGCGCTGCGCGTCGCCCCCTGCCTGAGGAAGGACGCCCTGGTCGGCGCCCTCCAGTACTACGACGCCCAGATGGACGACGCCCGCTTCGTGACGACCCTGGTGCGCACGGCCGTGTCGTACGGCGCGAAGGCGGCCAACCGCGCGCGCGTGACCGCGTTCCTGCGCGAGGGCGAGCGGGTCGTCGGCGTCCGGGTGCAGGACGTCGAGGGCGGCGGGGAGTACGAGATCCGGGCCCGGCAGGTCGTCAACGCCACCGGCGTGTGGACCGACGACACCCAGGCCATGGTCGGCGAGCGCGGCCAGTTCCACGTCCGCGCCTCCAAGGGCATCCACCTGGTCGTCCCCAAGGACCGCATCCACTCCAGCACCGGCCTGATCCTGCGCACCGAGAAGTCCGTCCTCTTCGTCATCCCCTGGGGCCGGCACTGGATCGTCGGCACCACCGACACCGGCTGGGACCTCGACAAGGCCCACCCGGCCGCCTCCAGCGCCGACATCGACTACCTGCTGGACCACGTCAACTCGGTGCTCGCGGTGCCCCTGAGCCGCGACGACGTCCAGGGCGTGTACGCGGGACTGCGGCCCCTGCTGGCCGGCGAGTCCGACGCCACCAGCAAGCTGTCCCGCGAGCACACCGTCGCGCACCCGGTGCCGGGGCTCGTGGTCGTCGCGGGCGGCAAGTACACCACCTACCGGGTGATGGCGAAGGACGCCGTCGACGAGGCGGTGCACGGCCTCGACATGCGCGTCGCCGACTCCGTGACGGAGGAGATCCCGCTGCTCGGCGCGGAGGGCTACCCGGCCATGTGGAACGCGCGAGCGCGCATCGCCGCAGGCAACGGACTGCACGTGGTCCGCGTCGAACACCTGCTGAACCGCTACGGCTCGATGGCCGAGCAGGTGCTGGACCTCATCGCCGCAGACCCCTCCCTGGGCGAGCCGCTCAAGCACGCCGACGACTATCTGCGCGCCGAGATCGTCTACGCCGCCTCGCACGAGGGCGCCCGCCACCTGGACGACGTGCTCACCCGCCGCACCCGCATCTCCATCGAGACCTTCGACCGGGGCACCCGCAGCGCCCGCGAGGCCGCCGAGCTGATGGCACCCGTCCTCGGCTGGGACAAGGACCAGATCGAGCGCGAGGTCGAGCACTACGAGAAGCGGGTGGAGGCCGAACGGGAGTCCCAGCTCCAGCCGGACGACCAGACGGCGGACGCGGCCCGGCTCGGCGCACCGGACATCGTGCCGCTGTAGTCCCCGTTTTCATTGGGAATGGTGGGAATGTGACGAGGCGGCACCCACGGCCGCCCACCCCGTTCCGTGAGTGTCCCGGTGCGCACGGTTCGGGGCGGCGCCAGGGGCACCCTGGGCGTCGGGCACTTGTCGGGTGAGAGACAATGGAGGCTCTGTCAGGGCCGGTTGCACGAGGGGACGCATGTCGGAGGCGGAGCGGGCGGGGACTTCTCGTCAGGGAACTCGTCGGGACAACCACGAGGGTCGTCTTCTCGCCGGGCGGTACCGGCTGGGGGACGTGCTGGGCCGCGGCGGCATGGGCACGGTGTGGCGCGCCGAGGACGAGACCCTGGGCCGGACGGTCGCGGTCAAGGAGCTGCGGTTCCCGTCGAACATCGACGAGGAGGAGAAGCGGCGCCTGATCACGCGCACCCTGCGCGAGGCCAAGGCGATCGCCCGGATCCGCAACAACAGCGCGGTGACGGTCTTCGACGTGGTCGACGAGGACGACCGGCCCTGGATCGTCATGGAGTTGGTTGAGGGCAAGTCCCTGGCCGAGGTCATCCGTGAGGATGGCGTGCTGACGCCCCGGCGGGCCGCCGAGGTCGGCCTCGCCGTCCTCGACGTGCTGCGGTCCGCGCACCGCGAGGGCATCCTGCACCGGGACGTGAAGCCGTCCAACGTGCTGATCGCCGAGGACGGCCGGGTCGTGCTCACCGACTTCGGCATCGCGCAGGTCGAGGGCGACCCGTCCATCACCTCCACCGGCATGCTCGTCGGCGCCCCCTCCTACATCTCCCCGGAACGGGCCCGCGGGCACAAGCCGGGCCCCGCGGCCGACCTGTGGTCGCTGGGCGGCCTGCTGTACGCGGCGGTCGAGGGCGTCCCGCCGTACGACAAGGGCTCGGCGATCGCCACCCTCACCGCGGTCATGACGGAGCCTCTGGAGGAGCCCAAGAACGCGGGCCCGCTGCGGGACGTCATCTACGGCCTGCTGACCAAGGACCCCGCCGAGCGGATCGACGACTCCGGTGCCCGGGCCATGCTCGACGCCGTGCTCCACGCGCCCGAGCCAGGGGCCCTGGAGGCTACACGGGTGGTGCCGCTGCCGGCCCAGCCGGGCGGGCCCGAGGGCAGGCGGGGCGAGGAGGCCGCGGAGAAGCTGCGCGGGGCGCTGCGCTCCGTCCGCAAGGCGGCCGGGGCGGCAGGCGCGGCAGGAAAGGCGGTCGCGTCCGGCACAGCAGGCAGGGCGGGCGCGTCCGGCACTGCGGCACAGGGTTCGGTGGTACCGGGCCCCGCAACCGCACCGAACTCCAGCGCGAACAAGCCGAGTTCGGGCTGGCCCGTGGTGCCGCCGCCGGACCTGGACCTGCCGCCGCGGCCGGTGCCGAGAGCACCGCTCACCGACGTGGTGCCCCGGCGCACCCTGCTGATCATCGCGGTGGTCGTCGTCCTCGCGGTGCTCGGCACCGTCCTGGCCCTCACCCTCGGCGGCGGTGACAAGGGCGACAAGAGCGGCGGCACCAAGGCCGCGGCGAGCCCCGGCGCCTCCGTCAAGCAGGACAAGAGCGCGGGCAGCAAGGCGAGCGCGGGCAGCGGCGCGCAGACGGACGGCGCCGCGTCGGCGAGCGCCACGACCGGTTCCGGGCCGGACGGCACGGTGAGCGCGAACGCGACCGCGTCCGGCGACGACTCCGGGTCGTCCGGCTCCAAGGACGGCGGAAGCGCGCCGGCGGTGTCGACCCGCACGAGCCCCCAGGGGTACTCGATCGGGCTGCCCAAGGGCTGGAAGTACCAGTCCACCGGCGCGTCCGGAGACCGCTACACCGGCCCCAACGGACAGAAGCTGCTCGTCGGCTGGACCAGCACGCCCAAGAGCGACCCGGTGGCGGACTGGAAGAACCAGGAGCGCTACATGGTGCGCTCCCAGTACCACCGGATCCGCATCGAGCAGGTGGGCTACCGCAGCTGGAACGCGGCCGACTGGGAGTTCACCTACACGGAGGGCGGCACCAAGTACCGCTCCATAGACCGGGGTTTCGTCGTCGACAGCCACCTCGGGTACGGCCTGATGTACACGGCGAAGGCCGGCCAGTGGGGCAGCGAGCTGCGCAGGGACACCTGGAGGACGCTGACGCGGTCCTTCGAACCCAAGTCCTGACCTGAACGAGTCCGGTTCGGGAGCGAGGGAATCGCGCATCCCCTCAATACGGGTTGCCTCCGGCACGTATCGTGAATGGTTGAGGACCGTACGCAGCCGGGTACGGACGCGGAACGGGCCGCAAGACGAACGAATGTGAGCGACCGGACGGCAGGGGGAGGCAACGTGGACGAGTATGCGGGCCGAGTGCTCGCCGATCGCTACCGCCTGCCGCTGCCGCCCTCCGACGAGTACGAACTGACGGAGACGCGGGCCTTTGACACCTACAGCGGGCAGGAGGTGCTGGTCCGTCAGGTGCCGTTGCCCGAGGTCGTCGAGGCCGAGGTGCTCGACGCGGAGGGGCTGCCCGAGGGGTTCACCGCGCGTGAGCGCGGGACCCGCCGGACCCCGGCGGCCCGGACCGCCACCCGTCGCCCCACGGACCCCGCGGTGCGGCGCGCGGTCGAGGCCGCGCAGGCGGCCGCCCGCATTCCCGACCATCCGCGCCTGGACCAGGTCTTCGACGTGTTCGCCGAGGGCGGTTCGCTGTGGATCGTCAGCGAGTTGGTCTCCGCGCGTCCGCTCTCCGCGCTCCTCGCCGAGCAGCCGCTGACGCCGTACCGGGCGGCCGAGGTCGCCTCCGACGTTCTTATGGCCCTGCGCGTGCTGCACGCCCACGGCTGGGTGCACCGCAACATCACCGCCCGCACGGTCCTCGTCTGCGACGACGGCCGCGTCACGCTGACCGGCCTCGCCGTCGGCGCGGCGGAGGAGGCCCTGTGCGGGTACGACCCGGTGCCGGCGGAGGAAGGTCAGGCAGAGGGGCAGGCAGAGGGACGGGGAGCCTTGGAGGCGCCCAGTCGCACGGGTGCTTTCCCGGCCGCCGGTGGCGGGGCGGCCGTGCCCTCCGCCCATGCCGGTCCCGATGCCGATCCCGAGGCCGCGCGGCGGGCCGCGATCCAGGCGCGGGCGGCCGGTGGGCTGCCGATGCCGGGTGGGAGCGGGGGTTCCGGCGGGGCCGGGGGTGCCGGACCGGCGGGGCCACGCGCCCTGGAGAGCGGGAACGGCGACGACATCCGTGCCGCCCGTGCCGGGGCCATCGCCGCGTACCGCGCGGGAGCCCGCGCCGCGGCCCGCGTGCAGGAGGCCCAGCAGAACGGCCGCGCCGCCCTCCCCGGAGCCCGAACGCCGGCCCCGGGCGACACCGACGGCGCGGCGCGGCAGCCGTACGCCACCGAGCAGGGCGGCACGCCGCCCGGCAGGATCGCCGACCCCTACGGTGTGCACGGCAGGCCCTGGCACGGCGCCTCGCCCCGCACCAGCCCCGGCGCCCCACCGGCCCCGGCCGACGGTGCCGCGCGGCGCGCGGGCGAAACCTCCCCAGCGGTCACGTCCCGAGCAGCCGGTCCCCACGCGGCCATCCCTCAGGGAGCCGCTCCCGCCGCGCCCCTCGCCCTCCCCGCCCAGAGCACCGGCGCCTCCCGCTGGGACGACCCCTCCGCCGGAAGTGCCGTACGGCGCGGCCCGGGTGCCGCGATCGCGGCTGAGCGGGCCCGGCAGGTGCGGATGACCGTGGTGGGGCCGGTGACCGAGCGGTGGGCGCCGGAGCAGGCCGGGCCCGTGCACGAGAACTGGCAGCTGGCGGCGCCGGTCGGTCCGGCCACCGACCTGTGGGCGCTCGGGGCGCTGCTGTTCCGGGCCGTGCAGGGGCACGCGCCCTACCCCGAGGAGTCCACGGCCGAGCTGGTGCAACTGGTGTGCGCGGAGCCGCCGGCGTTCGCCGAGGAGTGCGGGCCGCTGCGCCCGGTCGTGGAGTCGTTGCTGCGTCAGGACCCCATCGACCGGCCGGAGGTCGAGGAGCTGAGCGGCTGGCTGCGCTCGCTGGTGCGGTCCGCGCCCGAACCCGACGCGGGCAGCCATGTCGTCCCGGTCCCGCCCGCCGACCCGAGGCGGCTGCCGATCGTGCGGCGGCGCGGCGAGCTGGTGCGGCGGCGGCGCGCCGGAATGCCCGCCCCCCATCCGCACGGGCGGCACAAGCGGGCCCGGGAGGAGGAGCGTTCGCCCCGCAGCCTCGGCCGGACCCTGCTCCTGCTGATCCTGCTCCTGCTGGCCGGGGCGGTGGCGTACGCGATGCTGTTCATGCCGAAGCAGGGGGAGAGCGGCGCGGCGGGCGCCGACCGTACCGGCAGCGCAGGGCAGGCGAGCCCCGCGCCCTCCCACACCCGGCAGCCGTCCGGCGGGCCCTCCGCCGGACAGTCCTCCGGGCAGTCCGGCGGCGGGGACCCCTCGGCATCCGCGTCCGCGCCCGCCACCGAGACCCAGACCGGCGGCGACTCCTCCGTCGCCGACGGGTTCACCCTGCGCACCGACCCGGACGGCTTCAAGATCGCGGTCGCCAACGGCTGGACCCGCACGCCCAAGAACGGCAGCGGCCAGGTGGTCTACGCCCACGGGAACTTCGAGCTGCTCGTCGTACCCGGACGGGACGGCACCTCGGCGTACGGCACCGACCCGATGGTCTACCAGCGGGACAAGGAGCGCGAACTGCAGCCGTACCGGGCCTCCAGCTGGGCCACCGCCACCGGTCTGAGAATCATCGAGGTGGGCGGACGGACCATGGCGGAAGGGCAGTTCACCTGGACCGACGCCCAGGGACGCGACCTGTACGTCCGCAACCTGGCGATCCTGCTGAACGGCCGCTACCACATCGTGCAGGTCCGCGGCCCGGAGGCGGAGCGCGACGAGGTGACCCGGCTGTACGAGCAGGCCACGGCGACGTACCGCTACACAGGTTGAGCGCCCCGTATACCGGTTGAGCGCCCTGTATACCGGCCGAACACAACGGGTTCCGGTCGCCGTTCCCGCCTTGCGACGGCAACCGTCACAGGACTGTCACCTTGGCACCCCGCTTGTTCCCAGAGGACAGGCCGGTCCTTAGTCTGACCCTGACAAGAGCATTGCGGGGCAACGTGAATCAGATGCAGGGCCTGCTCATAGCGGGCCGCTACCGGCTTGCCGACTCCATCGGCAGCGGCGGCATGGGCCGGGTGTGGCGCGCCCACGACGAGGTGCTGCACCGGAAGGTCGCCGTCAAGGAGTTGACCGCCGCGCTCTACGTCTCCGAGAGCGAACAGGCCGTCCTGCTCGCCCGCACCCGGGCCGAGGCACGCGCCGCCGCGCGGATCAACCACTCCGCCGTCGTCACCGTGCACGACGTACTCGAACACGACGGCCGCCCCTGGATCGTGATGGAGCTGGTCGAGGGCAACTCGCTGGCCGACGCGGTCAAGGAGCGCGGCCGCATCGAGCCGCACGAGGCCGCGCGCATCGGCCAGTGGGTGCTGCGGGCCCTGCGCGCCGCGCACTCCGCGGGCGTGCTCCACCGGGACGTCAAGCCCGGCAACGTGCTGCTCGGCCGGGACGGCCGGGTGCTGCTCACCGACTTCGGCATCGCCCAGATCGAGGGCGACACCACCATCACCCGCACCGGCGAGGTCGTCGGCTCGGTCGACTACCTCGCGCCCGAACGGGTGCGCGGCCACGACCCCGGCCCCTCCTCCGACCTGTGGGCGCTGGGCGCCACGCTGTACACGGCGGTCGAGGGCCGCTCGCCGTTCCGCCGCACCTCCCCGCTGAGCACCATGCAGGCGGTCGTCGAGGAGGATGCGGAGGAACCCCGCCACGCCGGAGCGCTCGCCCCGGTCATCGCCGCCCTGCTGCGCAAGGAGCCGGCCCAGCGGCCCAGCGCCGAGGAGGCCGAGCAGATGCTCGCCGAGGCGGCGGAGGGCAGACGGCCCAGCGCGGCCCAGGCGTTCCTGCCGACCCAGGGCTCGGGCGTGGACACCCACGGCGCGTACGGCACGGGCGCGGGCAATGGCACGGGCACCATGTACGGCCCCGGTACGGGCACCGCGGCCTACGGCACCGGTACGGCGGCGGCCGCCGGTCACGGACCCGGCGCCGCCGGGCGTTCCGGCACCGGTCGTTCCGGCACCGGGCAGACGGCGGTGGAGCCGGCCGCGGCGGGGCAGGCGGGCGGTACGGGCCCGGAGGGCGCACGGCCCCGCCCGCGGCGCCGGCGCCGGCTGCGCACGCTCGTGCTGGTCGTCGCCGTCGCGGCCGTGCTCGGCGGGGGCGCAGCAGTGGGCTTCCAGCAGTGGCAGTCGATGCGGCAGGACCCGGACACGGGCGGCGGGGCCAGTCCCGCGCCGGCGTCCTCCGGCGCGCACACCCCGGGCCCGAGCCCGAGCTCGGGCTCGGAGGGCACCGTCCCCGACAGCTGGGAGCGCCACGACGACCCGCTGGGCTTCAGCCTCTCCCTGCCCAAGGGCTGGAAGCGCAAGGTGTACGACGTCCAGGGCGAGATCAAGCAGATCGACTACACGCCCGACGGAGGCAAGCACTTCGTCCGCATCGCCGTCGACACCAGCCCCGACTTCGCCAGCGCCTACCAGCACCAACTGGACCTGGAGCAGCAGCTCCAGCGGCTGATCGCCTACAAGCGCGTGACCCTGCGCGAGAACACCTACCGCGACCGCAAGGGCTCGCTGTGGGAGTACACCTGGGTCGCGCAGGCTACGGTCCCGCCCTACGTGCCCGGCCCGAGGCGTGCCATCGAGGAGACGTACGTCTCGCGCGAGGGCGTCGAGTACGCGATCTACATGTCGTCGCCCGCCGAGGACTGGGCGAAGACGAGCAAGCAGTTCACGTGGGTGCTGCAGAGCTGGCAGCCGAACGCGGGCTGAGCGTGGGCCGAGTACGGACTGAGCGTGGGCTGAGGGCGGACCGAGCGCCGGGGTACGCGCGTAGCGCGCGCCCGTTCGCCTCGTCCTTGGCCGATCAGCGCCCCCTCTTGGCCGAGTGCCACCCCGGAGCGGGCGCGGCCGGTGCGGCATGATGGGGCCCATGGGGACCGAGGGGGACGACTTCCGTGTGATCGCGGGCCGTTACCGCCTGGAGGCGCGCATCGGACGCGGCGGCATGGGCGTCGTATGGCGGGCGAGCGACCAGGTGCTGGGCCGCCGGGTGGCGGTGAAGGAACTCGCCCCGGACGACTCGCTCCCGGACGACGACGTACGCCGTCGCCGCGAGCGCACCCTGCGCGAGGCGCGGGCGGTCGCCCAGCTGCGGCACCCGCACATCATCGTCGTGCACGACGTCGTCGAGCAGGACGAACGGCCGTACATCGTCATGGAGTTGATCGACGGCGGCTCGCTCGCCGACCGCATCGCCACACGTGGCCCGGTCGACGCCGCCGAGGCCGCCCGGATCGGCATCGACCTGCTGAGCGCGCTGCGCACCGCGCACGAGGCCGGGGTGCTGCACCGGGACATCAAGCCCGCGAACGTCCTGGTCGAGTCCGGCACGGACCGGGTGGTGCTCACCGACTTCGGGATCGCGCAGGTCGCGGGCGCCACCACGCTCACCGAGACCGGCTCCTTCGTCGGCTCGCCCGAATACACCGCCCCCGAGCGGATGTCCGGCGTGCGCACCGGCCCGGAGTCCGACCTGTGGTCGCTGGGCGCGCTGCTGTGCACGGTGCTCAGCGGCGAGTCGCCGTTCCGGCGCGACTCGCTCGGCGGCATCCTGCACGCCGTCGTCGCCGCCGAGTTCCGGCCACCCGCGCAGGCCGAACCGCTGCTGCCGGTCGTACGGGGCCTGTTGGAGCGCGACCCCGACCGGCGGCTGGGCGCGGCGGACGCCGAGCGGATGCTGCGGACGTACCTGGAGACGGGCCGGACCCCGCCCGCGCCGGGCACCCCGGGCACTCCGGGCTCCTCGGGCACGGGACGCACGCACCGGCTCGGCGGCGGACGCGCCGCGAGGACCGGCGGCCCCGGGGGCCGTACGTCCGACGCCTCCTACTCGCCGACCGCGCACGACGTGCCGCGCGGTGCGGTGGTCCCGCCGACAGGACCGACGGGAGCGGCGGGAACGGCGGGTTCGGCTGGGCCGACGGGAACGGCTGGGCCGACGGGAACGGCTGGGTCGACGGGAACGGCTGGGTCGGCGGGGCCGACCAGTGCGACACCGGCCACACAGCCGCTCCCGCCGGGCGAACAGCCCCCGCCCGCCCGGCAGTCCACGCGCGGTGTGCTGGTCGCCGCGCTGCTCGTCGCGGCCGTGGCTGGGGCGGGCGTGTCGGCGGCGGCCCTGCTGCTGAACCAGGGCGGCGACGGCGGCGGCACCCCCGGCGGTACGGCGTCCAGCCAGACGGGCGGCACGAGCACCGGCACAAGCACCGGGACGAGCGCCGGCGCATCACGGTCCCCGTCGGCCACCAAGACCTCACCGAGCCCCAGCGCCCCCACCGCCTCCAGCGCACCGGCGACCTCCCACACCCACACGGCGCCCTCCGGCTACCGTACGGCCCTGGACCCGGCCGGCTACTCCCTCGCCGTACCTGAGGACTTCACCCGCGAGCGGCAGGGCGAGCGGGTCTTCTATCTCTCCCCGGGGGAGACGTTCCGCCTCGGCATCAAGGTCGCCGCGCCCGAACCGGGCGGCCCCGTCGCGGTGATGAACCGCTCGGCGGCCAACGGGGCCGACACCAACCCCGGTTACCACGACGGCCGGGTCACCGAGACCACCCACGCCGGACACCCCGCCGCGCTCTGGGAGTTCACCTGGAACGGCTTCAGCGCCGCCGAGGGGCCGCGCCACACCTACGACCTGTGCTGGGAGGAGGGCGGCCGGATGTACGACGTGTGGGTGTCGGCGCCGGTCGGGAAGGTGCGCGAGGCACGCGAGCACTTCGACGTGGCCGTCGACACCTTTACGGTCACCCCCCGTTGATTCCTTCTCGGTCACGGCTCTGTGACCGGTTCGTGAGCGGAGTGGCTGCACCCGGTCATGGCGCGATATGGATGGACCATGAGCAGTGACGGGGGAGCGGGCCGCCCGGCCGAGGACACCACGAGTTTTGTTCTGCAGCCGCCGAACGCGCACGCCAACGCGAACGCCCATGCGCATGCCAACGCGAAGGCGAATGCGCATGCCGTGCCCGCCCAGGCGGCCCCGGCCGCGTCGCCGACGGCCCAGGAACCCGGCGCCGGACGGCTGATCGGCGGGCGCTACCGGCTGCTCACCAAGCTCGGACACGGCGGAATGGGCACCGTGTGGCGGGCCAAGGACGAGGTGGTGGACCGCGAGGTCGCCGTCAAGGAACCCCGGGTGCCGGACCACCTGCCCGAGCGGGAACGCGCCACCGCCTTCGAGCGGATGCGCCGCGAGGCCCGCGCCGCGGCCCGGCTCGACCACCCCGCGGTGGTCGACGTGTACGACGTCGCGGTGGTCGACGGCCGACCGTGGATCGTGATGGAGCTGGTGCACGGCCGTTCGCTGGGCGCCGCCCTCCAGGAGGGCACGCTGGGCGCCCGGGAGGCGGCCCGGATCGGTCTGGAGGTGCTCGGCGCGCTGGAGACCGCGCACGCGGCGGGCATCCTGCACCGGGACGTGAAGCCGGACAACGTGCTGCTGGGCCGGCACGACCGGGTCGTCCTCACCGACTTCGGCATCGCCCACATCGAGGGCGAGACGAACCTGACCGACACCGGCGGCTTCGTCGGCTCGCCCGAGTACATCGCGCCGGAGCGGGTGCTGGGGCAGCGCCCCGGCCCGGCGAGCGACCTGTGGTCCCTGGGCGTGGTGCTCTACGCGGCCACCGAGGGCGTCTCCCCGTTCCGCCGCAGCAACACCCCGGCCACCCTCCAGTCCGTCCTCAACGCCACCCCAGCCCCGCCCGCCGCGGCGCCGGGCCCGCTGGCCGAGGTCATCAACGGCCTGCTCCAGAAGGACCCCACCCGCCGCCCGACGGCACACCAGGTCCGCGCCCTGCTGGAAGCGGCCGCGAACCCCCCGGCACCCGCGCCCACCCAGTTCGTGCCCGTCGGCTCGCCCGCCGACCCAGGGGCCACCGCGCCCGCCAACCGCCCCTGGCGCCCGGGCCGGGGGGTCTGGCTGGGCGCCGGTGCGGCCGTGGCCGTGGCCGCGGTGGCCGGCTACCTGGTCCTCGCCGACCCGTTCGCGGGCCCGCTCCCCGACGGCTGGACCAAGCGCCCGGTCCCTCAGCTGGGTGCCACCCTCGCCGTCCCCACGAGCTACCAGCCCGGCCGGCCGGACAAGGACGACACCGACAAGAACTGGGTGTCGTACACGGACTACAGCGGCAGCATCACGGTCGTCCTGCATCTCGCCAAGAAGTCGCAGGACTCCTCGCACCAGATCCAGAGCAACGCGGCGGCCCAGATGCACGCCGACGACGAGAAGTTCAAGAGCGAGGGCGAGTACACCCTCGACATGCCCAAGGGCGCGAAGACGGAACCGGACGACGGCGCCACGTACCACGGCAGAAAGGCCGCCAGGAACACGGTCCGCTACACGACCGACGACTCGCAGAACCCGCGTCCCCGCGAACTCGCGATCTTCTACTACCGCACCGACGCCGGCGACCTGTACGAACTCACCGTCAACTACCCGGGCAAGGGCGACTTCACGGCCCGGGGCCAGGAGGTCGCGAAGACGGTGATCGCCAACCTGGACATCAAGAAGCTCTGAGATCGGCACATTCGGCACGGCCGCCGCCGGTCGGATCCATGGCGCCCGTTTCCCGCAGGTGAGGTAGCTGTGATGATCAAGTGAACAACCTTTTCCTGTCCTATTAAGTCTGACCTGTCGAACCGCACCGAAGGTCGGCGCGGACGGGGCTGGATGGGAACAAAAAGTGAAGATCGCATTCCTGGTTCGCGACCTCTGCCACATGGGGGGTGTGGTGAGCGCCACACAGAATCTCGCCGGGGCGCTGGCGGAGAAGCACCAGGTGGAAATCGTGGCTCTGCGCAAGGTGCGCGACGAGTCGTACTTCCCCCTCGATCCGCGGGTGTCCGTGCGGGTGCTGAGCGATCTGCGGCCGCACTCGCCGGTCTGCGACCTGGACGATCCACTGATCGAGAAGTTCCCGCTCATCTACCCGCCCAACGTCGGCGCGAAGAAGCCCGTCGTGAGCCGGCTCGCCGAGGTGCGACTGCTGGAGTACCTCGCCTCCACGGACGCCGACGTCGTGGTCAGCTCCAGCCCCCGCAACACGATCATGCTGGCGCAGAGCCGGGGGACCTACCTGAAGATGGCCCAGGAGCACTCGATGCCCGCCATCTACGCGAACGACATCAAGGAGCGGCTCTTCCCGGCCTACCTGTCCCTGGACGCGCTGACGGCGCTCACCCCCGAGGAGGTCACCGCCCTCGGGGAGCAGGTGCCCGCGGTCCGCGACCGGCTCGCCGTCATGCCCAACTGTGTGCCTGCCGCGCCGGTCCGTTCCCGGGGCACCAACAAGGTCGTCATAGCGGCCGGTCACCTCACCGACAACAAGAACCACGCACTGCTGATCGAGGCCTTCGCCCAGGTCCACGCCCAGGCTCCGGACTGGACGCTGCGCATCTACGGACACGGGGCCGAGAAGTCCCGGCTGCGGGCCCGCATCCACGAGCTGGGGCTCTCCAACAGCATCCTGCTGATGGGGCAGGTCGCCCCCGTCACACCCGAGTTCGGCAAGGGTTCGATCTTCGTGCTGCCCTCCAAGCGGGAGGCGTTCGGCAACGTCGTCGTGGAGGCGATGGCGGCCGGGCTGCCCGTCGTCAGCACCGACGCCGACCACGGGCCGCGCAACATCCTCACCGACGGCGAGGACGGCCTGATCGTCCCGCGCGGTGACGCGGACGCGATGGCCGAGGCGATCCTGCGGCTGGTGCGGGACGACGGATTGCGCCGGACGATGGCCGAGAACGCCGTCCGCAATGCCGAGCGGTTCCACGAGACGGCCAGCCGCGAGCGGTTCGAGGCCATCCTGGAGCAGGCGTTCGCCCGCAAGGCGCTGCCCCGGCACGCCACCGCCCGCGTCGACCCCCGAGGCAATCTGCACATCGAGGTGGGCCCGCTCCCCGTGGACGCCCACGGCGCCGACCTGGTGCTGCGCAAGGACGGCGGCAAGGACGTCGTGGAGCACCGGTTCGCGCTGTCGACCGACGGTCAGGCCCTGGTCCCCTGGGACACGGCCCTCCCGCACGGCACCTGGGACGCCTTCCTCACCACCCCCTCCGGCGGCGAGGTGCCGCTCGGCACCGACGGCTACGGCTGCGACACCCAGGATCTGCTCGCCGTCGAGCTGCCCCGGCCGCACGGCCACGCGCTCGCGCTGCTGCTGCCGTACCGGAACGATGACGGGCGACTGCAGGTGCGCAGCGCACTGCGCGAGGTGCACGCCGAGGTGGGCGCGGTCCGCGTGGACGAGCGCGCCATCGAGCTGCGGGCCGACGTGTGGGGTACGGCGCTGGGCCCGGGCGCGGTGGTGGAGGCCCGGCACCGGCGCGACAAGAAGCGCCTGCTGACCTTCCCCGTGCGGGACGCCGGCGACGGCACGCTCGCGGCGCTCATCGACTGCCGGACCCTGGCGGACCAGCACACCGATGCCGAGGGCAAGGAGGTCATCTGGGACTTCTTCGTCCGTCCCGACGCCGGGGAGCCTCGCGTGACACTGGCGAAGCTGGCCACGGACGTCCTCAAGCCCATGGACGTGTTCACCTTCCCCCGGCCCGTGCTGACCACCGGCGACGAGACGCCTGCCGCGACCGGCACCGCCACCGGTCCCGGCCCGCGGCCGTCCGTGCTGCGCCGAGGGCTGCGCAGGTCCCGGCCTGCCAAGGCGGTGACAGCGCCGACTTCCCGCAGGGAGACCGAGCTGCGGCCGTACTTCACGTCGCTGAGTCAGTTCTCGGTGAAGACCGTACGGCTGTGACCGCGCGGCTGCGACCGTAGGGCAGGGCAACGAGGCAGGGGGAGGCGGTCGGGTAGCCGGGTTCAGGCTGCCCGTTGCTTCTCCCGATACCTCCCCGGTGTCACGCCGAACTCCCGGTTGAAGGCGTGGGACAGGGCGTACGGGCTGCCGTACCCGCTCTCCCGGGCCACCGTCGCCAGGGACGCGTCCGAGTCGCGCAGCCGGGTGGCCGCCAGGGTCAGGCGCCACCAGGTGAGGTACGCCATCGGCGGGCGGCCGACCAGGGCGGTGAAGCGGCGGGCGAGGGTGGCGCGGGAGACGCCCGCCTCGGCGGCCAGGCGGTCGCCCGTCCAGGGGGCCGCCGGGTCGGAGTGCAGGGCGCGCAGCGCGGCCGTGGTCACCGGGTCGTTCAGCACCGCCGGCCACGCGCCCGTCTCCGCCCGGTCCATCCAGGCGCGGACCATGTAGATCAGCAGCAGGTCCAGCAGGCTCGGCAGGGCCAGGCAGGCGCCCGGCCGGCGTTCGTCCAGCTCCCGGGCCAACAGGTCCACGGCGGTACGGAGTTCGGGGTGGTCGCCGATCCGGTGGGGCAGGTGCACCACCTGCGGCAACTCCGCCATCAGGGGGTGGGTGCGGCTGCGGTCGAGACGGTACTTGCCGCACAGCAACTCGGCGTCGGGGCCGGGCCCGGGCAGTCGTACGTCCGTGTCCCGCACCTCCTCGAACGGCACCGCCCGCCGCACCTCGGCCGCTCCCGCCGCCGCGTCCGCCAGCACGTGCCCCGCCCCGTGCGAAAGCAGGACGACGTCCCCCGCGCCCAGCGCCACCGGCTCGCCGCCCCCGTCCGGCAGGAGTTGGCAGGCGCCGTTGAGGACGACATGGAAGCCGGCCCCCTCGTACGGCGCCAGCCGGACGCACCAGTCGCCACCGACTCGGAGCCGGTTCGACGAGGGGCTGCCCACGCGGACCGCGGAGATGGCATCGCTCACGACATCCATGAGACAACAGCGTATTCGATCGAGCCGGATGAGCATTGGGATGCTCATTCCCGGTTCCTAGGGTCGTGGGTATGGCTGATGAGAACGCACAGAGCTTCGTGATCGGCGACGTCGAGGTGCTCCGCGTCGTGGAGTGGCAGGGACCGTACCTGCCCGCCGGTGACCTCGTCCCGGACTGCGCTCCCGAGGTGTGGCGCACCCATGAGGAACAGCTCGTCCCCGACCATCGGGAGCCCGACGGCGGCCGTGCCGTGCTGGCGCTCCAGACCTGGGTGGTGCGCGGCGGCGGGCGGACGGTGCTGGTCGACACCGGTGTCGGCAACGGCCGGGAGCGGCCCGGCAACCCGCTCTTCCACCGGCGGCAGGGGAACTTCCTGGACCGCCTGGAGCGGGCCGGGATCCGTCCCGAGGACGTCGACGTCGTCGTCAACACCCACCTGCACGGCGACCACGTCGGCTGGAACACCCGGGACGCCGAAGGCGAGTGGGTGCCGGCCTTCCCCCGCGCCCGGTACCTGCTGCCGGCCGCCGACGACCACCACTTCGGCCCGGCGGGCGGCTACGGGGGTGGCGCCCGCCCGGACGACCGGCTGGTCTACGAGGACAGCGTCGCGCCGGTGCACCGGGCCGGGCAGGCGGTGGTGTGGGAGGACACGTACCGGATCGACGAGCATCTCGTCCTGGAGGCCGCCCCCGGTCACACCCCGGGCTCCTCCGTCCTGCGCCTCGAATCCCGGGGCGAGCGTGCCGTGTTCGTCGGAGACCTGCTGCACAGCCCGGTGCAGATCCTGCACCCCGAGTGCGGCAGTTGCTTCTGCCTCGACCCGGGGCAGGCGGCGAAGACCCGGCTCAGGGTGCTCCAACGGGCCGCAGAGAAGCGGGAGTTGGTCGTCCCGGCCCATTTCTCCGGTGGTGGAGCGGTGGAAGTGCGGGAGGGGAGCGGGGGAGGGGAGGGGTTCACCCTGCACCGGTGGGCCGTCTGACCGTACGGCTTCGACAAGGGCGGGGTACGCGCGGTACTCATGTGACATGAGTGAAGACGGCGAACAACCGCCCGACGGACCTCTGATCGGCGGGCGCTACCGGCTCGTCGCGCGCATCGGGTCCGGCCCGACCGGCACCGTCTGGCGCGCCCGGGACGAGGCGGGGACTGGAGAAGGGGCGGGGGAAGTCGCCGTCAAGGAGCCCCTGCTGCCAGGGGATCCGGCCGACGACGAGGAGAGCGGCCGGATCGCCCACCGCCTCTACCGGGAGGCCCGCGCCGCCGCCCGGGTGCGTCATCCCTCCGCCGTCACGTACCTCGACGTGGTCACCGAGGGCGGGCTGCCGTGGATCGTCATGGAGTTGGTGGAGGGCGAGTCGCTGCGGGAGGCCGTACGGCGCGGGCCGCTGCCGCCCGCCGAGGCCGCCCGTATGGGGCTCGCCGTCCTGGGCGCGCTGCGCGCTGCGCACGCCGTCGGGATCGTGCACCGGGACATCAAGCCGGCCAACGTCCTGATCGAGTCCGGCACCGGACGGGTCGTCGTCACCGACTTCGGCATCGGGGACGGGGGCGGACATGGGTACGGGCACGGACATGGACAGGGGTACGGGCAGGGGTACGGAGACGGGGGTGGGCACGCCGGGGACGCGTCCGCCGGATTCGTCGCCCCGGAGCGGCGGTCCGGGCGCGGTGCCGGCCCCGCCTCCGACCTGTGGTCCCTCGGGGCGCTGCTCGCCGCCGCCGTCGAGGGCGGTGACCCGGGTCCGCTCGGCCCGCTGCTGGAGCGCCTGCGCGCACCGGAGCCGGAGGCCCGGCCGGGGGCGGAGGAGGTCGCGGTGGTGCTGGAGGCGTGCGCCGGGGTGACCTCCGTACCGGAGTCGGAGGTGGAGCCGCGGACGGAGTCGGGGTCGGGGTCCCGGTCGCGTCCCGAGCCGGCTGTGGAGCCCCGCCCCCTGCCGTCCACCCCGCCCCCAGCCCCGGCCCCGGCCCTCGCTCCCGCTCCCGACCCCCGTCGCCGCACCCCCCTCGCCGCCCTCGCCCTGCTCCTCGCGAAAAAACCCGGAGCCGAATGATCGTCCGTGTCGTCCACCCGGCAACGCCCTGATCAGCACAATTGCTGCCAGTGATCACTGGCGGTGTGTGAGTAGACGGTGAAACCCCGTTACCGACGGGTACACAAAGTTCTTCCCCCGTCATACCCTGCGCCTCATGACGGACTCGCAGGCCCAGGACCGCACCGGTACCAACCCGCTCGCCCCCGCTCCCGAAGGCGTCCGCACCGCCGCCGACGTGGTCACCCCGGAGCTGGTGGCCCAGCTGACGAAGGGCGTCGTCGGCTCCGGCCGTACCGCCAACCACACCCCGTTCACCGGCGAGAAGCTGGCCGACCTGCCCGAGTCCACCCCCGAGGACGTGCTCAAGGCATTTCAGGCCGCCCGCGCCGCGCAGGCGGTGTGGGAGAGGACGCCGGTGCGGCAGCGGGCCGCCGTGCTGCTCCGCTTCCACGACCTGGTGCTGGAACGGCAGGCCGAGATCCTCGACCTGATCCAGCTGGAGACCGGCAAGGCCCGGCTGCACGCGCACGAGGAGGTGCAGGCCGTCGCGGTGGCCGCCCGCCACTACGGCCGCAAGGCCCCCGCCTATCTGCGGCCCAAGCGGCACACCGGTGCCGTGCCGACCCTGACGAAGGTCACCGAGCTGCGCCACCCGCGCGGGGTCGTCGGCCAGATCGCCCCCTGGAACTACCCCCTGGAGCTGTCCGTCGGCGACGCGCTGCCCGCCTTCGTCGCGGGCAACGCGGTCGTGATGAAGCCGGACACCGAGACCTGCCTGACCGCCCTGTGGGCGCGGGACCTGCTCATCGAGGCGGGGCTGCCCGCCGACGTCTTCCAGGTCGTGCTCGGCGAGGGTCCGGTCGTCGGCCCGGAGCTGGTCAAGCACGCCGACTACGTCTCCTTCACCGGCTCCACCCGCACCGGCCGCGAGGTCGCCCAGGGCGCCGCCGCCCGCCTGGTCGGCGTCTCCCTCGAACTCGGCGGCAAGAACGCCATGCTGGTGCTCGACGACGCCGACATCGAGAAGGCCGCCGCGGGCGCCGTCCGCGCCTGTTTCTCCTCCGCCGGGCAACTCTGCATCTCCATCGAGCGGTTGTACGTCCACGAGTCGATCGCCGACGCCTTCCTGGAGCGCTTCGCCGCCCGCACCAGGGCCATGCGGCTCGGCAACTCCCTCGCCTACGGCGCCGACATGGGCTCCCTGGTCGGCGAGCGCCAGCTGAAGACCGTCGAACGGCACGTCGAGGAGGCCGTCGCCAAGGGCGCGAAGCTGGTCGCGGGCGGCGTGGCCCGCCCCGACATCGGCCCGTACTTCTTCGAGCCCACCATCCTCGACGGCGTCGAGGACTCCATGGCCGTCTGCGAGGAGGAGACCTTCGGCCCGGTCGTCTCCGTGTACCGCTTCAAGACCGACGACGAGGCCGTCGAGCGCGCCAACGCCACGCCGTACGGCCTGAACGCGTCCGTGTGGACGACGAGTGCCCGCCGCGGCCGGGACGTCGCCGCCCGGCTGCGCACCGGCACGGTCAACGTCAACGAGGGCTACGCGCCCGCCTACGGCAGCGTCCAGTCCCCGATGGGCGGCATGAAGGACTCCGGCCTCGGCCGCCGCCACGGCTCCGAGGGCATCCTCAAGTACACCGAGGCCCAGACGGTGGCCCAGCAGCGGCTGCTGCCGATGGCGCCGTCGCTGGGCATGGACGACGAGGCGTACGCCCGGTTCATGAGCACGAGTCTCCGCCTGATGAAGGCGTTCCGGTTCAGGTGACCCGCCCGGTCACCACCGACGGCAAGCACGCGACACTCGACGAGGAGACACCCGTGCCTCAGGACGCCCACGACCATGACTACGACTACGACGTCATCGTGGTCGGCTCCGGCTTCGGCGGCTCAGTGACGGCCCTCCGCCTCACCGAAAAGGGCTACAAGGTAGGCGTCCTGGAGGCCGGCCGCCGCTTCACCCGCGCAACCCTCCCGAAGAACTCCTGGGACCTGAAGAACTACCTCTGGGCCCCGAAGCTCGGCATGTACGGCATCCAGCGCATCCATCTGCTGGGCAACGTCATGGTGCTGGCGGGCGCCGGCGTCGGCGGCGGCTCGCTGAACTACGCCAACACCCTCTACGTACCGCCGAAGCCGTTCTTCGACGACCCGCAGTGGAAGGACATCACCGACTGGCAGGAGGAGTTGAAGCCGTACTACGACCAGGCCCAGCGCATGCTCGGCGTACGGCTCAACCCCACCATGACCCCCTCCGACGTGCACCTGAAGGCGGCGGCGCAGCGGATGGGTGTCGGCGACACCTTCCACATGGCGCCGGTCGGCGTGTTCTTCGGCGACGGCGAGGACGCCGACGGGACGGCGAAGGCGAAGCCGGGCGGGGAGGTCGCCGACCCGTACTTCGGCGGGGCCGGCCCGTCCCGCAAGGCCTGCACCGAGTGCGGCGAGTGCATGACCGGCTGCCGGCACGGCGCGAAGAACACCCTCAACGAGAACTACCTGTACCTCGCCGAGAAGGCGGGCGCGGTGGTCCACCCGCTGACCACGGTCGTGTCCGTCACGGACGACTCGCGCGGCGGCTACGCGGTCGCCACGCTGCCCACGGACCAGAAGAAGAAGGGCAAGGGGCGGCTCTTCACTGCCCGCAGGGTCGTCCTCGCGGCCGGCACCTACGGCACCCAGACCCTGCTGCACCGCATGAAGGCCGGGGGCCAGCTGCCGCACCTCTCGGCCCGGCTCGGCCAGCTGACCCGGACCAACTCCGAGGCGCTGGTCGGCGCGCAGACCGACAACCGCCGCTACCGCAAGGCGCACGGCGCGGCGAAGGTCGACTTCACCAAGGGCGTCGCCATCACCTCCTCCGTCCACCCGGACGAGAACACCCACATCGAGCCGGTCCGCTACGGCAAGGGGTCCAACTCGATGGGCGGCCTCACGGTCCTCCAGGTGCCCTACGCCGACGGTTCCTCGCGGTTCCTCGGCTGGCTGGCCAACGCGGCCCGCCACCCGTTGCTGGTCGCGCGCTCCCTGTCCAACCGGCGCTGGTCGGAGCGGACCATCATCGGCCTGGTCATGCAGTCCCTGGACAACTCGCTGACGACGTACCTGAAGCCCGGCGGCGTCGGCAAGGGCCTGCTCACCGCCCGGCAGGGCCACGGCGCGCCCAACCCCATGCAGATCAAGGCCGCCACCGAGGCCGCCTCGGCGCTCGCCGAGGAGATCAACGGCTTCGCGGGCAGCAACGTCGGCGAGCTGATGGGCACCCCGCTGACCGCGCACTTCCTCGGCGGCTGCCCCATCGGCGACTCGGCGGAGACGGGAGTGATCGACCCGTACCACCGCCTCTACGGCCACCCCGGCATCTCGGTCGTCGACGGCGCTGCGGTCACGGCGAACCTGGGCGTGAACCCCTCGCTGACGATCACCGCGCAGGCCGAGCGCGCGATGTCCTTCTGGCCGAACAAGGGCGAGGAGGATCCGCGTCCGGCGCAGGGCGCGGCGTACGAGCGGCTGAAGCCGGTGGAGCCGCGCAGCCCCGCCGTCCCGGCGGACGCCTTCGGCGCCCTGAGGCTGCCGTTCCTGGGAATGCCGACGGTGCCGCCGAAGAAGTAGACCCCGGCTCAAGCGCCGAGGGACCCGCGTCCCCCTCCGAACGCGGGTCCCTCGCTCTTACCGTCTTCTTGATCCGGCAGCAGGTTTGATCAGCGAGGGCTGTGAACGGTTGTGCCGCCGCACGCGATTTCCGTGTGACCTGAGTCACGCGCAACGGGGGTCGTGGTTGTTGTGCGAGGGATGCCGCGCGATGGACGTGACAAAGGGCCCCGCGGTGCTCGAGACCGCGGGGCCCTTCTTTCGTCAGCACCGGCGTCAGGGCAGCGCCGGTGCCTGGGCGCGGCGCCGGGGGGTGCGCCGCCTGCTCTGTGGGCCTGACCCTGGCGGACGGATGTAACGGGACAATGCCGGTGTCCGCGCGGGGACTTGGGGGCTTCTACGCATCGTGCTGGATGCTCAGGGCATCCGCAACCGTTTGACCCGGCACTGGTGCATGTGTGCAGTTTTCCGCCGGTCGGCCCCGGGCGTCCCCGGAGCCGACCGTTCTCTTGGGTGACCGGGCTGCTGTCCCCTGCCGTCCGGTCACTTCCCTGGAGCGAGGTCCCACGGCGTACGGCACGACCCGTACGCCTCATCGCCCCAGCGAGCCACGCGTGGTTCTGTCGGGCCCGCCCCTGGCTGGCACGGACAACCGACTCAACGAAGCGGTGCGCGGGCCGGTCACGCGCCGTACGGGTGAGGGCGTTTTCGCACTCAGATGCGACCCCGGCACAGCTCCAGCAGGGTCATCGCGAGGGCGGTACCCGGCTTGCCCAGGGCCTCCCGGTAGCGGCCGAGGATCTCCATCTCGCGGGAGAGGTGCACGCGCCGCCCGCCGGAGGCGATGCGGGTCTCCTGGACGACGGCGGACACGGCCATCCGTTCCTGGATGAGGCCGATGATCCGGTCGTCGAGCGCGTCGATGCGCTCACGGGCGTCGGCGATGGTCCGTTCCGGCCCTGCGGTGGTCGCGGTGCTCATGGTGTCGGGGCTCCTCGTGAGGTGACGGATGCAGGCCCCGGAACGACAGACCCCGGACAACGACAGACGCCCCGGGCCTTGTCGGCCCGGGGCGCCTGGGAAGTCGCTTGGCGTTGGCTCAAGCAGCACGACCATGGCATCCGGCGGGCCGGCTGCCATAGGTAAAGAGGAAGGTCGTCTGCGTGAGCACGGGCCCAGTATGCCATGCGCACGGACCGCGAAGGACCGCAAGGTGACGCACGCCCGCCCCGTTAGAATCGGAAGCACAGACCCCCGCCCAGACCGCCGGAAGGCACCCCGTGTCATCAGCGAACCCCGCTGCCGCCACTCCCGACACCGTCCTGGTCGTCGACTTCGGCGCGCAGTACGCCCAGCTCATCGCCCGTCGCGTCCGCGAGGCGCGGGTCTACAGCGAGATCGTGCC
This sequence comes from Streptomyces sp. NPDC047085, assembly GCF_040643735.1. Classification (NCBI taxonomy): domain Bacteria; kingdom Bacillati; phylum Actinomycetota; class Actinomycetes; order Kitasatosporales; family Streptomycetaceae; genus Streptomyces; species Streptomyces sp. NPDC047085. The sequence continues at coordinate 176,469 of NZ_JBEYUW010000003.1, forward strand.
CAGCACCATGCCGGTCGCCGAGATGCTCGCCAAGAACCCCGCGGCGATCATCCTCTCCGGAGGCCCCTCCTCGGTCTACGAGGAAGGCGCCCCCCGCCTCGACCGCGCGCTCTTCGAGGCCGGCGTTCCCGTCTTCGGCATGTGCTACGGCTTCCAGCTGATGGCGCAGACCCTCGGCGGCACCGTCGACAACACCGGCGCCCGCGAGTACGGCCGTACCGACCTGCACGTCTCCCGCACGTCCTCCACTCTCTTCGAGGGCACCCCGGCCGAGCAGCACGTGTGGATGTCGCACGGCGACGCCTGCTCCGCCGCCCCCGAGGGCTTCACCGTCACCGCGTCCACGGACGTCGTACCGGTCGCCGCCTTCGAGAACGACGAGAAGAAGCTCTACGGCGTCCAGCACCACCCCGAGGTGATGCACTCCACCTACGGCCAGCAGGTGCTGGAGCACTTCCTGTACCGCGGCGCGGGCATCACCCCGTCCTGGACCACGGGCAACGTGATCGAGGAGCAGGTCGCCGCGATCCGCGCGCAGGTCGGTGACAAGCGCGCGATCTGCGGTCTGTCCGGCGGCGTGGACTCCGCCGTCGCCGCCGCCCTCGTCGCCCGCGCCATCGGCGACCAGCTGACCTGTGTCTACGTCGACCACGGTCTGATGCGCAAGGGCGAGACCGAGCAGGTCGAGAAGGACTTCGTGGCCGCGACCGGCGTCAAGCTGGTCGTCGTGGACGCCGAGGAGCGCTTCCTGACCGCGCTCAAGGGCGTCTCCGAGCCCGAGGAGAAGCGGAAGATCATCGGCCGCGAGTTCATCCGCGTCTTCGAGCAGGCGCAGGCCGACATCATCGCCGACGAGGGCCCGGCCGTGGAGTTCCTGGTCCAGGGCACCCTGTACCCGGACGTCGTCGAGTCCGGCGGCGGCACCGGCACCGCGAACATCAAGTCGCACCACAACGTCGGCGGCCTCCCCGAGGACCTCGAGTTCCAGCTGATCGAGCCGCTGCGCAAGCTGTTCAAGGACGAGGTCCGCATGGTCGGCCAGGAGCTGGGCCTGCCGGAGGAGATCGTCCAGCGCCAGCCCTTCCCGGGCCCCGGCCTCGGCATCCGCATCGTCGGCGAGGTCACCAAGGAGCGCCTGGACCTGCTCCGCGAGGCCGACGCGATCGCCCGCGAGGAGCTGACCGCGGCCGGCCTGGACCGGGACATCTGGCAGTGCCCGGTGGTCCTGCTCGCGGACGTCCGCTCCGTCGGCGTCCAGGGCGACGGCCGCACCTACGGCCACCCGATCGTCCTGCGCCCGGTCTCGTCCGAGGACGCCATGACCGCCGACTGGTCGCGGCTGCCGTACGACGTCCTCGCCCGCATCTCGACCCGGATCACCAACGAGGTCCGGGACGTCAACCGGGTCGTCCTCGACGTGACCTCGAAGCCCCCGGGCACCATCGAGTGGGAGTAGGCCCCTTGAGCCCCCTTGCGGGGCTCAGGTCCGCTTGAGAGTCCGCACCGGCTCTCCGGGCCTCCAGACCTGGGCGACCAGGTACGTCTCGTCCTCGACGTAGGTCCGTACGACCTCCGTCAACTCGGTGCGGAAGAGGTGGAACGGCTGCGGCGGTTCCACCTCTTTCACGTACGCGGTCCTGGCCTCGCCACCCTCGACCTCGTACGCCCGCCCGCCGATCCGTACGTCCCCGCCGCCCATCCCGGTGCCCTCGCCCGGGTTCGCCTGGAGCGTGAAGCGCGGGTCGCGCAGCAGGTCCCGGGCCTTGAGGGAGCCCGGCATCATGCCGAGCCACAGCTCGCCGCCGGTGAAGCGGACCTCCAGGCCGGAGGTGCGGGGAGAGCCGTCCTTGCGGAGGGTGGCGAGGACGTGGTGCGTGAACGCGCCGAAGCGCTCCTCAACGGTCCGCGCGAGTGCGGGTTCGGCGGTACGGAAAGCTGCCCAGTTCATGCACGCCAGTCTCACCGGCAAACCCGACAACCTCTGTCGTGTTTGTACCGCGTACGGCTTCTTTACAGAACAGCCCTGCCCTTTTGCGCGAACCGACGGTAACTTCCGGCTCGTACGCACACCCCACGCTGGAGGACCTATGCACGGGCCCACCCCGCCCCTGCCGCTGCCCACCGACCAGCTGCGGTTCGCCATGCCACCGATGCACGAATCGGTCGAGGACGAACGCCGGCACCGCAAGGAGCGGCTCGCGGGCGCGCTGCGGATCTTCGGGCGCGCCGGATTCGAGGACGGGGTGTCCGGGCACATCACCGCGCGCGACCCCGAGTTCAGCGACTGCTTCTGGGTCAATCCGTTCGGGATGCCGTTCAAGCACGTCACCGTGAGCGACCTGGTCCTCGCCAACCAGGACGGGCAGGTCGTCGAGGGCGGCTACCACGTCAACCAGGCCGCCTTCACCGTGCACGCCCAGGTCCACGCGGCCCGCCCGGACGTCGTCGCCGTCGCCCACTGCCACTCCGTGCACGGCCGCGCCGTCGCCGCGCTCGGCGACCTGGTCGACCCCATCACCCAGGAGAGCTGCGCCTTCTACGAGGACCTCGCCCTGTACGACGCCTACACCGGCGTCACCGTCGACGCCGAGGAGGGCCGCCGTATCGCGTCAGCGCTCGGCTCCCGCAAGGCGCTCGTGCTGCGCAACCACGGGCTGCTCACCGTCGGGGACTCGGTGGACGCGGCGGCCTGGTGGTTCCTGTCCCTGGAACGGTCCTGCCAGGTGCAGCTGCTGGCCAAGGCGGCCGGCCGCCCGGTCCTCATCGACCACAAGCAGGCCGTCGCCACCCGCGAACAGCTCGGCGGCGACCTGGTGGCGTGGATCAACTACCAGCCCCTGTGGCAGGACATCAGCCGCAGCGAACCGGATCTGCTCAGCTGAACCCGTTGCTCGGCCGGATTCCTGGCCCGACCCTTTGCTCAGCCGAACCCCTTGAGCACCGCTGCCTTGGTCCGCGCGAACTCCTCGTCCGTGAGCACCCCGTCGCGGTGCAGCTCGCCCAGCTCCCGCAGGCGGCGCAGCAGCACGTCGTGATGGTCGCAGTGGTGGGCGGCCTGCGCGGGCACGGCGGCGACCGGGGGCCGGTCCCGGCCGTCGAGGACCCGGGCCGCGCGGGTGGAGGGATGCGGCAGCCGGGCGGTGACGGCCGCCGCGACCAGCGCGGTGAGCAGATCGCGGCGCACGTTGCCCCACAGGTCCAGGGTGTAGGGGTCGCGCTCGGGCGGCAGCTTGGAGAACACCGTCTCCCGGGTCACGAACCGCAGGAACCCGTCCTCGTACCCGGAGTTGGGCAGCCACTCGACCTGCACCAGGTCGGCGAGGCCGATGATCCGCGGGCCGGTGGCTCGCTTGACCCGGTCGGAGGTGTCGGCCCAGTCGATCCGCACCTGGGTGCCGTCGAAGGAGACCGTGCCGTCGGAGGTCCGCACCGAGACCGGCACCGGCGGTCCCGGCAGCAGGTAGGCCGCGGTGGGCTCCTTGGGGACCTCGTCGAGCAGCAGCGCGTGCCGGATCTCCTCGGCGACGTACTCGGCCACCCCGCCGCGGTCCGCGGCCACGGTCAGCCGGTAGGGATCGGCCGCGTCCGGCAGCCGCCCGCCGGTGGCCTGCAACAGCGGGTCGGCGCCCTCGCGCAGCCGCAACCGCAGCCGGCCGCGCTTGCGCTCGGGTTCGTAGACGACGCCGGAAACCGCTTCCAGTGGGACGGTGACCTCCCCGTACGTCTGCCGGAACAGCGGGACGGAACGGTGCAGTCCGGGGGTGATCCGGATCGTGCCGCCGTCGAAGGCCCAGGTCCCGTCCCGCTGGATGATCTCGGCCATACGGAGATTCTCGCAGCCGGGTCAACACGGGGGGCGCGCGCTTCACCCGCCACGCCCCGGACCGGCCGACCGCGGTGGGCCGGCGTAGGGCACAATTCGCTGTCAACACAGGGGGAGTTGCGGGGCCGGTGCGCACGGTGAGTGACCGTGTGGATGCATTCGGTCGAATCTCGAATCTCGAATCTCGAATCTCGGGTCATGGGGAAGGCGGGCGTCGGCGTGGCGGTGCAGGAGGCGAGACAGGGCGCGGCGACGGATGCCGAGGAGGCCCACGGGGGCGGCTGCACCTGCGGGGACTGCCCGCGGGGAGCCCGCGAGGGACACCGGCGGGCCGTCGCCGCGTTCCTGCGCCGGCGCGACGAGTTCGCGGCCGGGCAGGGCCTGCCCGCGGCCGTGGCCCACTCGGCCTCGGCGTCCCGGCAGTGGGTCTCCGCCGAGCTGACGCAACGGGCGCAGGCGGTCGCCGAGCGGGGCCGCGCCGAGGGCGAGGCGTGGCTGGCGGGGCTGTGGCGGTGGACGGTGTGCACGGTGTGGGGCGCGGTCGTCGTGCTGCTGCTGGCCGAGGCGCTCACCGCGATCGGCGCGGGCTGGAGCAGCGCGCGCACGGCCGGGCTGCTCGCCGCGCTCGTCGTCGCGGGCGCGCTGACCGCCGCGTCCTGGTTCCACCGGGCGCGCGGCGGGGCGCTGGCCCCGGTGATCGGTGAGGACAACCGGATGTCCACCTCCCGTACGGTCGCCGCGTGCTGGGTGCTGTTCGTCGGCTACGCGATCCTGCTGCTGGCCGGCCGTCTGGCCGCCGCCTCCGATCCCGCCGAGCGCGACGCGCTGCTCTCCGGCCTCGGCCTCGCGCGCGGGGCGGGCGTGGTGACCGTGCTCGCCGTGGTGTGCGGCATCGCCGTCCTGGTCCGCCGGGTGGTGGGGCTGCGGCTCGCCGGGCAGCGGCTGCAGAAGGTGCCGGCCCACCGGCCGCGCGCCGCCGACCTGCTGACCGACGACTCCGGCCGGGGCGCCTTCGCCGACATCCAGTACGTCGTCATCAGCGCCGTCGCCCTGCTGTTCGCCGCCGTACGGCTGGCCCGCCGCCCCGACCAGCTGCCCGACCTGCCCTGGGGGCTCGCGGTCGTGGTGCTGATCTCGGCCGCGACCTACCTGGCCGGCAAGTACGCCGAGGGCTGCCGCCCGGTGATCCTCTCCGTGGTCCGCGCCCGCGAGCCCGGCGACCTGGACGGGCCGATCCGCACCGGCGACGACATCGAGATCCGCGGCACCGGCTTCGTCCCGCCCGGCGCGCAGGACGCCGATCGGCTGGCCCGCATGGTCGTCCGCATCGGCACGGTCGACGTCCACGTCCCGCTCGTCCCCGTGACCGGAGGCTTCCGCAACCCCACCGACACCGTCCTGACCGTCCCGGTCCCGGCCGAGGTGGAACCCGGGCCGGTGGAGGTCCAGGTGGTCACGGCGGCCGGCGTGGCCACCAACCGGTACCCGGTCGACGTCACGGACTGAGAACCCCGAACCGGCACGGGGTGAGACCCCGACCCGCCGAGCGTTCGTCCCTCGTACATCTGCCCCTCGAACGGTGAGCCGGAATCCGGAAAAACATCCGGTGCAGGATTGAACCGTTCCGCCGTGTCATACGTATCCCCACCAAGGGGTCCCGGCACGAAGCGAAAGGTGGCTAGCGACGATGACTCACGGTATGCGAACGGACACGCACGCAACCCAACTGAACACCACCCGCGACTGGCGGGACACCGCCACCCGGTACGCGCTCCTTCCGCTTCGCGTCTTCCTCGGCGTCACCTTCGTCTACGCCGGCCTGGACAAGCTCACCGACAGCGCCTTCATGAAGTCCGGCGGCGCCGGCTCGATCGGCGACACGATGCGCGCGGCCCGCGACTCGTCCGCCGTCCCGGCCCTGATCGACCTGGCCCTGAAGAACCCGGTCGGCTTCGGTTACGCCATCGCCCTCGGCGAGCTGGCCGTCGGCATCGGCATCCTCGTCGGGCTGTTCGGCCGGCTGGCCGCCCTCGGCGGCGCGCTGATCTCGCTCAGCCTGTGGCTCACCGTCAGCTGGGCCACCACGCCCTACTACTACGGCAACGACCTCGCCTACCTGATGGCCTGGCTGCCCCTCGTCCTCGCCGGAACCCCCTATCTCTCCCTCGACGCGTCCCTGCGCGCACGCCGTCGGCGGCGGGGGCTGGGCTCCTACAGCTGACGGCCTACAGCCGGGGGTCTACGGCTGACGCCTACGGCTGACCTTCCTCCGGGCGGCGCCGTCTGCGTACGCCCTGGGCCACCGCGGCCGTGAGGCCGGCCAGGCACAGGCCGCCCACGGCCAGCGGTATCACCACGAACCACGGCGTCTCCCACAGGCCCCGTGCGTCCCCGGCGTACAGCGCGCCGGCGGCGGTCAGGAAGAGACCGGCGACCAGCTTCCCGGGCTGGAACTCATGACGCAGCACGGCTGACCTCCACCCGTCCGACGCCCACCTCGAGCGCGATCTTGAGCGTGCCCGCGTTCTTGCCGCCCTTGGCCGGCGCGAGGGTCACGTCCTTGTGCCTGCCCGGCTGCACGTCCACGTCCTTTCTGTTGTCACCGGGCAACCGGATGTCACCCACACCCACGTCGATGCTCATCCGCACCGTCGCGTCCGCCGGCACGATCACCTTCAGCCGGCCCGCGCCCACGGCTGCCTGCGTGCCCACCGTCTGCCCCCTTGCCGGGTGCACCCGGGTCAGGTCCAGGGTGCCGACGCCGGTGCCGAGGTCGTAGGCGGAGCGGACGTCCGCGGTGGCGGCGGGCTTCCAGGACGTCTCCTTCCAGTGCGTCGTGATGTCCTTGGGCAGGGCCGTGGCGCCGGCGAGCAACGCGGCCGTGACGAGGGCGAGGAACACCGAGCCGGCGCCGGTGCGCCCGAGAAAGGCGCTGAGCGCGATGCCCAGGCCGAACACCGCGAGCGCGCAGGCCAGACCGGTCTGCAGGCTGGTGCCCAGCGGATGCGTGTCCCAGGTCAGGCCGGTGCCGAGGCCGCCCGCCAGCAGGGCGAGCAGGAACACCCAGCCGCCGATCCAGCGCGGGCCGCGCGGTCTCGGGGAGTCGGTGCGCGGGGTGCGCCGGGAGCCGTCGTGGGTCCAGGGGGTGGCGATGCCGACGTCCAGGGCCGAGGTGAGGTCGTTGCCACGGGCCTCGCCGGGGCCCCAGAGATATCCGGTGCCGCCGACGTGGGTGCCGTCCTTGACGATCGGGTCCCGCCACCAGGAGGGGTAGGTGATGGCGACCGGGGGTGCCCGGGTCTCCGGCGGGGCGTCGGCGGCGGCCTGCGCGGCCAGCGGGTCGGGGTCGGGGGCGCCCCGGCGTCTGGACCAGTACCCGGCGCCGGCCAGCAGCAGGGAGAGCACCATGGCGAAGGTCAGCACCCCCGCGTTGCGCAGGGTGGTCAGGATGACCCCGCAGCCGACCAGCGCGAACAGCACGGCGGCCAGGGCCTGTCCGTCGACCCGGCCGGTCAGCAGCTTGCGGACCTCGTTCTCCTCCTCGTCCTCGTACGGCACGAGGAGCCAGGCGAAGCCGTAGAAGATCAGGCCGATGCCGCCGGTCGCGGCCAGCACGGCCAGGGTGATCCGGTAGATCACCGGGTCCATGTCGGTGTGCCGCCCCAGCCCGGCGCACACACCGCCGATCATCTTGTGCCGGCGGTCGCGCCGGAAGCGGGGCGGTGCCTCGGCTGTCGCGGCGGGCCCGGCATCCGTCGGTCCGGTGCCCGGGGCCGGGCGCGGGCCGGAGCCGGGTCCCGGACCCGTCGCGGCGTGCTCGTGATCCGTCATGCGTCCATGGTGACGGCCCGGCAGCCGTGGTGGCAGTCGGGACGACCCTGGGCGAACCCTGATATCGGCCCCGAGACGAGCCGGGGAGGTGTTCGATCCCGGGCGAGGGGGCGGTTTCCGGACAGCCCGTCCGAGGGTCGGGGGGACGGGCGCGAAGATCAGGGGAGTCTAGGGGCCCGACCCTGATGCCCCGCCCCCGCGGGCATGTGACCATCGATGGCATGCCGGAAGCCGCAGCACTGCCACTCGACGACCCGCGGCCGCCGCGCAAGCTCTACCGCAGCGGTGACGGCCGCTGGCTCGGCGGAGTGGCGCGGGGCCTCGCCGGGCACCTCGGGCTGCCTGTGGTGTGGGTGCGGCTCGCCTTCGTCGGCCTGTTCATGGCCAACGGGCTCGGCGCGCTGCTGTACGCGGCGTTCTGGTTCTTCGTGCCCCTCGGCGTCGGCGGCGTCGGCGACCACAAGCCGCCGGCGCTGGTCGGCACCGAGACCTCGCCGGACGGCCGCCGCAGGCTGGTGGCCCGCAGACCGGACAAGGGGCAGATCGTCGCCCTGCTGCTCATGGTCATCGTGTCCATGGTCTTCGTGGGCAGCGTCAATCTGACCAACGGGGCGAAGGCCTACCTCCTGCCCGCCGTCCTGGTCGCGGCCGGTGTCGCCCTGGTCTGGCGGCAGGCGGACAACGCCCGGCGGGCCCGCTGGGTCGAGGTCGGCAGCCGCCGCCGCACCCTCACCCTGCTGCGCGCGGGCGCCGGAGTCCTGCTGGTCACCGCCGGTGTCTCCGGCATCTTCGTCATGCAGGGATCGGCCGCCCACCTCGGCGCGGTCCTGCAGGCGGCGCTCGTCGTCCTCGTCGGCATCACGCTGCTCGCCGGCCCCTACCTCGTCCGCATGACCCAGGACCTGTCCGAGGAACGCCTGATGCGCATCCGCGCCCAGGAGCGTGCCGAGGTCGCCGCCCACGTCCACGACTCCGTGCTGCACACCCTCACCCTGATCCAGCGCAACGCGGACAACGCGGGCGAGGTGCGCCGCCTGGCCCGCGCCCAGGAACGCGACCTGCGGACCTGGCTGTACAACCCCGAGGGCACCGGCAAGGAGGAGGCGGACGAGCCGGACACGGTCGCGGAGGCGGTCAGGCGCAGCGCGGCCGAGGTCGAGGACAAGCACGGCGTGCCCATCGAGGTCGTCGTGGTCGGCGACTGCCCGCTCGACGAGAGGACGGGTGCGCAGATGCAGGCCGCGCGCGAGGCGATGGTGAACGCCGCCAAGTACGGTGGCGAGGGCGGTGCCGTACAGGTCTACGCCGAGGTCGAGGGAAGGACGGTCTTCGTGTCCGTCCGCGACCGCGGCCCCGGCTTCGACCTCGACTCGATACCCGCCGACCGCATGGGCGTCAGAGAATCGATCATCGGCCGCATGGAACGCAACGGCGGCACGGCCCGGCTGCGGTCGGTGCCGGGCGGCGGCACGGAGGTCGAGCTGGAGATGGAGAGGGCGGAGAAGACGTCATGAGCGACGCGACCGAGGCGAACGGCACGGCGGGGGCGGCAGGGGCGGCCGGGTCCGGAAGCGGCACCGGCGGCGGCCCGGGCGGGCGGCATGTACGGGTGGTGCTCGTCGACGACCACCGCATGTTCCGCACCGGCGTTCAGGCCGAGATCGGGCAGACCGCCCAGACCGGCGTCGAGGTGGTCGGCGAGGCCGCCGACGTCGACCAGGCGGTCACGGTGATCACCGCGACCCGGCCCGAGGTGGTCCTCCTCGACGTCCATCTGCCCGGCGGCGGCGGAGTGGAGGTCCTGCGCCGGTGCGCGGCGCTGATGGCGGACGCCGAGCAGCCCGTGCGGTTCCTCGCGCTGTCCGTGTCGGACGCGGCGGAGGACGTCATCGGGGTGATCCGGGGCGGCGCCCGCGGTTATGTCACCAAGACCATCACCGGCACCGACCTGATCGACTCGATCTTCCGGGTCCAGGAGGGCGACGCCGTCTTCTCCCCGCGCCTGGCCGGGTTCGTCCTGGACGCCTTCGCCTCCACCGACGCCCCGCCGGTCGACGAGGACCTGGACCGGCTCACCCAGCGCGAACGCGAGGTGCTGCGCCTGATCGCCCGGGGCTACGCCTACAAGGAGATCGCGAAGCAGCTGTTCATCTCGGTGAAGACGGTCGAGTCCCATGTCTCGGCGGTCCTGCGCAAGCTCCAGCTGTCCAACCGCCACGAACTGACCCGCTGGGCGACGGCCCGCCGCCTGGTCTGACCCGCCCGGGGGCACGCTCACGCCACCCGGGTCGCCCCCGCGAACGGCATCTCGTCGATCGGGGCCACGCGCACCGGCGCCGACGGGTTCGGGGCGTGGATCATCTGGCCGTTGCCGATGTAGATGCCCACGTGGCTGATGCCGGAGTAGAAGAACACCAGGTCGCCGGGCTGGAGTTCGGAGCGGGAGATGCGCCGGCCCGCGTTGATCTGGGCGTAGGTGGTGCGGGGCAGGGAGACGCCGGCGGAGCGGTAGGCGGCCTGGACCAGGCCCGAGCAGTCGAAGGCGTTCGGGCCGGTCGCGCCCCACACGTAGGGGCTGCCGAGCTTCTGGTAGGCGTAGGCGACGGCCGCCGCGGCCCGGGAGCCGGCCGCCGGGGCGGTACCTGCCTGCTCCAGGGGTGCCCGGGTGTCCGAGGCCGAGCGCGAGGTGTGGCTCGGCGCGGTGCCGGTGGCGCCGCCGATGACCTCGGTCCGTTCCCGCGGGGTGAGCCGGTCGAGCAGCCTGCGCGCCTCCGTGAGCTTCTCGGTGACGGCCGTCTTCTGCCGCTTCAGCTCCGCCTGCCGCGACCGCAGCGACGTCAGCTCGACGCGGGCGGCGCCGCGCAACTGCTCGATCTCCCGCAGCTGTTCGCGCACCCGGGCCACCGCCCCGGCCTGCCGCTCACCGGCCCGCTCCGCGAACGCGGCGCCGTCCAGGTACGCGTCGGGGTCGCTGGAGAGCGCGAGCTGCCAGGCGGGGGCGAACCCGCCGTCGCGGTACTGTGCCGCAGCGAACGAACCCAGCGCCTCCCGGGCCGCGTTGAGCTTGACCTGCTTGCGCGCGGTCTCGTCCCGCAGCGCGTTCAGCCGGCGCCGGCCCGCGTCCGCCTTCTCCTTCGCCCCGTTGTACTTCTCCGTGGCGGCCTCCGCCTCCTGGTACAGCTTGTCCACCTTGGCCTTCACCTGCGCCGGGGTCAGCTCCGGCTGGGCGTGTCCCGTCCCGTCGAACACCGTGGCGGTGGCCGCGCCCGCCAGGGCGAGTGTGGCGGCCGTCCGGGCCGTGTTGCCGCCGAGCGGGCGCGGTCGGGACTTGCGGTGGGCTGCCACCTGGACGTCACGTCCTTCCTGGGACTCGTACGGCCGAGGACGCGTACGACCGAGCGGTGGGTACGTCCGGCGGCGGCCCGCACGGGGGGAACGGGCCGCCGCCGGACCTTCCTCGGCGGTGGTGGCCGACGACCGCCCCTGGCCCGGGCGGCGGTGGGGAGCCGGTCACCTGGGGGAGGACGCTAGGCCCGACTGTGACGGCTTGGTAACGCGTGTACGGAACTGGCTTCGACAGGCCGCCGCGTGACCGTATGTGACCGGATTGCGGAGGCAGAGTCGTCACCTTCACGCAGCGTGGTGACCGATGCGCGCAATGCGGGGGCATGAGGGAGGCCTGCGGTGCTATGGAGCGCATATATGCAAGATCCACGGCGGCTCCGCCGGGCCCGCCGACAGGCGGCCCCATGCCTCTGATTAGGCTCCGGACCCATGGACGTACTCATCCATCTCCTCGTCGGCCTGCACATCATCGGCATCGCCGCGCTGCTCGGCGGTTTCCTCACCCAGATGAAGGCGATGGGCCAGGGCACGGCCCGCTTCGTCCCCGGGATGCTGCACGGCGCGTTCACCATGCTGGTCACCGGCGTGGCCCTGGTCGGCCTCAACCAGGCCGAGGACCACCACGTCAACACCGTCAAGATCGGTGTGAAGCTGGCCCTGCTGATCGTGATCCTCGGGCTGGTCTACGTGAAGCGCGACGACGAGAAGGTCGACAAGAGCCTGTTCGGCCTGGTCGGCGGGCTGACCACGGCGAACATCTTCATCGCCGTGCTGTGGACGTGATGCCCGGCGTCGTCCCGTCCCCGCCCCCGCCCGTGCTGGTTCCGGTTCCGGCGCGGGCCGCGAGCACCGCGCCGGCCGCCGCCGCGAGCCACGCGGCCACCGACACCCACACCAGCACCCGCCCCGGCCCCTGCAGCCAGTCGACGTCCAGGGCGACCGCGACCGACAGCATCGCCGCCGCCGTCGTCCCCATCGGGAACACCGTCGCCCACCGCCGCACGTCGTAGCCCGGCCGCGGCCGCGCCAGCTCGGCCGCCAGCAGCACGACGTACCAGGCGAGGTCCAGCACGAGCAGTGCGACGGTGACGTCGCGCAGGACGCCGCGGTCGTCGTCGTTCCACAGGTACAGCCGCGCGCTGTCGGCGGAGAGCAGCTTCGCCCCGGCCAGCGCCGAGATCGACAGCGTCCCGCCCGCGATCCAGTGGTCACCGGCCCCCTCGACGACCTGCCGCCGGTCGAAGTGCGCCAGGGCGAGGCCGTAGAGCACCAGGCCCAGCCAGAACAGCACCAGCGCGGCGTGCGCGAGCCACGCCGTCGTCTCCGCCGCGGCCAGCGTGGCCGCCAGCACCGCGAGCCCCTGTGTGGCCACACAGCACAGGAACACCGTTCCCGGCATGCGCCGCTCCCAGTGCCGTACGACGAGGAGCAGCAGCCCCGGCCAGAGCAGCGCCGCCAGCGCCAGCAGCGCCTCGGCCAGGGTCTGCCCGCCGAGCAGCGAGATCCGGGTGCCGAGCACGGTCGTGGCGGCGACGGCGGTCAGCGCGCCCGGGCTGCGTGCCTCGGCCACCCACCGCCGCCGCTGTCCCACCAGCCGTACGACGAAGTCGGCGCCCAGCGCCACCCAGCCGGCGCAGGCCAGGCCCAGGGCGATCCGGGACAGCGTCTCGGCGCCCGTCAGATGCAGGCCGATCGACACGATGCCGGTCGCCATCACGGCGGCCCCCGCCGCCGACGGACGCCCCGTCCACCACGCACGCAGAGCCGAGATGCCAGGCATGCGCCCGATCGTGCCCCACGCGCGCGTGGCCCATCGGGAGGGCACGCGCGCGTGGGGCTCGAAAACGCGTGAGGTACGAAGTGGGGTACGAAGAGGGGGCGGATCAGGCGGGTCGTACCACGCTGTGGATGATCGATGCGCCGGCGTAATAGATCGACTCCTCGCGGACGTACGCGCCGGGCTTGGGGGCGTGGATCATCATGCCGTTGCCTATGTAGATGCCGACGTGGCTGACATCGTCGTAGAAGAAGATCAGGTCGCCGGGCTGCGCGTCGGCGAGGGAGACCGTGGTGCCCGCGTCGACCTGGTCGTAGGTGGTGCGCGGGAGGCTGACGCCGGCGGCCTTCCAGGCGGCCTGGGTGAGGCCGGAGCAGTCGTAGGAGTCGGGGCCGGTGGCGCCCCACACGTACGGCTTCCCGATCTGCGCCCGCGCGAAGGCGAGCGCCTTCTCCGCCTTGGTGGCGTACGTCCCGGAGGACGTCGAGCCACCGCTCGACGAACCACCGGACGTGGACGAACCCCCCGAGCTGCCGGAGGTGCCGGAGGTGGACGAACCGCTCGACGTCGACGAACCGCTGTCCTGCTGCGCCTGTGCCGCCGCCCGTGCCCGTTCCTCGGCCGCCTGCTGCTTCGCCAGCTCCGCCGCCTTGCGCGCGGCCTCCTGCTGCTTGCGCTGCTCGATCGCCGCCAGCCGCGCCTTCTCCTCGGCCGTCAGCTTGGACAGCAGCTCGCGCGCGGTGGCGAGCTTCGTCTGGACGGTGGTCTTGGCGGTCTGCAGTTCGCGCTGCGACTCGGACAGCGTCTGGAGACTCTTGGCCGCCTCCTGCCGCTTCTTCATGGTCGCGGACTGCTCGGTGATGTAGTCGTCGACCGCGCTCTTCTGCCGCGAGGTCAGCCGGTCCATCAGCTGGCTCTGGTCGAAGTAGTCCTGCGGGTCGTTCGCGAGCAGGAAGGTGGCGGTCTGGGGCGTGGCGGCCCCGGTCCGGTACTGGGCGGCGGCGAACGAGCCCAGCTCCTCGCGGGCCTTGTTCAGCCGTTCGGTGCGCCGGGCGACGTCGTCGCGCAGGCTGTCGACGCGCGTGCGCTGCTTGCCGGCCCGCTCCTTGGCGGCGTTGTACTTCTCGGTCGCCGACTCGGCCTGGCGGTAGAGGTCGTCGACCTTCTTCTCGACCTCTTCCAGGCTCGGCTTCCCGTCGGCGGACGGGGTGGCCTCGGCCGTCTGGGACAGTACGGCCACGGAGGTGAGGGCGGCGGTGGCGAGGACAGGGGTGCGGAATCCGGCTCCGAGTGTGCCCGCGGGGCGCGGCTTGCGGTGCGACGCCAAGGGAGGCGACTCCTTCCATGTGCCGCCTACCGGGTTAGCTGTCGGGTTCGGGCGGATGGTTCGGAAGGCGTGCCCTACGGCTCTCGTCCCGGGCGGGACGTGGGCCGATTCACCCCAGGGATCGGTGGGTCCCCGGCTCCGGGCGCCGTGCAGCGACGCGCCGGACTCGGCGGAGGCCGCGCGACTCGGCGACGTTCGCCGGAAGGGGGCGTGCGGCCCGACGGCAACCTAGCCAACTCGTGTGACGCGTGTGAAGGTTGGTGCACTATATGTCCGATACATTTTCGTGACCTTGTCGTGGGAACGCTCCCGTGTCACGGCGTGATTCCGCTGCGTGAGGGACCGTCGGCTCTCCGGGCGGCGAAGATCAACCCTCCGTCGAACCGGCCATGTTCCCGAGGCGGCGACCGGTTGTCGGTGCGGCGCCCTAGACTCGGAGAGCGATGAGCAGCCTCTTTGACGACAGCTTCCTGGCGGACCTCCAGACCCCTCGCGGGCACGAGGAGGAACCCCCGCCGCCGCCCGAGGACGATCACGCTCCGGAGCCGCTTCCGGACGATCTGTTCGGCGGGAAGTTCGACGTGCCGCCGGACCGGGACGCGTACTACCGCGACGGCGCCCCGCGCCCCGCGATCGACGCCGCGGCCCTGCTGGAGGGGCTGAACGAGAACCAGCGCGCCGCGGTCGTCCACGCCGGCTCCCCCCTGCTCATCGTCGCCGGCGCCGGCTCCGGCAAGACCCGCGTGCTCACCCACCGCATCGCCCACCTGCTCGCCGAGCGGCACGTGCACCCGGGCCAGATCCTCGCGATCACCTTCACCAACAAGGCCGCGGGCGAGATGAAGGAGCGCGTCGAGCAGCTCGTCGGCCCGCGCGCCAACGCGATGTGGGTCATGACCTTCCACAGCGCGTGCGTGCGGATCCTGCGCCGCGAGTCGAAGAAGCTCGGCTTCACCTCGTCCTTCTCGATCTACGACGCCGCCGACAGCAAGCGCCTGATGGCCCTGGTCTGCCGCGACCTGGACCTCGACCCCAAGCGCTTCCCGCCCAAGTCCTTCAGCGCCAAGATCAGCAACCTGAAGAACGAGCTGATCGACGAGGAGGACTTCGCCGCCCAGGCCACCGACGGCTTCGAGAAGACCCTCGCCCAGGCCTACGCGCTCTACCAGTCGCGCCTGCGCGAGGCCAACGCCCTCGACTTCGACGACCTGATCATGACGACGGTCAACCTGCTGCGCGCCTTCCCGGACGTCGCCGAGCACTACCGCCGCCGCTTCCGGCACGTCCTGGTCGACGAGTACCAGGACACCAACCACGCCCAGTACGCCCTGGTACGCGAACTGGTCGGCACGGGCGAGCGCGCCTCCGAGGACGCCGACGTCCCGCCGAACGAGTACGACCTCCCGCCCGCCGAACTCTGCGTCGTGGGTGACGCGGACCAGTCGATCTACGCCTTCCGGGGCGCGACCATCCGCAACATCCTCCAGTTCGAGGAGGACTACCCGAACGCGACGACGATCCTGCTGGAGCAGAACTACCGCTCCACGCAGACCATCCTGTCCGCCGCCAACGCGGTCATCGAGCGCAACGAGTCCCGCCGCCCGAAGAACCTGTGGACCAACGCCGGCCAGGGCGCGGGCATCATCGGCTACGTCGCCGACACCGAGCACGACGAGGCCCAGTTCGTCGCCGACGAGATAGACCGCCTCACGGACGCGGGCGAGGCCAAGGCCGGCGATGTCGCCGTCTTCTACCGCACCAACGCGCAGTCCCGTGTCTTCGAAGAGGTCTTCATCCGCGTCGGCCTGCCCTACAAGGTCGTCGGCGGCGTCCGCTTCTACGAGCGCAAGGAGGTCCGGGACGTCCTGGCCTACCTGCGCGTCCTCGCCAACCCCGAGGACTCGGTGCCGCTGCGCCGCATCCTCAACGTCCCCAAGCGGGGCATCGGCGAGCGCGCCGAGGCGATGATCGACGCCCTCTCCCAGCGCGAGAAGATCAGCTTCCCGCAGGCCCTGAAGCGGGTGGACGAGGCGTACGGCATGGCCGCGCGCTCCACCAACGCCGTCAAGCGGTTCAACACGCTGATGGAGGACCTGCGGACCATCGTGGAGTCCGGCGCCGGACCGGCGACCGTCCTGGAGGCCGTCCTCGAACGGACCGGCTACCTGGCCGAGTTGCAGGCCTCCACCGACCCGCAGGACGAGACCCGGATCGAGAACCTCCAGGAACTCGCCGCCGTGGCCCTGGAGTTCGAGCAGGAGCGCGGTGAGGGCGAGTCGGTGGCGCTGTCCGACTTCCTGGAGCAGGTCGCGCTGGTCGCCGACTCCGACCAGATCCCCGACGAGGACGAGGAAGGCTCCGGCGTCATCACCCTGATGACCCTGCACACCGCCAAGGGCCTGGAGTTCCCGGTCGTCTTCCTCACCGGCATGGAGGACGGCGTCTTCCCGCACATGCGCGCCCTCGGCCAGGCCAAGGAGCTGGAGGAGGAGCGGCGCCTGGCGTACGTCGGCATCACGCGCGCGCGGGAGCGGCTCTATCTCACGCGGTCGGCGCTGCGCAGCGCCTGGGGCCAGCCGTCGTACAACCCGCCCTCCCGCTTCCTGGAGGAGATCCCGCCGGCCCACGTCGAGTGGAAGCGGACGGGAGCGCCCGCGCCCAAGTCCTCCGGTCCCACGTCCGGGATCGCGGCCTCGCTCTCCTCGTCCCGCTCCCGCTCGTCGGCGGCGGGCGCGTCCGGGTTCGCCACGCGGCGGGCCTCTGACAAGCCGGTGGTCGCCCTGGCCGTCGGCGACCGGGTCATCCACGACCAGTTCGGGCTCGGCACGGTCGTCGCGGTGGCCGGCGTGGACGACAAGGCCCAGGCCACGATCGACTTCGGTGACGGCAAGCCGAAGCGACTGCTGCTGCGGTACGCGCCGGTGGAGAAGCTGTAGGCAGACGAGTGAGCCCCGCCTGATCGGCGGGGCTCACTTCGTCGAGGGCTCAGGTCGTCGGGTCCAGGCCGTGGCTGCGCAGCCACGGCAGCGGGTCTATGGCCGCCCCGCCCGCGGGCCGTACCTCGAAGTGCAGGTGCGGACCCGTGGAGTTGCCCGAGTTGCCGGAGTAGGCGATCGGCTGGCCGGCCTTGACGGCCGTACCGGCGAGGACGCGGTAGCTGGAGAGGTGACAGTACCAGGTCTCCGTGCCGTCCTTCGCCGTCACGATCATCATGTTGCCGTAGGCGCTGTTCCACTTCGTGGAGACGACGCCGTCGGTCGCGGACATGACCGTGGTGCCGTAGGAGACGGGGAAGTCGATGCCCGTGTGCACGGACATCCAGTTCACGCCCGCCTGCCCGAAGTAGGCGCTGAGGCCCCGCTGCAGGACCGGCAGCGCGAACTTGGGACGCAGCCGCTCCTTGAGCGCGGCCTCCGCGGCCGCCTTCTTCTTCTCCAGCGCCTGCTGCGTCTTGAGGTCGATGCGCTCCTGCGTACGGCTGGCCCGGTCGGCGAAGTCGTCGGCGCCCGCGGAGAGCGTCTTGAGCTGGGTGTCCAGCTTGCTGTTGGCGACGGACGGCTGCACCGCGTGCGCGTCCGAGGCGGAGGCCGTGGTGTCGCTGCCGCCGTCGGTCAGGTTGCCGACGGAGGCGGCGGCGATCCCCGCGACCCCCATCACGCAGGCCGAGGGCACCGCGACGGTCAGCAGCGCCGAGCGCTTGGCGGGCGTACGGCGCCGGGAACGCGCCGCGCTTCGCGAACCCGCGCGGGGCGCCGGAACGGCCTCTTCCTGGTCGTCGAGCAGCTCCGGAACCGCGGGCACCTCACCCGTGGCGCCCAACTCGTCCTCTTCGGCGCCCGGTTCGGCGAAGTTCTCGTACGAGTCGTCGTCGTAGGAGTCGTTTTCGTAGGACTCGTTCCCGTACGCCACCTGGTCGAAGGTGCCCGTGGCCGACTGATCGAACGGTTCGCCTGGCTGTTCCTGCTCGACGGACGCGGTGCCGTCGGAGTTCCAGTGCGTGGCGTCGTACGCGCCCGTGTCGAAGGTCTGGGTGCCCCAGTCCCACTGCTGGGCCGGGTCCGCGGCGGCTGTCTGGTCCGGCTGGAGCCAGGCGCTCGCGTCCCACTGGCCGCTGATGTCGTTCCCGGTGGCCTGCGCGGGCACCGTCCACGCGGTGGCGTCGTACACGCCCGAGTCGTAGGCGGCGTGGTGCTGGGCCGCGTACGGGTCGTAGGCGGGGGAGTGGCCGGTGCCGGTCCCCCACTGCGTGGTGTCGTAGGCGCCGGTGGTCTGCGCGTCGCCCGGGAAGCTGCCGAAGAGCGGGTCGGTGCCGAAGGATCCGGTGCCGGTGGCGCCCGCCGTGAAACCGCTGGCGTCGTAACCGCCGTACGTGGTGAGGTCGTCGTAGTGGGCCTGCTGCGCTCCGTACGGCGCGTAGTGCGCGGAGGAGGCGTCGGAAGCCGAACCCGGGGTCGTCATGGTCCCCGACGGGTGACGGTCGTTCACCAACTTCTCTTTCGCCTCGACAACAGGGGCTGCCAGAGCAGTGCGGCGACTGTACCCGGCGGTACGCGGGCGCGACAATCTTCGGCCGGTTTCGCGTGAGCCCGAAACGGGCATTCGCCCGTGTTTCGGGGGGTGACGGACGCGACCTTGCCCTTGTGTTCGATGAATGTTCGACGTTGGGCGGGTGTCGGACGGGTGCCTGGTGGGTGTCGGACGGGTGCCGGACAGGTGCCGGGGGCCCTCGTTCGGGCGCCGGGGCGGTCCTCGGGTGACGTCCGTGAGTGTCAGACCGGCACCGGGTGACCCTCAAGTCGGCATCCGGTGTCCCTCACGCCCCTTGAGTCCCTCATGTCCCTCAAGCCCCTCAAGCCCCTCAGGCCACCGTCAGCCCGCCTGCGAGCACGTCCTCGGGGTGCGGGGTGTCCAGGGCCTCCCGGATCCCGGCCGCGACGGCGGGGTGCACGGGCAGGGCGAGGTGTCCGATTCCGGAGACGCGGACGTTCTGCGCGTCCAGGTCGGGATGCTCGATGCAGGCCGTCTCCAGGGGGTCCATCACGGAGTCGAGGTCGCTCCAGAAGCTGACGAACCGCGTACGACAGCCGGGCGCGGGCCGGGCCAGCTCCTCGAGCACGTCCGAGCCGGGGCGCATCTGCCGCACGATCGGGTGGGCGTTGGCCAGCGGTACGGCCCGGGTCCCGGAGTGCGGGGTGCCCAGCGTGACGAGGGTGCGGACCCGCAGGTCACCGCCGAGGCACTGTGCGTAATAGCGCGCGATCAGGCCGCCGAGGCTGTGTCCCACGATGTCGACCTTGCCGCTGCCGGTGCGCTCGCAGATCTCCTCCACGTGCCGGCCCAGCAGTTCGGCGGCGCTCCGTATGTCACAGGTCAACGGAGAGTAGTTGAGCGACTCGACGCGCTGTCGGCCGTTCTGCGCGAGGTTGCGGCGCAGAAGCACGAAGACCGAGCGGTTGTCGATGAAGCCGTGCAGGAGGACGACGGGCGCGCCGGGCGCCACGGGCAGCCGGGCGGTGCCGTCCTGGTCCGGGAGCGCGGCCTGGCGGCGTTCCTGGGTGAAGCCGGTCGGATACAGCAGCAGGTGTCCGGCGAGGATCGCGGCCTCGAGCGCGGTGGCCTTGAGAAGCGTCACGTACAGAGAGGCCAGTCTGCCGGGCCACAGGCGCCGGCAGAGCGGGAGGAAGAGTGGCAGTACCCCGGTGACCTTCATTGGCCGACCTCCTGTCGGCACACAGGGAGGCGGCTCGGTCCCCCGTGTGCCTTGATGTCCCACCGTGTGATTTCCCCCTCGCCGCGCACCGTAAAACTGCCGGTTGCGGGATGCTGGAGATAACGTTCGTTCACTTCCCGACGGGTGGCGGAACGTGTCATATGTGCGGTACTTGTCGGTACGGCGGAAGCAGTCGCTTCCGTGGTCGCTTGATGGAGGCAGTGATGGGTGTGGCAGCCGGTCCGATCCGCGTGGTGGTCGCCAAGCCGGGGCTCGACGGCCACGATCGCGGGGCAAAGGTCATCGCGCGGGCGCTGCGTGACGCCGGCATGGAGGTCATCTACACCGGGCTTCACCAGACCCCGGAACAGATCGTCGACACGGCCATCCAGGAGGACGCCGACGCGATCGGGCTGTCCATCCTGTCCGGGGCGCACAACACCCTGTTCGCCGCCGTCATCGACCTCCTCAAGGAGCGCGACGCCGAGGACATCCTCGTCTTCGGCGGCGGCATCATCCCGGAGGAGGACATCCCGCCGCTGAAGGAGAAGGGCGTCGCGGCGATCTTCACACCGGGGGCGACGACCACGGCGATCGTGGAGTGGGTCCGCGAGAACGTGCGCCAGCCGGCCGCGTCCGGCGGCTGAGCGGCCTCGCCCTCCATCCCCCTCAAGCGCTGTGAGCAGGGGGTGCTTGCCGGCTCTATGAGCGGGGGGCGCCCCCAGAGGGGTCGTCGGTGCCGGGCGGGGTCAGTTCCTCGGCCATCGTCGCGCGCAGGCGCAGGGTGGTGACGAGGCGCTGGAAGGCCTCGGCCCAGTAGCCGCCGGCGCCCGGGGACGCGTCCTCGCGTTCGTCGGGTATCGCCAGCAGGCCGTCGAGGCGGGTGGCCTCGGACGGGTCCAGGCAGCGCTCGGCCAGTCCCATCACTCCGCTGAAGCTCCATGGGTAACTGCCGGCGTCCCGCGCGATGTTGAGAGCGTCCACGACGGCCCGGCCGAGCGGTGCCGTCCAGGGCACCGCGCACACTCCGAGCAGCTGGAACGCCTCCGACAGGCCGTGGGTGGCGATGAACCCGGCGACCCAGGCGGCCCGTTCACCGGCGTCCAGGGTGGCCAGCAGTTTCGCGCGCTCGGCGAGGGAGACCGCGCCGGGCCCGCCGGCCTCCGGTGCCGACGGCGAGCCGAGCAGCGCTCTCGACCATTCGGCGTCGTGCTGCCGTACGGCGGCCCGGCACCAGGCCGCGTGCAGCTCGTTCTGCCAGTCGTCCGCCACGGGCAGGTCCACGATCTGCCGGGGCGTCCGCCCGCCGAGCCGCCCCGGCCAGGTGGTCAGCGGTGTCGCCTCCACCAACTGGCCCAGCCACCACGACCGTTCCCCGCGGCCCGCAGGGGGCTTGGCCACGACGCCGTCCCGTTCCATCCCTGGGTCGCATTCGAGCGGCGCCTCCACAGCGATCGCGGGCACCTCTCCTGTGTGGTCGACGGCGACGCATGCCCCGGCCCGCACCGCCATCCGCGCGGCGAGCGCGGACTCCGGCAGCGCGGACAGCAGCTCCGCCGCCGTGGCGCGGACGTTACGGCTGCGATCGGCCAACGCCTGCTCCAGGAACGGCTCGTCCTCGGCGGACAGGCCCGCGCGCAGCGAGTCCAGGAACATCAGCCGGTCCTCCGCCCGTTCCGTGGCCCAGGTCGAGGCCAGCAGTTCCCGCGCGAGCGCGGGCGTACGGGCCCGCAGTGCGCCCAGCAGCGCGACCCGCTCGGCGAACAGCCCCTCCTGCCACAGCCGTTGCACTGCCTCGTCGTCGTCCGGATCGGGCAGTGCCGTGCCGCCGCCGGGTGCCGAGCGCTGGGCGAACCGCCAGTCCGGGTTCAGCCGGGCCAGCCACAGTGCGCGCGGCCCCGCGAATGCCAGCGCCGCCGGCCGCAGGTCCGTCCGGCCCCGGGCGGCGTCCAGCAGCGCGGGCAGGGACTGCGGGGGAGCCGCGTACCCGTGCGCGTTCGCCGCCGCGAGCCACTGCGGCAGCAACTCCATGAGGTCCGGCGAGCTGCCCCGCCGGCCGCCGCCTACGCCGGAGCGGTCCGTCAGCAGCATCGCCAGCCTGCGCGCGGCCGCGTCGGGCAGCACCGGCCGCGGATCCTCCACGGCCGGCTCCGGCCTCGGCGCCGCGGGCCCGGCACGGAGCCCGGCCCGCCGTCGTACGACCGCGACGGCCGCGGCGTCCAGCAGGGCGACCGGGGCTTCCCGCCCGGCCGTCGCCGCCGTCGGCGGGCGCCTGTCGGTGCCGAGGAGGGCGGTGGTGACCAGGTCCTCCCAGGAAGGGGAGGCGGGCACGTGCGGCTCGCCGGCTTCCGTCGTCTCCGTTGTTTCCGTTGTTTCCATCGAGGGGTGGGGTGCTGTCGGGGTCCCGTGCACGAGGTTCCCTTCCGTCGGTGTCGCCGGGGCGGGCGGGTGGTTCAGCACAGCGCTATGGGAGTGCCCGTGGTCCGGGACCAGGCTGTGAGGGGGGTGAAGCCGCGGTGGCCGCACTCACCGAAGACCGTGACGGGGGTGCCGCCGGAGAGGGCGACCAGGCGCCAGAGGCCGGGGCGCGCGCGGGCGGCCGGGGTGAGAGGGAGCGCCGAGTCCGAGCCGGCGTCGGCCAGTTGCCAGGAATCCGGCTGCTGCGCCGGCTGGGGTACGACCGCCTCCAAGGTGACCGGGACCGAGTCCAGCCACGGGTCCTCGCGCAGCGCCTCGCCGTAGCGGGCCGCCGCGTCGGCCGTGGTCAGACCGGGCGGGCGGGTCGCGGCGGGCGCGGGCGGGGCGTGCTGCTCGCCGAGGGCGGCCCGCAGCTGACCGGCGCCCGGGAAGACGGACAGGTCGGCGTCCAGGGCCAGGCCGACCGGCAGGGACAGCTCGGGTGCCCGGCCGGCCGCGCCGTAGGAGAGGAGCAGCCGGATGTGGCCCGACTCGGTGCCGTGCAGCCAGATCCGGCGGGTCGTCAGCTTCGGGTCCACCGTGTCGTACTGGGCGAGCACCAGCCAGCGGTCGCGCACCGGCGGGCCGTCCGCCGAGGCGGGCAGGCCGAGCCGGGAGCGGACCGTCGCCGCGAGGGCGTCGGGCAACCGGTCGCGGCGCAGCCAGCCCTGGTCGAGCAGATGCAGCAGCGCGCACTCCTCCAGCAGCCGGGCCGGCCAGCCCGGACCGGACGCCGGTATCGCCCCCAACTCCCGTACCCGCGCCGCCAGACCCGGGGCCTGCGCGTCGACCATGCGGGCCGCCGTCTCCTCCCACAGCCCGTACCCCGCCTGCTCCGCAGAGGCCAGACCACCGCGCAGCAGGTCCGCCAGACGCTGCTCCAGCTCGGTCGCGCCCGCCGTGACCCGCTCGGCCCGGCGCTCCGCCCGCCGCCGCGCCGCCTCGGGATCGGCGGCCCCGGGCGACGCCGAACTCCCGCCGCCCTCCTTACGTTTGCTCTCCGCGCGCCTGCGTCTGTCCGCGAGCCACTGCTCGGCCCAGTCCGGCGGCTCGGCCGCCGCGGGCACCGCGCCGTCCCCGCTCGCCCACAGCAACAGCAGTCCGAGCGCGTGCTTGCACGGGAACTTCCGGCTCGGACAACTGCACTTGTACCCGGGCCCGGCCGCGTCCGCGAGGTCCACCACCGTCTGGTACGGCCTGCTGCCGCTGCCCTTGCACAGCCCCCACACCGTCCCTTCCGCGCCACTGCCCGCATCGGACCACGGCCCGGCCGTGCCCAGTTTGCTGCCCGCTTTGCGCGACGCGGCGTCAGGTGCCAGTGCCAGCACCTGGTCCGCACTCCAGCGCACCCCCTGCTGAGTCATGCCAACGACGGTAGATCCCCCCACTGACAATCGGTCCCGCGAGCCCGTTCGCGCAGGTCAGAGCGATTGTCAGTGGCGTGGTGCACGGTGGATGCCAGATCTCGAACCGGCCGAGCTGGAGGGGGCCTCAGCCATGACTGTGTCCGTGGAACCGACGACCGCCGAACCGAACCCGAGCCAGGCGCCGCAGGCGTTGCGACCGCACGCCGAGCACGCCTTCGCGGCCGAACTCGCCGCGCTCGCCGCCCAGGACGACCGGCCGCGCCCGGCCCGCTGGAAGCTGTCGCCTTGGGCGGTGGCGACGTACCTGCTCGGCGGCACGCTGCCGGACGGCACGGTGATCTCACCCAAGTACGTGGGCCCGCGCCGCATCGTCGAGGTCGCCGTCACCACCCTCGCCACCGACCGCGCCCTGCTCCTGCTCGGCGTGCCCGGCACGGCCAAGACCTGGGTGTCCGAGCACCTCGCGGCCGCCGTCAGCGGCGACTCGACCCTGCTGGTGCAGGGCACCGCCGGCACCCCGGAGGAGGCCATCCGCTACGGCTGGAACTACGCGCAGCTGCTCGCGCACGGCCCCAGCCGCGACGCCCTCGTGCCCAGCCCCGTCATGCGCGCCATGGCCGAGGGCATGACCGCCCGCGTGGAGGAACTGACCAGAATCCCGGCCGACGTCCAGGACACGCTGATCACGATCCTCTCCGAGAAGACCCTGCCGATCCCGGAGCTGGGCCAGGAGGTGCAGGCCGTGCGCGGCTTCAACCTCATCGCCACCGCCAACGACCGCGACCGCGGGGTCAACGACCTCTCCAGCGCGCTGCGCCGCCGCTTCAACACCGTGGTGCTGCCGCTGCCGGAGAGCCCCGACGCCGAGGTCGACATCGTCACGCGCCGCGTCGAGCAGATCGGCCGCTCCCTGGACCTGCCGGCCGCGCCCGACGGCATGGACGAGATCCGCCGGGTCGTCACCGTCTTCCGCGAGCTGCGCGACGGGATCACCGCCGACGGCCGCACGAAGCTGAAGTCGCCGAGCGGCACCCTGTCCACCGCCGAGGCGATCTCCGTCGTCACCAACGGCCTCGCCCTGGCCGCCCACTTCGGCGACGGAGTGCTGCGCGCCGGTGACGTCGCCGCCGGCATCCTCGGCGCCGTCGTCCGCGACCCGGCGGCCGACCGCGTCATCTGGCAGGAGTACCTGGAGACCGTCGTCCGTGAGCGCGACGGCTGGACGGACTTCTACCGAGCCTGCCGCGAGGTGAGCGTGTGAGCGACCACGACAGGCCCTTGCGGGCCAGGGCCTACGCCTCCGGACCGCTGCTCCTCGGCGTCCGGCACCACGGCCCCGGCTCCGCGCGCGCGGTGCGAGCGGCCCTGGACGCCGCCCGGCCCGCCGTCGTACTGATCGAGGGGCCGCCCGAGGCCGACCCGCTGATCCCGCTCGCCGCCGATCCCGGCCTGCGGCCCCCGGTCGCCCTGCTCGCGCACGCGGTGGACGAGCCCGGCCGCTCGGCCTTCTGGCCGCTGGCCGAGTTCAGCCCCGAGTGGGTGGCGATCCGATGGGCCCTGGAGCACGACGTCCCGGCCCGCTTCATCGACCTGCCGGCCACGCACACGCTGGCGTGGGAGGCCGAGGTGCGCCCACCGTCAGACAGGGGCGCGGACGGGGACACCTCTGCGGACGGGGACACCTCTGCCGAGGATCGCCCCGATCCGGGGCACGATGCGCGGGTCGACCCGCTCGCCGTGCTCGCCGAGGCCGCCGGGTACGACGACCCAGAGCGCTGGTGGGAGGACGTCGTCGAGCACCGGGGACCGGGGCGGCGGGACCCCTTCGCGCCGTTCGCCGCGCTGGAGGAGGCCATGGGGGCGCTGCGGGAGCGGTACGGCGTCGGCGGGCGCCCGCGCGACCTGGTCCGCGAGGCCCACATGCGGCTCCAGATGCGCGCCGCGCGCAAGGAGTTCGGGGACGAGGTGGCCGTGGTGTGCGGGGCGTGGCACGTGCCCGCGCTGCGGGAGAGGACGACCGTCACGGCGGACCGGGCCCTGCTGAAGGGGCTGCCCAAGGCCAAGGCCGACCTGACCTGGGTGCCCTGGACGCACCGCAGGCTGGCCCGCTCCAGCGGATACGGGGCGGGGATCGACTCGCCGGGCTGGTACGCGCATCTGTTCCGGGTGCCGGACCGGCCGGTCGAGCGGTGGCTGACCAAGGTGGCGGGGCTGCTGCGCGAGGAGGACCGGATCGTGTCCTCCGCGCACGTCATCGAGGCGGTGCGGCTGGCCGGGACCCTCGCGGCGATGCGCGGCCGCCCGCTGCCCGGCCTGAGCGAGACCACCGACGCCGTGCGCGCGGTGATGTGCGAGGGCTCGGACGTGCCGCTGTCGCTGGTGTACGACCGGCTGGTGGTCGGGGACGTGCTGGGGGAGGTGCCCGAGGCGGCGCCGGCGGTGCCGTTGCAGCGCGACCTGGCCCGGGAGCAGCGCGGGCTGCGGCTCAAGCCGGAGGCGCTGGAGCGCGAGCTGGAGCTGGACCTGCGCAAGGACACCGACGCCGGCCGCAGCAGGCTGCTGCACCGGCTGCGGCTGCTCGGCGTCGGCTGGGGCGAGGCCGGCCGGTCGCGGGAGAGCACGGGTACGTTCCGGGAGACCTGGCGGCTGCGCTGGGAGCCGGAGTTGTCGGTGCGGGTCGCCGAGGCCGGGGTGTGGGGGACGACCGTGCTCGCCGCGGCGACGGCCAAGGCCGAGGCGGACGCGACCGCGGCACGCGCCCTCGCCGACATCACCGCGCTCGCCGAGCTGTGCCTGCTCGCCGGGCTGCCGGACGCGCTGCCCGCGGTGATGCGGGCGCTCGCCGACCGGGCGGCCCTCGACACGGACGTCGGCCACCTCGCCCAGGCCCTGCCCGCCCTGGTCCGCTCCCTGCGCTACGGCGATGTGCGCGGCACCGACACCGGCGCCCTGGCCGGTGTCGCGGCGGGCCTCGCCGAGCGGGTCTTCGTCGGACTGCCGCCGGCCTGCGCCGCGCTGGACGCGGACGCGGCGGAGGAGATGCGCGGCCATGTGGACGCCGTGCACGGCGCCGTGGGCCTCCTGGCCGAGACCCTGACCGGCGCCTCGGCCGACGCGCACGGAGACCTGCGCGCCCGCTGGCGCTCGGTGCTGCGGACCCTGGCCCTGCGGGACACAGTGCCGGGTGTCGTACGGGGGCGGGCGGTGCGGCTGCTGCTGGACGACGGCGAGCTGGGGCCCGAGGAGGCGGCGCGGCTGATGGGCCTGGTGCTGTCACCGGGGACGCCGCCCGCCGACGCGGCCGCCTGGATCGAGGGCTTCGTCGGCGGCGGGGGCGGCATGCTGCTCGTGCACGACGAGCGGCTGCTCGGACTGGTCGACGCCTGGCTGACCGGAGTGCCCGCGGAGGCGTTCACGGACGTACTGCCGCTGCTGCGGCGCACCTTCTCGGCGTACGAGCCCGGGGTGCGCAGAACCCTCGGCGAACTGGTGCGACGCGGACCGGGCACCGGCGCCGGCCCGGCGGGCCGACCGGTCGGCCCGCCAGGCTTCGCGGCGGAGCCGGACACCGAACGCGCCGACGCGGTACTGCCGGTGCTGCGCCTGCTCCTCGGGCTGGACGGGGACCCGGCGGATCAGACACCGGCCGACGACAACAGCCTTGTGGGGGTGGGCACATGACGGCGAAGACGATGGCGGGCGACCCGGCGAGCGAGCGGCTGCGGCGCTGGCGGCTCGTGCTCGGCGGGGACCAGGCCGACGGCACCGGATGCGCGCTGTCCGGCAGGGACGTGGCGATGGACGGGACGCTGGCCGCGCTGTACGGCAAGGCGGACAAGGGGCAGACGGGCCGGGACCGTTCGGCGGGGCTCGGCGCGTCGGCGCCCTCCGTGGCGCGCTGGCTCGGGGACATCCGCACCTACTTCCCCTCCTCCGTCGTCCAGGTCATGCAGCGCGACGCCATCGACCGGCTCGGGCTGTCCTCGCTGTTGCTGGAGCCGGAGATGCTGGAGGCGGTCGAGGCCGACGTGCACCTGGTCGGCACGCTGCTCTCGCTCAACAAGGCGATGCCGGAGACGACGAAGGAGACGGCACGGGCGGTCGTGCGCAAGGTGGTCGAGGACCTGGAGAAGCGGCTCGCGACCCGCACCCGGGCCACCCTCACCGGCGCCCTGGACCGCAGCGCCCGCATCAGCCGGCCGCGCCACCACGACATCGACTGGAACCGCACCATCGCGGCCAACCTCAAGCACTACCTGCCCGAGTACCGCACGATCGTGCCGGAGCGGCTCATCGGATACGGGCGGGCCGCCCAGTCCGTGAAGAAGGAGGTCGTCCTCTGTATCGACCAGTCCGGGTCGATGGCGGCGTCCGTGGTCTACGCGTCCGTGTTCGGGGCGGTGCTCGCCTCCATGCGGTCGATCAGCACCCGGCTGGTCGTCTTCGACACGGCGGTCGTCGACCTCACCGACCAGCTGGACGACCCCGTCGACGTGCTCTTCGGTACCCAGCTCGGCGGCGGCACCGACATCAACCGGGCGCTGGCCTACTGCCAGTCGCAGATCACCCGGCCCGCCGAGACGGTGGTCGTGCTGATCAGCGACCTCTACGAGGGCGGCATACGCAACGAGATGCTCAAGCGGGTCGCGGCGATGAAGGCGTCCGGGGTGCAGTTCGTGGCGCTCCTCGCGCTGTCGGACGAGGGAGCGCCCGCCTACGACCGGGAGCACGCGGCCGCGCTCGCCGCGCTCGGGGCACCCGCGTTCGCCTGCACGCCGGACCTGTTTCCGGAGGTGATGGCGGCGGCGATCGAGAAGCGACCGTTGCCGATACCGGACACCGCGTGACACCGGACGGGAAAAGGGACATGACTACCCATCGGTAACAGGGGACTTGCGCAACCTCGGGCGTGCCGTGCGAGGATCGACGCCGCCCGCGTCGTGCCCTGTCGCTGTTCCGCCGCACGGGAGGATCCATCTCCTCTTGACCTTGCCAGCCACCCTTTTCGGTACCACCGTGCGCGTGTTGCGTACGGCGGCCGGTCGTCGTGCGCTGCAACTGGTCCTGCTGGTGGGCGCATTGTTCCTGCTCGGCTTCCTCTGCGGGGAGCAGGCACACGCGGCCGAGGGGACACCGGTGGCACCCGTGGCACGGGCGGCACCCGTGGTACCGGCGACGCCCGTCACCGCGGCGCTGTCGGAGACCGGACACCCGAGCGACTCCGTACGCACTGCGACCGAACACGTCGTCACCCCCGTTCGAGCCGTCGCCGAGCGCGTCGTCACTCCCGTACGGACCGTGGTGAACACGGCGACCCGTACCCTCGACGAGGTCCAGGCGAAGGCGGCGGCCCCGTCGGGTGAGCCCGAGCTGCGGCTGCCGAGCCTCCCCGAGGTGTCCGAGCCGACCGTGCCGGTGCTGCCGACGCCGGACGTCTCCGAGCCCCTGCCGCAGCGGCACGGCGGCGACGCGGCACACGCGCCGTCGGCCCCGGGCCACGGCACCCACCCGGACGCCCGCGCCCAGGCCCGCACGGCTCCCGCGGCCGCACCCGTCTCGGCCGCGCCGTACGGACCCGCCGCGCCCCAGGCGTCGAGCCCGGCGCACGCGCCCGCCCATCGCGCCGGCGTCCCCGCCGCCCCCGGCCACCCCGTGCCCGCGCCCACCGGAGACCCGGACGGCGTGCTCGGCAAGCAGGCCGCCGACGGCATGTCGTTCCGCCACGGTGACGCGCAGGCCGTCACCCCCGCCGACCGGGCGCCGCTGCGGCTCGTGCCCGGCGCCGCCGCGCGCGCCGACGCGCCGCACACCCGGGAACGGCACCGGGACATCCCCGTCTTCCCCGGCTAGGCAGCACGGCCGACCTCCCCGCCACGGACCTGTCGCGCGGGGGCGTAACAGGTCTGCCCGCCCGTCCGGCCGCCCCGCCACTCCGATGGCCCTCCGGCGCTTCCCGGACGGAATCCCCAGCCGTTTCCGAAGACGTTTCCGAAGGACTTGACGCACGCATGAACAAGAACATCCGCCGCTCGATCGTGATCGCCGCCGGAGTCACCGGCGCCTGGGCGCTCGGTTCGACCGTGGCCAGCGCCAGTGAGCCGGCCACCCCGATCGTCTCCGTACCGGACACCGACCCCGGCAGCACCTCCCTCACGGGCACCGTGACCGGCACCGTCGACGGCGTCCTCACCGACGTCCACGACACCGTGTCCGGCGTGACCGGCACGGCCGGTTCGACCGTCTCGGGCACCGCCGGCACGGCCGGCACGGTGCAGCAGGCGCAGCAGAAGGCGTCCGGCACCGCGGGCACCCTCGCCGACCAGCACCGCCGATACGTCGACGGCGTCGACGGCACGGTGCCAGCCGCCGCGAAGATCAGGGGCGCCGAGGCCATCACCGGCGCCCGCGCGGCCCGCACCGCACAGACACAGGTCCGGCAGGCCACCGACACGGCCGCCGGCCACCTCTCCCACGCCGTCTCCGACCACGGCCTCCTCCACCGCCACCCCACTCACGTCTCCCCCCACGTCTCCGCCCCGTCCCCGCAGGACGAGATCGACTACCTCTTCGGCCCCCTCTCCACCTTCGCCCCCGAGGTCGAGGAGGCCCTGGCCGCCGCCCAGACCAAGCTCCAGGCCACCCAGGCGGCCGCCCGCATGCGGGCCGCGGGCGTCCAGGGTGCCGTACGGACGACGGCCCGGCAGACCGTCGCCGGGGCGCAGGGCCGGACCGCCGGAGCGGCGGCCCAGGCCGCGGGTGTCCAGGGCGCGGCGGCGCAGGCGGCCGGCGCGGCCGAGGCCTCCGTCGCCTCGGTGCCCGCGCACGTCACCGGCACGGCGGGCGGCGCCGCGCAGCGCGTCGTCGGCACCGTGCACGCCGTTCCGGGCACGGTCACGCCCGTCGTGCGGGAGACGGCGGACGCCGCGGTCCCGCCGCTGGCCTCCGCCGCCGTCTCCGGTGTCCTGCCGGTCGCCGACCACACCGTCGCGAACGCGGCCCCCACCGCCGGGCATGCCGTCGCGGGCGCGCACGGCACCGCCTCCGCCGCGGCGACGGGTGCCCAGGGGACCGTCACGGACACGGTCGCGGGCGTCCTGCCCACCGCCGGGTATGCGGTCGGGGGCGTCCACGCCACCGCCACGGGCGCAGTGACGAGCGCGCAGGGCACCGCCACCGGCGCGGTCGCGGGCGTGCGGCAGACCGCCGGGGACGCCGTGGCCCACGTGCGCGCCCTCGCGGCGGACGCCGTGGCCGACCTGCATGGGGTCACCATGGGCGTCGAGGGCGGCGTACAGGGGACCGCGGGCGGCGCGGTGGCCGACGCGCACGGGACCGTCATGGGTGCCGCGGCCGGCCTCCGCGGCGTGGCCACGGGCGCCGTGGGCCAGGTGCACGGGGTCGCGGGCGGCGCGGTCGCCGACGTGCACGGCACGGCCTCCGGTGCCATCGGCGATGTGCACGGTGTCGCCGGCGGAGTGGTCGCGGACGTGCCGCCGTACGCCACCGGCCTGGTCGGGCAGGTCGCGTACGACACCACGGAGGCCGTGCTGCCGCCGGTCGCCGGGACGGCGGTGCACGGGGTCGCACCGGTCGCCGGGCAGGCGGTCGCCGACGCGGGGGCGCTCGGGTACGGCGTGGCCGGCGATGTACGGCCCTTCGCGGGCGGTGTCGTGGGCGCGGTCCCGCCGCTCGCGCACGGGGTGACCGGGCAGACCGGTGCCTTCGCGGAGGAGGTGGCCGCGCAGGTGCCGCCGTTCGCCGCCGGAGTGACCGGCGCGGTGCAACCGGTCGTGGACACGGTCACCGGGACCGTGCGTCCGGTCGTGGACGGTGTCGCCGGTGGCGCGACCGGGCTGGCGTACGGAGTGGCGGGCCAGGCAGGTCCCTACGCGGGCGGGGTCGTCGGGGCGACCGCGCCACTGACCGAGCAGGCCGCCCCGTTCGCGCGGGACCTCACCGGAACCGTCCAGGGCGCCGGCGGCCCGCTGGCCGGGCACGCCGTCGACGGTGCCGAGGGCCTGGCCGGGTCCGTCACCCCGGGCTACGCCCAGCAGCTCAGCCACCAGGCCCAGGATTCGGCCCACCAGTACCAGCACCAGTACGGCGTGCACGACGCGCAGCAGGGCATCAGCTACCAGGGTTGAGTGCCCCCACGCATCCGCGGGGCCGCCGGGCCCGGACGGCCGAAAGCCGTCGGACCGTCCGGCCGGTTCCCCGCGGACGGGCGGGTGGTCCCCATTGGGGTGGGGATCAACCGCTCCGGCCCCGGGCTTCCGGGGCCGCCCCAGAGGCCTCACCGGGTCAACCCCAGCTCGGTGAGGCCTCGCACATACCCCTGATCGCGGCACGCTGTGCCAGAAATCCAGGCATCATGTGACAGGTATCACCGCTCGTGTGTGACCCTCGATTTAGGGAGCCCACGCAAGCGGCGATAACCTGCGAGACGGACATGCCGCGCGCTCGGACACCGTGTGCGCTTCCCTAGTGACAGCGGACGTCACGTTGCCCTTCGCGGCACGCCCACGCATCCAACGAACCGCGAGATCACTGATAGGGACGGAAGCGCGTGGACCTGTTCGAGTACCAGGCGAGGGACCTCTTCGCCAAGCACGATGTACCGGTGCTGGCCGGTGAAGTCATCGACACGCCTGAGGCGGCGCGCGAGATCACCGAGCGTCTGGGCGGCAAGTCTGTCGTCAAGGCTCAGGTGAAGGTCGGTGGTCGCGGCAAGGCCGGTGGCGTGAAGCTGGCCGCCTCCGCGGACGAGGCCGTCGCCCGCGCGACGGACATCCTCGGCATGGACATCAAGGGCCACACGGTCCACAAGGTGATGATCGCCGAGACCGCCCCGGAGATCCTCGAGGAGTACTACGTCTCCTTCCTCCTCGACCGTGCCAACCGCACCTTCCTCTCCATCGCCTCCGTCGAGGGCGGCATGGAGATCGAGGAGGTGGCGGCCACCCGTCCGGAGGCCGTCGCCAAGACCCCGATCGACCCGATCGACGGCGTGGACGAGGCCAAGGCCCGCGAGATCGTCGAGGCCGCCAAGTTCCCGGCCGAGGTCGCGGACAAGGTCGTGAACGTCCTCGTCAAGCTGTGGGACACCTTCATCAAGTCGGACGCCCTCCTCGTCGAGGTCAACCCGCTCGCGAAGGTCGCCTCCGGCGAGGTCATCGCCCTCGACGGCAAGGTGTCGCTCGACGACAACGCCGAGTTCCGCCACGAGTGGGACGAGCTGCACGACAAGGCCGCGGCCAACCCGCTCGAGGCCGCCGCCAAGGAGAAGAACCTCAACTACGTCAAGCTCGACGGTGAGGTCGGCATCATCGGCAACGGCGCGGGTCTCGTCATGAGCACCCTGGACGTCGTCGCGTACGCCGGTGAGAACCACGGCAACGTCAAGCCCGCCAACTTCCTGGACATCGGCGGTGGCGCCTCCGCCCAGGTCATGGCGAACGGCCTGGAGATCATCCTCGGCGACCCGGACGTCAAGTCCGTGTTCGTCAACGTGTTCGGTGGCATCACCGCCTGCGACGAGGTCGCCAACGGCATCGTCCAGGCCCTGAAGCTCCTGGAGGACCGCGGCGAGAACGTCACCAAGCCGCTCGTCGTCCGCCTCGACGGCAACAACGCCGAGCTGGGCCGACAGATCCTCACCGACGCCAACCACCCGCTGGTGCAGCGCGTCGACACCATGGACGGCGCGGCCGACAAGGCCGCCGAGCTGGCCCACGCCGCCAAGTAAGCACTCAGGACGAGGACACAACACACCATGGCTATCTGGCTCAACAAGGACAGCAAGGTCATCGTCCAGGGCATGACCGGCGCCACGGGCATGAAGCACACCAAGCTCATGCTCGGTGACGGCACCAACGTCGTGGGCGGCGTGAACCCGCGCAAGGCGGGTCAGAAGGTCGACTTCGACGGCACCGAGGTACCGGTCTTCGGCACCGTCAAGGAGGCCATCGAGGCCACCGGCGCCAACGTCTCCGTCATCTTCGTGCCGGAGAAGTTCACCAAGGACGCGGTCGTCGAGGCCATCGACGCCGAGATCCCGCTGGCCGTCGTGATCACCGAGGGCATCGCCGTGCACGACACGGCCGCGTTCTGGGCGTACGCCGGCAAGAAGGGCAACAAGACCCGCATCATCGGCCCGAACTGCCCCGGCATCATCACCCCGGGTCAGTCGAACGTCGGCATCATCCCGGGCGACATCACGAAGCCGGGCCGCATCGGCCTGGTCTCGAAGTCCGGCACGCTGACGTACCAGATGATGTACGAGCTGCGTGACATCGGCTTCTCGACCGCCGTCGGCATCGGTGGCGACCCGATCATCGGCACCACGCACATCGACGCCCTGGCCGCGTTCCAGGACGACCCCGACACCGATCTGATCGTGATGATCGGTGAGATCGGTGGCGACGCCGAGGAGCGCGCGGCCGCGTTCATCAAGGAGAACGTGACCAAGCCGGTCGTCGGTTACGTCGCGGGCTTCACCGCGCCCGAGGGCAAGACCATGGGCCACGCCGGCGCCATCGTCTCCGGCTCCTCCGGCACCGCCCAGGCCAAGAAGGAGGCCCTCGAGGCCGCCGGCGTCAAGGTCGGCAAGACCCCGACCGAGACGGCGAAGCTCGCCCGGGAGATCCTGAGCGCCTGAGCAACTCGGCTCGACCGTAAGTAGGCCCGCCCCCTCCGCCGGGGGCGGGCCTACCGGCGTATCCGCTCACGGGGCCCTGGCTTCCCAGGGGCGCGGGGAACCGCGCGACCGGCCACGGCGTGCCCGCACCCGGAGACGGCCCCGCACCCCCACGGCGGCGAAGAACCTCAGCGCGGCGTAGGTTCGATCCGTTCCGGGCCGCTCGCAGCCGCTTCCCTCAACTTCGCACGCAGTGCCAGCTCCTCCGGGGACAGCGGGCCCATGGCGGGAGGCGGGGGGACTCCCTGGACGGCCTGGGCCGGGGCGATCGGCGGTTCGTAGTGCGTCGGCGCCGTCCGCAGCGTCAGCGTCGTCGCCCCGATGATCGTGACGGTGAACGCGATGGCCGCCCGCGTCCAGAACACGTTCCGGCGCTCACCCACCGTCCGCACGGCCGTCGGCTTGGCCGCGCGCAGCCGCTCCGTGGAGGCCAGCTCGGCCAGCCGCCGGTGCAGCGCGGCGGGATCGGCCAGTTCCGGGACGTGCGCGGCCACCACCTCCCGCGCCCGGGTCAGCCGCCCGGCGGCGGCCGGCGTGCTCGCCTCCGTCTCCGCCGCCGTCTCCGGCAGGTCGAGCCCGACGCCGTCGTACAGCACGAGCGTGCGCCGGTACGACGGCGGCAGCTTGAGCAGCGCGTTCAGCAGGGCGCGGTCGGCGGGGTCGGCGGGGGGCGGCTCGGGGGAGCGGTAGCGCGGGCGGAAGCGGTGCCACGGCGAGAGCGCGTACTCGTACGCCATCGCCCGCACCCACCCCGCCGGGTCCCGGTCCCGGGCCACCTCGGGCCAGCGCTGCCAGGCCAGTTGGAACGCCCGCTCCACCGCCTCCCGGGCCAGCTCGCGCCGCCCGGTGAGGAGATAGGCCTGGCGTACCAGGGCGGGGGCGCAGAACGCGTACAGCGCGTCGAAGGCCTGATCGGGCGTCAGGGAGGGCAGCCCGGGCGGCGTCGCCGACGTGGGCGAACGCTTCTCCAGACTCCCCTCGGCCGCCAGTCCCAGCCCTTGCCCCTGCCCCTGCTCGTGCCCCTGCCCCTGACCGTGTCCCACCCGCTCCCGTTCCACCGCCTCCTGACCCATCGGCGGCTGCGCGAGCGCGGCGAGCAGGCGGACGTACGCGTCGCCCTGTGGACCGCTCGGGGCGCTTCTCCCTCGCTCCCACGCACGTACCGTCGCACGCCCGACGCCGAGCCGCGCGGCGAGCTGAGCCCGCGTCAGCGACCGGGACTCGCGCAGGCGTCGGCGTTCCTTCGGAGGTGGCAGCAGACTGGCGGTGCTCTGCGTCACGGTTCACCCTTCCGGAAGAAAAAGTACATAAGCATATATTGGGCGACACATCGGGGGTTCGCCCGTTACGACGGGAAAGCGCGTGTCGTTGGGAGCATGGCGACCGTGATCCAGCTGACCGCTCGCCGCTCACCGCCGTCGCCCCTGCGGACCCGGATGCGCGACCGTTCGCCCGGGCTCGCCGCGAGCCTGATGGGCGGCGCGCTCGCGGCCGGGCTCGGACTCGGCTCGTTCGCCGCGCTCGTGATGGTGCTGTGGGTCAGTTCGCCGTACCCGGACAGCGGTCCGGGCGGCGCGCTGCACATCGCCACCGCGCTGTGGCTGCTCGCGCACGGCGTCGAACTCGTCCGCACCGACACGCTCTCCGGCGCCCCGCAGCCCGTGGGCGTGACCCCGCTGTTGCTGCTCGCGCTGCCGGTGTGGCTGCTGTACCGGGCGGCACGGGACGCGACGGACGCCCCCGTCGAACCCGACGGCCCGCCACCGGTCGGCGCCTGTACGGCCTGGACGGGCGTCGTCCTCGGCTACCTCGGCGTCGGCGCCGCCGTCGCGCTGTACTCCTCCGGCGGCGAACTGCGGGCCGAGTGGGGATGGGTGACGGCGTGTCTGCCGCTCGTCGCGGCGGGGGCTGCGGGCGCCGGGGTCTGGTCCGCGTACGGCCGCCCGCGCGAGCCGTTGCTGCGTGTGCTGCCGGGGCCGGTGCGGCGGCTGGTCGGCGGGACGGACGCGCGGGCGCGGCTCGGTACGGTCGTACGGGCCGCAGGGGCCGGGGTGGCGGTGCTGTTCGGGGGCGGGGCGCTGCTGCTCGGGCTGTCCCTGGTGTGGCACGGAGATGCCGCCCGGGCCTCCTTCCTGCAGCTGACGGAGGGCTGGAGCGGGCGGTTCACGGTCCTGCTCCTCGGCGCCGCGCTGATCCCCAACGCGGCGGTGTGGTCGGCGTCCTACGCCCTCGGCCCGGGATTCGCCCTCGGCGCCGGGCACCTGGTCCACCCCCTCGCCTCCCACCCCGCCCCGCTCCTGCCCCCGTTCCCGCTGCTCGCCGCCGTACCGGACGCGGGCACCGGAACCCCGCTCAACTGGGCGGCCGCCCTGGTGCCGGTGGCGGCCGGGGTGACGGTGGGGTGGTTCGTGGCGCGGGGGGCGGTGGGGCGGAAGGAGCCGGGAAGGCGATGGAGGCGGGCGAAACAGGGGCAGTCCGGGAAGCCAGGGGAGCCGGCCGCGTCGGCTGAGTCGGCGAAGTCGGCGAACACCCCGGCGCCCTGGTCGGCGGGGCGGACCTCCGCCGTGCTGGTGCTCGCCGCCTTGGTGTGCGCGGCGCTCCTCGCCCTGCTCGCCGAGCTGGCCGGCGG
This sequence comes from Streptomyces sp. NPDC047085, assembly GCF_040643735.1. Taxonomy (NCBI): domain Bacteria; kingdom Bacillati; phylum Actinomycetota; class Actinomycetes; order Kitasatosporales; family Streptomycetaceae; genus Streptomyces; species Streptomyces sp. NPDC047085. The sequence goes on from NZ_JBEYUW010000003.1 coordinate 213,431, forward strand.
CCCGATGGGCGCGGCCGCGCTGTCCCGCTTCGGCCCGCTCGCGTGGCAGACCGGGGCGGCGACGGCGCTATGGATCATGGTGATCGGCCTGCCCGTGGCACTGACCGTACGGGCCTGGCGACTGCGACGCCTGCACCGGCGGACGACGATCCCGGCGCAGGCGGCGGAGCTCACGGGCAGAGCCGCGACGAAGGCCCGCAAGGCGGCCGAGAAGGAAGCGAAGAGGGCGGCGAAGAAGGCGGCCAAGGCCGCCGCGAAGGCCTCCTCGACTGCCACGGGGCAAGGCTGCGCGACCGACACATCCGGAACGCCGGCCAAGGATGCCTCAGCGAACCCGGCCGAGGACCCCCTCCACCCGGTACCCGGCCACCCGGCACTCGCCCCTCTCGCCCCCGAGCTGCCCGACGACGAGCTGTACGACGTACTCCCGGCCCCTCCCGACGACGACCCGTTCCCGGGGACCTGGCAGCACGACGACCTCTCCCGCGCCTCCCGCTGGGCGGCCCTGCGGGCGGCCTCGACAGCACCGGAGTCCGCGCCGGACACCCCGGCCGACCGCCCGCCTCTCCCGGACCCCGCACCACCGCACGACGACCCGGCCACCTGAGCCGGCCGAGACCAGCCCACGCAGAGCCGCACGGGAACCTCAGCCCATGGAGAGCCGCACCGGAACCTCAGCCCACCGCGAGCCGACCCGAGCCCAAACGGGAACCTCAGCCCATGGAGAGCCGCACCGGAACCTCAGCCCACCGCGAGCCGACCCGAGCCGAACCGAGCCCAAACGGGAACCTCAGCCCATGGAGAGCCGCACCGGAACCTCAGCCCACCGCGAGCCGACCCGAGCCGAACCGAGCCCAACCGAACCGAGCCCAACCGACCCGAGCCCAACCGACCCGAACCAGCCCTCAGCTGTTTCCGACGCCCAGCAGGCCCCGCAGCTCCTTCGGCAAGAGTTGGTCGCAGGACTGCTTGGACTCATGGGTGAGGGCGTCGTTGACGCACGTGTAGTAGTCGCGGTAGACGAGCTGGACCGTGAAGAACGAGGCCACCATGGTCAGGGCCAGACCGGCCGCGAGGATGCCGCCGATCGCCGCCGTCGTCTGCGGGCGGGGGCCCGGGGCGGCGGCTGGCGTGTTCGGGTCGTTGGTGCGGGGCTTGGCGCGCAGGGCGCTGATGCCCCAGTACAGGGCGAGCGCGCCCAGCAGCAGGGACACGTAGGTCCAGCCGAAGAGGACGAAGAAGACGGCCCACATGCCGGACAGCAGCGCGTACCGCGCGCGCCGCTGGGCCGGGTCCGTCGGGTCCCAGCGCATGCCGGGGCCGCCCGGGCCCTCGGGGCCGCCGCCGGGGCGCTCGCCGAAGCCGCCGGGGGAGCGGCCGGGCTGCTGGTCGCTCCACTGGTTGCCCCACGGGGCGCCGCCGTGCGGGCCGCCCGACGGGCCGGAACCCGCGGAGCCCTCGGGGTGACGCGGCCGCCAGGGCCGGTCGGGGCTGCCCTCCGGCGGCGGCGCGAACGGGTTGTCGTCCTGCTCCTGACCGCCGCGCCCGTCGCTGTCCCGCCCGCCGGACGACGCCTCGGGCGGCGAGGCCGGCCGCTCCCGGAGCAGCACGGCGCCACGCTCGCCTCCCTGGGCCGGGAGCGACGGGAACGTGAGGAGTCGCAGGCTGCGATCGGGCATCAAAAGAGCGTCTTCCCCTAGGTGAATACGACTGTCGCACGTGAGCTTCACCCCGTGAACGCACCGCACGACGACCGCGTTCCCGAGGCTGCCCACTCCTTGATTCCCTGCGAACGCTACCTTCCGGCCACGCCCCCGTCCCGTGGGGGCCTCCCGGAGTGCCGGTATCGTTGCTGACGGTCGGCCGCTTCGTAGACTTCCCCGTATACCGGGGCGCGAAGCATTCGTACGACTGTACAAACCGCGCCGGCCGGACAGACGGTCGGACCCATCGCTTCCCGAGAAAGGGCCCCATCGTGGCCGCCACCACCCCTGGCCCAGCGGTCAAGCGCCTTGTCGTGCTGGTCTCCGGATCCGGCACCAACCTGCAGGCGCTCCTGGACGAGATCGAGCGCACCGGAGCCGAGTCGTACGGGGCGCGGATCGTCGCCGTCGGGGCCGACCGCGACGGCATCGAGGGCCTCGCCCGCGCCGAGCGGGCCGGGCTGCCCACCTTCGTGCGGAAGGTGAAGGACTACGACAGCCGGGAGGAGTGGGACGCGGCCCTCGCCGAGGCGGTGGCGGCGTACGAGCCCGACCTCGTGATCTCCGCCGGGTTCATGAAGATCGTCGGGAAGGAATTCCTCGCGCGGTTCGGCGGGCGGTTCGTCAACACCCACCCGGCCCTGCTGCCCAGTTTCCCGGGGGCCCACGGCGCGCGGGACGCGCTCGCGTACGGCGTCAAGGTCACCGGCTGCACCGTCCACTTCGTCGACGACGGTGTCGACACCGGACCGATCATCGCGCAGGGCGTGGTCGAGGTCCGGGACGAGGACGACGAGAGCGCGCTGCACGAGCGCATCAAGGAAGTCGAGCGAAGGCTGCTCGTCGAGGTCGTGGGCCGGCTCGCCCGGCACGGCCATCGCATTGAGGGACGAAAGGTAGTTATCCAGTGACCGCCACCGCCGAGAGCACCAAGCGGCCCATCCGACGCGCGCTCGTCAGCGTCTACGACAAGACCGGGCTGGAAGACCTCGCGCGCGGGCTGCACGAGGCCGGTGTGGAGCTGGTCTCCACCGGGTCCACGGCCGGCCGGATCGCCGCCGCCGGTGTCCCCGTCACCAAGGTCGAGGAGCTGACCGGCTTCCCCGAGTGCCTGGACGGCCGGGTCAAGACCCTGCACCCGAAGGTGCACGCGGGCATCCTCGCCGACCTGCGCCTGGACAGCCACCGCGAGCAGCTCGCCGAGCTGGGTGTGGAGCCGTTCGACCTCGTCGTCGTCAACCTCTACCCGTTCCGCGAGACCGTCGCCTCCGGTGCCTCGGACGACGAGTGCGTGGAGCAGATCGACATCGGTGGCCCCTCGATGGTCCGCGCCGCCGCCAAGAACCACCCGTCCGTGGCCGTGGTCACGAGCCCGGAGCGGTACGCCGACGTCCTCGCCGCCGCGCAGGCCGGCGGCTTCGACCTCGCCACCCGCAAGCGGCTCGCCGCCGAGGCCTTCCAGCACACGGCCGCCTACGACGTGGCCGTCGCCTCCTGGTTCGCCACCTCCTACGCGCCCGCCGACGAGTCCTCCTTCCCGGACTTCCTGGGCGCCACGTTCGAGCGCGCGCACACCCTGCGCTACGGCGAGAACCCGCACCAGCCCGCCGCGCTGTACGTCACCCCCGGCGAGACCGGTCTCGCGCAGGCCGAGCAGCTGCACGGCAAGGAGATGTCGTACAACAACTACACGGACACGGACGCCGCCCGCCGTGCCGCGTACGACCACGACGATCCCTGCGTGGCGATCATCAAGCACGCCAACCCGTGCGGCATCGCGACCGGCGCGGACGTCGCCGAGGCGCACCGCAAGGCGCACGCCTGCGACCCGCTGTCCGCGTTCGGCGGTGTCATCGCCGTGAACCGTCCGGTCAGCAAGGAGATGGCCGAGCAGGTCGCGGAGATCTTCACCGAGGTCATCGTCGCGCCGGACTACGAGGAGGGGGCTCTGGAGGCCCTCACCAAGAAGAAGAACATCCGTGTGCTGAAGGCCCCGAACGGCCCGTGCAACCGGCTGGAGGCCAAGCAGATCGACGGCGGCCTGCTGCTGCAGGCGACCGACCGGCTGCAGGCGGACGGCGACGACCCGGCCAACTGGACGCTGGCCAGCGGCGAGGCGCTCTCCGAGGAGGAGCTGAAGGAGCTGGCGTTCGCCTGGAAGGCGTGCCGCGCGGTCAAGTCCAACGCGATCCTGCTCGCCAAGGACGGCGCCTCGGTCGGCGTCGGCATGGGCCAGGTCAACCGCGTCGACTCCTGCAAGCTGGCCGTCGAGCGGGCCGGTGAGGAGCGGGCGCGCGGCTCCTACGCGGCGTCCGACGCCTTCTTCCCCTTCCCCGACGGCCCCGAGATCCTCATCGAGGCCGGCGTCCGGGCGATCGTCCAGCCCGGCGGCTCGATCCGCGACGAGCAGGTCGTGGAGGCCGCGAAGAAGGCGGGCGTGACCATGTACTTCACGGGCACGCGCCACTTCTTCCACTGAGCACCTGAGTATCTGAGGGCGTGAGCGCCTGCGGTTACACATGAAAGCGGCCTCCGGTTCCCCTGTGCGGGGGCCGGAGGCCGCTTCTCGTGCGTGCCGGGGGCTCAGCCCTGGGTGCGGATCACGATCGTGCTGCACACCTTGTCGGCGAACGTCTGACGCTTGGCGTCCCACGCCGGCCACAGCCAGCCCAGGTAGCAGGCGAGGCTGTCCAGGAAGTGCGCGATGCGGCGCACGAACGCCATGCCGACACCGATCGGCTGACCGGTGTCCTCCTTGACCAGGCGGATGCCCAGGGCCTTCTTGCCGACCGTCTGGCCCGTGCGGCCCTCCTGGATCAGCTGCCAGATCGCGACGGCGAGGAGCGCGAGGCCGCCGATCGCCGTCAGCGCGGCGTTGTTCCGGCCCACGATGACCAGGATGTACGGCACCAGGAAGACCAGGCCGTCGACGAGGGTGCCGAGGAAGCGCTGACCCCAGTTCGCGTACGGCGGCTGGGCGCCCATGCCGTAACCGCCCTGCTGCGGGTAGCCCGGGTACCCCGGCTGCTGCGGGTAGCCGTAACCCTGCTGCGGGACGCCCTGAGGGGCCTGCTGGTAGCCGGGCTGCTGCGGGTAGCCGTAGCCCTGCTGCGGGTCCTGCGGCGAGCCGTAGGGGTTGTTGGGCGAGCCGAAACTCATGGCGGATTTCCTCCGTTTGACCTGTGGGGACTGCGCGGATGGCACGGAGGTACGTCAGGTTTCGAGCGGTTTTTCCCCCCACCGGACCGCGATACTGCGCGGTTCATCGTTATGGAGAGTCAAGTTCTTGTCCAGCCGGATTAGCGAATGTGTTGTGCAAGTGCAACATCATCGATCATGTGCGGACATCCGGCACACGGCCGTGACCACACCTGGGGGTCGTCCGGCGGGGCCCCGGATTGGAACGAGGAGCCCGTCATCCGCGAGGATGGAGTCATGACCGCCCAGATTCTCGATGGCAAGGCCACCGCAGCCGCGATCAAGTCCGATCTGACCGCCCGCGTGGCGGCGCTGAAGGAGAAGGGCGTCACGCCCGGCCTCGGCACGATCCTGGTCGGGGACGACCCCGGCAGCCAGAAGTACGTCGCCGGCAAGCACCGCGACTGCGCCCAGGTCGGCATCGCCTCCATCCAGCGCGAACTGCCCGCGACGGCCACCCAGGAGGAGATCGAGGCGGTCGTCCGGGAGCTGAACGAGGACCCGGCCTGCACCGGCTACATCGTCCAACTCCCGCTGCCCAAGGGCATCGACGAGAACCGCGTCCTGGAGCTGATGGACCCGGCCAAGGACGCGGACGGCCTGCACCCGATGAACCTCGGCCGTCTCGTACTGGGCGAGCCGGCCCCGCTGCCCTGCACCCCCAACGGCATCCTCACCCTGCTGCGGGCCCACGGCGTGGAGACCAAGGGCGCCGAGGTCGTCGTCGTCGGCCGGGGCGTGACCATCGGGCGTTCCATGCCGCTGCTGCTCACCCGGCGCAGCGAGAACGCCACCGTGACCCAGTGCCACACCGGCACCCGCGACCTCTCCTTCCACCTGAAGAAGGCCGACATCATCATCGCGGCCGCCGGCTCCCCGCACCTGATCCGCGCCGAGGACGTCAAGCCGGGGGCGGCCGTCCTGGACGTCGGTGTCTCCCGCAACGCCGAGGGCAAGATCGTCGGTGACGTCCACCCGGACGTGGCCGGGGTGGCGGGCTGGATCTCCCCGAACCCCGGCGGCGTGGGCCCGATGACGCGTGCGGAGCTGCTGGTCAACGTGGTCGAGGCGGCGGAGCGCAGTGCCGGCTGAGGACACCCACCACAGCGCGGGACCGACCGCTCCCGGCGCTTCCGGCGCCGCCGGGGGCGCGCGGCGGACCACCCGCCGCTTCCCGCTGCTCACCAAGGACACCGCGCGCCCCGAGGGCGGCGGCCGGGCGGCCCCCGGCGGCGCCCCGGCGCCCGCCCGGCAGTGGCCCATGCTGGTCATGCTCTCCACGGTCGCCCTCGGCCTGCTGCTGACCGCCCTCGACCAGTTCCGCATCGGCACCCTGCTGATCGGCGCCGCCCTGCTGGCCGGCGCGGTCATGCGCTGGATACTGCCCAGCGTCGGCATGCTCGCCGTCCGCTCGCGGTTCACGGACATCGCCACCTACGGCATATTGGGCCTCGCGATCGTTCTGCTCGCGTTGATGGCCCAGCCCCGCCCGTGGCTGGTGATCCCGTTCCTGAAGGACACCCTGCACTTCACGCTCACCAGCAAGTAGCGCCGCCCGTGCGCCCGGTGGCCCGCGCCTCCCCCTGGGACGCGGGCCACCGGCGTGCTTCCCCCGATGACGGGCCCGCCCCCTCCCCCGAGCAAGGGCGGGCCGCCGGGATCCAGCCTTCCCTGCTGTGAACGCCCTGTTCAACGCCTGTCCGCGCGCTGTGGCACGGAAGTGACCGTTCCGGCACGGTGTCCGGGCCCTGCCACATGTGTGGCCGCGGTGTCGAAGTCTTGACAGTTCGGGGGTTACCTTGCGAAGGCAACCAAGAACCGGGCTAACGTGGCCAAGGTGTCCAACCGGGACGGTCCGGTGGATCCTGGGGCGTGGGGCGCGCGTGGGCCTGGGGAGCGCTGCGGTGCTACGGCGCCGGGGGCGCACGGTGCGCGGCCTGCGGGCCGATGCTCCTGTACGCCCCCACTCGGGGCACCGGGACCATCGGTCGGCGCATCCCTGTGGGTAGCCAGACGGGGGCCGGACAGGGGAACGAGGGGGGAATGCAATGCCTCGATGGAAATCCTTGCCGGACGAACTGGATCCGCAGATCAAGGAGTTCACGAGCCAGTTGCGGGGACTCGTGGACCGCAGCGGCCTGAGCATCGCGGCGCTCGCCGACCGCACCGGCTACAGCAAGACGTCCTGGGAGCGCTACCTGAACGGCCGGCTGCTCGCCCCCAAGGGTGCGATCGTCGCCCTCGCCGAGGCCACCGGCACGCCGCCCGTCCACCTCACCACCATGTGGGAGCTGGCCGAACGGGCCTGGAGCCGGGCGGAGATGCGGCACGACCGGACCATGGAGCACATCCGGATCGCCCAGGCGCGCGCCGCGCTCGGCGACTTCGGCGCGACACAGGCCGAGGGGGCGAACGGCACCAGGACCGCCCGCAACGGCACGGGCACCGCGACGGGTACGGGCACGGGCACCGGCACCCCCACCGGCACTGCGGCCGGTCCGGGCGGCGCGCGGGCGGGAATCGGGGGTATGGGAGTCGGGGGTACGGGAATCGCGGGCGCGGGCATCGCCGGGCCCGCGGATGTCTCGCCGACCATTCCGTCCCAGCCGACGGCGGCGGGAGCGGACGAGCGCGACGACGCGGGGCGTGGCGGCAGCGGCGGCCGTGACGGCCGTGGCGGGGCCTCCGGCGGCAACTCGTGGGGGCTGGCGGGGTATCAGGGGCCTTCGCGGGCGAGCGGGCGCCCGGGAGGCGCGGGTACGGGGGCCGGAGCACGAGGGGGCGCCGGAGCCGGCGCGGGTGCCGGAGCAGGAGGTGGAGCCGGGGTCGGCGGGGGAGTGCGGCCCGTCGTCCCGCCGCCGGGTGGCGGGGGCGCGGGGGCTGCATCCGTCCCGGCGGACGGTCCGGGCCGGTCACCGGCCCCGCAGGGCGCGTACGGCCCGCCTCCGGGGCCGTCCCGGCCCGCCGGCGGGGGTTCCGGCAAGGGGGGCGGGGCCAGACAGCGGGCGACGATGTTCCTCGCGGGGCTCGGCGGTGTCCTCGTCGTCGTCGCGGCCGTCTTCCTCTTCACCGACCAGCGCGGCGGGAGCGGGCACAAGGGCGCCGCGAAGTCTCCCTCGCCGACCGTGAGCACGCACGTGAAGCTGCCGTCCGGGGTCAAGTGCGCCGGGTCCGCCTGCACCGGCAAGGACGCGGAGGCCATGGGGTGCAGCGGCGACCTGGTGACCACCGCGAAGAGCGCCGCCGTCGGCAGCGCCACGCTGGAGGTCCGCTACAGCAAGGTCTGCGGCACGGCCTGGGGCCGGATCACCGGCGCCGCGCAGGGCGACCGGGTGGCGGTCTCGGTCGGCAAGGTCCGGCAGACGGGTGAGATCACCACCGCCGGGGACACCGACGCCTACACGCCGATGGTCGCCGTCAAGAACGCGGCCGAGGCCAAGGCCTGCGCGATCCTGACGTCCGGGCGGAGGGGGTGCACGTGAACCCATGCGGACGGGGTGCGCGTAAATCAATTCGGGTGGATTCCGGAGACGGAGGCATGGGCCGCCGGATCCTGGGCACGCGAACGGTACCCCCACGGGAGTCCGGTCAACCGGTACCCCCCATAGGCGGCCGTCTTCGTTCCCCCTCTCCCGGACGGGCGGCCGCCACTTCTCGTGCCAGACGTCAGACTTGTGGGGTGAGCCACAGGACCCCGGACATCTCGCATGCCGGATGCGCGATAGCCTGACCGCTGGATTCTCTTGACGCCAAGAGATCGATCATCCGCCCGGGGCAGTGACGCCCCACCGCCAGCTGTCATACGGAGAACGCCATGACCCGCACTCCCGTGAACGTCACCGTCACCGGCGCGGCCGGCCAGATCGGTTACGCCCTGCTCTTCCGCATCGCCTCCGGCCAGCTGCTCGGCGCGGACGTGCCGGTCAAGCTGCGCCTCCTGGAGATCACCCCGGCCCTGAAGGCCGCCGAGGGCACGGCCATGGAGCTGGACGACTGCGCGTTCCCGCTGCTCCAGGGCATCGACATCACGGACGACCCGAACGTCGCCTTCGACGGCGCCAACGTAGCCCTCCTCGTGGGCGCCCGCCCGCGCACCAAGGGCATGGAGCGCGGTGACCTGCTGGAGGCCAACGGCGGCATCTTCAAGCCGCAGGGCAAGGCCATCAACGACCACGCCGCGGACGACATCAAGGTCCTCGTCGTCGGCAACCCGGCCAACACGAACGCGCTGATCGCGCAGGCCGCCGCGCCGGACGTCCCGGCCGAGCGCTTCACCGCGATGACCCGCCTGGACCACAACCGCGCGCTGACCCAGCTCGCGAAGAAGACGGGTTCGACGGTCGCCGACATCAAGCGCCTGACCATCTGGGGCAACCACTCCGCGACCCAGTACCCGGACATCTTCCACGCCACCGTCGCCGGCAAGAACGCCGCGGAGGTCGTGAACGACGAGAAGTGGCTGGCCGAGGACTTCATCCCGACCGTCGCCAAGCGCGGTGCGGCGATCATCGAGGCCCGTGGCGCGTCCTCCGCCGCGTCCGCCGCCAACGCCGCCATCGACCACGTGTACACCTGGGTCAACGGCACCGCCGAGGGCAACTGGACCTCCATGGGCATCCCGTCGGACGGCTCCTACGGCGTCCCGGAGGGCCTGATCTCCTCCTTCCCGGTCACCACCAAGGACGGCAAGTACGAGATCGTCCAGGGCCTGGACATCAACGAGTTCTCCCGCGCCCGCATCGACGCCTCCGTCAAGGAGCTCGAGGAGGAGCGCGACGCGGTTCGTTCCCTGGGCCTCATCTGACGCCTGACGCCTGCCGCCTGCCTCCGGCGGTTCAGCCGTGAAACCCACGTGGGCCCCGCTCCGGTCTCTTCCGGAGCGGGGCCCACGTGCGCTGTCGGCTACTCGCCGTGGGGCTGCGACGCCATTGCCGACTGCTGCGCCGTCCTGGTTGCTCGCGCAGTTCCCCGCGCCCCTTTGGGGCGCTTGCCGTACCCGGTGACCACGAGTGCCGTCGCCGCCAGCACCACCGCCGCCACGGTGCGCAGGGCCGGGCCCATGCCGGTGGTGAGGTCGGGGTGGCCGGACAGGACCGTGCCGGTGATGGCGACGCCGAGGGCGGCGCCGGTCTCGCGGGCCGTGGTGCCCAGGCCCGAGCCGAGGCCCGCCTGGTGGGCGGGGAGTGAGGTGACGACGCCGAGGGTCAGGGCGGGCATGCACAGGCCGGTACCGGCCGAGATGACCAGGAGCCAGCAGGCGTAGGCCCAGTACGGCGTGGACGCGTCGGCGGTGGACGCGCCGAGCAGACCGAGGCCGATCAGGGCGAGCCCGGCGCCGATGACCGGGCGCGGGTGCCCGGACCAGCGGGCGGCCAGCTTGGGGACGAGCGCCATGCCGACCGTCAGCGGCATGATCGCGACACCGGTGACGGCGGCGCCGAAGCCCTTCACTCCCTGCAGATACTGCGAGTTGACGTAGAAGAGGGAGAACAGGCCGAAGAAGCCGGTGGCCGTGCCCAGCGTCACGGCACGCAGCCGGGACGAGGCGAAGACGCGCGGGTCGAAGAGCGGGGCCGGGGAGCGCAGGGCGTGCCCGGTGAAGGCGGCCACGAGCAGCGCGCCCGCCGTGAACGCGCCGAGGATGCGGGGCGAGGTCCAGCCGTAGGCCGGGCCCTCGATGATGCCGAACAGGACCGCGACCAGGCCCGCCGTGAGCAGGAGGGTGCCGAGCGGGTCGGGGTTGCTGCGGGTGGAGCGTTCGGTGCGCGGGGTGGTGACGACGACGGCGGCGGCGAGGAGCGCCGCGAGCGGGACCATCGCCGCGAACAGGGCGCGCCAGGAGAGGAACTGGCCGATGAGGCCGCCGCCGAGGTTGCCCGCGGCGCCGCCCAGGCCGAGCGCCAGCGTCCAGGAGGCCAGCGCGCGGGCCCGGTGTTCCGGGGCGGACAGCTGGATGAGGATCGACATCGTGGCGGGTGTGATCAGCGCGGCCCCGGCGCCGGACAGCCCCCGGCCCGCGATCAGTACGGCCGGGTCGGTGGCGAGCGCGCTGGTCGCCGCGCCCGCGGCGAACAGGCCGAGCCCGGTGAGCAGGGCGCCCTTGCGGCCGTACCGGTCGCCGAGCGCGCCGGCCGGGACGAGAAACCCCGCGAACACGATGACGTACGCGTCGACCGTCCACAGGATCTCGGTGTGCGAGGGGTGCAGGGAGGACGACGTCAGTTGCGGGATCAGGAGATTGATGGCGGCGACCATGCTCTGGGCGACCAGGACGCAGGCGCACAGGGCGAGCAGGGTGGGGCGTTTCAGGGCGTGCGGGGGCACGGCTCCTCCCGGGAGCTGAAGGGTGGTGTGGGATGCGCTCTCACCGTAGGCTCGCGGGTGACCTGCCTTCCAGTGCAACTTTCGCAAGGACTTCCTGCACATGACGCAATCCACGGGCCTGGACCTGAATCTGCTGGTCGCGCTGGACGTGCTGCTGGAGGAGCAGAGCGTGCAGGGCGCCGCCCGTCGGCTGCATCTGTCCGAGCCGGCGATGAGCCGCACCCTGGGCCGGATCCGCAAGGCGCTCGGCGATCCCGTACTGGTGCGCGCCGGGCGCCAGATGGTGCCGACCCCGCACGCGCTGGCCGTGCGTGCCGAGGTCAGCGCGGTGGTGGAGCGCGCCCGCGCCCTGTTCGCGCCGGGCCGGGACACCGACCTGCGCACGGTGACCCGTACCTTCACGATCCTCGGCCACGACGCGATCGCCGCCACTCATGGCGCCGCCCTGTTCGCCCGCGCCGCCCGCGAGGCGCCCGGCATCCGCCTCCGGTTCCTGTCCGAGAGCCACGTGGACGCCCCGTTCCTGCGCCAGGGCACCGCCGACCTGGAGGTCGGCGTGATCGACACGGCCGACCCCGAGGTGCATGTGGAGACGGTGTACGAGGACCGCATGCTGGGTGTCGCACGGGCCGGACACCCGCTGCTGGAGGGCGAGTTGACGCCGGAGCGGTTCGCCACGGAGACCGGCCACCTCATCGTGTCCCGGCGGGGCAGGCTGCGCGGCCCGATCGACGAAGCGCTCGCCGAACTCGGCCTGCAACGGCGGGTGGTGGGCTCCGTCGGTACCTACCTGGCTTCGCTGTTCGTCCTGCGCGAGACCGATCTGACCGGACTCGTCACCCACTGGGGCCGTCCCCTGGCCGACGCCCTCGGCCTGGTCACCTTCGAGGTGCCCCTAGGGCTCCCGGCGGTCCAGGTGGGGTTCGCCTGGCACCCCCGCCACGACGCCGACCCGGCCCACGCCTGGCTGCGCGGCTGCGTCCGCGACCTGATGGCCCGCTGAGCGAACGGCCCGGCGGTCAGCAGGCCGGGGCGCTGTCGGATGCCGGGTCCTCGGGGCGCGCGGCGTCCTCCGTAGCCGTAGCCGTCAGCAGTCTGCGTCCCAACTCCCTCGCCGCGTCCCGCAGTTCCGCTGGCCCGACGATCCGGTACGGGGCCCGGAGCGCGGTGAGCTGACGGACGTACCAGTCGGGCTCGTCCGTGCTGCCCAGGAGGCGGGTGGTGTCGTCGGTCAGGGGCTCGGGGCGGCCCAGGCTGCGCGGCAGCCAGTGGGCGACCCGGTCGGCGGGCGCGTCGATCAGGACCTCCACCCGGTACGTCCAGCCCTGGGCCAGATGCTCCTCCAGGGTCTCCAGCGGGTTCAGGTCCGGCGGGGGAACGAACCCGGCGTCCAGGGGCGTGACCCCGGTGACGCGGTCCAGCCGCAGCACGCGGCGGGCGGCGCGGGTGTGGGACCAGCACAGCAGGTACCAGCGGGCGTGGTGCACGACCACCGCCCACGGATCGACCTCCATCTCCCGTACGCCCCTACGCCCCAGGTCGTAGCCGAGACGCAGCCGGTGCCGGGCGGCGCAGGCCTGGACGAGGGCGGTCGTCGTGTCGGGGTCGGGGGCGGTGGCGTAGGGATCACCCCCGCGCGTGCTCACCGTGCGCACCGCCGCGGCCGGCCGGGCGACCGGCTCCGGGAGCGCGCGCAGCAGCTTGCCGAGCGCCGCGCCCACCGGGCCGGACGGGTCGGCGGCGTCGTGGTGACCGTCCAGCACGGCCATGACCAGCGCCAACGCCTCCGCCGAGGTGAACATCAGCGGCGGCAGCCGGAGACCCCGGCCCACCCGGTAGCCGCCGTACGGGCCCCGCGTGGACTCGACCGGGATGCCCGCCTCCCGCAGGACCCCGACGTACCGGCGGGCGGCCCGCTCCGAGACACCGAGCCGGTCGGCCAGCCGGGCCGCGGTGATGCCGGGGACGCTCTGGAGCAGCTCCAGGGCGAGCAGGGCGCGGGCGGTGGGGCTGTCGTCGTGCGTCACCAAGAAGCCCCCGTATTCCGGCAGTTGATCGTCCGGAATGGACCGTAGCGTGCCCGCCATGAGCGAGCACACCGAATCCGCCGTCGTGTACGAGCCCACGTACGAACCCCCCGTCGACGGCACCGAGATCGACACCCTGCTGGGCTCCCTGGAGCGCATGCGCCGGACGCTGGCGTGGAAGTGCGAGGGGCTGGACGCGGCGGGGCTGGCCGCGAGGCTGCCGACCTCCTCGGTCACCCTGGGCGGGCTGCTGAAGCACCTCGCGCTGGTGGAGGACGAGTACTTCACCCGGCGGTTGCTGGGCGCCGAGCTGCCGGCGCCGTGGGACGCGGTGGACTGGGACGCCGAGCCGGACTGGGAGTGGCGCTCTGCCGCCGTCGAGGGCCCCGAGCGGCTGTACGGGCTGTGGTGGGAGGCCGTCACCCGCTCCCGGGAGCACGTGCGCCGGGCGGTGGCGGCGAAGGGCGCGGACTTCCCGGCCGCCTACACCTCCCGCACCGGCGAGACGCCCCGGCTGCGCCGGCTGCTCGTCGACATGCTCGAGGAGTACTCCCGGCACACGGGCCACGCCGACCTGATCAGAGAGTCGATCGACGGTCGCGTGGGGGAGGACCCGCCGGCCGACTTCCGGCTGTAACCGACGTTGACACTTACGTCCGTTTCCTTTGCTTTCCTTCCTGAATTTCAGTGACCTGGCGCACCTTCGGCCATCGATTGCGCATGCAATGCGGAAGCCAGGGCATGCGGTCACGGTCCCCGAGCGTGACACCTACGTCACACAGGGGCGTGAAACAGGAACGGAAGGCAATACCGATCATGGCGGACAGAGCGGAACGACAGGCCCGGGCGACCATCCACGCGGGAGGCGAGTGGCTGACGGCGATCTCCGGCGCCACGCGCGACATCCTCGACCCCGCGGACGCCCGGCCGTTCGCCGTGGTCGCCGAGGGGGACGAGAAGGACGCGGAGCGCGCGGTGGAAGCCGCCCGGCAGGCGTTCGACCACGGCCCCTGGCCCGGCACCCCGGTCGCCGAGCGCGCCGCCCTGCTGCGCCGCGTCGCCGGCCTCCTCGTTCGCGACCGCGAGGAACTCGGCCTGCTGGAGAGCCGGGACGCGGGCAAGACCGTCGAGGAGGGCCGTGTCGACATCGACTGTGTCGCCGACGCCTTCCGCTACTTCGCCGACCTGGTCGCCGCCGAGGCGCCCGGCCGGGTCGTCGACGCGGGTTCCCCCGGCATCCACAGCGTCGTCGTCCACGAACCGGTCGGCGTCTGCGCGCTGATCACGCCCTGGAACTACCCCCTCCTCCAGGCCAGTTGGAAGATCGCCCCGGCCCTCGCCGCCGGCAACACCTTCGTGATCAAGCCCAGCGAGATCACCCCGATGACGACCATCGCGCTGATCGACCTGCTGGCCGAGGCCGGCCTGCCCGCGGGGGTGGCCAATCTGGTCACCGGCCCCGGGCACACCGTCGGCGCCCGGCTCGCCGAGCATCCCGACGTCGACCTGGTCTCCTTCACCGGCGGCCTGGTCAGCGGCACCAAGGTCGCCCAGGCCGCCGCGCCGACCGTCAAGAAGGTCGCCCTCGAACTCGGCGGCAAGAACCCCAACGTGGTCTTCGCCGACGCCTGCGCCACCGAGGAGGGCTTCGACACCGCCGTCGACCAGGCGCTCAACGCCGCCTTCATCCACAGCGGCCAGGTCTGCTCGGCCGGCGGCCGCCTGATCGTCGAGGAGTCGGTCAAGGACCGCTTCGTCGCCGAACTCGCCCGCCGGGCCCAGCGGATCAGGCTCGGCCGGGGCACCGAGGACGGCGTCGAGTGCGGCCCGCTCGTCTCCGAGCAGCAGCGGGCCAAGACCGAGGCGTACGTCGCCTCCGCGCTGGCCGAGGGGGCGGTGCTGCGCAGCGGCGGCAAGCGGCCCGAACCCAGCGAAGTCCGCCCGGAATCGGGCTACTTCTACGAGCCGACCGTTCTCGACCGGTGCCACCGCGAGATGAGGGTCGTACGCGAGGAGGTCTTCGGGCCGGTCCTCACCGTCGAGACCTTCCGCACCGAGGACGAGGCGGTGTTCCTCGCCAACGACACCGAGTACGGCCTCGCCGGTGCCGTCTGGACCGCCGACGCCGGCCGGGCCCGGCGCGTCGCCGGACGCCTGCGCCACGGCACCGTCTGGATCAACGACTTCCACCCCTACCTGCCGCAGGCGGAGTGGGGCGGCTTCGGCAAGAGCGGCGTGGGTCGCGAGCTGGGGCCGGCCGGGCTCGCCGAGTACCGCGAGACCAAGCACGTCTACCAGAACCTGGCGCCCGAGCCGGTGCGCTGGTTCGCGGGCTGAGCCCCCGTCCGACCTTCTCTTTCTGTACCTCCTGGAGTAGTACCCCCATGTCCCACACCCCCCACACCTACGACTACGTCGTCATCGGCGGCGGCACGGCGGGCTCCGTCATCGCCTCCCGCCTCACCGAGAACCCCGACGTCACCGTCGCCGTCATCGAGGGCGGCCCCAGCGACGTCGGCCGCGACGACGTGCTGACCCTGCGCCGCTGGATGGGTCTGCTCGGCGGCGACCTCGACTACGACTACCCGACCACCGAACAGCCCCGCGGCAACTCCCACATCCGGCACAGCCGCGCCCGCGTCCTCGGCGGCTGCTCCTCCCACAACACCCTGATCTCCTTCAAGCCGCTCCCCTCCGACTGGGACGAGTGGGAGGCGGCCGGCGCCAAGGGCTGGGGCGCGGTCCCCATGGAGGCCTACTTCGCCCGCCTCCGCAACAACATCGTCTCCGTGGACGAGAAGGACCGGAACGCCATCGCCCGCGACTTCGTGACCGCTGCCCGGTCGGCCCTCGGGGTCCCCCGCGTCGAGGGCTTCAACAAGAAGCCGTTCACCGAGGGCGCCGGCTTCTTCGACCTCGCCTACCACCCGGAGAACAACAAGCGGTCGTCGGCCTCGGTGGCCTACCTGCACCCGGTGATGGACGAACGCCCGAACCTCCGCATCTTCCTGGAGACCTGGGCGTACAAGCTGGAGCTGGACGGCACCCGCGCCGAGGGCGTCCACGTGCGCACCAAGGACGGCGAGGAACTGCTGATCCGCGCCCGCAACGAGGTCGTGCTGTGCGCGGGCGCCGTCGACTCCCCGCGCCTGCTGATGCACTCCGGCATCGGCCCCCGCGAGGACCTGGAGGCGCTCGGCATCCCCGTCGTGCACGACCTGCCGGGCGTCGGCGAGAACCTGCTCGACCACCCCGAGTCGGTCATCGTCTGGGAGACCCACGGACCGATCCCGGAGAACTCCGCGATGGACTCCGACGCGGGCCTGTTCGTGCGCCGCGACCCCGGACACGCGGGCCCGGACCTGATGTTCCACTTCTACCAGATCCCGTTCACCGACAACCCGGAGCGACTGGGCTACCAGCGGCCGGAGTTCGGCGTCTCGATGACCCCCAACATCCCCAAGCCGAAGAGCCGCGGCCGCCTCTACCTGACCAGCGCCGACCCGTCCGTGAAGCCCGCCCTGGACTTCCGCTACTTCACCGACGAGGACGACTACGACGCCCGGACCCTCGTCGACGGCATCCGCATCGCCCGCGAGATCGCCAAGGCCGAGCCGCTCGCCGGCTGGCTCAAGCGCGAGGTCTGCCCCGGCCCGGAGGTCGTCGGCGACGCCGAGCTGAGCGAGTACGCCCGCAAGGTCGCGCACACCGTCTACCACCCCGCCGGCACCTGCAAGATGGGTGCCCCTGACGACGAACTCGCCGTCGTCGACCCCGAGTTGAAGATCCGAGGCCTGGACGGCATTCGCATCGCCGACGCCTCCGTCTTCCCGACCATGACCGCCGTGAACCCGATGATCGGGGTGCTCATGGTCGGGGAGAAGGCCGTCGACCTGATCGGAGGTGATGCGCGATGACGCTCACGGTTCCCACCCGCAAGCCCCCTACCACCACGACCGACGCGCCGGTCTTCTCGGTGTCCGGCCTCTGGAAGGTCTTCGGCCCCAAGGCCGACCGCGTTCCGGCCGACCCGGAACTCAGCGGGCTCGGCCCCGCCGAACTCCGCTCCCGCACCGGCTGCACGGCCGCCGTCCGGGATGTCTCCTTCGACGTGCGCAAGGGCGAGGTCTTCGTCGTCATGGGCCTGTCCGGCTCCGGCAAGTCCACCCTCGTACGCTGCCTGACCCGCCTCATCGAACCGACCGCGGGCACCATCGCCATCGACGGCGAGGATGTCCGCGCCATGGACAAGGCCCGTCTGCGCGAGCTGCGCCGCCACCGCGCCGCGATGGTCTTCCAGCACTTCGGCCTCCTCCCGCACCGCACGGTCCTCGACAACGTCGCCTACGGCCTGGAGATCCAGGGCGTCGCCAAGTCCGAGCGACGCGAGCGGGCCGCCGAGGTCGTCGCCAAGGTCGGCCTGGAAGGCATGGAGAAGCGCCGCCCCGGCCAGCTCTCCGGCGGCCAGCGCCAGCGGGTCGGCCTGGCCCGCGCCCTCGCCGTCGACCCCGAGGTCCTCCTCTTCGACGAGCCCTTCAGCGCCCTCGACCCCCTCATCCGCCGCGACATGCAGGACGAGGTGGCCCGCCTGCACCGCGAAGAGGGCCGCACGATGGTCTTCATCACCCACGACCTCACCGAGGCGCTGAAACTCGGCGACCGCATCGCCCTGATGCGCGACGGCCGCGTGGTCCAGCTGGGCACCCCGGAGGAGATCGTCGGCTCCCCGGCCGACGACTACGTCCGCGAGTTCGTCCGCGACGTCCCCCGCGAACAGGTCATGACCGTCCGCACCGCCATGCGCCCCGCCACCGCGGACGAGGCCGGCAACGGCCCCGCGGTCCAGGCGGAATCCACGGTCGCCGAAGCCATCGAAGCCGTAGCCCGCGCCGGCTCCCCGGCCCGTGTCATGGACGAGGGCAAGTGCGTGGGCGTCGTGGGACACGAGCAACTGTTGGACGTCGTAGCAGGCGTCGAAGCTGCGGGCAGTCGTGCCGCTGGGGCGGCGCCCGTCCCGAAGCAGGCGGCACCCCGCCAGCGCGGGCAAGCGACCCCACCCGGCCCCCGCACCAGTCCGGAGGGCGTCTGATGGCGACGATCACTGCAACCACCCCCCGCACAGCCCTCCCCGGCATCCTCAAGCACCGCGCCACGGCCAAGCTCCTCACCCTGGCCGCGCTCGCCGCGATTCTCGTACCCCTCGCCACCACCCGCTGGGGCGGCGCCGCCTGGCCGCACGCGCTCACCGTCGACCTGTCCAAGCCCCTCGCCACCGCCAGCGACTGGGTGATCGACAACCGGGACAGCCACCCCCTGTTCCTCTACGGCTTCGGCTACCTCAGCAACGCCGTCGTCATCGCCGTACGCGCCGTCTACCTCACCCTCCTCGCCGCCGGCTGGGCGGGCGTCACCGCGTTCGGCGCCCTCGTGGCCTGGCGCGTCGCCGGTGTCCGGCTGGCCGCCGGCACGGCGCTCGCGTTCCTGACCTGCGGCGCCCTCGGCATGTGGGTCCCGACCATGCAGACGCTCGCGCTCATGGTGGTCGCCGTTCTCGCCTCCGTGGCCGTCGGCGCGGTCCTCGGTCTCGCCGCCGGCCTCTCCGACCGCCTGGACCGCGCCCTGCGCCCGGTCCTGGACACCATGCAGGTGCTCCCGGCGTTCGCGTACCTCCTCCCCGTCGTCCTGGTCTTCGGCATCGGCGTCCCCGCGGCCGTTCTCGCCACCGTCGTCTACGCCGCCCCGCCGATGGCCCGCCTCACCGCGCTCGGCCTGCGCGGCGCCGACCCCGAAGTCCTGGAGGCCGTGGAGTCGCTGGGCGCGACCGCCCGCCAGCGGCTGCTGACCGCCCGTATCCCGCTGGCCCGCAAGGAACTCCTGCTCGGCCTCAACCAGACGATCATGATGGCGCTGTCGATGGCGGTCATCGCCTCCGTCATCGGCGCCGGCGGCCTCGGCGACCGCGTCTACCAGGCCCTCGCCTCGGTCGACGTGGGCGCGGCCCTCGCGGCCGGCATCCCGATCGTGCTGCTGGCGGTCGTCCTGGACCGCGTCACCGCCGCCGCGGGAGCCGCGGAAGACGCAGGAGCCGCAGGAGACGGCCGCCCCCGGCCCCGGATCATCGGCCGGCCCTACGCTCTCGTCCTCGCCGTCACCGTCGCCGCGGCCCTGGCCGCCCGCCTCCTCGGCGCCCTCGACTGGCCGGCCTCCTGGACCCTGCACATCGCCGACCCGGTCAACCGCGCCGTCGACTGGATGACCGCCCACCTCTACTCCGGCGTCCCGGTCGTCGGCGGCACCGCCGACTGGGCGGGCCACTTCACCACCTGGGTCCTCGACCCCGTCCGCGACGGGCTGCAGTGGCTGCCCTGGTGGTCGGTGCTGCTGATCGTCGCCGCGCTCGCCTGGCTGATCGGCACCTGGCGCACCGCCCTGACCGCCGTCCTCGCGATGGCCGCGATCGGCGTGCTCGGGGTGTGGGACCCCTCGCTCGACACCCTCTCGCAGGTCCTCGCCGCCGTCGCCGTGACCCTCGTCCTCGGCTTCGCGACCGGCATCGCCGCCGCCCGCAGCGACCGCGTCGAACGCGCCCTGCGCCCGGTCCTGGACGTCTTCCAGACCATGCCGCAGTTCGTGTACCTGATCCCGGTCGTCGCCCTGTTCGGCGTCGGCCGTGCCCCCGCCGTCGCCGCGGCCGTCGTCTACGCCCTCCCGGCCGTCGTGCGGATCACCGCGCAGGGCCTGCGCCAGGTCGACCCGGCCGCGCTGGAGTCCGCGCGCTCGCTCGGCGCGACCGGCCGCCAGCAGCTGTGGCAGGTCCAACTCCCGCTCGCCAAGCGCTCCTTGCTGCTCGCCCTCAACCAGGGCGTGGTCCTGGTGCTGGCCGTCGTCATCATCGGCGGTCTGGTCGGCGGCGGCGCCCTCGGCTACGACGTCGCCTTCGGCCTCGCCCAGGGCGACCTGGCGACCGGCCTGGTCGCCGGCGCGGCCATCGTCTGCCTGGGCCTGATGCTCGACCGGGTGACACAGCCGACGGAACGCCGCGCGAGGAAGGGAGCCTGACATGCGACGTCGTACGACCGTACTCACCACGACCGCCGTGGCGGGCTCGCTCGCGCTGCTGCTGAGCGGCTGCGGTGCCGCCGACATGACCAAACAGGCGTCCCCGTTCGCGGGCGCCCAGGGCGCCAACACGGTGACCCTGTCCGTGCAGTCCTGGGTGGGCGCCCAGTCCAACGTGGCCGTCGCCCAGTACCTCCTGGAGCACGAGCTGGGCTACCGCGTCGACACCGTCCAGGTGGACGAGGTGCCCGCGTGGGACGCGCTCAGCCAGGGCCGGGTCGACGCGATCCTGGAGGACTGGGGCCACCCGGACCAGGAGCAGCGGTACGTCACCGACAAGAAGACCATCGCCCGCGGCGGCGACCTCGGGGTGACCGGGCACATCGGCTGGTTCGTGCCGACGTACCTGGCCGAGCAGCACCCGGACATCACCGACTGGCGGAACCTGAACAAGTACGCCTCCCTCTTCCGCACCCCGGAGAGCGGCGGCAAGGGCCAGCTGATGGACGGCTCCCCGTCCTACGTCACCAACGACAAGGCGCTGGTGGACAACCTGAAGCTGAACTACCAGGTGGTGTTCGCCGGTTCCGAGGCGGCCCAGATCACCCAGATGAAACAGTTCGCCAAGGAGAAGAAGCCCTTCCTGACCTACTGGTACGCGCCCCAGTGGCTGTTCAAGAAGGTCCCCATGACGGAGGTGAAGCTGCCGCCGTACAAGGAGGGCTGCGACGCGGACGCGGCCAAGGTCGCCTGCGCCTACCCGCACACCCCGCTGCAGAAGTACCTCAACGCCGACTTCTCGAAGTCCGGCGGCAAGGCGGCCGCCTTCCTGAAGAAGTTCCGGTGGACCACCGAGGACCAGAACGAGGTCTCCCTGATGATCGCCGATCAGAAGCTCAGCCCGCAGGAGGCCGCGAAGAAGTGGGTGGACGGCCACCGCTCCACGTGGAAGCAGTGGCTGTCCTGAACACCCTTAGGGCCTGTCCGGCGGATCCTGTCGCAGACGCGGGGTCTGGCACGCACATCTGCGGCGTTGTCGTCGGTCGCCGACGCTCCGCGTCGACTCCCTCCTCCGCCTTGCAGCTGCGCGCACCAGACCCCGCTCACCAGTGCTGATAAGGCGCCGTGACTTTCCTGCGACCTGATCCGCCGGACAGGCCCTACCCCCGGAGCCGGTCGGCGATCTCCCGCAGCGCGGCCGTGGCCGCCCGCTGGAGTCCCGGGCCGAACGTGACGCGGGTGGCCCCGAGTTCGCCGAGTTCGGCGGGCGAGGGGCCCTCGTCGTCCAGCCGGGCCGCCATGTTGATCGGCCCCTGGATCCCGGACCGCAGCAGCGGCAGTACCGTCGTCGGCGCGAGAATGGGATACACGCAGTCGGCGCCCGCGGCCACGTACAACGCGGCCCGCTCGATGGCCCGTTCGGGGTCGCCGTCGCCGTGGATGAAGGTGTCGATGCGGGCGTTGACGAACAGCCGGTCGGCGGCGGCCGAGCGGACCTCGGCGAGGAACTCGGCGTGCTCGTGCGCATCCTTGAGGACACCCCCGTCGCCCGAATCCTCAAGGTTGCAGCCCACGGCACCCGCCTCCAGCAGCCGCTCCACCAGCTCCTTCGGCGCGAGCCCGTACCCACCCTCGACGTCCGCTGACACCGGCACGTCCACCGCCCGCGTGATCCGGGCCACCGCGGCGAACATCTCCTCGGCCGGGGTCGCCCCGTCCTCGTACCCGAGGGAGGCGGCGACGCCCGCGCTCGGCGTGGCCAGCGCCGGGAACCCGGCCTCCACGAACACGCGCGCACTGGCCGCATCCCAGGGCCCGGGCAGGACGAGCGGATCACCCTGAGGGCGCTTCAGATGCAGCGCGCGGAACACGTCCGCCTTGCTCACCGGTGCTGCCCCGGCTGGTAGTGGCCCGGGATCATCCGGGTGGTCACGCCGAACCGGTTCCAGGCGTTGATCACCGTGATCGCGGCGATCAGCTGGGCCAGCTCGGTCTCCTCGAAGTGCTTGGCGGCCTTCTCGTACACCTCGTCGGGCACGAAGCCGTCGGTCAGGACGGTGACCGCCTCGGTCAGCTCGATCGCCGCCAGCTCCTTCTCGGTGTAGAAGTGCCGCGACTCCTCCCACGCGCCGAGCTGCACGATCCGCTCCACGCTCTCACCGGCCGCGAGCGCGTCCTTGGTGTGCATGTCGAGGCAGAACGCGCAGTGGTTGATCTGCGAGGCGCGGATCTTCACCAGCTCGTACAGCTTGGGGTCCAGGCCCTGCCGGGCGGCGCCGTCCAGCCGGACCATCGCCTTGTAGACCTCGGGCGCGTGCTGGGCCCAGGCCAGACGGGGGGTGTGTTCGGGGGCGTACTCGACAGTTTCCTGTGCTGTGCTCATGCATCCGACCCTAGGAGCGAGGAAGCCCAGGAGTATGGTCCATTTCCATGGGGAAGGCATGGGCCACTTTCGGAGTCGACCTCCACCTGGAACCGGCGGCGGCCGGGGCCGGCGGGCTGCGCCGGGGCCTGACCGACGCCCTCCGGGACGCGGTCCGCACCGGCCGCCTGGCCCAGGGCACCCGGCTGCCCTCCTCCCGCTCCCTGGCCGCCGACCTCGGCATCGCCCGCAACACCGTCGCCGAGGCCTACGCCGACCTGGTCGCCGAGGGCTGGCTCACCGCCCGCCAGGGCTCCGGCACCCGCGTCGCCGAGCGAGCCGTGACCCCGCCGCCGGCCGCCCCGGCGGCACCCCGGCGCCGCGAACCGGGCCGCCCCGCCCTCAGCCTCGTCCCCGGCACCCCCGACCTCGCCGCGTTCCCGCGCACCGCGTGGCTCAAGGCCGCCCGCCGCGCCCTGGCCACGGCCCCCTTCCAGGCCCTCGACTACGGCGACCCGCGCGGCGCCCGCGAACTGCGCACCGCCCTCGCCGGCTACCTGGCCCGTGCCCGGGGCGTCCGCGCCGACCCCGACTCCATCGTGATCACCGCGGGCTTCTCCCACGCGCTGCAGATCCTCGGCCGGGTGCTGCGGGCGCGCGGGGTGCGCACGGTGGCCGTGGAGTCGTACGGACTCGACGTCCACTGGTCCCTCCTGCGCGACGCGGGCCTGACGACGTCCGCGCTCCCGTTCGACGAACTCGGCACGGACACCAGCGCGTTGGCGGGTGAGGGAGCCGTCCTCCTCACCCCCGCCCACCAGTTCCCGATGGGCGTGCCCCTGCACCCCGACCGGCGCAGCGCCGTGGTCGACTGGGCCCGCCGGACCGGCGCCCTGATCCTGGACGACGACTACGACGGCGAGTTCCGCTACGACCGCCAGCCCGTCGGCGCGCTCCAGGGCCTCGCCCCCGACCGGGTCGTCCACCTCGGCACCGCCAGCAAATCCCTCGCGCCGGGGCTACGGCTGGGCTGGATGGTCCTCCCGCCGTCTCTCCTGGACGAGGTGACCGCGGCGAAGGGCCGCATCGACACCTGCGGCGTACTGGACCAACTGACCCTCGCCGAGTTCATCACCTCCGGCGCCTACGACCGCCACGTCCGCTCCGCCCGCCTCCGCTACCGGCGCCGCCGCGACGCCCTCACCACGGCCGTCGCCGACCACGCCCCCGAGGTCCGCGTCAGCGGCATCGCCGCCGGCCTCCACGCGGTCCTGAGCCTGCCCCCCGGCACCGAACAGTCCATCACCCAAGCCGCGGCCTGGCAGGGCCTGGCCCTCCACGGCCTCTCCTCCTACCGCCACGAGTCCGCCGTCGCCGAACACACGGACGCCCTGGTGGTCGGCTACGGAACACCCCCGGACAGCGCGTGGGCGGGGGCGTTGGAGGCGTTGTGCAGGGTGTTGCCGTAGGTCGTGTCCGGAAAGTCGCGAGGTCGGCAGGCTGTGGAATCACCGCACGCACGCCGTGTCGTCGCAGGTGGTCCCGGTGTGTCACCAGCGCTCGTAGCCGGTGAAGTGCCGCACGCCGGTGCCGTGGCGGAAGACGGGTGGACTGTCGGCCCTGGTACGTGGCGGTCGCGATGAGCCGCGCGCGAGGAGCCCGGCAGAGTCGTAGTCGAGAAAGTCTGACCGGCAGGGCAGTCGAACCCTCTTCCGTACCCGTCTTTACAGGGGAACGAGGGAGGGCACATTGAACGCCGACGAGGAACGCGAGTTCCGCGAGTTCGTGGCGGCGCGGTCGAGATCGCTGCTGCACACGGCCTACTTGCTGACCGGGGACTGGGAGCAGGGCCGGGACCTGCTCCAGGCCGCGCTTGCCTCCACCGCTCGGCGTTGGTCGAAGCTGCGTGACCGGGAGCAGCCGGAGAGCTATGTGCGCCGGGCTCTCTACCACGCCCAGGTGGATCGCTTCAGGCTCCTGAGCTGGGGGCGGGAGACGGTCACGGACACCCTGCCGGACCAGCCGTCCGGGCAGGTCGCCGACTGGGCCGACACCGTGGTTCAGCGGCAGGACATCATGGCCGCGCTGCGGCGGCTGCCCAAGCGCCAGCGTGCGGTGATCGTGCTGCGTTACTTCGAGGACCGGCCGGACAACGAGATCGCCGCGATTCTGGGCGTCGCTCAGGGGACAGTCCGCAGCCAGACCCACAAGGCCCTCGCCTCTCTCCGCACCACCTTGGCCGAGGCAGGGCCGTCGGCCTCCTCCTCCACTGACTCCGGAAGGGGCGTCATCGCATGAACGACTCGACCGAACACCCGCTGCACGAAACGTTGCTGCACGATGCCTTGCACGCCCATGTCCGGGAGAGCGGCGGTGACGCCGCGGGTGCCTATCTGGCCGGCCTGGCCGACGGCGCGTTGCGGGTCGCCCGCCGGCGGCAGCGGCTGGCCCGCGCCGGGTTGGGCGTCGTCGCCGCTGCCGTGGTCGCCACCGCCTGGGTGGTCGTCGCGGACGGCGCGACCCCCCGCGCGCACGTGGTCCAGCCCGCCGCAGGGGGCGGCACCGGGAACACCGGGAAGGCGGCCCTGATCTCCCTCCTGCCGGTCACCTCGTCCATGGAGCACGCCTGCACCCATGGCAGCGGGGGCTACACCGTGCACGCGACCGCGACCTACCCGGCGTTCTGCGTCCACGCCGACCGGGCCAGAGGCATGACCGACGTCCGTGTCACCTCCGCGAAGGCTGAGAAAAGCACCATCGACGGCACCTGGCAGGTCGAGGTGACCCTCAGCCCCGCCGACCGGACCCGTTTCGCCGCCCTCACCAGCTCCATCGCGGCGGCCCCGTCCCCGCGCAACGAATTCGCCATCGTCATCGACGGCAAGCTCTGGGGCAGGCCCTACGTGACCTCCTCGATCACCGGCGGCCGTCTCGAAATCGTTGGGGCCTACGTCGGGGACCTCACCAGCGCCACCGCCCACGACCTCGCCCACCGGCTGGATCCCGGCAGGTGACCCGCATGCCCTGCGACCTGTACTGATTGCCGGTGCAAGTCACGCATCCCCGGACTCCCCCATGTCGCTGGGCGCGACTTCTGGGATACCGACTCCACCCGCGGCGAGTGATGGCAGCGGCGGCGGGCCTGGATGGAGATTCGGGTCGCGGATGAAGCCTGCCCGAGCGCTTGCGGTCGGGCAAGGCAGGCCGTCGGCGTCGAACCGGCCCCGTCAGGTGCCCACCGTGTCCACGTGCATCCGCGTCTGCGCGGCTGTCCGGGCATTGGAGTGCCCCCGGCCGCCAGCACGATGGTTGCCCGCTGCCGGGCCTGATGCGGGGTCTTGTGGCCGTAGGCCATCTTCTTCAGACGGTGGCGCTCGGCGGCGGTCAGCACCACGGGCACGGCAGAACAGGCAGGCATCGCAGGCGGGATGACCGGATCTTCCAGAGCGGGTACGCAGCGATGGGGCTCCCGCGGGTGTGGCGGCCGCGGGCTCAGCTGGCGGGCGGGGCTGTCGCGTGGCGCGTCTGCTGAATCAGCACGGTGGTGGCGCGTTCCAGAAGGTTGCAGAGTGCGGCGTGTTCGGAGGGTGTGAACGCGTCGGTGAGCGCGCGCTCAAGGATGACCACCTCCTGGTAGGCGCGGTCCAGCAGCACCTGGCCCTCATCGGTGAGGGTGGCGATCTGAACCTTGGCGTGCATCGGGGACGTCTCGCGGCGGATGAGTTCCTTGTTTTCCATATTGGTCAGCACGCTGCTCATGCTCTGCTGCGTCACCCCGCAGGAGCGGGCCAGCTGGGCGCCGGACATGCCGCCTTCGCGCGAGAGGATCAACAGCACGGTGTACTGCGTCATGGTCAGCCCGTAGGTACGCAGTACTGCCTCGTGGTGCGCCATCAGCGCCTGCTCCGACCGCCTGATCCGGGTGCAGAGGTCGTTCTCGATCGGGGCTTCCACCGTGCACTCCCCTCCATTGACAGGTTCATGGGTTGACTCAGGAACCTTATATACCTACCGTTCTCGACTATAAGGATACTGAGTCAACGCAGGGGGCTGTAACCATGAAGGCTGTCATCCTCGACACCGATGACCACTACAGGGTCACCGAACTCGATGAGCCCACCCCCGGCCCCGGCCAAGTGGCGATCCGCGTCACCTACGCCGGGATCCAATGGGGCGACACCATGGTCCGGGACGGCCACTTCCCCGTACCGCGCCCCTTCGTCCCGGGGTTCGAGGCATCCGGGCACATCGCCGCAGTCGGCGAGGGCGTCGACGCACGCCGTGTCGGTGAGGCCGTCACCGCGCTGACCACCTCAGGCGCCTACGCCGAGGTGGTGGTGGCACCCGCCACGCTCACGTTGGGCATCGGCAGCATGCCGCTGAGGACAGCCGCAGGTCTCGGGTGGGGCGCACCGACCGCCTACGACCTGATCAACACCGCCGCGCGCGTGCGGCCCGGCGAAAGCGTGCTGATCCACGCCGCCGCCGGCTCAGTCGGCACGCTCGCCGCCCAGTTCGCCCGACTGGCTGGAACAGGCCGGGTCGTCGGTGTGGTCGGCACTGCCGACAGGGCCGACTACGCCGCCCAGTTCGGCTACGACCAGCTCCTGCTCCGCGAGGAATTCCCGGCCAAGCTCGGCGACGAGAAGCCCGACGTCATCCTCGACCCGGTCGGCGGCTCGCCCCGCACCGCCGGCCTCGAGCAGCTCGCAGCACACGGCCGACTGGTGGCATACGGCAACCTCGCCACCTACGAACCCGTCCTCGCCAACGCCAACGACCTCCTCATGCACGGCAAGTCACTCCTGACCTACAACAGCAACCTACTCAGCCAGACCCACCCCGAGCGGCTCGCCGACAGTGCCCGCCGCGCGCTCAGCCTCGTCGCCGACGGCAAGGTCCGCATGGACATCACCACCGAGTACGCCCTCGGGGACCTGGCCACGGCCGTACAGCACCTCGCCGAGGGCACAACCCATGGCAAGAGCATCCTCCGCGTCGCCTGACAACACGCAGAAAGCGCCGACCCGAGGCAGCTCCCGCGATCTCTGGGCGCCGCCGCCGTCCTCGTGGCGGTCGTCGGTGCCGTACTGGAGGCAGGCAAGGCATCGGACGCCGAACTCGCCGCCTTCGTACCGTCGTTACATGCGGCGCTCGACGAATGCGTCGGCATGATGGTGCCGGAGCGCGAGGGCTGACGTGACGCCGTGGGTGCCCAGGGATCGTCCTGGGCATCTTTCGGGCAGTCGGCGATTGGTGGATTTGGGCCAGCCCGATGGCTCCAACGAAGCCTCGCCGGGGTTCGGCGGTGGCCCAGATCCACCCATCGCCCACATCACGACACCGTGGCGGGTTCCCCCGTATCGGAAGTGCTCGGCGCCTCCCCGAACCGCGCCAGCGCCAGCGCTCCCGCCACCGCCACGGCGAAGCCCAGTGCCGCCAGCCAGGTCAGGCCCTCCCGGGTGCGGTCGCCGAGCCAGATCACGCCTACCGCCGCCGGGCCGATCGTCTCGCCGATGACTATGCCGGCCGTGGCCGTCGTCACCGAGCCGCGCTGGAGTGCGGAGGTCAGCAGCATGAAGGCCGCGCCTCCGCCGATGAGGAGGGCGTAGGCCGCCGGGTTGGTGAGCAGGTCGGCCGGGCGGAGGGAGTCGATCAGGCGGACCGACACCTCCACCACCCCGAACCCGAATCCCGCCCCCAGCCCCAGCACCAGCGCCCGCAGCCGTCCGGACAGCCGCCCGCCCAGCAGGGCGAGCACCAGCATGCCGACGGACGTCGCGAGCATCGCCCACTTCAGGGCGTCCGAACCGGCCACGTCCCCCTCGGGACCGGACGCCAGCCCGAGCATGGCGAGGCCGGCGCACACCACCCCGACCGCGGCCCACTCCGTGCCGCTCAGCCGCACCCGCAGCAGCTGCGCCGCGACCACCGCGGTCACCGCCAGACTCGACGCCAGCGCGGCGCCGACCGCGTAGATCGGAATCGAGCGCAGCGCCGCGATCTGGAACAGGAAGCCCAGCCCGTCCAGCGCGAGACCGGCCAGGTACCGCCACTGCCGCAACGCCCGCAGCAGCAACGCGGCCTCACCGCCCCCGCCCGTACCGGCCTCCCGTGTGGCGACCGCCTGCAACACCGTCGCCGTACCGAAGCAGACCGCCGCGGCCAGAGCACACACCATTCCAAAGAGCACGAAGTGACTTTAGGCGGAGGAGCGAACGGCAACCCGCCGTCGCCCCTGTTCTCACCTTTCTCTAGGCTGACGGCCGGAAACAGGCCAACCAACGGGGGAGACACCACATGGCGAACACGCGCAGGCAGCTCCGCTCCACCACGGTCGTCCTCGGCGGCATGGGTCTCCTCGCCGCCGCCCTGACCGCCTGCTCGTCCGACCCGGACAAGCGCTGCGTCGACCGCAACAGCTACAACCTCACCAAGGGCTACAAGGTCGTCTCCGACAAGAACTGCAAGTCGACCAAGTCGGCCAAGGTGTCCGTGAACGGGGCCTGGTACTACGGCGGCAAAAAGAAGGGCTCCTGGGTCGACGGCGGCTCCTTCGTCAAGCCGCGCTCGGGCTCGGGCGGCTCCTCCGGCGGCAGCCACGGCGGCGTCCACCGCGGCGGCTTCGGCGGCGGCCACGGCAGCTCCGGCGGCTGACCGAAGTACCGAATACCGAGAACCGGACCGGAAGCCGTCGCATGGAACGCCGTACCACCACCCCCCGACCCGGCTGGCAGCAGACCGTCGAGGAGCAGGGGCTCGTCTACCCGCTGACCCGCCACCCCGACGGCTCCCTGCGCCCCTACTGGGACGAGAGCGCCTACTACGTCTTCTCCCTGGCGGAGGTCGAGGCGCTGGAGGAGACCGTCGAGGAGCTGCACCGCATGTGCCTGGCGGCCGCCGAGCACATCGTGGCCATCGGCCGCCTCGCCGACCTCGGCATCACCGACCCGCGCGTCGCCGAGGCCGTCACCGAGGCCTGGCACCGCCGCGCCGAACTCCCCTCCGTCTACGGCCGTTTCGACCTCCGCTACGACGGCAGCGGCCCGGCGAAGCTCCTGGAGTACAACGCCGACACCCCGACCTCGCTGGTGGAGGCCGCCTCCCCGCAGTGGTTCTGGATGGAGGAACGCTTCCCCGGCGCCGACCAGTGGAACTCCCTGCACGAACGCCTGGTAGAAGCCTGGCGCAAGCAGGCCGCCCTGCTCCCGCCCGGCAGCACCCTGCACTTCGCGCACTCCTCCGCCGACGAACTCGGCGAGGACCTGATGACGGTCGCCTACCTGAAGGAGACCGCCGAACAGGCCGGCCTCGACACCGACTGGATCTCCATGGAGGAGATCGGCTGGGACACCCTCTCCGGCCGCTTCGTCGACAACCAGCTCCGGTTCATCCGCGGCATCTTCAAGCTGTACCCCTGGGAGTGGCTCACCACCGACGCCTTCGCCGGGCACGTCCTCGACACGCTCGACAACGGCGGCGGCACCGGCTCCACGATGTGGATCGAGCCCGCCTGGAAGATGCTGCTGAGCAACAAGGCCCTGCTCGCGATCCTCTGGGAGCTGTACCCCGGCCACCCCAACCTGCTGCCCGCCTACCTGGACGGTCCGCGCGAGCTGGCCGAGGCGGCCGGTTACGTCGCCAAGCCCCTGCTCGGCCGGGAGGGCGCGGGCGTGACCGTGCACCAGCCGGGCGCCCCCGCCGTCGTACGGGACGAGCCCTGCTGCTACCAGCAGCTCGCCCCGCTGCCCGCCTTCGACGGCAACCACGTCGTTCTCGGCGCCTGGGTCGTCCAGGACGAGTCGGCGGGTCTCGGCATCCGCGAGTCCTCGGGCCTGATCACCGACGAGTACGCCCGCTTCCTGCCGCACGTGATCCTCTAGGACGCCGTTTCTGACACGACCCTGTTCAGCCACACCCTCCACAAGCCCCGAGGTCCACAACCATCGTTGTGGTTGCGGTATCAGTGCGGGGGACCGGCAAAGGGTACGAACGGTTTGCAGTCGTGGTGCCGGATGCCGTCGGTGACCGAGCCGTGGCCGAGTGGGCAACTCGCGATGTAGTTCTGACCGCCGACCGTCAGCAGGGTGATGAACAGCCGCTCGTGGGAGACGAGCAGTGAGGCGTTCGCAATCCGGGCCGACGGGTAGCCGGTGATGTTCGACAGCGCAACCCACCGACTACTGCCACCGTCGCCGCCACCGCGCTGGAGCGGCCGCTCCTGGATCCAGGCCACCCCCTGGGAGTCCGTCTCCACCACAACGGCGGCGGAGCCGACACCCACCGAATCGAGGCTGAGCGCTGGTCCGACGGGGCCGGTTGCCCCGGTCGGGCCGGTGGCACCCGTCAGGCCGTTCACGCCCG
>NZ_JBEYUW010000003.1:244565-977127 GCF_040643735.1 Streptomyces sp. NPDC047085
CGCAGCGCCGGTCGGGCCGGTGGCACCCGTCAGGCCGTTCACGCCCGCAGCGCCGGTCGGGCCGGTGGCACCCGTCAGGCCGTTCACGCCCGCAGCGCCGGTCGGGCCGGTGGCACCCGTCAGGCCGTTCACGCCCGCAGCACCGGTCGGACCTGTGGGACCGGTTGCCCCGGTCGGGCCGGTGGCACCCGTCAGGCCCTGCACACCCGCAGCGCCGGTCGGACCAGTTTCGCCGATCGGACCTGTGGGACCGGTTGCACCCGTCGCACCCGTCGCGCCGGTCGGACCTGTGGGGCCGGTGGGGCCTGTGGGATTCACTGAGGTGTAGCTGATGGTGACACTCGCAGCAGCGCTGGTCGGCGTGGGGCCGGTGCCGCCGGCGGGTACGAGGGAGGAGCCACCGCCCCCACCGCCCGCGTTCCCTTCTGGATCGACCGAGAAGTTGAGGTCTCCGCCTCCGCCTCCGCCGTAGTAGCCGCCACCGCCTCCGCCACCCGTATCCGCGCCGCCGTTGCCGCCGGTCCCGAGCGTGCCGGGTCCACCTTCCGGTGTACCGCCGGGCCCGCCCTGGGTGGCGGTTCCTGCTCCGCCGCCGGTTCCTCCGCCGCACCCCCCGTTCACGCCCGGCTGGCCGGCGTCCCCGCCCTGGCTTCCCGGGCACCCGGAGCTGAATCCCTCACCGGCTCCACCGCCGCCCGCCGCCACGATGAGGCGGGAGTCGGTGGTGGTGAGGGGAACAGTGCGGGGTTGGGTGCGGATGTCGGAGGCTCCGCCTCCGCCGCCGCCGAAGTAGGTGCTGCCGCCACCGTTGAAGCCGCCGGTGCACAGCGAGGCCGGGTAGCAGGATCCGTCGTTGGTGGCGCTGCCGCCTACTTCGACATAGAAAGTCTGTCCGCCGGACAGTCCGGTAAGAGTGCCCGAAACCTGAGCGCCACGGCCGCCGGGCATGTTGTTGAGCCCCTCGTAGCCGCCGGCGGCGCCGATCGCCGTGACGTCGACCTGCGTGACGCCGCTGGGGACGGTGAACGTCTGCTCGGCGCCGGTGAAGGCGAACGTACAGGTCGTGGTGGAGCCTGACGTCGTGCAACTGCCCTGCGCGTGGGCGGTCCCGGACAGCACCACCGGGGTGATACCGGCAACGCAGAGCACGCCGGCCGCAGCGTTCAGCGCACGTCTACGGCGGCCCGCCGCATGGGCAACGTACCCGCTCACACCTGAGCCCGGCTGACCGGCAGCGACCGACGGTGTGAAAGTCACGGTGCACTCCCAGAAGGCGGCGGGGAGGTCTCTCGGCAGGGAATCGCCTTCCACCAGTCTGGATCAGGCAGTCCAGCCCCCAACCGGCAACCGATCTGACACACCATCGATTCACCTGAGCGGTCCCCTGCCGCCGGCTCTCCGCAGGGACACGCGAAGTCTGCAGTGCGCACCGCAGGTCGCCCGCATGGTGGACGTCCGGCCGATTCCGGCGGGGGTGGCCGGTAGGCTGGCCGCGGGCCGTGACTGGCGCGCTGGGATGGGACGGACCATCGGGGAGCGGCCCGAGTGGGAAACAGTGCCGTGCGCCTGGGCCGAACGTGAACGCTGTACGCACACCGTCCGGAGGTCCCCATGCCAGAGCAGCAGCCTCTCTCCAGCGAGTCCACGGCCTTCCGCGCCGCCCTCGACGTCATCCGCGCCGTCGAGCCGCGCGTCGCCGACGCGATCGGCCAGGAGGTGCACGACCAGCGCGAGATGCTCAAGCTGATCGCCTCCGAGAACTACGCCTCCCCGGCCACCCTGCTGGCGATGGGCAACTGGTTCAGCGACAAGTACGCCGAGGGCACCATCGGCCGCCGCTTCTACGCCGGCTGCCGCAACGTCGACACCGTCGAGTCCCTGGCCGCCGAGCACGCGAAGGCGCTCTTCGGCGCCCGGCACGCCTACGTTCAGCCGCACTCCGGCATCGACGCCAACCTCGTCGCCTTCTGGGCCGTACTCGCCGACCGCGTCGAGGCGCCGTTCCTGGAGAAGACCGGCGCCCGCCAGGTCAACGAGCTGTCCGAGGCCGACTGGGCCGAGCTGCGCCAGGCCTTCGGCAACCAGCGCATGCTCGGCATGTCCCTGGACGCCGGCGGCCACCTCACCCACGGCTTCCGCCCGAACATCTCCGGCAAGATGTTCGACCAGCGCTCCTACGGCACCGACCCGGCCACGGGCCTGATCGACTACGAGGCCCTGCGCGCCCAGGCCCGCGACTTCAAGCCGCTGATCATCGTGGCTGGCTACTCGGCGTACCCCCGCCTGGTGAACTTCCGGATCATGCGCGAGATCGCCGACGAGGTCGGCGCGACCCTGATGGTCGACATGGCCCACTTCGCGGGCCTGGTCGCCGGCAAGGTCCTGACCGGCGACTTCGACCCGGTCCCGCACGCCCAGATCGTCACCACGACGACCCACAAGTCGCTGCGTGGCCCGCGCGGCGGCATGGTCCTGTGCGACGACTCGCTCAAGGACCAGGTCGACCGCGGCTGCCCGATGGTCCTCGGCGGCCCGCTCCCGCACGTCATGGCCGCCAAGGCCGTCGCCCTGGCCGAGGCCCGGCAGCCCTCCTTCCAGGACTACGCCCAGCGCATCGTCGACAACTCCCGCGCCCTCGCCGAGGGCCTGATGCGGCGCGGCGCCACCCTGGTCACCGGCGGCACCGACAACCACCTCAACCTGATCGACGTCGCCACCTCCTACGGCCTCACCGGCCGCCAGGCCGAGGCCGCGCTCCTCGACTCCGGCATCGTCACCAACCGCAACGCCATCCCGGCCGACCCGAACGGCGCCTGGTACACCTCCGGCATCCGCATCGGCACCCCCGCCCTGACCACCCGGGGCCTGGGCAAGGCCGAGATGGACGAGGTCGCGGGCCTGATCGACCGCGTCCTGACCACGACGGAGCCGGGCACGACCAAGTCGGGCGCCCCCTCCAAGGCCGCCCACGTCCTGGACGAGAAGGTCGCCGAGGAGATCGCCCAGCGGGCCACGGACCTGGTCGCGGCCTTCCCGCTCTACCCGGAGATCGACCTGGGCTGAACGTGACCGGGAGCGCGGGGTCGTATCGGTGCCGTCACCACTCTCCACACCTGAGAGAATGGTGAACATGGCCTCTGATCGACCCCGCGTGCTCTCCGGCATCCAGCCCACCGCCGGCTCGTTCCACCTCGGCAACTACCTCGGCGCCGTCCGCCAGTGGGTGGCCCTGCAGGAGTCCCACGACGCCTTCTACATGGTCGTCGACCTGCACGCGATCACGGTCCCCCAGGACCCGAAGGACCTGCGCGCCAACACCCGCCTGGCCGCCGCCCAGCTCCTCGCGGCCGGTCTGGACCCGGACCGCTGCACCCTCTTCGTGCAGAGCCACGTCTCCGAGCACGCCCAGCTCGCCTGGATCATGAACTGCCTCACCGGCTTCGGCGAGGCCGGTCGCATGACCCAGTTCAAGGACAAGGCCGCCAAGCAGGGCGCCGAGCGGGCCAGCGTCGGCCTGTTCACGTACCCGATCCTCCAGGTCGCCGACATCCTCCTCTACCAGGCCAACGAGGTGCCGGTCGGTGAGGACCAGCGCCAGCACATCGAGCTGACCCGCGACCTCGCCGAGCGTTTCAACGGCCGGTTCGGGGACACGTTCACGATCCCGTCGCCGTACATCCTCAAGGAGACGGCGAAGATCTACGACCTCCAGGACCCGTCGATCAAGATGAGCAAGTCGGCGTCCACGCCGAAGGGCCTCGTCAACCTGCTCGACGAGCCGAAGACGACGGCCAAGAAGGTCAAGAGCGCCGTCACCGACACCGACACCGTGATCCGCTACGACGCGGAGAACAAGCCGGGCATCTCGAACCTCCTCACCATCTACTCCACGCTCACCGGCAGGTCGATCGCCGAGCTGGAGCGGGACTACGAGGGCAAGATGTACGGCGCGCTCAAGACCGACCTCGCCGAGGTCATGGTCGAGTTCGTGACGCCGTTCCGCGAGCGCACCCAGCAGTACCTGGACGACCCCGAGACGCTGGACTCGGTCCTGGCCAAGGGTGCCGAGAAGGCGCGTGCCGTCGCCGCGGAGACGCTCGCGCAGGCGTACGACCGGGTGGGTTTCCTGCCGGCGAAGCACTGACCGGCGCTCCGGAGCACGCCGGGGCCCCGAGGCGTACGGCCGCACACCTGTCCGGGCGGGCAGAGCGCTGCACATCACTTTCGCTGCGCCTGCCCACAGGACCGCCGTGGCCGTACAGTCGATATCCGGCGGCCGGGACGACGACGGCCGCGGGGATACCGCAGAGATGGCAGACATCGCAGACATCACGCGACGACAGGAGACGACGTGGGGACCGTAACGATCGGCGTGTCGATCGCGGTCCCGGAGCCTCACGGCAGCCTGCTCCAGGAGCTGCGCGCGGGCTTCGGCGACGCCGCGGCTCACGGCATCCCCACGCACGTCACCCTGCTGCCGCCGACCGAGCTGGACGGCACGGAACTGCCGGCCGTCGATGCGTACCTCACCGAGGTCGCGGCGACGGGCCGGCCGTTCCCGATGCGGCTGTCCGGGACCGGCACCTTCCGTCCCCTGTCGCCGGTCGTCTACGTGCGCGTCGTCCAGGGCGCCGAGGACTGCGCCCTGCTCCAGCAGCGGGTGCGCGACGCCTCCGGGCCGGTCGCGCGCGAGCTGCAGTTCCCGTACCACCCGCATGTCACCGTGGCGCACGGCATCGAGGAGGCGGCGATGGACCGCGCCTTCGAGGAGCTGGCCGGGTTCGAGGCGGAGTGGCCCTGCACGGGCTTCGCGCTCTACGAGCAGGGTTCCGACGGGGTGTGGCGCAAGCTGCGGGAGTACGCCTTCGGGGGATCCGTGGTGCCGCCGCAGGCCGGACACGTCGAGCACATCGAGCACATCGAGCACGTCGACCACGTCGAGCACGACACCATCGCCAGGCGATAGCCCGCCTCAGACCGGCAGTCTCCGGAACAGCGCGCGCGGTGCGTGCCGCAGCGCCGACATCACCAGGCGCAGCGCCCCCGGCACCCACACCGTCTCCGAGCGGCGGCGCAGGCCCAGTTCGATGGCGGTGGCGACCGCCTCCGGGGTGGTGGCGAGCGGGGCCGGGGGCAGTCCGGCCGTCATCCTCGTACGGACGAACCCGGGGCGTACGACCATGACGTGCACGCCCGTGCCGTACAGCGCGTCCCCGAGGCCCTGGGCGAAGGCGTCCAGGCCGGCCTTGCTGGAGCCGTAGATGAAGTCGGCGCGGCGCACCCGCTCGCCGGCGGCCGAGGAGAGCACCACGAGGGACCCGTGGCCCTGGTTCTGCAGCGCGCGGGCGCTGACCAGGCCGGCCGAGACCGCCCCGGTGTAGTTGGTCTGGGCGACCTGGACCGCGCGCAGCGGCTCGCGCTCGTCGTGGGCCTGGTCGCCGAGGATGCCGAAGGCCAGCAGCACCATGTCGACGGCGCCCTCGGCGAAGACCTTCCCGAGGACCGTGTCGTGGGAGACGGGGTCGAGGGCGTCGAAGGCGACGGTCCGGACGTCCGCGCCGAGGGTGCGCAGGGACTCGGCGGCCTGCTCCAGGGCGGGGGAGGGGCGCCCCGCGAGCCAGACGGTGCGGGTGCGGCGGGCGATCAGCCGGCGGGCGGTGGCCAGCGCGATCTCGGACGTGCCGCCGAGGACGAGCAGGGACTGGGGAGGACCGAACGCAGCAGACATGCCCGTGACCGTATCGTCCGCTGTCGTCCACATATGGGTGGCGGGTCACAAGGCATCGCCGCGCTCCCCGCAATGGGTGATTAATTAGGAGCATGGACTGGCTGAAGAAGCTGCCCGTGATCGGGCCGATCGTCACCTGGCTGATGGGCACGCACGCCTGGCAGGCGTACGAGCGGCTGGACCGGGTGAAGTGGACGCGGCTGGCCGCCGCCATGACGTTCGTCAGCTTCGTGGCGCTGTTCCCGTTGCTCACCCTGGCCGCCGCAGTCACTGCGGGCACGCTCAGCCCGTCCCGGCAGCAGACCGTCCAGAACAAGATCGCCGAGCAGTTCCCGGGCCTTTCGAAGCAGTTGGACCTCAGCTCCCTGGTGCACAACGCCGGCACCGTCGGTGTCATCGCGGGTGCCCTGCTGCTGTTCACCGGCATGGGCTGGGTCAGCCAGGTGCGGGACTGTCTGCGCGCGGTGTGGGAGTTGCCGGACCGCGAGCAGAACCCGATCGTCGCCAAGCTCAAGGACGCCGGGATCCTGATCGGTCTGGGCGGCGCCCTGCTGGTGACGCTGGCCGCCTCCACGCTGGCCTCGGCCGCCGTCGGCTGGCTCTCGCGCCTGATGGGCCTGGCCGAACACGGCTGGGGCACCCTGCTGTTGCGGATCGCCGCGTTCGCCGTCGCCGTGCTCGCCGACTTCCTGGTGCTGCTCTACGTCCTGACCCTGCTGCCCGGGGTCGAGCCGCCGCGCCGCCGCCTGGTGGTGGCCGCGCTCATCGGCGCGGTCGGCTTCGAACTGCTCAAGCTGCTGCTCAGCGGCTACATCCAGGGCGTCGCGGCGAAGAGCATGTACGGCGCGTTCGGCGTGCCCGTGGCGCTGCTGCTGTGGATCAACTTCACCTCGAAGCTGGTCCTGTACTGCGCCGCCTGGACGGCGACGCAGAGCGAGGCGGCCGAGGAGGCCGAGACCGAGGCCGCCGAAGAGGCCGAGAAGGCCGAGGGCAAGGCGGCCGAGGGCGAGGAGGGCCAGGAGGGCGGGGTCAGGGGCGGGTCCGACGACGGATCAGGTCCGGCAGCGGCCAACGGCGGTTGACCAGATAGGCCCCGCCGCCCAGCAGCACCACCAGGCCGCCGGCGATGCCCAGGGCGACCCCCATGCCGCTGGAGCCGCCCGCCGCGGTGGAACTCGCCACCGGCTTCGAGCCGGAGCCGCCGGTGCTGTGCGCCGACCCGGCGGACGCGGAGGCGCTGGGCCCGGCGGAGGGCTGGGCGCTCTTCGGCGGGACCAGCTCGCCCACCGGCGTGACCTTCCCGGCCGCCTGGAAGCCCCAGTCGAACAGCTTCGCGGTCTCCTTGTAGACCTCGTTGTGCTCGTGCTTCTCCGGGTTCATCACCGTGACCAGCAGCACCTTGCCGTTCCGCTCGGCGACGCCGGTGAAGGTGGCGCCCGCGTTGGTGGTGTTGCCGTTCTTCACCCCGGCGATGCCCTGGTAGACGGGCACGTCGGAGTCGCCGCTCAGCAGCCGGTTGGTGTTCTGGATCTCGAAGGACTCGCGAACCGGCTTGCCCTTGCCGTTCTTCGACATGGCGCCCGGGAACTTGGCCCGCACGGTCGAGCAGTACTCCCGGAAGTCCTTCTTCTGCAGCCCGGAGCGGGCGAACAGGGTCAGGTCGTAGGCGGAGGACACCTGGCCCTTGGCGTCGTAGCCGTCGGGACTGACCACGTGGGTGTCGAGGGCCTGGAGTTCGGTGGCGTGGTCCCGCATGTCCTGGACGGTCTGCGCGACGCCGCCGTTCATGGCGGACAGCACGTGGACGGCGTCGTTGCCGGAGCGCAGGAAGACGCCGAGCCACAGGTCGTGGACCGTGTAGGTCTGGTTCTCCTTTATCCCGACCAGGCTGGAACCGGCCCCGATGCCGGCCAGGTCCGTCGGCGCGACCCGGTGCTGCATCGTCCTCGGGAACCGGGGCAGCAGGGTGTCCGCGAACAGCATCTTCAGCGTGCTCGCCGGGGGCAGTTGCCAGTGCGCGTTGTGCGCGGCGAGCACCTCGCCGGACTCGGCGTCGGAGACGATCCAGGAGCGGGCGGTGAGGTCCTTGGGCAGGACGGGCACGCCCGGGGCCAGGTTCACCTGTGTCCCGGGCTGCCCGAGCCGGGCGCCGCCCACCTGCGACATCTGCGCCGGGGGAGTGGCCGTCGGGCTCTCCGAGGGGGTGCTCGGGGCCGCGAGGGCGGCCGGCGCGGCGACGGCGGCGGTGACAGCGGCGGTGACGGAAAGGGACAGCAGCGTGGCCGAGGTGATCAACAGTGATCGCCTGGCGGTCTTCTTCGGTGCGGGCACGATCGAGAACGTACATGTCAGGGGTCCCGAAGTCCCGCGCCGCCCCGCCCCACCCCGGACACCGAACCCGATGCGGGACGGCGATACTGGGCCCATGCTGTGCTCATCCGGGGGACAACCCCCGGACCCCCGGCCGCCTGCGGGTGTCCGGCGTTGTGCTGAAAGGTCAGTCCCTGTGAAACTGAGCCGCCCGGTCTCCTGGTTCCTGCTCGCCTTCGGGGTGTGGAGCTGGGTCATCTGGATCACTTTCGTCAAGAACCTGGTCAAGGACAGCAGCGGTCTGGCCTTCGACGACGGCCACCCGACCGCGTACTTCTGGGTGCACCTGCTGCTGGCGGTCGTTTCCTTCGTATTGGGGACGGTCATCGGGGTCATCGGGTTGCGCGGACTGCGCGCACTGCGCCGGAATTCATAGCGGGGGACGGGGCAGCGTGGTCATCGTCTTCGTGCTCGTCGCGCTGATCGTCCTGGCCGTCCTGGCGCTGGGGCACTGGTACGTGTGGCGCCGTCTGGTCCGCGACACGACGCGCGGCCCGGGCCCCGCCCGCCGCGCCGGCACGGCGGTGTTCGTGGCGGGCCCGGTGCTGATGGTCGCGGCCCTGGTAGCCGAACGCGCCGGCGCCCCCTTCTGGCTCCAGCGCACCCTCGCCTGGCCCGGCTTCCTGTGGACGGCCCTCGCCCTGTACCTGCTGCTGGCGGTGGTGGCGGGGGAGGTCGTACGGCCGCTGCTGCGGCGCGCACTGGAGCGCGGGACGCGGGAGCCCCTGCCGGAACGGACACCCGTGCCGACGCCGACACCGGCCGCCCCCGCCCCACCCGAACGCACTGCCCCCGCCGCACCCGAACGGGCCGCCCCCGCCTCACCCGAGCCGGACACCACGCCCACCCCACCCGAGCCGGACGCCGCGCGCACCTCTGTGCCCTCGGCCGCCCCCACCCGGCGCCTCTTCGTCTCCCGCGTGGTCGGCGGAGCCGCGGCCACCGCCGCCGTGGCGACCGTCGGCTATGGCACCTATGGCGTCCTACGCGGCCCCCGGGTCAAGAGAGTCACCGTGCCGCTCGCCAAACTGCCGCGCGCGGCACACGGGTTCCGGATCGCGGTCGTCAGCGACATCCACCTCGGCCCGATCCTGGGCCGGGACTTCGCGCAGAAGGTCGTCGACACGGTCAACGCGACCCAGCCCGACCTGATCGCGGTCGTCGGCGACCTGGTGGACGGCAGCGTCAAGGACCTCGGCCCGGCCGCCGCACCCCTCGCCCGGCTCACCGCCCGGCACGGCGCCTACTTCGTCACCGGCAACCACGAGTACTTCTCCGGCGCCGAACAGTGGGTCGCCGAGGTCCGCACCCTCGGCCTGCACCCGCTGGAGAACGCCCGCACCGAGCTGCCGTACTTCAACCTGGCCGGGGTCAACGACCTCCAGGGCGAGAGCGAGGGACAGGGCCCGGACTTCGGCAAGGCGCTCGGCGACCGGGACCCGGCACGCGCGTGCGTGCTCCTCGCCCACCAGCCCGTGCAGATCCACGAGGCCGTCCGGCACGGCGTCGACCTCCAGCTCTCCGGCCACACCCACGGCGGCCA
This sequence comes from Streptomyces sp. NPDC047085, assembly GCF_040643735.1. Lineage (NCBI taxonomy): Bacteria > Bacillati > Actinomycetota > Actinomycetes > Kitasatosporales > Streptomycetaceae > Streptomyces > Streptomyces sp. NPDC047085. The sequence continues at coordinate 254,207 of NZ_JBEYUW010000003.1, forward strand.
GCTCTGGCCCGGCAACCTGATCGCGGCCGCCGCCAACCCGACCGTGGCCGGTCTGGAACGCTACGGCGACACCCAGTTGTACGTCAGTCGCGGCGCGGGCGCCTGGGGGCCGCCCACGCGCGTGGGGGCGCCCTCGGACGTCACGGTGATCGAACTGGCCGCCACGCGCGCGTAGCCGCAGGCCAGGGCCTCGGACAGAAACCGCTTCCCGTTCCTGTGAAGACGCTGTGAAGCCCGGCGAAAACAACACCTCGGTAAGTTCTTGCTCATCTGGACAGATAGCCCTTCCCCCAGGTGAAAGACGTGTGATTAGGTGAGCCGCGCCACTAGGGGAGTGGCGAAATTGTGCTGGCCAGGGGTAGGGCCTTGGAGGCCTGGGAGGGGCACCACCATGCGCTCGGTTCGCATGCGCATTCTTGTCACACTCGTCGTACTCGCCGTCGTGGGCGTCGGCGCATGGCAGTTGCTGCCGTCGCAGGAGGACAAGGGCAAGACGATCAAAGTCGGTACGACGGACGCGGTCACGTCGCTGGACCCGGCCGGCGCCTATGACGCCGGTTCCTGGGCGTTGTTCAGCAACGTCTTCCAGACCCTGCTGACCTTCGAGCCGGGCGGCGCCGCGCCGGTCCCGGACGCGGCCAAGAGCTGCCACTTCGAGGCCGGCGGCCTGAAGGCCTACCAGTGCACGCTGCGCGACGACATCACGTTCCCGAGCGGACGGAAGATGACCGCCGAGGACGTGAAGTACTCCTTCGAGCGGGTCAAGAAGATCAACTCCGAGGTCGGCCCGGCGTCCCTCTTCTCCACCCTCGGCTCGGTGACCGCCGACGACGAGACGACGGTCACCTTCCACCTGTCCTCCCCGGACGCCACCTTCCCGCAGAAGGTCGCCACGGGCGCCGGCGCCATCGTCGACAAGGACAAGTACCCGGCCCACAAGCTGCGCTCGGACTCCGGCGTCGACGGCACCGGCCCCTACACGCTGACCTCGTACAGCAAGGACTCGAAAGCCGTCCTCACCCCGTACAAGAGCTACCGGGGCTACCTCGACGGCACCGGCCGCCCGATCGAGCTGCACTACTACGCCGATTCCAAGGCGCTCGCCAGCGCCTGGAACCAGCGGCAGGTCGACGTCGCCACCCGCACGCTGCCGCCGGACATGCTCTCCGAGCTCAACCCGAGCGACCCGAAGAACCGCGTCAGCGAGTCCGACAGCGCCGAGACCCGCAACCTGTACCTCAACACCCGGGCCAGTTCCCCGCTGCACGACGTGCGCGTGCGCCGCGCGCTGGCCTGGCTGGTCAACCGCGAGAAGCTGGCCGCCACCGTGTACAAGGGCACGGTCGACCCGCTGTACTCGCTGATCCCGACCGGCATCACCGGTCACACCACGTCCTTCTTCGACGCCTACCCGACGCAGAACGCCACCAAGGCGCGGGAACTGCTCACCCAGGCCGGGGTGAGCCTGCCGGTGCGCTTCACCCTCGGCTACGGCAAGGGCCGGGGCGCGAGCGAGGAGGAGTCCGCGCAGCTGAAGAAGCAGCTGGAGGCCGACGGCCTGTTCAAGGTCGACGTCCAGGGCTACGAGTGGACCGACTTCCAGAAGCGCTGGGCCGCCGGGAAGATGGACGCCTGGGCGGTCGGCTGGGTGGCCGACTACCCCGACCCGGACACCTTCGGCTCCCCGCTCGTCGGCACCGGCTCCACCATGAGCACCGGCTACAGCAACAAGGCCGTCGACGACCTCATCCTGGACAGCCAGCAGTACGCCGACCGCAGCCGTGCCGCCAAGGACTTCCGCACCATCCAGGGCGACGTGGCCGCCGACGTGCCGCTGATCCCGCTGTGGCAGCGCAAGGAGTACGTGGTCAGCACCGAGGACGTCGGCGGCGGCCAGTACCTCTCGGACGGCACGGGCGTCTTCCGCCTGTGGCGTCTGGAGTGGATCTGACCGGCGCGCCCGGAGTGGCTCATCCCCGGCCGGGGCGCGGCTGTTGATCCGTCCGCGCCCTGGCCTCCGGGTCCGGGAGCATCTTCGTCATGCCGGGCAGGAAGTCCGTGAACAGCTCGTGGACTTCGAGCACGAGCGGGCGCAGCACCCGGAACCGGGCCAGGGCGACCCCGCGGGCGGTCAGTCGTGCCCCGCGCCGCGCCAGCCGGTAGCTGCGCTCGTACCCCTCGGTGCGGTCGAAGACCCAGTAGAGGACGAGCCCCATCTGTGAGAGCCACATCAACTCGGGCAGCACGTCCCGCAGTTCGGGCGCGACCTTGGACTTGGAGCCGGCCAGCACCTCGCGGTGCACGCTGATGGCCTGCTCGCGGGCGTGCTCGCTCTCCGGGGAGAAGGGGCTGAGCGGGCTGTCGGGGTCGGCGGCGTTCTTGAAGAACTGGACCGCGAACTCGTGGTACGGCCGGGCGATGTCCAGCCACGCGGTCAGCACGCCGGCGAGCCGCGCCTCCAGGTCGGTCTCCCGGGCCAGGACCTCCCGGACCGCCACCTGGTGCTCGGCGGCGATCCGGTCGTAGAAGCCCTGGATCAGGTGCTCCTTGCCCGCGAAGTAGTAGTACGCGTTGCCCACGGACACCCCGGCCTCCGTGGCGATGGCCCGCATCGTCGTCTTGTCGTAGCCCCGCTCCTGGAACAGCCGCATCGCGGTCTCCAGGATCAGCGCACGGGTCTGCTCGGACTTGGACTTGGGGTCGGCCGCCTCGGGGCCGTCGTTCTTCACGGGCACGGTAGAAGAGCCTAACGAGTGGCGCGGGGGCCGCCGGAGCAGGAGGGCGAGTTGTGGCTCCAGCCCGTACTCGGGTGGTACGACCAGCCGTCCGCCCTCCGGTACACCTGCCCGCCCCACTGCGCACCGTTCCCCGGCGTACCGCCCCACTGCGCGCCCCGCCACTTCGCGGCCGCGAGCACCGCGCCCCGGGCCAGCTTCGCCCCGGCCGGAGTGCTCAGCTTGTGGGCCAGCGGGCGGTGTTCGCGCAGCGCCCACAGCACGACGATCCACGCATGGGAGCCCTGGTAGACCTGCCCGCTGTCCCCGACCACGGTGACCTCGTCGAGGGTGGCGGCGTGATCGAGCCCCGGGTAGCGCAGGCGCGCCTCGGCCGACCCGGCCGGCACCAGCTCCAGCGGCACCAGCTGGGACTGGCGCCCGAGCCAGTCGCGCAGGTGGGTGCACAGGGCGCACTCGGCGTCGTACAGGACGGTGAGCCCGCGGACCGGGACGCCGTCGGCGCCCCGGTCCTCCGTGGTGGTCACGGCGGTCACGCCCCGACGGTCGGCGGGACCCAGCCCTGCGGGGCCACCGGAGGCTGCTGCTCGCGCTCCATGATCCCGCGCCGGCGGATCTTGTTGAGCACGTACACATTGCCGAGGTGCATCACGCCGAGCACCAGCAGCACCACGCCCAGCTTGGCCGACAGGGCCTCGAAGATGCCGCGGGTGTTCTCGATGTCCCCGCTGTCGTTCAGGTACAGCGCCACGAATCCGAGGTTGACCAGATAGAAGCCGACCACCAGAAGGTGGTTCACGGCGTCGGCGAGCTTCTCGTTGCCGCGCAGCACGTCGGCGAGAAAGATCCGCCCGTTCCGGCTGAGCGTGCGAGCCACCCAGACCGTCAGCGCGATGCTGACGGCCAGGTAGATGACATAGGCGATGACCGTACGGTCCATGCCCCCACCCCTTCTTGAACGCGTTCAAAAACGCTGGCATGGAAGACTGTAGCCCTGTTTTTGAACGCGTTCAACCGCTCCCTGCTGATCGGGCCTCGACCCCTCTGACGCCGAAGGGCGCCCGCCCCCTGGGGGAGCGGGCGCCCTTCAGGCGCTTCGGGTGTCACCCGATGGCGATGCGTGTCTTCCAGTAACTCGCCGGGCCGACGATCTCCGTGCCTGAGCCGAGCAGCACGGTCTTGCTGCCCGCGTAGAACCGCACAGAGCCATCGGAGCGTACGGTCCATATGTCGGGGACGGTATCTCCGTTGGCGTCGGGCGTGCCCATCAGTAGCGGTATGTCGGTGCTGGACCAGCCGGAGGCGCCGTACTCGGTGTCCACCCCACCGGCGGAGTTCGCGCCGGTGGCCAGGGAGTTCAGGTCCGTTCCGCCGCCGGAGCCCGCCGCGATGCCCTTGCGGAGCATCAGGCGTGAGGAGGAGTCGGTGCGGAAGATGATGTCGGTGACGCCGTCACCAGTGACGTCCAGGACGCTCACCAGGTCGCGAACCTTCCAGGCGGTAGCAGACAACCTGATCGCCTGGTCGACGGTCGCACCGTGGTATCCGGTGAGGGCCCACAGTTCGTCGTCCGTTCCGGCGCTGTTCCTGACTGTGGCGAAGAAGTCGGTGCGCCCGTCGCCGGTCACGTCGCCCGCCGCCACGATCTGAGTCATGGCCGAAGGGCTGGGGGCGCCCGGCGGGAGCAGGATCTCCCGCCGGCGGTCGATGTTGACGGCCCCGTAGCCGTCACCGGGGTAGACCCAGAGCTTGCCCTCGACACGGACGACCAGGTCCTGGAGGCCGTCGCCGCCGTAGATGTCACCGTTGTGGGTGATCAGCGCGCCCTTGAAGTGACCGCTGGGCGCGGACACATACGGGGCAAGGTCGTCACCGTTCGGATCCTTGTCGGGGTTGGCTCGATAGGCGCCCGGCATCGAGTAGTCAAGGTCACCGGAGCCCTTGGCCAGGTCCGGCGTGGACTGTGATGGGTACAGGGCGAGGTTGCCCCCCTCCGTGACCACCATCATGTCGGGCAGCTTGTCACCCGTGAAGTCGCCGGGGGTGTCCGCCTGATCGCGCGGGGGGACGTAGAAGAAGTACCTCGCCGGATCGGAGGCATTGCCCGCGCCGTCCACGGCGCGAACGTAGAGCACGTTGGGACCGGCGGTCGGCGGCTTGGCGCCGCTGATGGTGGCACTGACGGTGGTGGCCGTGCCGCTGACCCGGGACAGACTGCCGGTGTACAAGGCCGAGTTGAACCCGTACTCGTACCGCACGACATCGCTGTTCAGGGCACGCACCGTGAAGGAGCCTGGTGTGCCGAACTTCTTGGCGGACCAGCCGGCGTCCTCGGAGGCGCTGCCGAAGCCGTTGTCGTCGCGGTCGGCGTCGGGGAAGTCGGTGGAGCTGACCACCGGCGGACGGGGCCGATTGGTGTCCAGCACGAACTGGCACGGTGCTGCCGTCGGGTACCAGGACGACGTGGAGCCCGCGTCGTCCACCGCCCGTACCCGCCAGGAGTAGCTGACGCCACTCTTCAGACCGCTGGTGGAGAACCCCTTCGTGGTGCGCAGTGCGGTGTCGGTGTCGCCGCCCGCGGAGACCTTGCCCGTCGATTTCAGCAGGTCGCCGACGGTGTCCCACTTCCCCGTCTCCCACAGGGCGAACTGGAAATAGTCGAGGTTCTTGTCCTTGTCGGTGGCCTTGGCGGTGAAGGTCAGATCGGCGGACCCCATGGTGACGAACGGCTTGGCGGTGGTGCACTTGCCATCGGGTCCGAGGTCGAGGGAGTTGGAGACGATGGCTGGCCTGCGGTTGTAGACGAGTTCGAGGGCGGGGGCGTAGTCGCCGTCGGCCTGGAACTTCTTCCACGCGTACTGGGAGTCCTCGTCCCGGGCGCGCAGCCCGAAGGTGATGGTGTCGTCGCCGTCGTCGGCTGTCTCCTGCGCCCCGCTCTTGACGTCGAAGGTCTCGTGGGCGTCGTGGCAGCTGGATGCTTTCCACCCGTGCGCGAAACTCTTGGTGGTCAGCTTGTTGCCGTCGTGGAGCTTGGGCGCGTTGCTCCAGTTGGTGTGCGCGTTGATCGCTCCGGTCAGGTGCACACTCATGGAACGTTCACTGCACGACCAGGCGTAGGTCTCCAGCATGCTCAGCTTCGCGCTGATGATCTTCGTACCCTTCAGGTCCGGGTCGAAGTCCATGTTGAAATAGGACCGGGACGTGCCCCAGGTGTCTGATTCGAAGCCGACGCGGGCTTCGTGCGTGCCGCCCTTGTTGAAGCCCTTGCCGTCGTAGAACGTCGCCTTGGGGAAGCGGTTGTACGCGGTGGTCCAGTGCTGGATGTGCTTCTTGACCGAGGGGTCGATGAACACCGGGAATGTGGTGTCCGGGTCGGTCAGGAACTCCTGGTCCGGTGTGAGGGTCCAGTTCCCGGCAGACAGGTTGGCGTCGACCAGGGATCCGCGCGAGTCGGGCGAGGGGCCGTCCAGCAGGGGCAGGCTCAGAGTGGCCGCCGAGCCTGTCTGGGTCGGGTCAGGCGTCGGTTCTGCCGGCGCTGGGGGCAGCGGGGACTCGGATATCGAAGGCTCGGGGCCGTCAGTGGCCGTGGGCAGGACCTCGGTGTCGGTGTTCTTCTGCTCGTCGGACACGACCGGGTCGTCGGCAGTGGGGCTGGCGCTGTCGCTGGGCGTCGGGCTGGTGGTGTCCGTCGGGTCGGGTGTTTCGGGCTCGGTCGGCTGAGCACTCGCACCCACGGTGCCGTCGGTGATGGCAGGTGTGCCGCTGCTGTCCCACATCAGCGGTGTGGGGGACATGGCGACCTCGTCACCGTTCGCGTCCTCGGCGCTGACGATGCCTGTGACTGGGTTGAGCCGGAAGGACAGGTCGGCGGAGTTCAGACCGTAGGCCAGCTGCTGCACATGCGGGTCCGATGCGGCCTGGCGGTTCTTCAGCACGACCAGCTGGGCGAAGCCGTCGTCGTCGGCGGTGAGTACGAGATCGCCGCCCGGAAAGATGTCCGGGTACAGGGCGCGGTTGCCGTCGATGATCGGGCTGGGCACCGGGCCGGGCCAGGTGAGCTGGATGTCGTGGTCACCGACGTGCAGGGTGACCAGCGGCGTTCCCGAGCCGGCCGCCTCGCCCTTCAGCAGCGAGACGCGGCGCACGGTCGAGCGGTCGGCGTGCTGTTGACCGGTTGCGCGGGAGCCTGCCGAGAAGATCACGCGGGTGTTGGTCGCCTTCGGCTCCCAACCCGCCTTGGTCCGGTGCAGACCGGGGTCGATCCTCTTCCACTCGCCACCCACCTTCGCACGGACGGGGGAGGAGTAGAGCCGCTTCTGCATGAGCCCGTCCGGGCGGGCCCAGGTGGTGGAGGAAGCGGTGCGAGCCGCGGTCACCTCGACGTTCTTGCCCGTCCGCGCCGCTTGCGTGAGAGCGGCGCTCTCGGTGACGGCTTTGGCGTACGGTCGGTGATGGCTGTCCGCAGGGGCTGTGCCGCTGTCCAGCCGCAGCCCCGCGTAGACGATGCCGGTTGCGGCCAGTGTGCTCGCAAGCAGTACGGCGCCGGTCCGACGGCCGGGTCTGTGGCGCCAGTTGGGTGTCATCGACCGAGTTCCCCTTCCCCCTACGCTCCCCCTTGTCGCCGGCGCATGAAGAGCTCGGCTCGGGCCCGCCGATGATGACCTATGAGCAACCTGTCGTCACCTGACGGACGAGGTGCGTTCGAGGAGTCGCCCGCCGCCGTCCCTGCCCTGGTGCGGGGCCGGACGCAGAATGCCGGACGAGTACTGAGCGGCTACACACCGGCCAAATGCCCGCTTATGACGGCAAGTTGACGCTGCATATGCGGGGCCGAGCAATGCTATGCCCAATAACTCTTAAGGGTCCGGCCAATCCCATCCCGCGGCAATTCCCGCAGGTTCGCTCAGATTCGATGCGTAGCGAGTCATTACGCACCGTGACGATATTCACATCGTCCACTCATCCCTGGCATTCATTCACGGGTTGATCACAGAATCCCCGTTGTTTGATACATCGTCACGCGTGGCCTGTCTCCGGTCCCGCTTCCAGTGGTCCGGGGGGACCTCGCCGTGTTCGATCGACTCTTCCTGACCCGCACGCGCCGCCACACGCGTATGGCTGGCCCGCTGACCGCCGCGGCGCTCCTGGTCGGGCTGCTGCCCGCCCAGGCGTTGGCGCTGCCGCCGGATCCGAAGACGGCGGAAGTCGGGCGTGAGACGGTGGACCTCGAGGCGCTGGAGAAGGATGTGCCGGTGCCTGGCCTGAAGGTCAGGCCGAAGGTGGACAGCCTCAGGGCAGACATTCCCAAGGAACTGCTTTCCGCTCCGACGAACACCGTGGCTCCACCGTCGAACGTGTCGGGATCGGTCACCTTCGGCTCCACAACCACGCCCGCATCCGCCCGCGCCACCGCCACGTCGGTCGACCAGACCGCGCTGAGTCCTGTCGGCACCCTGCCGGTGAGCCTGGGCCAGGCTCCGGACCAGCCGACCCCGACCGGCACCTGGCAGGTCACGATTCCCGATCGCGCGGCGCCGGTGAGCCAAGGCGTCGACGGGGCGGTCATGGTGGTGCAGGGCCCCGACACCGGTTCGGTCCCGGTGTCGGTGAAGCTGGACTATTCGAGGTTCAAGAGCCTCTATGGTGCCGACTGGGCCTCACGGCTTCGGCTCGTTCAGTTCCCCGACTGCTATCTGACGACCCCGGATGACGAGGCATGTCAGCAGTACGAGGAACTGGACACAGCCAACGACACGGCATCGCAGTCCCTGACCGCCACCATCGATCCGGCGGCCGACGCCACGGTGACCCCGGCCTCGGCGCAGCCCGCACCGTTCGCGAGCTCGGGAGTGTTCCAGGCGGCCTACCACAAGACCGCGTCGGCGACTCCCGTGGCCACCGGGCCGAGTACCGCGGTCGTCGGAGCCGTCGACTCCGGTCGGGGTGCGGGCGGCACCTTCAAGGCGACGCCGCTCGCCTCGGACGGCAAGTGGGAGGCTGGAGGTTCCTCGGGTGCGTTCACGTGGTCCTACCCGTTCACCGTGCCCAGCCCGCCCGCCGGTCCCGCACCCGCGATCTCGTTCAACTACAACTCACAGTCGGTGGACGGGCGTACGGCCGTGTCCTCCGGGCAGTCCTCGTGGATCGGTGAGGGGTGGTCGTACGACCCCGGATACATCGAGCGCCGCTACCGCTCCTGCCAGGACGACCGGAAACAGCTGAAGGCCGGCACCCCCAACAACACGGCCAAGAAGGACAAGACGTCCGACCTGTGCTGGGTCTCGTACAACGCCGTGATGTCGCTCGCCGGAAAGACCACGGAACTGGTCCGCGACGCCGGCTCCGGTAGCGACCCGGAGAAGGACAGCGAGTTCTACCGGCTCCAGCAGGACGACGGCACCCGTGTCGAGCACCGCGTCGGTGGCGGCAACGACGACAACAACGGCGAATACTGGGTGGTCACCACGCGCGACGGCACCCAGTACTACTACGGCGTCAACCAGGTCGGCGGTGGCCACGCCAACACCAACTCCGTCTCCACGGTCCCGGTTTTCGGCAACCATCCCGGCGAGCCCTGCCACGCCGACTCCTTCGCGGACTCGCGCTGCGGTTCGGGCAAGCAGCAGGCGTGGCGCTGGGGCCTGGACAAGGTGGTCGACGTCAACGGCAACACGTTGATCGTCAACTACAAGCAGGAGACGAACTACTACGCCGTCCGCAAGAAGTTCAAGTCGCCCGAGCAGTACGACCGTGCGCAGTACCCGACCACGATCGAGTACGGCATGCGTCCGGACAGCCTCACCCAGCCGTCCGCCGTCGTCGAGTTCGGTGCCAAACAGCGCTGCCTGAAGTCCACGACCGCCTGCGACCCGAGCAACTTCGACAAGACCAGCGACCCGGGCGCCTACCGGCCGTGGTGGGACACCCCGGGCAACCTCAATTGCAAGTCCACGTCCAAACTGTGCCCTCCCTTCCCGTCCTTCTGGACGCAGATGCGCCTGGACACGGTGACCACGAAGGCCGCCCGCGCCGGGCAGCAGGGCCTGGGCAAGGTGGACACCTACACCCTGCACCAGTCCTTCCCGGCGGACTGGTACGACACCGCGCCCGGCCTGTGGCTGAACTCGATCACCCGCACCGGCTATGGCCCCGGTGACACCACCGGCACCCTTCAGTCGGCGGACGGCGTCAGCTTCGCCCCCTACACCGTGGGTTCCCGCTCAAAGCTCTACAGCTGGCTCAAGGACCGGCAGTTGCCCAACCTGGTGAGGTCGGGCAAGAACGACCAACGCCCCGCCTTCACCCGCCCCCGCATCGGCACCGTGTCCACCGAGTACGGCGGCGACATCGAGGTCGAGTACAAAGGCGGTTGTCAGACCGAGCCCGCGGAGGACAAGGGCAAGGCCAACGGCACCTGCTACCCCGTCCGCTGGTCACCGGACGGCGACGAAAAGACCCCCGCGAAGGCGTGGTTCAACAAGTACGTCGTCGATCTCGTCATCGAGACCGACAAGGTCACCTCACACGGCAAGCCGATTGTCACCAAGTACGCATACGACGGCCCGGCCTGGTCCAAGAGCGACGACGAGTTCACCCGGCCTTCCCTGCGCACGTACAGCGACTGGCGCGGATACCGGCAGGTCTCGGTCACCAAGGGCAGCGTGTCCATGGGACCGGGCAAGGTCAACCCACAGTCGTACTCGGTCACCCGCTACTTCCAGGGCACCGGCGGCGAGGTCAAGGACTCCAAGAACGAGCGCACACTGCTCGCCGACGACGCCCCGCAGTTCGCGGGGATGACCGCGGAGACGATCACCTACGGTGACTCTGCGGGTCCGGTCCTCAAACGCACGCTGAACTATCCCTGGTCCAAGCAGACCGCGTCCCGCGCCCGGGAGAACGAGGACGGGACCGATGCGGACCCGCTCGTCGCCTACCGTATGGGCGTCAAGCGCACGGACGACATCCAGACCACTGACGACAACGGCGGCACGCGATCCGTTCGCACCCTCACCACCGTCGACGACACCTATGGCCTGCCCGTCCAGGTCGAGACGGCCGTCGTCAAGCCCAACGGCACTGGCGAGACATTCTCCGACCAGACCTGCACGGTGACGTCGTACGTCCACAACACGACCGCCTGGCTGATCGGCCTGCCCAAGGAACAGCGCACCACCGGCACGTCGTGCGCCGACTACTCCACCGCCGACCCCGGCACTGAGCTGAAGTCGGCGCAGCAGATCAGCTACGACAACCTCGCCAACGGTGCGACACCGACCAAGGGCCGTCCCACATCCGTGGCCGAGATCGGCGGAGCGGGCACCTCGTACTCCGTCGTCACCGACACGACGTACGACGACCTGGGCCGTGTGCTCTCGGTCACGCAACCGGGCGCGGGAACGGCCAGGACGCAGTACACCCCCGCGGCGGGCGGTCCTGTCACCGAGGTGACGGCGATCAACGCCAAGGAGCAAGCCACGAAGACGACCTTCGATCCCGGTCGTGGCCTCCCGCTCACCGTCACCGACGCCAACGGCCGTGTCACCCGCAGTGAATACGATGCTCTCGGTCGCCTGGTCCAGGGCTGGTCGGCGTCCCGCTCCTCCGGCGGCCAGTCGCCGAACGTCGTGATCGACTATCAGCCGGCCATCGCTACGGGCAAGGAGAACCGGCCTGCCGCCGTCACGGTCAAGACGCTCAAAGACGACGGTACCTACTCCCGCCAGGTCACCCTCTACGACGGCTTGTCACGTGAGGTCCAAAGCCAGAGCGAGGCACACGGTGGTCCTGGCCGGATCGTCGTCGACACCACGTATGACGACCATGGCCTGGTCTTCGAGCAGACCAGCCCATACCTGGCCAAGGGCGAACCGGAAACCCAGCTGTTCGCCCCGCGCTCCAACTCGCTGATCCCCAGTTCTGTCCGGCACACGTACGACGGCATGGAGCGCGATGTACGTGCCGCCGTCTACCAGTCCGGCTCCTACAAGTACGCCACCTACACCGACTACAACTTCACCAGTACCTGGGTGAACCCGCCGGGCTCGACGGCTCCCACCACCCTCACCTCCTACGACGCGCTCGGCCGAGTCACCTCCGTGAAGCACTACACGAGGAACGTCATCGGCTCGTACGGTCGAACGACGCGCTACACGTACGATGCGCGCGGCAACCGCAGCAAGATCACCGATCCCGGGGGCAACGTCTGGTCGTACACCTACGACGCCCGTGGCCGGGTCAGCTCCTCGACCGATCCCGACACCGGCACCACGTACACCTGGTACGACGACGCGGACCGCCCCACCCACACGAAGAACGCGGAACAGCAGGAGATATTCACCGAGTACGACCTGCTCGGCCGCGTGAAGTACGTCCGGTTCGGCTCGGCCACGTCCACCCCGGTCAAGGAGTACACGTACGACGACGCGCGCAGCGGCCTCGGCCAACCAGGAAGCTCCATCCGGCACACCGACAGCGGCGACTACATCAACCGCGTCGTCGGCTACGACGCCGACTACAACCCGATCGCCAGTGAAACGGTCATCCCGGCCAACTCGATGACCACCGGCCTGTCCGGGACGTACCTCTACTCCTACGACTACACGCTCACCGGCAAGCCGCAATCGGTCACGCTGCCCGCCGTCGGCGGACTGGCGAAGGAAAAGGTCGTCACCCGCTACGACTCCGACGGCCTTCCCGAGTCCACTTCCGGACAGACGTGGTACACGTCCGACGTCACGTACTCGCCGTACGGTGAGCCCCTGCGTGTCGTCTCCGGCTCCCAGCCCTCCCGCGTCTGGACGACCAACTTCGTCGACCCCCATACGGGTCGTCTTCAGCGGACAGTCGCCGACCTGGAGAGCACCGGCCCCCGGCACACCACCGACAGCTACTACTCCTACGACGTCTCCGGCGCCATCACGTCCAACGCCCGCAAGCTGGGCGACGCGAGCGGCTACACCTGGGACAACCAGTGCTTCACCTATGACGTCCTGGGCGAACTCGTCCACGCCTGGACGTCGACGATCACGCCTGGCCTCAACGGCACGGGCTGCAAGGCCTCCAGCGGCGCCGCCTGGGGTTACCGCGGCGACTACGCGGCCTCCTCCGGGCCAGTCGCCGACACGGCCGACGAAGCCGGCGACACCACCAGCCCCGACACCTCGCTGTCCACCACCCTCGCGAACGCGGCGCCGGACACCACCACGGTCTCGACCGGTGCCACCGCCTACCGCCAGTCGTTCACCTTCGACTGGCTCGGCAACCGCGCCGCGATGACCGACTACGACACGGCCGACGCGACGAAGACCGTTGGCTACACCTACCGCTATGGCAAGACGGTCACCGGAAACGGAACCACGCCGTCTTACGTGACGCAGCCGCACACGGTCACGAGCATCACCTCAACCCCATCCGGCAAGGGCAGCCTCTACACCTACTACGACACGGGCAACACGAAGCTACGGGACCTCGCCGACACCACCCAGAACCTCACCTGGACGTCGGACAGCCGGCTCGACACCATCACGGCCGACGGCAAGAAGACGACGTACGTCTACGACGCCGACGGCAACCGCCTGCTGGAGAACTCGTCTTCGGGCTCGACGCTGTACCTCGGCGAGACGGAACTGACGACGGACGCGACGGGCACGATCACCCGCGCCTCGCGCACCTACAGCCAGGCCGGCGCACCCGCGGTGGTCCGCTCCACGACGAACGGCTCCACGACCGGTCACAAGCTGAACGTCCTGATCGCCGACCAGGTGGGCACGGCGACCACCAGCGTCGAACTGTCCTCCACCCAGCCGGTCACCCGCCGCGCCTTCAAGCCGTACGGCGAAACCCGCGGCCCCAAGCCGACGACGTGGCCCAACAAACGCAGCTACCTCGGCGTGGGCATCGACGACACCGCCACCGGCCTGACCCACATCGGCGCCCGCGAATACGACCAGAACTCCGGCCGCTTCCTCTCCGCCGACCCGGTCATCGACTTGGCAGACCCGCTGCAGATGAATGGGTACGCCTACAGCAACAACAGCCCCGTCAGCAAGAGCGACCCGACCGGCCTGTGCCCGGTTGACCTTTGCGGCGGAGGCGAAGGAAAGGGCGGTGCCACCAACGGCGAAGTGACCAAGGTGGCCCATTCAAGCCCGGTTTATCAGGCTCTTCCGTATGACGTCACCATACCGGGCACTGGAAAGCGTCAGATCTTTCCCGGCGTTGTGATACCTGCCCACTTCAAGGGCTGGCAGAAGGTCAGAGACCATTTTTACCAGCTCTGGTTGACCACCATGAGCACCAACGGGTACACGCCTCAGTACCTCGAGGATCCGCTCAACCCGGACCAGCATGCCCAGGTGGAGCTGTGGCTGTGGAACGCCTGCAGGGGTGGAAAGGCTTGCCCGAAGGGCACCACGTCGAGCTTCATGCAGGTTGTTGCTGGCGGCCTCTTCGCATTCGGCTGGGGTGAAGGCGCGCTGGGAAGGCGCGGCGGGTCACGCTCGGGTGTCAAGGGAGGCGCGCTCGGAGAGTGCAGCTTTACCCCGAGTACCCGCGTGCTCGTGAGCGGACGGAAGTCCAAGCCCATTGGAAAGATCAAGCCTGGCGACAAGGTCGAGTCCGCAGACCCTGCCACCGGTCGTCACCAAGGTTCTCGCCCAGTCACCGCCACACACATACATCACGACGATGATCTCGTCGACCTGACGATCCAAACGGGGCGCCAGCACTCCAGCGTCCTGCACACCACCTCTCGCCATCCCTTCTGGGACGACACACTCCACGCTTGGGTACCCGCCGGCCGGCTCACGCCGGGCCACAACCTGGAGACCGCGACCGACCACCACGTCCGCATCGTGTCCGTCCGGACCCGCCCAGGCGCCGCGGACATGTACAACCTGACGGTCGAAGAACTGCACACGTACTATGTGCTGGCGGGGCAGACGCCGGTACTCGTTCACAACAGCAATGGATGTATAAATTGGGCCTCCAACAGCGTTAAAACGTGGGGTCACACTTTCAAGACTCATGGCGCCGGAGCGAAGAACACGAAGGCTCTGATCGACCGCGCTCGTAGCACCGGGAATCAGCAAGGTCAGTGGCTGGATAATGATGCCGCTGCAGAGTTCTTGAAGGGACTCCATGTTGAAGGAGCCGGGCCCAGGTCGGTACGCATTCCGGACGGGTTGGGTCAGGTGATTATGCCGGATGGGAGTATCGTCCAAGCGCGGGCGGCTACCATCGTCCCGAGTCCAAATGGGCTGTACAAGACGGGATTCCCGATCATTGGTCCGAACTAGGAGGCTGGAGAGATGAGCTTCTCTGTATCGTTCAATCCGGCCGTGCCGTCAGGTGCTGTGTCTCCTGCTTCAGCGGGTGTGGAGCCGGGTGACGATTACGAAACCCTGGTCATGGAGGCGTGTAGCGTCCTCTCTGACGCTGGAGGCAGCACATTCCACCTGGGCGGCTTCGGGAGTGATGAGTGGCCGCTCGATGTCGCGTATGACTTGTCTGCCTTCATGGAGCAGCTCCCGTCGCTTCTGGTGGGTGTGCGTGACCGTCGCGAAGTCGAGGTAGATCTCTACTCGCAGGGCGTCGAGAGGACTTTGACCTTCCGCCCAAGCGGGGATCTCGTGATGATTCACTGCGAGTCGCGGACCAATTGGGTTCCGAACCCGGAGCGCGAGAGCATTGCACAGAGTGAGCTAGTCGCGATGCTCTCGAAATTGGCCGAAGACTTCGCCAGAGGGTTGAAGGCGATTAATTCCGAACTTTCGGAGGTCGCACCATTCGAGCGTTGGTTGGAGGGTGAGGTGTAGCCTTGCTGCCCGATCTCGCAACCTTCACGCTGGATAGCGGCAGCACTTGAAGCCCCGTCAGGTACGTCCTGGCGGGGCTTCTGCGGTGGGTGACGGCAGTAGTTGACGGCAACGTCAGTGGACGGTGGCTCCGTACAGCGGCGGGTCATCGCCGTCGTCGCGGGTCGACTCGTCGTTGGCGGGGCCGTCAAGGGCGATGCTGAGGGTGTCGATGGCGTCGCGCTGGAGGCGGAGTCGGACGTGGGCGTAGACGGTGGCGGTGACGCCGATGTGGGCGTGACCGAGTTGCCCGGTGCGGACGTTGCGGGCGACGTTGAGCGGGATTGGTCACGTCTGCCGCCAGGCCCGCCAGGGCCGGGTGATGATCTCCCGGTAGGTGTGGTGGGACGGGTTCTGGCCGCAGTGCCGCAGCACCCAGTTCTGCGGTTCGGCGAAGTCCTTGCTTGTCGGTGAGGTCTCTCCGTCCACGGCGCACTGCATCGCGTACAGGACCGGCTCCGCGTCCGGTTCGCGGTCGGGCTGGAGAGTCCAGGTCTCGTAGCGCAGGACCGAGCGAGGGATCACCGTCCCCACCTCCGGTTGGCCACGGCCACCTTCGCGCTTAACTCCTCCGTCGGAGTCGGTGGGCGAACGTCCTCGGGCGGCACGTCCCACTCCAGGCCACCGCGTGGAGGTCGAAGCTGCACGTACGGCCCCACATGCCCCATCACCACGCCCACCTTGCCGCTCCGCCGGTCGACCACCAGGGCGCCGGTATCAGGCGAGACGGTGTGCCCGTAGGCATCAGGGGTGGGGGCCGTCATCGTGACCACCCCGGCGAGGCAGCGCGCGACCGGGCGTCCAGTCGCAGGGCGGGAACACATGGGTTGGCGCTCATTCGCACGGTGACGCTCCTCGGCGGCGTTGATGCGTGCCCCTGGGCCTGTTGGTGCCGCAGGGTCGGCACCGATCCTCACGCCGGTCACCGGGACGAAGGAACCTCCACCAAACCCAACTTAGGGACGTCCTGCACCGTGTAGAACGTCCCTAGTGCCGTCCTGAGACGAGGGGGAGACTCGTGCCGAACGAGAGACTACGAGCCGTCATGGCGGCGGGAGGCTGGACGTACGCCGCACTCGCTCAGCAGGTCGAGGTCGACCCCAAGTCGGTCGAGCGCTGGGTGAACCTCGGGCGTATCCCACGTCGTGCCACCGCCCTCCAGGCGGCCAAGGCCCTGGGAGAAGATGTGCACGCACTCTGGCCGGCGCTCCGCCAGGCCCGCCCCGCCCGCGCCATCAGCCCTGAGTTGGTGGCGCTCTACGAGCAGCGGGCCGACCTCCCCGTCTCGGCGTTCACCGACCTGATGGCCCAGGCCCGGGAACGGATCGACATCCTCGTCTACGCGGCCGTCTTCCTCCACGAGGCGTACCCGCGGCTGAACGAACTCCTCTCCGAACGTGCCGCCGAAGGCTGCACCGTCCGCATCGCGATCGGGGACGCCGACAGCGACAACGTCCAAGCCCGCGGCCAAGAGGAGCGGTTCGGCCACGGCATCGAATCCCGCTGCCGCCTCGCGCTCATGCACTACAGACCGCTCGCCAGCACCCCGGGCATCGAAGTCCGCACCCACGAAACTACGCTCTACAACTCCCTCTACCGCGCCGACGACCAGCAACTCGTCAACGCCCATGTCTGGGGCGTCAACGCGTACGCCGCCCCCGTTTGGCATCTTCGCCGACACGAGGCAGGCGGCATGTTCGACACCTACGCGGAGAGCTTCGACGCCGTGTGGACGACAGCAACCCCCGTACGAGAGGAAGGCTGACCGTGGCCCGCACCGAGTACTACGACGACCCGAACGCGCCCAAGCCGAACAGCATGGTCGTCGCCGCCTCCGCCGTCGTCACCGACGACCACGGGCGCATCCTCCTCCAGCGCCGCCGCGACAACGACCTATGGGCCCTGCCCGGAGGCGGAATGGACCTCACCGACTCCCTGCCAGGCACGGCCGTCCGCGAGGTCAAGGAAGAAACCGGCCTCGACGTCGAGATCACCGGCCTGGTCGGCACCTACACCGACCCGAAACACATCATCGCCTACACCGACGGCGAGGTCCGCCGCCAGTTCAACATCTGCTTCACCGCCCGCATCACCAGCGGCCAACTGGAGATCTCCGACGAGTCCACCGAACTCCGGTTTGTACCGCCGGAAGAGATCGAACAGTTGCCGATGCACCACACCCAAAGACTAAGGCTCCAGCACTTCCTGGAACAGCGCGAGAAGCCGTACCTGGGCTGAACCGCCTGACGGTAGTAGCGACGGCAATAACCCCGCACAACCACGGACACCCACGCACCTCACCGGACCAGCAAACCGTACCTGACCTGCGAAAAAACAGGTCGAAAGCTTCGCGTAGCACACGTACTATGTGCTGGCCGGTGACACGCCGGTATGGGTTCACAACACAAGCTGCAGAACATTCGGGCACCTGTCGCCCAGCGGTCGAATGGACCTTCCGAACACGTCTGGCGTGTATCGGATCGAAATGGATGACGGAACGATCTACGTCGGAAAGGCGACGGATATCCATAACCGCTTCCACGGCGCGATCAGGAAGGGTGGAGTGCTTCACGACGCGGGTTACCGTTCGCGAGACGTACGCGCTCTGGACTGGATGGAGATGCCCGATGCGACGGATGCCAAGTTGTACGAAATGGAGAATCAGTGGATCGAATATGAGGGAGGCATCGGTAATCTAGCCAACAGGATCAACTCTCCGGGAGCGCGGTGAGATGGGGCAGGTTCAGTGAGTACCGGCGAATTCAAAGTCATGCGATGGCACGGGGGCTTCGACGGTCCCTGGGGGGAAGTGGCAGTCGAGCGGTATCGGAGGGGTGGATTCGACGGTCTCAGTCTGGTCCCGGGTGCTGACTGGGCTCCTCGGAGCCTTGAGTTCGTCCGTGATCTCCCGGGCTTGCGCTACCTGAGCCTGACCGCCAGAGTCTCGGATGACCTAGAGGCGTTCCGCATCGAAGGCCTTGAGGATCTCACCCTGGTGACGGGCTCGCGCCGCAAGGTCCCGGACACGCTGCAGCCGCATCTGCGGGCCCTCTGCCTCACCGATCGGCCCGGAGTCGAAGTGGCCAGCCGGTTTCCGCGACTGGAGCGACTGCGCGTCGGGACATGGCGGGGAACCGACCTCGAGATGATCCTCGGAGCGGAGCACCTTACGTCGGTGTATCTCGAAGGGGGCCGCCAGGCGGGAACCCTGACGGGAGTCGAATCATGCTCCGCCGTGGAGGAGTTCGTATCGATCAACTACTCGGTCGCCGATTCGCTTCCCCTACGTTCTCTGAACGGGCTCCGGGAAGTGAAACTGCTCGCCGCGTCGCCGACCGCTCCCCATGGAATCATCAGGTTTTCCGATATTGCGAGCCCGAGTCTGGTGAAAGTGTGGATCTCGAACCCGACGGTGCTGGAGGGCTTCGACATCCTGAAGGAACTCCCCAGGCTGCGAGAAGTGAGACTCTTGGAGTGCCGGCTCAGCGATGCCGAACGTCAGGAGCTGAACAGTCTTTCCGGGAAGGTGGACGTGAGGATTGTCGACCCCAAGGAATAGGTGGGCACGCCTGACTGGGTGGCGGATACGTAGCCCCTTCCGGCCGGGACGCGACGGGCCGTCCGGCCGGAACGGGGATGCGTGTGGCGGTGTGCAGGTCAGGTGAGCTGCGTGGGCCGTGGGGCGTCCAGCTGGTCGTCCTCGTCGTCGATGACGTCAAGGTCCTCGTAGGCATCGGCCGGTGCAGGCAGGCGCTCCCCCCGGCTGATCGCGACCCGGTGGACATTGGTCAGGGCCTCGGTCAACTGGACCGCAAGCAGGTGTAGTTCACTCTGAGTCCACTGGCGTCCATCCAGGACACGATATGCCTCCTGGAGGAGTTCACCGGCCAAGCTGAGCTGGGCGGACTCCATGTTGTCCGCGAGCCGGGACAGGTATCCGGGCCCGTTGCCTGCGAGATAGCACGGCTTGCCCTCCGGCCCGGCCCAGGGCAGGAGTCGCAGCTGACCCGACGGGCTCACCATGCCCGTACCTCCGCTGCGCCGACCAGCTCAGTGTCGATGTCGATGCCGTACACGGCCAGCCGCACCACGCGTCGACGTGCCCGTCGGCGCTGTTGTTCCCGGCGCTCGTGCGCGACCAGGTACGGGCGGACCAGCCCGATCTCCTCACCTCGCAGTACCGAAGAAACCGGGATCTGGCCGGTGAGCCCGCTCGTGCACCCGTGGATGGGGCGGCGTGACCCGATACACCCGGCGGTGACCAGCGGGACGGACAGGGGCTCCGGCAACGGGCAGCTTCCAGCCGGTCAACGTGAGTGCGGGCGGGGGTGACGGTGGGGAAAGCCGCTGTCCGCCGGGGGTGGTGCGTGCCAGAGTGGCGGCATGACGGTTGGCTCACTGCACCTGACCGCTGCGATCACTCATGAAGGCGAGTGGTACGTGGCATGCTGCCTCCAGGTCGAGGTCACGTCCCAGGGCGAGACCATTGAAGAATCCCTGGAAAACCTGCGTGAGGCGCTGGAGCTGTACTTCGAGGACGCCCCCGCCCCCGAGGTCACCGACGTGATCACTGCCCCCGTCGAGGTACGCGTCGCATGAGCCCCGCCGTCCCCACGGGCCTCTCCGGTGCACCCTCCGCTCCATCCCTCGCCGGGCCGACTGGACCGTAGACCACCCCAATGAGCGCCTGGAGTAGCGCCACGCCACACCCAGGCTCTGACGGCAACGTCAGCGGACAACGGCTGCGTCGGATGGGTCGTCGGCGGCCCCGTTGCCAGTGGGACCAATCGAGCCAGTGGGCCGGCCCGTGGACGGGCCGGCCTTCTCACCGGGCGCGGACAGGGTCGGTCAGCGGTCGAGGTCGATCGTGAAGCGCCTCTTGCCCGACCCGATCGTTTCGGCGTGGACCTGGCCGCGAGCCTGGTCGTATACCCCGGTGCCGCCGGTGATCGCGTTGTCGAACGGAGGGGGTGGGACCGTCGGCTTGTTGTCGGTGATGATGCCGAAGACCATCCCCTGTACGGTGAGCTGGCCGCCCGGGAGGACGTAGGTCACGACGCACACCTCCGCTCCGCCGTGTGCGGTTGTGGTTGTGGTGGTGCAGGTGCCGTCGGTTTCACCGACCTCGTTTTTCTCGTCCTTGTCTTTGAGGATCGAGCGGAAGACGGTCCGGTCGCCCTGGGCGGGCGTGCCGTCGGAGCTGACGGAGAAGCGTGACTGCTGCGCGAGGGTGCCGATGAGTGTGATGACCTTGTCTCCGCCCTTGGCGTGGGCGGCATCAGCGGCCGTCTCAGCGGCCCCGACAGGGGCGCAGGTGAGAAGGGTGACCAGCGCAGTGGCCGTGCCGAGGCAGGCTGCTCTGATGGGTCGCATCGTGTGGCTCCTGAGGTTGATGCTCACGGATGGTCAGGTGATGCATTCATAACCTCGGCTCCGCCGTCGCCCGGAGCGTCCCGGCGCAAGCCACTGGAAAATACGATCAGTCGGACCAACCCGGGACGAGAGACGCCACCCGACCGGACGAAAGGCGCAGCTCGGGGCCGGTTTCGTGACGAAGTCGCGGTACTTCATCTACTTCACGGCCGCACGAAGTCGGGGTCCTTCATCGGCTTCACGGCCGCAGCGGACGCATCAGCCCCTGCGCGCCAGCTCCGGGCGTTTGGTGTAGTCCGTGAAGCCCAGGACGTTGCCCCAGGGGTCGGCGATTTCGACGGTCCAGCCGGTGGCGGTCGAGAAGGGGTCGTCCAGGGGGGTGATGCCGGCCGCGGTCAGGTCGCGGGCGGCCGCGCGGGCGTCCGGGACTTCCAGCCAGATGCGGGGGGAGGGCCAGGGGGGCGGGCGGTGGCCCAGTTCGTCCTCGGTGCGGAGGAGGATGCCGGGGGTCTCGCCGCCGACTCTCAGCAGGGCGATCCCGCCTTCGTCGAAGCGGAAGCCCACGGTGAAGCCGGCGCGCTCGTAGAAGGCCACCGCGTCGGCGAGGTCGCCGACGGGCAGCAGCACGTTGTCGAAGCCGAGCAGCTCGTACGACTCTTTGTCCGATCTGTCTGACATGTCGTCAGATTAAGCGGAACTCGTCCGGATGCGAGGAGCCCCACCGAAGTGGGCTCGGTGGGGATCCCACGGAAGGCGTCTCCAGGGCTGCGGCCTACATGGCGCTCAGCGAGCGGGCGTAGTTGATCTGGCCCATGACCGCCGGGAAAGTGCCCGGGCCGTGTGCCGGGATCATCGTGGAGTGGTGCCGGCCCGCGCTGGTCACGGTGACCTGGATGTAGCCCACGGTCTTCTTCTCCTTCATCAGGAGGAAGAGGAGCCCGAGGAGGCAGAAGAGGAAGAAGACGATCGCCAGGACGACGGCGTGTGTCGGGATCTTCTCCTCGGTGTGCGACATGTCCGTGGCGTTCCACACCGCGCCCCGCAGCGGCAACGGCCCGGCAGGGGTGACGATCTGGTCGCCCGTCACCGTGATGTCCCCGATGGTCAGCAGCGGTGCACCCCCGGCGGCCATCGGTGCGGGAGCGCCGGGAACGGCCGGGAGTGCCCCCTGCTGGGGCGGGAAGCCGTAGCCCTGTTCCACGGGCGCGGGATAGCCGTATCCGGGCGCGCCCTTGGGCTGGGCCGGGAAGCCGTAGGCCGGGGTCCCCGGCGGCTGCGGCGGGAAGGCCGGGGGTTGTGCGGGTGCTGCCGGGGGCTGCCCGGGGCCCCACTGCGGATTCGGCTCGGTCATGCTGTCTCGTCCCCCTGCTGGCCGCAACGTCGGATGGAAGGATCATCCTGCCAGTTCCCGGCCCGGGACACGCAAAGGACCCCGCCCCCGGTGCGGAACCGGGGGCGGGGTCCAACTCGCCTGAGAGCAAAGGCGCGAGGCGATCAGTAGCGGCGGGTGATGAGTGCCTTCTTCACCTCGGCGATCGCCTTCGTGACCTCGATACCGCGCGGGCAGGCGTCCGTGCAGTTGAAGGTCGTGCGGCAACGCCAGACGCCGTCACGGTCGTTGAGGATCTCCAGGCGCTGCTCGCCCGCCTCGTCACGGCTGTCGAAGATGAAGCGGTGGGCGTTCACGATCGCGGCCGGACCGAAGTACTGGCCGTCGTTCCAGAACACCGGGCAGGAGGAGGTGCAGGCCGCGCACAGGATGCACTTCGTCGTGTCGTCGAAGCGCTCGCGGTCCTCGGCGGACTGCAGACGCTCGCGCGTCGGCTCGTTCGTCTCCTTGGTGACCAGGAACGGCATGACGTCCCGGTACGCCTGGAAGAACGGCTCCATGTCGACCACGAGGTCCTTCAGGGCCGTCAGACCCTTTATGGGCTCGACGGTGATGGGCTTCTCGGGGCTGACGTCCTTGATGAGCGTCTTGCAGGCGAGACGGTTCTTGCCGTTGATCCGCATCGCGTCCGAGCCGCAGATGCCGTGGGCGCAGGAGCGGCGGTAGGTCAGCGTGCCGTCCAGGTCCCACTTGATCTTGTTGAGACCGTCGAGGACGCGCTCCTTCGGGTCCATCTCCAGCTGGAAGTCCTCCCAGGAGGCCTCAGCCGAGACCTCGGGGTTGAACCGGCGGATCCGGAAGGTGACGGTGATGTAGGGGGACGCCTGAGCCTCGGCCTCGGCCTTGTCCAGAACAGGGGTAGCCATCAGTACTTACGCTCCATCGGCTGGTAGCGGGTCTGGACGACCGGCTTGTAGTCGAGACGGACGGTTTCCGAGCCGTCGTCGCCCACCTCGCGGTACGCCATCGTGTGGCGCATGAAGTTGACGTCGTCGCGGTTCGGGTAGTCCTCGCGGTAGTGACCGCCGCGGGACTCCTTGCGGGCGAGGGCGGAGACCGCCATGACCTCGGCCAGCTCGAGCAGGTTGCCCAGCTCGATGGCCTCCAGCAGGTCGGTGTTGAACCGCTTGCCCTTGTCCTGGATGGCCACGTTCTTGTAGCGCTCGCGCAGCTCGGCGATCTTCTCGACGGCCGTCTTGATCGTCTGCTCGGTGCGGAACACCATGACGTTGGCGTCCATGGTCTCCTGCAGCTCACGGCGGATCTGGGCGACCCGCTCGTTGCCGGTGGAGGTGCGCAGCCGCTCGATCTGCTCGACGACGAACGCCTCGGGGTTCTCCGGCAGCTCGACGAAGTCCACGGTGTGGGCGTAGTCGGCGGCGGCGATGCCCGCGCGGCGGCCGAACACGTTGATGTCCAGCAGCGAGTTGGTGCCGAGGCGGTTGGCGCCGTGCACGGAGACACAGGCGACCTCGCCGGCCGCGTACAGACCCGGGACGACGGTGGTGTTGTCCGACAGGACCTCGCCCTCGACGTTCGTCGGGATGCCGCCCATCGCGTAGTGCGCGGTCGGCTGGATCGGGATCGGGTCCGTGTACGGCTCGATACCGAGGTAGGTGCGCGCGAACTCGGTGATGTCCGGGAGCTTGGCGTCCAGCTGCTCCGGCGGGAGGTGGGTGAGGTCCAGGTAGACGTGGTCGCCCTCGGGACCGCAGCCGCGACCCTCGCGGATCTCGGTGTAGATGGAGCGGGAGACGACGTCACGTGACGCGAGGTCCTTCATGACCGGCGCGTACTTCTCCATGAAGCGCTCGCCGTCCTTGTTGCGGAGGATGCCGCCCTCACCGCGGGCGCCCTCCGTCAGCAGGATGCCCATGCGCCAGATGCCGGTCGGGTGGAACTGGAAGAACTCCATGTCCTCCAGCGGGATGCCCCGGCGGTAGCACGCGGCCTGGCCGTCACCGGTCAGGGTGTGCGCGTTGGAGGTCACCTTGAAGAACTTGCCGGTGCCGCCGGAGGCGTAGATGACCGACTTGGCCTGGAAGACGTGGATCTCACCGGTGGCCAGCTCGTAGGCGACCACACCGGCGGAGTGCTTGACGCCGTCGACCTCGGTGATCAGCTGGTCCAGGACGTAGAACTCGTTGAAGAACTCCACGCCCTCCTTGACGCAGTTCTGGTACAGCGTCTGGAGGATCATGTGGCCGGTGCGGTCGGCCGCGTAGCAGGAGCGGCGGACGGGCGCCTCGCCGTGGTTACGGCTGTGACCGCCGAAACGGCGCTGGTCGATCGTCCCGTTGGGCGTCCGGTTGAACGGCAGGCCCATCTTCTCCAGGTCGAGGACGGCGTCGATGGCCTCCTTCGCCAGGATCTCGGCGGCGTCCTGGTCGACCAGGTAGTCACCGCCCTTGACCGTGTCGAAGGTGTGCCACTCCCAGTTGTCCTCCTCCACGTTGGCCAGCGCGGCGGCCATGCCGCCCTGCGCGGCGCCCGTGTGGGAGCGGGTCGGGTAGAGCTTGGTCAGGACCGCGGTGCGGCTGCGCTTCGTGGACTCGATGGCCGCGCGCATGCCCGCGCCGCCGGCGCCGACGATGACGGTGTCGTACTTGTGGATCTTCATGATTCTCGCAGCCCCGTGCCTAGCGGATGTTCGGGTCGAAGGTGAAGATCACCAGCGTGCCCAGCAGGATGGTGAACACCGTGGCGGTGTAGAGCAGGCCCTTCAGCCACAGCCGGGTGTTCGCGCGCTCCGCGTAGTCGTTGATGACCGTGCGCAGGCCGTTGGCGCCGTGCAGCATCGCCAGCCACAGCATCAGCAGGTCCCAGACCTGCCAGAACGGGGACGCCCAGCGGCCGGCCACGAAGGCGAAGCCGATCTTGGAGACGCCGCCGTCCAGGAAGAGCTGGATCAGCAGGTGGCCGAGGACCAGGACGACCAGGACGACGCCGGACAGGCGCATGAACAGCCAGGCGGCCATCTCGAAGTTGCCCCGGGTGGACTTCGGGGTCTTCTTGGTGCGCTTGCGCGGCGCCTCGATCAGGGGGGCCGGGTTGTCGACGTTGTACACGGACGCGCCCTCGACGGGGCCGATGCCGGACGCGGTGGTTTCAGTGGTGGACATGGGCGTCAGCTCCCGAACAGAACACGAGCGGCGTGGCCGAGAACGGGGTAAATGGCCCCGGCCATCAGGACGACCCAGACGCCGACGACGGTCCAGAGCATCTGCTTCTGGTAGCGCGGGCCCTTCGACCAGAAGTCGACGGCGATGACCCGCAGGCCGTTGAGCGCGTGGAAGAGGATGGCGGCGACGAGGCCGTACTCCAGCAGCGCGACGATCGGCGTCTTGTACGTGGCTACGACCTTGTCGTAGTCCTCGGGGCTGACACGGACGAGAGCGGTGTCCAGCACATGGACGAACAGGAAGAAGAAAATGAGGACACCGGTGACTCGATGAGCCACCCAGGACCACATGCCTTCCCGGCCGCGGTACAGCGTTCCAGCCGGCACGGAAGTTCCCTCCGGGGAGCGGGGACTAGGGCCGCGCCGGCTTCACTGTCGGTCGGGCCCGGCCGGGTACGGTCCACCGGCCCCCAGCATCGTAGCGATGCGCCGCGCTGTGCTTTACGGGGGGCCTACCTTGTGTGATCAAAGTGGCACCGGACGGGCTAGAGATGCGGCTCCTGGGGTGGGGTGTCCCGCTATTTGCCGGGCGCGGAGCCGTTGTGGCCGGTCGCGCCCCCGCTTTCGTACGCGTTCGAGCGCGGGTACCCCCCTCGCGGCGGTGCCGCTGACGTGCACAGCGTCGCGCCGCTGAGGAGCTGTCCCAGGCGCTCGCCCGCGACGCGCCGGAGTTCGTCCGCCGCTATCACCCGTTCCTCCTCCGGATCGTTTGTCAATCGTGACCGGATGGCTTCGAGGATGCGGTCGAGGGCCTCGTCCGGGTGAGTGTCGCCCAGATAGATGACGAACGCGTGTCCGAATCTCGCCTCGTAGGCCGCGTGGGCGGCGCCGAGGGCCGTGTGGGCCGCCGAGTACGTGCCCTCGGGCAGCTCGGGGAGGCACTCGCCCGCCAGGGCCTCGGCGAGGTCGCCGGGGGAGAGGTCGTAGGCCGCCTCGTCCGCCGCCGCCAGGAGGGAGTCCACGTCGGGGTAGGGGCGGTGGGCGGCGATCCGGCGGGACCAGCGCAGGCTGCGCAGGCAGCGCAGCAGGAGGGCGCGGGCCTCGTCGGCGTGGGCGGCGTTGAAGGCGTCGAGCGGCGTGGGGAGATACGGCAGACGGTGCGCAGGCAGCGTGGGTCCTCGCGTCGCGGGTGATGTGGCAGGGGATCTTGTGAATGGTGTGACCTCCACGTTATCGAGAGTGGTCAGGGTGTGTCCGAGCGATGCCTGAATTTCACTCGGATGGGAGAGTTTCGGAACCGCTCGATGACGTGTGCGCGCCCGACCGGTCGTACGTTGGCTGGGTGAGCCAGCACAGGCGCCGGCCCTCGGCGCAGCAGGTGAAACGGAAGCGGGCGGTGGTCGCCGGCGCGGTCGTCGGGGCCGTGGCGGTCGGTGTGGGCGTCGGCGTGTGGGCCTCGGAGGGCGGGGGACGCCCGCCGCCCGGGGGCGCGACCGCGCGGGCGTCGTCGGACGGCGGGGCCGTCGGCACGTCGGATCACGACGCCGCCGCCACACCCTCGCCGAGCCCGACGCCCAGCCGGTCCTACCCGCTGTCCCAGGCGCCGCGCACCATACCGGCGGTGCGCTCCCACACCCCGGAACGCGGCCCCGGCTGGCGGCCGCAGAAGGCGGACCGGGTGGTGGTGAGCGACCCGAAGCTGGCCGACGAGGGGCGGCTGATCGCCGGCGAGCTGGGGCTCACCTACGCGGGGCAGAAGAACGACACGCGGGCCGGGGACGTCAAGCTCGGGCTCGGCGGCGGGGGCGGCAACCCGGAGTCGTACACCATGACCGTGCGCGGCGGGCGGGTCGACATCAGCGGGCCGGGCGAAGCAGGCGTCTTCTACGGCACCCGCACCCTGAAACAGACGGTCCACGGCGCCGGTACGGCCCCGGAAGGCGTCGTACGCGACGAACCCGCCAAGCCGGTGCGCGGCTTCATGCTCGACATCGCGCGCAAGCCGTTCAGCGAGACCTGGATCGAGGACCGGATACGCGAGCTGGGGGACCTGAAGTTCAACGAGCTGGGGCTGCACTTCTCCGACGACCAGGCCTTCCGGATCGAGTCCAGCACCCATCCCGAGATCGTCTCCCCGGTCCATCTGACGAAGGCGCAGGTCAAGAAGATCGTCGACCTGGCGGCCTCCCGGCACATCACCGTCGTGCCCGAGCTCGACTCACCGGGCCATCTGGGCGCGGCGCTCGCCGCCCACCCCGACCTCCAGCTGCGCAATGTGAACGGGGTGCCCACCCGGGGCGCGATCGACATCTCCAACCCCGCCTCCGCGAACCTCATCGACGACCTGCTGAACGAGTACACGGGCCTCTTCACCGGCGGCCAGTGGCACCTGGGCGGCGACGAGTACCAGGCCCTCACCGTCACCGATCCGGCGGCCTCCTTCCCACAGCTCGCGGCCGCCGCCCAGCAGAAGTACGGCGCCGGGGCGACCGTCGCCGACCTCGCCACCGGCTGGCTCAACGACCGCGCCGCCACCGTACGGGCCCACCACCGGACCATGCGGGCGTGGAACGACGGGTTCTACCGGGGCACCTCCGTGCAGGCGGCCAACGATCTCCAGGTCGCCTACTGGACCGGCAAGGAGATCGGCGCCCGGCCGCCGGCGGAGTACCTGAGCGCGGGACGGAAGCTCATCAACTACAACGACGAGTTCCTCTATTACGTCCTCGGGCAGCCGCAGACCTTCGTGTACCCGACCGGGCAGCGGATCTACGAGCAGTGGACCCCGCGGGTGGTGCGCGGCACCACCGCCGTGCCGGCGAGCTACGACGGGCAGATCCTCGGCGGGACGTTCGCGGTGTGGTCCGACGTCCCCGACGCGCAGACCGAGGCCCAGGTCGCCGCGGGCATCCGGATGCCGCTGCGGGCCACCGTGCAGAAACTGTGGGACCCGCGCACACCGGCTTTGTCCTGGGCCGAGTTTCAGAGTCTGGCGGACCGGCTGGGCTGAGCCGGACCAGGAGTCGAGCCCGGGCACGGAGCCGGGCCGCATCGGATTCGAGTGGACGTACGAAGGTCGCGAACCGTATGTTCCGGTGTTCGATCTTCCGGTGTTCGTCGCCTCGGACCATCCCGACTCGGGGGAGAGCGACGCGCTTCCACATCGTTTCGGGGGGACTCCTTCATGACCTGTGCCCGTTGCCGGCGGTTCGCCGTCGTTCCCGGCGGCACCCTGTGCGCCCAGTGCGCCGTGCCCGCCCCGCCGTTCGCCGGGATGCCCACCGCCGTGCTCCGCTCTCCCGTCGGGCTCGGCCGCGCCACCGCCGCGCTGCTCGGTCTGGTCATCGCCGCCGACCTGTTCGCCGTCGTGGCCGACGTGGTGACGATGAACGTCACCGACGATCTGGTCGGCGGGGCCGGCGGCGCCGACGTCGTCCACCGGGCCGACCGGGCCGACACGCTCTACTCCGCCTCCGGCGTCGCCCAGGTGGTCGCCCTGCTGGCGACGATGGTCGTGTACCTGTGCTGGCTGTGGCGGGTGCGGGCCAACGCCGAGGTGTTCAACGCCGGCGGGCAGAGCAAGGCGCGGGGCTGGACGATCGCCGGCTGGTTCGTCCCGGTCGTGAACCTGTGGTTCCCGCGCCGGGTCACCCTCGACATCTGGGACTCCAGCGCCCCCTGGGCCGAGCGCCCCGGCCATGCCCTGGTCAACGGCTGGTGGACGATGTGGATCCTCTCCCTGTTCGCCGACCGGGCCGCCGGCACGCAGTACGACCATGCCGACGGCGCGCTCGAACTCCGCGACGCCGCACGCCTGATGCTCGCCTCCGACCTGGTCGACCTCACGGCCGCCGCCCTCGCCATCCTGGTCGTCCTCAAGATCACCCGCATGCAGCACCGCAGGGCCCTCGGGGGCCCGGCCCTTGGCTGAAAACTTCCGCCTGTGACAGGATCGGGCCGTCGCACGCAGTAAGGGGAAGTGCGGGCTCCGTAAAGGCGGCGCCCAGGTCTGGGAGGCTTCCATGAGCCTGGTGGAACTGATCGCGCAGGCGGACGAACGCGGACTGGCCGCCAGTGGGCTGGCCTGTTCCGATCGGTGCGTCCCCCTGCTGGGCGGCGACGACGAACTGCTGCGCCCGCTGTGGTCACACCTCGCCGACGGGTCCGACTGGTCGGTGAGCCTGGAGAAGGCCCGGGGCACGCTCACCGCGGCGGGCCCCGACGAGGACGAGGCCGCCCGGCTCGCCCGCCGGATGCTGGAGGCCGCCCCGGCCGAGCGCACGCCCGAGGCGATACGGGCCTGGGCCGACGCCTGCTCCGTCGCCTCCCTGCTCATCCACCGGCTCCTCGACCCCGCCGTCGACGAGAACACCCCGGCCGACGACGTGGACGCCGAGCGCGCCGGCGGCCCGGAGAGCGCGTCCCCGCTGGTCGCCGCCGAACTGCGGCGCCAGATCCTGGTCCTGGAACTCCTCGCCGAGCACGGCAATCAGGGCCTGCGCCGCGCCCTGGACGTCTCGGTCGAGGGCCGCCGGGTGCTGCGCGCGGTGGTGTCGCGGCGGGAACGGCTGGCGTAGCCGAGACAGTCGAGGCAGTCGGCGGGGGCCCCGATTTTCAGGTCGGCGGTGCCTCAAACCCGGTTTCCTGGGGGAGTCCTGTGCGCGTCCTGCGAGCGCGGTGGGGCGGTCCTGCGCCGGTCGGCGGCCCGCGCCCTGTCAGGGTGACGGATGCCAGGTCAGGCCCGCTCTTCCCTATGTGACAGCGCACCACGTGACAGCACAGACGGAGACCAGGCCGCCTGCCGCGGCGAAGCCCGTGCGATGGGCCGCGGACGCGGTGGCCGCCATGCGCGAGGGCGCCCGGCTGCGGCTCGACTACTCGGCACAGAGCCTGTGGCGGGTGGACCGCATGATCGAGGAGATCCGGCGCGAGGGGCCTCCGTACGCGGCGGTCGAGAACGTGCTGCGCGGATTCGGCGCCTACGCCGGTGAGGTCGTCGTCCGCCAGACCGGCGCCGAGTGGTGGGCGACCGGCGGCGACCACTGGATCCGCACGCCCGACGGCCGGCTGTGGGACCCCTTCGAGGAGGCCCGGCGCGCTTACGAGGGCAACGGCTCGCTGCGCCTGCTGTGCCGGGACGCCACCGCCTCGGCGGAGAGACCGTGAATCGGGCGCGCTGTGGAGGGGCGCGCTGATCGCGGGCTGGTCGTGACGCGGATCGGGCGCCCACGCCCCGAGGTGCGGGAGAGCGGACGCCCGAGCCGGTCGCTGCACGGAACGGGGGCGAGTCAGTTGACCCGCCCCTCGGGGGCTACTTGATGTAGACGAGGCCGTCCGTGGTGATCGTCGGGCGGCCGCTGGTGCCGACCACGACGATCTTGACCGTGTGCTTGGCGCTGCTGGACCAGGTCTTCGTCCAGATCGCCTGGCGGTACTGGGTGGTCGACGACTTCAGGTCGACCGTCGAGACCTTGACGCCGTCGACGTACACGTACACCTGACCGGAGGTCGACGCCCGGGAGACCACCCAGGACGCCGAGCGGCCGGTGAAGGTCCAGCTCAGGCTCGCGCCCTTGGAACCGCTGGAGTACGACTTGCCGCCGAGATAGCTGGTGGACGAACGGGACGTCCAGGTACCGGTCTTCGTGGCCGAGGTCTCCTGCAGGATCATCGGCGTGAAGGAGGCGGAGGAGGTGCCGGTGTTGCCCGCGTAGTCGTACGCCTTCATCGACCAGGTGCTCGCCGAACCGGAGTTGGCGGTACGGCTGGAGCTTGTGGTGGTCGGGCCGAAGGTGGCCGTCGTCGGGGTCAGCAGGCTCACCGACTTCAGGGCCTGCGTGTCGGTGGCCTTCCAGCCGAGGGTGACCGGAACGGCGGTGGTGTTGACGGTGCCCGTGCGCAGGGAGAGCTTCGGGGTCGTCGTGAAGGTGGGCACGGTCGTGTCCGTCACGACGGTCACCGCGGCGGTCGTCGTGGTCTTGCCGGACTGGTGCACGGCTCGTACGGCGACGC
Organism: Streptomyces sp. NPDC047085; assembly: GCF_040643735.1. Lineage (NCBI taxonomy): Bacteria > Bacillati > Actinomycetota > Actinomycetes > Kitasatosporales > Streptomycetaceae > Streptomyces > Streptomyces sp. NPDC047085. Next base: position 285,695 of record NZ_JBEYUW010000003.1, read on the forward strand.
TGTGGCTGCCCGTGGCCAGGGTGGCGCTCGCCGAGGTCGCCGTACCGGAGGCCGTGGCGGCGACCTTGCCGTCCACCAGCAGCTCGAACTTGGAGATCAGCGAACCGGGCGTGGTCGTCGACCACTTCGCCGTGATCGCGCCCTTGGTGTAGTACGTCGACCCGGACAGGCCCGTGCCGGAGAGCGAGGTCAGCTTCAGGCCCTGCACCGGGCCGGACGCCCAGGCACGGATGGTCGGCAGCTGGGCGTAGAGGGAGCCGCCGGGGCACTGGGTGTTGTAGCCGTCGCGGTGGCCGGAGACGCGGTTGAAGGTGTAGGAGCTGCCCGCGGTGAAGCTCGTACCGGCGTAGTTCGTCTGGGCCGCGCCCGCCTTGAGCTGCACGGTCGTGGACGGGTCGGCCTTGTACTGGCCGAGCTTCCAGGCCGCGACGCGGGCGATCGAGGTCAGGGCCGCGTCGGTGGCGGCGGTGGAGGTGTAGTCGCCGAGCACCGCGATGCCGGCCGACTCACGGTTCCAGCCGTAGGTGTGCGCGCCGAGCACCGGCAGGTCGACGCCGCCCTTGCGGCCCTCGAAGATCGTGCCGCACTTGTCGACCAGGAAGTTGTAGCCGATGTCGTTCCAGCCGTTGGTCTGCGTGTGGTACGCGTAGATGCCCCGCACGATCGCGGCGGAGTCGGCGCAGGAGTAGTCGTTCGTCCCGTCCGTGTGGTGGACGAAGACGGCCTTCACATCGGTGTTGTACTCCGAGGGGTCCGGGCTGAGCGACTCGTCGGCGCCCCAGTCGGCGCGCGAGATGATGGGCGGCTCGGGGACGGTGGAGGGCGGGGCGGTGGGCTTGGTGGCCGACGGGCTCGCCGAAGCCGAAGCCGAAGCCGAAGCTGACGTCGAAGCCGACGTCGACGGGGACGCGGATGTGGACGCCGAGTCGCTCGGGGACGCGGAGGTGCTGTCCGCCGGCGAGGCGGACGTGCTGTCGCTCGGGGAGGCCGAGTCGGTCGGCGCGGTCGAGTCGGTGGGCGAGGCGCTGTCGCTCGCGGTCGCATCGACCGCGTACGCGGCCGGCTCGGTCTTCTGCTCGGCGGCGGTGGCCACCCCTGGGTCGACCAGGTTGACCTCCAGTCCCTTGGGCAGGCCGGAGCTGGTGGAGCCGTCCTTGTGGACGACCTGGACCTCGACGCCGTCGGAGGGGCCGACCCACAGCGGCTCGGATGCGCCGCGGGCGTGGGCGCGGGCCGTCGGGTCCTCCAGCGGGTCGACGTTCGCCTCGAGGTCCTGCCAGGCGGTCCACTCGCCGGTCTTCAGGCTGTGGGTGCGCACCTGGGCCGTGCCGTGCAGCCGCTGGGTCGACCCCGTCCAGGAGACGCCGAGCATCGAGAACTGCTTGGTCTCCGTCCGCGGCAGCTCCCGCTTGCCGCCCGCGGCACTCTTCAGTGCCAGGTCATAGACCTTCACCGGCCGCTTGGGCTGTCCGGCCCCGTCGCCGGAGGACGGGCTGGCGACGGCGTACGTCACAACACCCCCGCCGCCCAGCACCACCGCACCGAGCGTCAGCCACGTTCGCCGTCGGAGGCTGAGCGGTTTGTACGCATGGGTCCTGCGTGGACTCAATTGTCCCACCCCTAGAAAAAGAACACGATGACACCGCCGGTCACACAGGCGGTACTTGTACAGCGCATCAGTGGCCTCAATCGTCACTCATGCCACACGGAGCTCATTCCTTTGGCGTCGCCGAGGGCAGCTCGGCCTGGCAGGTGGCGCGGCCGAACCTGCCGTACGCGGAGGCGGTCTGGACGTGCTCGCCGCGCACGGCGAGGGAGCAGCTGGCCTGCCCGCCCTTCTCGCCGAGGGTGATCGAGACCAACGGCGGCTTGCCGAGCGGCACTTGCACGGTCTTCTTCCACGGCAGCGCGACGGCATGGTCGACGACCGCGGTCCCGGCCTCGCTGCGGCCCTGGTACGCGATGTCGGCGGTGCCCTTCCCGGTGACCTCGTACGTCACGGCGGCGGTCGGCGCGCGGTGCTCGGCCGCCGGCTTGTCCCCGGTGTCGAGCACGCCGTAGAGGACGAGCCCGCCGCAGGCGGCCAGCAGGGCGCCGCCGATGAGAAGGCCGGTGCGATCGGGGCGAAGGGAGCGCGAGGAGGCATCGGTCCCGGAATTCCCGCCGTTCTCCCGAGATTCGGGGGCCTCGGATTCGGTGGCACCCGCCGCGATTTCCCGCTCTTCGTCGCTCATGAAAAGTCCCTTTTGGATCGGCCTCTCGGAATTCGCATGCCTGCGCCGGAATTCCCGGAACCGGGCTCTTATACACGACGCCGGACGCGGGCCGCCAGTGAGGGGACAAACCGGGCGTCGATTTCCTGTGATGGGTGAACTGTCGTGATCTGAGAAGTCGTTTGACATGCCGTCACCTGCATGGTTACAACCGCGGCGCCGCTACGTCTGGCCATCCGCTGATGCGGGACGGCCGGATGTCTGCGGTCGATGTTTATGACGTTCAACACAAGGAAAGGGTTGCGGTGAAACCCAGATTGGGCAGGCTTATTGCGTGCCTTGTGGTGTCCGCGGTGGTGAGTACCGCGCTGCCACAGGTCGCTTATGCGGCGTCTGATTCGGACGACGGCGGCGGCGGAAAGGGGATAGTCGACACCGTCAAGGGCTGGTTCAGCGACGATGACGACGATCACCCGCTCGCCGACCCGCCGTCCCACGACGAGCTGGACGTGGCCGACCGGCAGAAGCTGCCGAAGGGCAAGAAGGCTCCGAAGGCCAAGCGGGTCAGGGAGCTGAAGAGCCGGCGCACGTCGACGGCGCGTTTCTGGCAGATGTCGGACGGCCGGGTTGAGGCGGAGCTGTCGGCCGTGCCGACGTCGTATCGCTCGGGTACGGGCCGGAAGGCGACCTGGAAGCCGATCGACACCGCCGTCCACCCGACGGACGCCAAGGGCTTCGACTTCGCCAACACGACCAATGAGGGCCGGAGTTGGTTCGGCTCGGACGCGGACCACCTGGTGCGCTTCCGGTCGCCGGATGGCCGTTCGGTCACGCTGGGCCTGGAGGGCGCGGACGGTTCGCTGAAGCCGTCGGTGAAGGGTTCGACGGTCACGTACAAGGACGCGGTCAACGGCGCGGACCTGGAGTACGGCGTCGGCCGTGGCCGGGTGAAGGAGAACATCACCCTCGCCGAACGCCCCACCGGTCCCCTGACGTTCACGTTCACTCTGGACACACAGGGGCTGACGCCGAGGGCGCGTAAGGACGGCTCGATCGCGCTGTTCGGGGAGTTGCCGCACACGCCGGTGATGGTGATTCCGGCGCCGTTCATGACGGACGCGAAGAAGGCGGACAAGTCGGTCTTCGGCAGGACCTACAGCACGGCCGTACGGCAGAAGCTGGTCCGGGACGGCAAGTCCTGGAAGCTGTCGGTCACGCCGGATGCGAAGTGGCTGGCGTCGAAGGACCGGCACTATCCGGTGGTGATCGATCCGACGATCACGATCGCGCCGTCGCCGACGGATTCGCAGGACACGATGGTCCTGTCGGACCAGGCGTCGACGAACTTCAACACCACCTGGAAGCTGTCGGCGGGCAAGACCGACACGGGTACCTCCCGCTCGCTGATCAAGTTCCCGCTGAGTGAGATCCCGTCGGGCACGAAGATCGACTCTGCCCGGTTGGAGATGTACTTCGACCAGGCGCACACCACCAACGCCAACGACGTCACCATCGGCGCCTACCGGGCGACGGGGGCGTGGGACGAGGCGACGGCGACCTGGTCCAACACCAGCAACCTGGTGGGTGAGCTGTCGGGCACCACGGTCCAGGTGGACGACGGGGATCCTGGCACGACGGCGGCGGTCGGCTCGTGGAAGCCGGGGTCGACGACCTACGGGATCGACGGCGACTACCTGTACAACAAGGACGCCATCCTCGGGGACACCTACACCTGGCAGCCGAACCTGCCGGAGACGGCCTCGTACCGGGTGGACGCGCACTATGTGCAGTACACCGACCGGTCCACGGCTGCCCCGTACACGGTGACCAGCAGTGACCCGACCGCCACCTACACGGTGGACCAGACGGCCGGTACGAACGGGGTGTGGGCCTCCCTGAACGGCGGCTCGCAGATCAACTTCGCCAAGGGAACCGCCGGCAAGGTCGTCCTGAAGGACACCAGCAGCACGACGGCGGTGATCGCGGACGCGGTGCGCTGGGTGAACCCGGCGTCGATCGTGAAGAACACCGGCGAGTACAACCAGTGGCACAAGTTCCCGGTCACCGACACCGTTCAGCAGTGGGTGAACGGCACGGCGACCAACTACGGGTTCGTGCTCAAGGCCACGGACGAGTCGTCGACGGCGCCGACCGGCGGCCCGCGCTACGAGTCCGGTGACGGCGACTACGGCGGCGAGACCGCGACGATCCCGCGGCTGACGGTCACCTACGGCAAGGTCGGCACGACCCTGGACTCGCCGACGGTCGTCCATTCCACGGGACCGGAGCTCTCCTGGAAGGCGTACAGCAACACCACCGGCGACCCGAACCTGGACATCGTCGAGTACCAGCTGCACCGCTCCACGCAGCAGGCGTTCACCCCGTCCGCCGCCACGCTCGTGGCCCCGATCGACAAGTCGGCGACGGCGTACACGGACACCACCGCGACCCCGACCCCGGACTCCTCCTCGGTGGAGATCGGCCGCTCGTACTACTACCAGCTCGCGGTGAAGACCAAGGACGGCCAGCTGCTGGGCTCCCCGACCCGCATCGTCGGCGTCCCGAAGGCGGGCCGCACCATGCGGCTGATCCAGGGCACCTCCGGGGTCACGGACACCACCCTGTCCTCCGGGCAGCCGACCACGAACGAGGACACCATCTCCTCCTTCGGCGTGGGCCAGAAGTGGCTGGAGGTCGGCAACAACTCCACCACCTACGGCAAGGCCCGTGCGGTGATGAAGTTCACCACGTCCAGCATCCCGACCACGGCCACGGTGCTGGAGTCGCGGCTGTTCATGTGGGGCGCGGAGACCACCACCGGCACGAATGGTGCGATCTACGAACTCCACGGCCTGAACAAGGACTTCAACGAGACCCAGGCCACCTGGAACAACGCCACCTCCACCACGCCGTGGACCACGGCCGGCGGTGACTACTCCGGCACTGTCTCCGACACCGTCGCCCAGGTCTCCGAGGTGGGCCGCCACTGGTGGGACGCCACGTCGCTGACCCAGGGCTGGATCAAGACGCCGACCTCCAACCACGGCGCACTGGTGAAGCTGAAGGACGAGACCACCACCGGCCCGCAGGAGCGCACCCTGTTCCTGGCCTCGGAGGCCTCCGACTACCAGCTCGGCCCGCTGCTGCGGGTGATCTACGTCGACTCCACGACGGACGACACGTACTACGCGCCGCAGACCCCGGCACGGATGACCCCCAACTCCACCTACACGGTGGACTTCACGGTCACCAACACCACCTCCAGCGCGTGGGCGACGGGTGAGCGGGTCCTGTCGTACACCTGGAAGCTCCCCGACGGCACGGACGTGACCAACGGCGGCAACCAGCTCTCCACCGCCATCCCGGCACTCTCGCCCGGTCAGTCGGCGACGATCCAGGCGCAGGTCAAGACCCCGATCAACTCGGATACGGGCAGCAAGCGCACCCAGTACGTGCTCGGCTGGGACGTCAAGAAGGTCTCCGACGGCTCCTGGCTGTCGGCGGGCACGGGTGGCATACCCACGCTGAAGCAGAACGTGGCGGTGGAAGACCCCACCTCCAACACGCTCGGCCTGGAGAAGTTCTACTCGTACACGGGTAAGAACACCGGTGCCGGCTCGACGGTGATGAACAACCTCGCCTATGGCAACACCGTGTGGTCGTACAACGCGTTCAGCAACCCGGGGCGTGGTCTGACGACGTTCGCCAGGTTCGCGTACAACTCGCAGGACACCGACAACACCACCGGTGGCGCGGGCGCGGGCTGGTCGGCACAGCTGGGCGGGCCCATCCGGCTCGGCGCACAGCTGGACTTCCACCCCAACCCGGTGCAGAACGCCACCGAGATCCGCCTGCCCGACGGTGACGGCACCACGCACACCTTCACCAAGCAGCCGGACGGCAGCTGGAAGGCCCCCGCGGGCGTCCACTACCGCATCACCATGAAGGCGGGCCTGGACTGCACCCCGACGAAGGACCCGGTCCCGGACGCCTGGACCCTGCTGCGCCCGGACGGAACCCGCTTCTACTTCGGCTGTGACGGTTACCTGACGTCGGCGGTCGACAAGAACGGCAACACGCAGACCTACACCTACGAGCAGCACAAGACCCAGGGCAAGGCGGCCAAGTTCCTCGCCTACGTCACCGACCCGGCGGGCCGGCAGTCCCTGACGGTCGACTACTACAAGAAGGGCGACGCGTCCTACGACTACATCGACGGCACGGGCGCCAAGGTCACCGGCACCAGCCTGACCGACCCGGACATCTACGACCACGTGAAGTCCATCACGGACATCTCGGGCCGCAAGATCTCCTTCTACTACACGGTGCAGGGTCTGCTCGGTCAGTTCACCGACGGCGACGGCTCCAGCCAGCCGAAGAACTTCAAGTTCACCTACGACGCAACCCAGGGCAACAAGAACGTCAAGCTGGTCACGGCCACCGACCCGCGCGGCCACGCCACCCAGCTGGCGTACTACGCCCCGCAGACCGGTGACGACCCGAAGTACCACTGGTCGACGAAGACGATCACCGACCGTCTGAACGGTGACACCGCCTTCGCGTACGCGGCCGACACCGTGAACACCAAGTTCACGGACACGACGGTCACGGACGCCGAGACCCACGCCACGAAGTACGTCACCGACGACTTCGGCCGTCCGGTCCAGACGACCAACGCCAAGTCCCAGACATCGAAGATGTCGTGGGACGCGGACAACAACGTCACGTATGTGGAGGAGGACAACGGGGCGAAAACCGCGTACTGCTACGACCAGAAGACGGGCTACCCGCTCTGGCAGCGCGACGCGGAGAACAACAAGGCAGGCGTGCCGGACCAGACGGCCACCTGCGTTGCCGACACAACCAAGTGGCCGGCGAACGCCTCGAAGTACGAGTACCAGACCCGCGCCGACGGCTACTCGGCGGACCTGTTCCGCAAGACGTCGCCCGAGGGCCGCGCCTGGCAGTTCGGCTACGACAGCTTCGGCAACCTGAAGACGGTCACGGACCCCAAGGGCGTCGCGACCACATCGGTGCCGGACGACTACACCACGAAGTACGACTACGACGCCTACGGTGAGCTGACCAAGGCGACCGACGCCAACGGCAACCCGACCACGTACAGCGGCTTCGGGCCGACCGGTTACCCGGCGACGATCACGGACGCGAAGAGTTTCGCGACCCAGTTCGTCTATGACGAGCGGGGCCAGGTCACCCAGGTCACCGACGCCAACAGCAAGGTAACCACGCAGACGTACGACACGTTCGGGCGTCCGCTGGTCAACACCGTGCCCAAGGACACCGGCGTCGTGATCACGACCCCGGCGCCGGTGTACGACGAGAACAACAATGTCACGAAGTCGACGGCGCCGAACGGGGCCGTCTCGACGGCGGTGTACGACAACGCGGACCAGGTCACGTCGGCGACGGCGCCGGCGAACAACCAGACCAGCCCGCGCACCACGTCCTACACCTACGACAAGGTCGGCAACCTGAAGACGACGACCGAGCCCAAGGGCACGGCGACGACGACGGACGCGACCGACTTCGTCACGACGAACAACTACGACGAGATCTACCAGCTCACGTCCGTGGTCAACGCGAACAGTGACAAGGTCTCCTACGAGTACGACAACGTCGGCAACGTCACCAAGGTCATCGACCCGAAGAAGAACGCCACCGCCGACACGACCGACTACACCACCAAGACCGACTACGACCTGGACCACCGGGTCACCGTCGTCACGGACGCGGCCGGCAAGACCGCCAAGAAGGGCTACGACAAGGACGGCCTGGTCACCTCGGCCACGGACGCCGAGAACAACACCACCACGATCACCTACGACGAGCGCGGCAAGCAGACCGAGGTCAAGGTTCCGCACGACGGCACGTCGACCATCACCTACCGCTCGACGAAGTACGAGTACGACCAGGTCGGCAACACCACCAAGGTGCTCACGCCGCGGGCGACGGCGGCCGGTTCCACCGACGCCTTCACTGCCCGCACCTCGTACGACGCGCTGAACCGCCCGGTCAAGCAGTACCAGCCCTACGACCCGGCGGACTCCCGATACAACGACCCGAATGTCTACACGGAGACGACCTACGACAAGGTCGGCCGGGTCGCCAAGACCTCGCTGCCTCCGTCGGACGGTGAGACGGTCCGCAACGACACCACCTACAGCTACTTCGACAACGGCTGGGTGAGGTCCTCCACGGACCCGTGGGACATCGTCACCACGTACGAGTACAACGAGCTGGGTCAGCAGACCAAGCGGACCCTGACCTCGGCGGGCGGCTCCTCGGACCGCACGATGACGTGGTCGTACTACCCCGACGGCTCGCTGAAGTCCCGCGCGGACGACGGCGTCCCGGCGGGCAAGTCGGTCGTCCTGGTGGACAACTCCGACACTCAGAACACCTCCAAGACCGGCACCTGGACCAAGGCAGACGTCACCGGCCAGCAGGGCTACAACCACGAGACCCACGCGGCCGGCACCGGCACGGACGCCTACACGTGGACGCTCAACATCCCCAAGGACGGCACGTACACGGCGTACGTGAAGTTCCCGCAGGTGACGGGCGCCGCGACCACGGCCAAGTACACCGTGACCTACGACGGCGGCACGGCCGACAAGACGATCGACCAGAACGCCACCGCCAACCAGGGCACCTGGGTCTCGCTCGGCTCCTTCGCCTTCAAGCAGGGCAACGCGGCCAAGCTCCAGCTGTTCCAGAACAGCGGCGGCACGGTCGTCGCGGACGCCGTCAAGCTCGTCCGTGACACCAGCGGCGACCCGGCGGACACGGAGAAGGCGAACTTCACCTACGCCTACGACCTCAACGGCAACACGACCGAGATCGACGACACGTCCTCGACCGCGAAGATCGACGCGTACACGGTTGCCTACACCGGCCTCAACCAGGTACAGAAGGTCACCGAGTCGCTGTCGGGGACGGAGAAGAAGTCCACGTCGTACGCGTATGACCCGAACGGCCTTGTGGACACGGTCACGCACCCGGACCAGTTCTCCAAGTACACGTACGACCTTCGCAACTTGGTGAAGACCGTATCCGTGGGCAAGTCGGCCACGGACGCCTCACCGAAGGTGACGTCGTACACGTACACCGATCGTGGTCAGAAGCTCCAGGAGACGAAGGCCAACGGCAACACGATCGACTACACGTACTACTTGGACGCGGCGCTGAAGACGTCGACGGAGAAGAAGCCCAACGGCACCCTCGTCGACTCCCACGCCTACGCCTACGACCCGAACGGCAACAAGTCGCAGGACGTCGCACAGAAGATGAACGCCGACAACCACTCGGCGTACCTGTCCTCGACGACGGACTACACCTACGACCCGGCCGACCGGCTGAAGCAGGCGGTGAAGACCGGCAACGGTGCCGGGACGGAGACGTACGTTCACGACAACAACGCCAATGTCATCAGCCAGACCGTCAAGAACGTCACCACCACCTACGACTACGACCGTAACCGTCTGCTGAGCGCCACCGTCGGGGGTGCCACCGCCAAGTACAACTACGATCCCTTCGGCCGCCAGGAGTCGGTGACATCCGCCTCGGACGGGAAGGTCATCTCCCGGAGCGTCTACGACGGTTTCGACCACGTCGTCGAGTCCCAGAAGATGGACGACACGGGTGCGATGAAGTCGACCACGTACACCTTCGACCCGTTCGACCGTACCGTGTCGAAGACGGCGGACGGCAAGACCACGGACTTCGAGTACCTGGGCCTGTCCTCCGAGGTCCTGGACGAGAAGGTCGCCGGCACGCTGACGAAGTCGTACCAGTACAGCCCGTGGGGCGAGCGCCTGTCGCAGATCAAGTACAACACCGACGGCACGACCGAGGACGGCTACTACGGCTACAACAGCCACTCCGACGTCGAAACCCTCACGGACAAGAACGGCGACACGAAGGCGACATACGGCTACACCGCCTACGGCTCCGACGACACGTCCGAGTTCACCGGCATCGACAAGCCCGACACGGCCGACCCGACGAAGGAGGCGTACAACCCCTACCGTTACAACGCCAAGCGCTGGGACGCCCAGTCGGGCACGTACGACATGGGCTTCCGCGACTACAACCCCGGGCTGAACCGCTTCACGAGCCGGGACATGTACAACGGCGCGCTGTCGGACATGGGGCTCGGCACGGACCCGTACACGAGCAATCGGTACGCCTTCGCGGGCGGTAATCCGACCACGTTCATCGAGCTCGACGGGCACATGCTCGACCCGGGAGGCGGTTGGACCACCTCCACGTCCCTGGGGTCCACGCACGACCGTGTGGTGACCAACACCGTGAAGCTCATCCGGGCGGAGATGAAGAACCTCGGAATCAGTGGAACGATCACCATTCGGGACCACGACAACGTCATTCCCTACGCAGGCAAGAACGGCGAGGACATCGGATACGCCGACATCATTCTCACCGGCAAGGGGCGGAACAAGGACAAGGTCTGGATCTGGGAGGTCAAGTCCATCGGCGGTTCGTCCACCTTCGACGGTGAGAAGGAAAGCCACAGGGTGATGGGGCCGAAGCAGCTCCACCGCTATATGGACAAACTGCAGGAGGAATACGCGCAGGCAGGACGGAACGTCGACGTCAAGGAAGGGTTCGGCCTGCCGTCTTCCGTCCTGCGGACGGCTCCGGACGCCAATGGGAAGCAGAAGACGATCCGAGCCTGGTCCGGAAATCCCAAGGACGGATTCGGGGGAATGAGGTGGTACAAGGTCTACGACGATGACGACGACGAGAAGCAGGAACAGCACCAGAACAACGAGGGCCACTCGGCGACGGACATCGCGGAGGGCGTGGGTCTCGGCCTGCTGGGCCTGGCCATCGGCGTCGGTACGATCGCCGAGGACGTCGGCACCGGCGGTCTCGGAGTCGCTGACGACGCACCGACCTTGGCCATCGCAGGAGGCATGCTGAAGGAAGCGTTCGCGCTGGTGGCGTGAGCGCACGCCGGGCGCCGACCGGGACTCCGGTCGGCGCCCGGCCATCGTCGTGGAGAGGGAAGGATATGCAGGGGAAGCCCAACGCGATGTACGCCATGCTGGATGTGGACACCGCGGGAGGAGCAGGATTTCCAGAGGTGTCTTCGGATTGGCTTGCCCATGCTGTTCGGGCGGTGGCACCGGTGTTCTGGGAATCGGCGATGCGGGCCTGGCCGTTCGCTGAAAGGGAGAAAACGGGAGGCCCACTCGGAAGGCCTGGGACACTGTGGGGCGAGGTGTATGTCTGGAACCCCGAGCGTCGACTCGGTGACCCGCGCCCGCTCTCTCCAGAGTCGCTCGAGTGGATGACCCGTGAACTGGCCGAGTACCCGACGTCGGCGCATCTCCGCCTGTGTGTTCTCGGCGCCGAAGCCGACCCTGAACTGGGGCCTGAACTCGCCGAGGAGTTCATTCGTGTCAGCCTTTCGGTGGACGATGACTGGCCGTGGGTGGCGCAGTTGCAGGTTGTTTCGGCCCTCTCTCCTGAAAGAGAAGGCGATACGGCGGAGAGGTCCCGCAGGTGGGCCGACTTTCTCCATGCTGCCGCCGCGAAGGTGGATCCGACCTACGGGCATGTGTGCGACGATCAGCCTACCCTGGGTCACACGGCCCTCGACCGGGCGATCCACGGCCGCTCGGGCCGCGTATCGATCCGAAAGGGCCGTGAGCGACTGCGCGGCTATTCCTGGGTGACAGTTCTCCCTTCGGAACTGGCCCGGACTCTCGGAGGCTTCGCCGCGCTCGAACGCAGCGGCGCGTTCTTCCGGGTCAGGGAGCTCCCCACGGGTGCCGTTTTGCTGCAGGCTTGCGAGGACCTCGCCGACTACGACGACGAAGTGATGGAAAGAGTCTTCGAAACCCTGGCGCCGGTCCTCCCTGAAGGCACCCCGGAAGCTGATCCGACTCTGAAGGGCTCCCAACGACTGGTCTGGAGAAACGCCAGGCGTTGACGGCGATACTGTTCCTCGGCATGTTCAAGGCACAGTCCGGGGCGGGAACGCAGAGCGCCGGATGCATTTACTGAGGTGCCCTCCAGTCGCGAGGACCGCCCCGCGAGGAACGGCGGGTGCAACGCGGATGGGTGCGCCGTCGTAAGACGGCGCAGACCCTGGGCGTGAGCTCACGGGGGCGCCGAAGTCCGGAGCTCCGCCGCCCCGACTGGAGAGCTGGAGCTGACGGAGTAGTGTCCGAGAACACCGTGGTCAGGAACAGCCCGGATTGGCGGACGACATGCTGAGGATCGAAGAGCTGGAGGCCGCGCTTCCGGCGATGACGGCGTGGCGTGTGCCTGGTGGGCGCAACGTGGACTGGGCCGCCCTTGAGGCGGCCCTCGGGACGGCGCTGCCCTCGGACTTCCGCTCTCTGGCGGAGGCGTATCCGGTGCTTGTCATCGATGACTTCCTCATGGTGTCCTCTCCGACGCCCGGTGCCGAGACGTTGTGGGGATCCGCGTCCAGGGACGACGAGATCCTTCAGGATCTGTACGAGATGGGCGACACCGAGGACTACGTTCCCTTCCCGCAGCCGGGAGGCCTGATCTCCTGGGCGTCGTCCAATTCGGGGGACACCTTCTACTGGAGGACGAGCCCCGCGGACCCGGACGCATGGCCAGTGGTCGTCCGCACGGACAACGCCGAGTGGTTCGAGTTCCCGCTCGGTGCCGTCGAGTTCCTGGCCGGCGTGTACGGGCGCACCATCGACGTGCCGGGCATGCCCAGGAACTTCCCCAGCGACTTCCCGGAGGTGCTGGGCCTGGACGACCGCATCGACTGATCGGCAGCTGAAATGAAGCCGCACGTCACGGCTGCCGCACTCGTCCTCCGGCTCACGACGCGATCGCTAGTGGCCCGTCGCGCGGAGCCACCGCATCGTTGTGATGAGTTCCTCGCCGAGGTCTTCGCACAGCGCGAGCAACTCGCGACCCGCTAACGAGTCGAGCAGGCCTGCGGCGTCGGGGAGAGCCCGGAGAGCGCCATGGCAGGCGGATTCGACGGCGAAGTTGCGCGACGCGAAATACCCCTCGCTCGCCTGGTCCACCAGGTTTGCGAGGTAGTCGCGATGGGCTTCCTCCGAGGGGTGCGAGTAGAACGAGCCCTCGATGAGGTCATCAAGGTAGTTCGCCAGGCCGGCTGAGCCCTCGACCACTCGCTCTGCTACGTCCACGTCAGGCTTGTCCAGCAACTCGCCGAAGGTCAGCAGGCTGCTGATGGTCTCCAACTGGAAGAGCTGGACCGTGTCCGGGTCGACTTCAGACGTGAAGAGCGGGGCCATGCACAGCTCGGCGATCGCTTGCTGGACTGCACGATCCGACTGTTCACTCGCAGCTGAAGCTGCCAATTGGAACAGCGACTCCAGCGCAGCCTGATCGACACCCCACTCTGCATCGAGCTCGAACGCGAACACGGGCGCACGCCACCGCCACAGGGCCAGGACGGCAGCCTGACGCTGATGGACGGGCTTCAGGTCCGCCAACCGCTCGATCTGCACCACGTTCTTGAGCCTTCTGATCTACCAATCCTCGCCCGACCCCTCCAATCGGGACACTGTCGCCACGAAGGCAGCCCAGGCGGGCGCGGCGAAGAGTACGGCCGGGCCGTGGGGGTTCTTGCTGTCGCGGACGGGGACGTGGGTGGGGTGGGAGTCGTTCACCTCCAGGCAGTCGCCGCTCTCGCCTCCGCTGTACGACGACTTGCGCCATGCGTGATGCTGTTCACGGCTGCTCTGCATGCTCGTAATCCTCCGCGATCGATCGGATCAGCGCCAGGGAGTCGTGGTGTGAGAGCGCGTCTCCCAGCGCGTGATCGTAGGCGACCTGGCATTCCCTTACCACGGACGGCACTTCGAGCACGCGGCCCGTCTTCAGACCTTCCACGTACGCGACCGGCGGCAGGTCCTCGAACCACATCAAGGTGACGATGCCTTCCAGCAGTGCGTGATACCCCACGGAGTAGGGGAGAACGTGCACGCGGATGCGGCGGCTCTCGCCCAACGCGGCAACGTGATGGAGCTGTTCGCTCATCACGGCCGGACCGCCGACCGGGCGTCGCAGCACTGCCTCGTCGAGCAGAGCCCAGAGCACGGGGGACTTGAATTCGGAAAGGATGCGGGCGCGGTCGAGCCGTGTGGCGAGGAGCTGGTCACGCTCCTCGTCGGTCCTTGGCGGGAAGCCGGACTGCAGGACCTCACATGCGTACGCCTCGGTCTGGAGAAGGCCAGGTACCAGCTTTGGTGCGTACACCCTGATGACCTTCGCCTGCTGTTCCAGCCGTAACGCCTCGGCGAAGTGTTCGGCGACCCGGCCCTCGCCCTGCGTGGGCAGGAATCGCTCGAAGATGCCACCGGTCTCCAGCACCTGGTCCAGGCGCCGGGCGTCCTCCAGCGCTGGTCTACGGCGGCCTGCCTCGATGTGGGCGATGTGTGTCCGGGACATGATCGCCCGAACGCTCAACTCTTCCTGAGTGAGCCCGGCCGCCTCCCGTCGGCGCCGTAGTTCTTCTCCGTAGCTGGTACGGGATCCGGGGTTGTCCTCGATCGCCATGTGCAACTCCCGCATGAGGCTTCGCAGTCGCCAACTCATGATTACACGAAGTGACCGAGCGTGTACGGAAGTTGCGGTACGGTGTGCGCGACAGCTTGCTTCATCCGTCCGTCGTGTGCGGACGTGAAGCGGCCCCCGTCGCTGGCTGCAACCGGCGGCGAGGGCCTTCATCACCAGTGGAAGTAGGCCACCGGGAAATGCTCCGCCATGCTATCGCGCCTGCCCGTCACTACACCCAGGTGCCGAACGACATCCTCCGCCATCCCCGGCTCTCCTCCGACGCCGTACGGCTGCTGACCTGGCAGTTGTCGCTCCCGGCCGACGCGAGGGACTCCTTGTCGCGTACCGCCGAGCGTGCCGGGATCGGCAAGTGTGCCTTCCTTCGGGCGAAGCGCGAGCTGAAGGCCGAGGGGTACCTGCACGAGTGGCGGGAGCAGGGGGTGCGAGGGCTGTGGGCGACCGTGCAGCTCGTGTCGAACGTGCCGCTGACGAGGGAGGAAGCGGCGAAGGCGCGGGCGTCCGGCGCCGGGGTGGCTCCGGCGGGCGGGCCTCCGGCCGCCGGTGAGCCGAGGGGTCGGGACGTCGGCCGTCATCCAGAGAACCCGGTTCGGGAGAACACCTCCCTCCATCCGGTTCAGACCCCCTCCGTCGCGTCCGAACAGCTTGCTGATGCCCGGCAAGTCATCGAATCACTCAGCGACTTGGACCCGCGACTGCGCTTCCCGCGCGGCATGCTCCCGCAGCTCGCCGCGCTCGCGGCGGAGTGGCTGGCGTACGGGCACACGGCGGCCGACGTGCGGGAGCAGGTGCGGCGGGCCCTGCCCGGGCGGGAGCGGGTCATTCATCGGCCCGGGGGTCTGGTGCGGTACGTGCTGCGCGAGATTCCGCCACTGCCTCCGGCCACCGTCACCAGCGTTCCGCCACCGCCGCGCGTCGCTCAGATGCGGGAGTGTGAGAGCGGGCGGCACACGCAGCCGCTCCTCTTCCGGCCGGTCGCGGACGAGTCCCTGTGCCGGGACTGCCATAGCGCACAGGCTGTGGAGGAGGCTGGGTCGTCCCCGGCCGGTGGTCAGGTCGCCGTGCGGGGCGCGGCTGCGGTCCGGGCGGTTCTTCGTGGGCAGGCCGTCCTCTGACGAGCGTCTCTCCCTGGTCCCATAACCCTGCGCGCCCCCTTTGTCCGGCTGCTCGCTGTCGCGTCGTCGGCTGCTGTATAACCGGCGCCGCCATCGAAGTCCCGACCTCGCCGAAGGGCTGTGACGTGCTGTCCGGAACCGGAATACGTGTCCGTCTGAGTGGACGCCGTGCCGTCGGTGTCGTGTTGGTCGCGGCTGCCGTGGCCGTGTCGTCCGGATGCTCCGCTCACGGCGGCAAGAAGAAGCCGGCGGGTCGGCATGCTTCGTCGAAGACCGAGTCGACGCGGACGGCACGGCCCACGCGCACGTCCAAGCCCGCCCCGCCGCCGAAGACCGCCGCGCAGTTCGTCGCCCGCGCACGCCAGGCCCTGGGCGCCGAGAAGGGGTGGACGTTCGCCCTGCGTGGCAGTGAGTCCGCCGTGATGCAGGGGCAGGCGCCGTCCAGCGCGACGTACGCCGCGACCGTGCACCGCACCACCGCCCCCGCCGCGGTCCAGCAGAACGGCACGGTCACCACCAGCAAGGGTGAGCGCAAGCCCGAGGTGGTGTACGTCGTCGACGGGACGGGTTACGTCAAGGATGGCGCCGAGGGTTGGAAGCGCGGCCCGCTGTCCGATCCCGACATCGCCAACGACGTCGAGGATCCGATCGCCGAGCTGGACGCGTTCGCGGCGTACGCGAAGAGTGCGACGGTGAGTCGTACGGCGACGGGCGTCCGGCTTCAAGTCAGCGCGTCCGGATGGCAGTTGTCGGCCGCCCGGAGCCGACCCGCACTGAAACGGGCGGTGCGGGAGGTGGAGCCCACGCTGGCTCAGTTGCGCAAGGCCGGGGTGACGGCGGCCGACGGGCAGATCACGCTCAAGAGCTTCAGCGAGACGTGGGAGTTGGACGAGGCGCACGGGTATCGGCCCGTGTCACACCGGTACGCGTTCACGTTCCTCGTGCCGTTCCAGGGCGGGGACATCACGGTGAGCCAGGAGGCGCGGGCCGACAGCCGTGGGGTGTTCAGCGGGAGTGTGGCGTTGCCGTCCGGTGCGAAGTGACCCGTGCGACGCACCGTCGGCTAAGAAGGTTGTATTCCTGGTGTGAATTCACCTGTGGTGATTGACACTTCTGCAACCCGTGATGTTGGAGAGCCCAACTCCGCTTGTTGATCAGGGGGAACGGGGTCCTTCCGCGCCCCCCTGTGTCTGGGCGAAGGGGGAACGGTTCTCATGAGTGAACGGGACGTGCGGCCGTACGCGAGCGAGATGCGTGCGTACGCGGCGGCCTTCGTCGCACGTGCCACGGCCCGCAGTCGGCTGCCGCTGGACTACTCCGAGCGCAGTCTGCGGGTCGTGGACTTCCTGATCGACGGGATGCGCAAGGGAGGCAGCGATCCGGGGCGGGCACAGAGGGTCTTCTTCGGGCTCGGGGCGTACGTCGGTGAGGTGTTGGTGCGCCGCGCGGGCGCGGTGTGGGTCGACTTCGACGCCGACCAGCAGGCCTACTTCGGGCAACCCGTGGGCATACGCATGCCGGACGGGCGGGTGTGGAACCCGCTCGGCAAGGTGCTCAACCGCTTCGAGGTGGGCGGCGGTCCTGAGGAGTCGTTGCAGACCTTCTGGCTGACCCTGCACGGACGGCCGCGCCGCGATCTCGGCCGGCTCTAGTCCGCCGTGACTCCCCAGTACCCGATGTGCGTGGGACGGCCGTCCGTGTAGAGGACCGTGCATCTGCCTTGTGCTCGGCCCGGGAACTCCAGGCGTTCGGTGTCCAGCGCCTCGTCCCATTCCTCTTCTGTGGGACGGCCGTTGGGGCACCAGGCGCGGATCTCCTCATCCGTCAGCGGGCGCATGAAGGGACCGTCGTCGGGGTCGTTCGCGTCGATGATCATGGGGAAGTCCAGGACCGTGGCCGTGCCGCCGGTGAAGATGTACTCGTGCCAGGCCGGGTCCCGCCACAGCTCCTCGATCGTGCGGCCCGGGAAGCCGTGGTCGTCCTTCGCCAGCTCCTCCTCCTGGGCCTGGCGGAACGCCGCCGCCAGGTCCGGTTGGTACGGCCGCGTGTCCACCCAGCAGTTGCCGCCCATGTCGATGTCCCTCCGTGCGTGATCTTCGGTCGGTGCGGAGCAGCGTAGGGGGCGGCACTGACAGCCGTACCGGATGGGCGGTTCGCGTGGAGAGTCCGGGAAGAGTCCGGTTCGTCTTCTCGGTCGCCTCCGGGTTCACCGCTGTTGTATAACCGGCCCTCGTTCCGGTCGGCCGTGCCGTGTCCCGGCCGTTTCTTCGCGTCCTGCTGCCCATCGAAGGGTCTCTTCGTGCTGCCCTCTTCGCGTTCCCGTGCCCGTACGTGCTTCGTCGCCGCGCCGGTCGTCGCCGGTGTTCTGCTGATGGCGTCGGCCTGTGGAGGCTCAGGTGGGGAGGGGGGAGACAAGGCCGGGGCCGGGTCGGACAGTGTCGCGGTCGGGGCGTCGGGTGGGACGGCGGCGCCGAGCGGCTCCGCGTCGACATCGGCGTCGGCTTTGGCTTCGACGTCAGCGTCGGCATCGCCGTCGAAGTCCGCGTCCGCGTCCAGCTCCGCCTCCGCCAAGGCCAAGGATGGTGCCGAGGGCCAGGGCGGTGCCTCCGCCGCGCCCGGCGCGGCCCCGGGCGGGGCCACCACCGCGCCGCCCGCCGCCTACGCCGCCCCGAACTTCCCCGTCCCCGCCTCCCCGGGCGACGCCACCCAGCTCATCACGGTGAAGGCGAGCGGCTCGTACGCCACCGTCACCGCCTGGGCCAAGGGAACCTCCGGCTGGAAGGCACAGTTCAGCACGAGTGCCGGCCGGGTCGGCTCCAACGGGGTCACGAACGGGGCGACGCGGCAGCAGGGGACGTACACCACGCCTACGGGGACGTACGGCATCACCGAGGGCTTCGGGGTCGAGGCGGGCGGGACGAGCATGCCGTACCACGTCGTCAACAGCTTCGACTGGTGGGTGGAGGACCCGCAGTCGAAGTTCTACAACTCCATGCACAGCGCGACGGGCGCCGACTTCCCGCTCACCGAGGCCGGCGACCGGGGCAGTGAGCACCTGATCAACTACCCCACGCAGTACGCCAAGGCGCTGGTCATCAACTTCAACCGGTGGCCCGCCACGCCCGGTCGCGGCGCCGGCATCTTCCTGCACGTCAACGGCAAGGGTGCGACGGCCGGTTGTGTGTCCGTGCCGCGCGCCACGATGGACCGGATCATGACGTGGATACGGCCCGGCGCCCACCCCCGCATCGCCATCGGCTGACGGCGCGGGCGGGTGAGGAGGACCCCAGGGCGGCACCGGGAGCTGTGACACTTCTGTGCGCCGCGACGCTGTTGTCCCTGGGGACGCGGGACACCGGTGAAGCGCGTCCCGTCGTGCTGATTCGCTACGAGCACGAGCACAGGTCCGAAGGCGGGCGCGTGCTCGGTACGGACGAGGACGGTCTTGGGCCACGGAGGGGAACGTCGGCGCCTGCAGGCGTACGACGGTGAACTGGGGGCGGCCGTCGCGCGCGCCCAGGACGGCGACGAGGCCGCCTTCGCGGTCGCGTACCGCATCGTCCAGCCGGGCCTGCTCGGCTATCTGCGCGGTCTGGTCGGCGACGACGCCGAAGACGTGGCCTCCGACGCCTGGCTGGAGATCGCCCGTGACCTCGGGCGCTTCAAGGGCGACGGTGCCGGCTTCCGCGGCTGGACGGCCACCATCGCCCGGCACCGGGCCCTGGACCATCTGCGCCGGCAGCGGGTACGGCCCCGGGCGACCACCCTCGAACAGGACGTACTGGACCTGCCCGGGCCGCAGAGCACCTATGACCAGGCGCTGGAGTCCCTGTCCACCGAGCGCGCCCTCGCACTGGTCCAGGAGCTGCCGCGCGACCAGGCGGAGGCGGTGATGCTGCGTGTCGTCGTCGGCCTGGACGGTCCGGCGGCCGCACGTGTCCTCGGCAAGCGGCCCGGCGCGGTGCGTACGGCCGCGTACCGGGGGCTGAAACGCCTCGCCCGCCGGCTGGGCGCGCACGACGTCGCTGATGCGGGTGTGACGGATGAGGGCTCCCGCACGCTGGGGGAGTCGACATGAGCCGTGCGATGAGCCGGGCGGTGAGTCGTGCGGCGAACCGTGGCGGATCGACGCCTACGACCGCACGGATGAACGCCGGCGGCCGTGGTCCGTATGAATCCGGGACACCGGAGGAATCCGGGACACCGGGCGACGCGTCCGGGAAGCCGGGCGCATCCCGCGTGGCGGACCGCGCGAGACAGACAGCGTGTGGCACACAGTGCGTGACACACGGATCGGACAGGGACGGGAACTGACATGGGTGAACGGCAGAGCGGCGGCGCCGGCACCGCGGACGCCCGGCTGGAGGAGGGCCTCGCCGCCGCCTTCCGTACCACACCCCTCACCCCCGGCTCCGACGCCGAGCGGCACGCCGTGGCCGCGTTCCGCGCCGCCCGGGACGCGGGCCTGCACGGCTCGCGGCGGGCGCGGACCCGGCGCCGGGACGACTGGCGGCCCCGGGAGCCGTGGCGTCTGCGGCTGTCGGTGAAGACCACGCTGTCGGTGTTCGCCGCGAGCCTCACGCTGGGCGGCGTCGCCGTGGCGGCGATCGGCGCGGCCGGCTCCTCGTCGGACGGCGCCCATGGCGACGGGCGAAACACGCACCCGGTGACGAGCGCCCCGGAGCGGTCCGGCGCCGACGCGTCGGCCGGGTCGTCCGCCGGGTCCTCGGCGCACCCGGACCGCCCGGACACCGCCAAGGACACCCTGGCGCACTGCCGGGCGTACGAGCAGGTGAAGGACCGGGGCAAGGCGCTCGACGCCACGGCCTGGCAGCGGCTGCTGGAGGCCGCGGGCGGCGAGGACCACGTCGCGGCCTACTGCACCGCCCAGTTGGCGCGGGCCGCGGAGACCCACGACAACGGCCAGGGCGACAGCCGGCGCGACAGCCGGGGCGGCAGCGAGAACGCCGGCCAGAACAACGGCCAGACGGGCACCGAGAACAACGGCCAGAACGCCGGCAAGGGCACCGACTCCAAGTCGGACAACAGCGGCAAGGCGGACAACAGTGCCGAAACGAACAATGGGAATAAGTAACCAGTAAGTGAACGACGATGACCCGGTGGCCCATGTGGCCAACCGGGTCAAATGGTTGCGTTTCCCCGCGCCCTGATTGCGCTCTCGGCCGCGTCCTCGCTCGCCGAGGCAACGGCCGGGGCCGCCACCCCCCACAGGAGAGGCCCCGGCCGTCGCGCGGCACGGGCCGCGCGGCGGCCCGTACTTACATCAGCGTCGAGGGTGCGGTTTGTGTCACACCTCATCGGTCACGAGTTAGTTGCATCTTCTACAGACATGGACGAGCAGCGGTCGACGCCGTAACGTGCCTTTCGCGCCGAAGAGGACAGGTGCAATAAGGGAGTGCGGTGCTGGGGGACGACGCGGAGCTGACCGCCGCGGTGCGTGCGGCACAGAACGGGGACGAGACCGCGTTCCGTACGGTGTACCGCGCGGTGCATCCCCGGCTGCTCGGTTACGTGCGCACGCTCGTCGGCGACCCGGACGCGGAGGACGTCGCGTCGGAGACCTGGCTGCAGATCGCCCGGGACCTCGGCCGGTTCAGTGGCGACGCCGACCGGTTCCGCGGCTGGGCCGCGCGGATCGCCCGCAACCGCGCCCTCGACCACATACGCATGCGCGGCCGCCGCCCCGCGATAGGCGGCGACGAGACCGAGCTGGCCGGCCGCGCCGCCGAGTCCGACACGGCCGGCGAGGCCATCGAGGCCCTGACCACCGACGGCACCCTCTCGCTCATAGCCCGCCTGCCGCAGGACCAGGCCGAGGCGGTCGTGCTGCGCGTGGTGGTCGGCCTCGACGCCAAGTCCGCGGCGGAGACGCTCGGCAAGCGCGCGGGCGCCGTACGCACCGCCGCGCACCGCGGCCTCAAGAGGCTCGCGGAGCTGCTCGGCGACGATCCGGAATCGGCGGGCGTGCTCGACGCGCTTCCGCCCCAGCGAGAACCGCGCGGTGGCGCGATGACGTCCGCGAGTGTGACGCATACGCGTACGCGGACGCAGAAGGACATGTGATGGCCGACGAGCACAACAAGTGGCTGAACCGTGAGACGGCGGAACGCCTGCTGAGCGGTGAGTCGCTGGAAGCCGTCGATGCCGCCGCCCGTGACCAGGCGGAACGCCTCGCCGAGGCGCTCGGCGCACTCTCCGCCGAGATGGCTCCCGCGACCACCGAACTCCCGGGCGAGCAGGCCGCGCTGGCCGCGTTCCGCAAGTCCCGCGAGGCGGCCGAGGCCGAGCGCACCAGCAACGCCCTCGGTGCCGTCGGTGCGAACCGGCGCCCCGGCGTGCCCGCGTCCGACCTCGACGCGGACGTGGTCCGCATCGGCGCCCCCATCCGTAGCGGAATCCGCTCCCGCCGGTCCCGCCGCCCCCGTTGGGCCCGCCCGGCCCGGCTGACGCTCGCCGCGGCGGTGGCCGCGGGCACGCTCGGCGGGGTCGCGATGGCCGCGGGCAGCGGGGTGCTGCCCACCCCGTTCCACCACGAGCGGCCCGCCCCCGGCGCCTCCGTCTCCGCCGACGAGACCCCGGGGCAGCCGCTCGTCTCGCCGTCCCCGCGGTCCTCGGGGGGCCACGGCTCCGCCACGGCCACGCCCGGCGGCAGCGCGAGCGGTTCCCCCGGCGGTGCCTCCTCCGACAAGGCCTCGGGAGAGCACAAGGGCGCCAAGCCCGGCACCGGCGGCGACTCCGGGTCTCGCGGCACGTGGTGGAGGGAGGCCTCGGCGGACTGCCGCGCCCTGCGCGACGGCAAGGAGCTGGGCAACGACCGCAAGCGGGCCCTGGAGAACCTGGCGGGCGGCTCGGCGCGCGTGCGGAGCTACTGCAAGGCCGTGCTGGCGGCCGGCGAGACCACCTCCTCCGGCGGTGCGAACGCCGGCGAGGACAACGGCGGCAAGGGCAACGGCAACGGCGGCAGCGACGACGACAAGGGCAAGGGCGACGGGAGCGGCCGAGGCGGCGACGACGACGGCCGGGAAGGCCGGGACCACGGCCACGGGCACGGCAAGGACCGGGGCCACGGCGATGACCAGGGCCACGGCCGGCACCGCCGGAGCGACGTCGCACCCTCCCCCGCCGCCACGGCCCTCGCGCCCGCGCACCCCGGCCACCGGGGGACCAACCGTCCGGCACCCTCGCCGAGCCCCTCGTAGGCACCCCTCTGACCTGCGGTTTTGGCGGGCGCGAAATTTTTTTCGCGAAAGCTGTGACGTTTTTGGCCCGCGTGACGCAGTACTGAGTGAGCCGACTGGTCATCGGCCGTCGCACTGAGCCGGGGTTCCCCCCGTACCTGCGGCTCGTGCACCTTGGCGCGGGCGGGACACGTTCCCCCGGTCCCGCCCGCGCCCCGCATCCTCACCAGGAGACGACGACCTTGTCGCCGGTCCTCACCTGCGCGAACAGCTCCGCGATCGCCGCCTCGTCCCGTACGTTGACGCACCCGTGCGAACCGCCCGCGTACCCGCGTGCCGCGAAGTCGTAGGAGTAGTGCACCGCCTGGCCGCCGCTGAAGAACATGGCGTACGGCATCGGGGAGTGGTAGAGCGTCGACACATGGTGCCGTGACTTCCAGTAGACGTGGAACACACCTTCGCGGGTCGGGGTGTACTGGGCGCCGAAGCGGACGGACACCGTCGACACGGTGCGCCCGTCGATCATCCAGCGCAGTGTCCGGCTGGTCTTGCTGATGCACAGCACCCGGCCGGTCAGACAGCGCGGGTCGGGCGCGGCGGCCGGCTGACCGCCCATCAGGTACAGCTCCCACTGGCCGGGCTCGTGCGTCATGCCCAGCAGCCGCTGCCAGGTGACGGTGTCCAGCTCGCCGGTCCGGGGCAGCCCTCGCTTGCCCTGGAAGCCCTTGACGGCCTGCTCGGTCAGATCGTCGTAGGTCCCCGTCGGCCCGTCGAACAGCCAGGCGACCTGGCGCAGCCGGGCCTGCAGCTCGCGGACGCCCGCTCCGCTGTCCCCGCGCGAGAACAGCACCCGGGGCGCGGGCGCGGCGGGCTTGGCGGCGGGCGTGCTCTCGGCCGTCCGGGTGGGGGCGGGAGCCCTGCTGGAGGGCAGCTCGACATGGACGGGTGAACGGTTCTTGCCGTCGTCGCCCGGGGGCTGCACGGTGCAGCCGCAGAGCGCGGCGAGGGCGGCGATCGAGACGAGTACGGCGGCTGGTCTCCCCGGATTCCTCATGCCGGGGATGTTTCCCCGCGTGACCGCCGGCGAACTACGGGGCATGGTGAGGAGGGACGAAACGGACCTGCGGAGGCATCCATGGCACGTGAGTCGGAGTCGGGGCTGCCGATCGAGCCGGTGTACGGGCCGGCGGACCTGACCGGCTGGGACCCGGACGGGAAACTGGGCGAACCGGGGGCGTACCCGTACACCCGGGGGGTGTACCCGACCATGTACACCGGCCGCCCCTGGACCATGCGCCAGTACGCCGGGTTCGGCACGGCAGCCGAGTCCAACGCCCGCTACCGGCAGCTGATCGCGCACGGCACCACCGGTCTGTCGGTCGCCTTCGACCTGCCCACCCAGATGGGCCACGACTCCGACGCGCCCCTCGCGCACGGCGAGGTCGGCAAGGTGGGCGTGGCGATCGACTCGGTCGAGGACATGCGGGTGCTGTTCGACGGCATCCCGCTGGACCAGGTGTCGACGTCGATGACGATCAACGCGCCGGCCGCGCTGCTGCTGCTCCTGTACCAGCTGGTGGCGGAGGAACAGGGCGTATCGGCGGACCGCCTGACCGGCACCATCCAGAACGACGTCCTGAAGGAGTACATCGCGCGCGGGACGTACATCTTCCCGCCGAAGCCGTCCCTGCGGCTGACCGCCGACATCTTCAGGTACTGCACCGCCGAGATCCCGAAGTGGAACACCATCTCGATCTCCGGCTACCACATGGCCGAGGCGGGCGCGTCTCCCGCGCAGGAGATCGCCTTCACGCTCGCCGACGGCATCGAGTACGTCCGCACGGCGGTCGCGGCCGGCATGGACGTCGACGACTTCGCCCCCCGCCTGTCCTTCTTCTTCGTGGCCCGTACGACGCTGCTGGAGGAGGTCGCCAAGTTCCGCGCGGCACGGCGGATCTGGGCGCGGGTGATGCGGGAGGACTTCGGGGCGAGGAACCCGAAGTCGTGGATGCTGCGCTTCCACACCCAGACGGCGGGCGTGCAGCTGACGGCCCAGCAGCCGGAGGTGAACCTGGTCCGGGTGGCCGTCCAGGCCCTGGGCGCGGTGCTCGGCGGCACGCAGTCCCTGCACACCAACTCCTTCGACGAGGCGATCGCCCTGCCGACGGACAAGAGCGCGCGGCTCGCGCTGCGGACACAGCAGGTGCTGGCGTACGAGACGGACGTGACGGCGACGGTCGACCCGTTCGCGGGCTCGTACGCGGTCGAGAAGCTGACCGACGAGGTCGAGACGGCCGCGCTGGACCTGATGCGCCGGGTCGAGGACCTCGGCGGCGCGGAGGCGGCGATCGAGCGGGGCTTCCAGAAGGCCGAGATCGAGCGCAACGCCTACCGCATCGCCCAGGAGACGGAGTCCGGGGAGCGGGTGGTCGTGGGCGTCAACCGCTTCCAGCTGGACGAGGAGGAGCCGTACGAGCCGCTGCGGGTGGACCCCGCGATCGAGGTGCGGCAGGTGGAGCGGCTGGCCGTGCTGCGCGCCGAGCGGGACCAGCGGGCCGTGGACCTCGCTCTGGACGCGCTGAGGAAGGCGGCCGAGGGCGAGGACAACGTGCTGTACCCGATGAAGGAGGCGCTGCGGGCGCGGGCCACCGTGGGAGAGGTGTGCAACGCACTGAGGGAGGTGTGGGGAGCGTACGAGCCGTCGGAGGTGTTCTGAGCTGGGCGGTTACTCCATATGGGTGATCATGGGCGGAATCCGTCCGTTCCCCGTTACTCTCGTGGAGAGTGCTCCCGAAAGGAGGTTGCCGTGGCTGTGATAGAGCGCGAGATGACGATCGCCGAAGCCGCCGACCGTGTCTCCAGCTGGCTGCCCGGACACCGCGTGGAGATCCTTCGAGGGAGCCTTATCGTGTCGCCGCCGCCGGATGAGCCGCACCAGGGGACCGTGTTCGAGATCGGTTGCGAGATCCGGCAGGCCGGGGCGAAGGAGGCTGGCCTCAAGGTCCGTCCCGGTATTGGCCTGTGGCTGCCGACCGGCCCGGCCGACTATGCGATCCCGGATCTGTCTGTGGTCGACGCCGACATCGCAGACGCGCTCGTCCAGAGGAACTGTTATGCACCGCATGTCTTCCGCATGGTGCTGGAAGTGACCTCTTCCAACTGGTCTGATGACACGGCCCTCAAGGTCGAGCTTTACGCCGAGGCCGGAATCCCTGTGTACATGGTGGCCGATCGCCGACACGAGGAAGTCCTGCTCTACGAGAAGCCCAAGGAAGGCAAGTACCCTGCCCCCACCCGCTACAAGCGAGGCGAGACCGTCCCGCTCCCCGAATCCGTAGGTGTCACCCTCGACCTCTCCGTGGACACCCTCCTGGACGGCGACGACTGACTGTCGTACCTCCGTGCGACACTCCTTTTCATGTTCGGCGTCATCGATCTCCCCACCTACCTGGCCGGTCTCGTCCTGATCGTCCTGCTGCCAGGCCCCAACTCGCTCTACGTCCTCTCCGTGGCCGCCCGGCGCGGAGTGCGGGCCGGTTACACCGCCGCGGCCGGGGTGTTCTGCGGGGACACCGTGCTGATGACGCTGTCGGCGGCCGGGGTCGCCTCCCTGTTGCAGGCGAACGCCGTGCTGTTCGGGATCGTGAAGTACGCCGGCGCCGGGTATCTGACGTGGCTGGCGATCGGGATGCTGCGGGCCGCGTGGACGATGTGGCGGACCCGGCGGGAGCAGTCCGCCGAGGAGGCCGCGCCCCTCGCGGCGGCCGAGGAGCGGCCCTACCGCCGGGCCCTTGTCGTCAGCCTCTTCAACCCCAAGGCGATCCTGTTCTTCGTCGCCTTCTTCGTGCAGTTCGTCGACCCGGGGTACGCCTATCCGGCGCTGTCCTTCGTGGTCCTCGGCGCCTTCGCGCAGCTCGCCAGCTTCCTGTACCTCAGCGCCCTGATATTCGGCGGCACCCGCTTGGCCGCCGCCTTCCGCCGCCGCAAGCGGCTGTCCGCGACGGCCACGTCGGCGGCGGGTGCGCTGTTCCTCGGGTTCGCGGTGAAGCTCTCTCTGGCCAGCGCGTAGCTCCCGGCGTTCAGCGGATGCCGACTCGGGCGAGGTAGGCGCCGAGTCCGTCCGCCGAGTCGCCCGCCCAGCCGACGTACCCGTCCGGGCGGACCAGGAACACACCGGGGCCGTACGACTCCGGGGCCGCCGGGAGTGCCACCACGCCCGGCAGACCCGCCACGGGCGCCGTCGCGCCCAGCAGGGTCCAGTGCGGGCCCCGGAACGCGTCGAAGAGGCGGGTGCCGGCCACGGTGCCGTCCGGGGCGCGGTCGCCCGCGCATGGTCCGGTCGGGTCGGTGCGGTGGTCCTCGGTCAGGGAGGAGCCCGGGTATCCCAGACCGAGCTGGGCCGTCGCCTTCCCCCGCTGCACCTCGCCGCGGTGGACGCCCGTGGACAGGCCCAGCATGGCCGCCGCGTTGGGGCGCCGTTCCTCCTCGTAGGTGTCGAGGAGGGCCTCGGGAGCCCCGTCCCGCAGCACCGCGCCCAGCTTCCAGCCCAGGTTGTACGCGTCCTGGACGCTGGTGTTGAGGCCCTGTCCGCCGGCCGGTGAGTGGACGTGGGCCGCGTCGCCCGCGAGGAAGACCCGGCCCGCCCGGAACCGTTCCGCCAGCCCCGTCCGCGGCCGGAAGTCGGAGGCCCAGCGCAGCTCGGTGACGTCCTCGGCGTCGAGGTGCGTGTACGCGGCGACCAGCTTGCGGATGCCGTCGAGGGAGAGGTCGAGCTCGGTGCCCTCCGGGAGCTTCCCGGCCAGCTGGAAGTCGTCCGTGCCGGCGAGCGGGCACAGCATGACGCCGGTGCCGTCGGCACCCGGGAAGACGTGCCAGTGCTCCCGGTCGAGCCCCGTCACCCGCACGTCCGCCACCAGGAACGGGCTCGGGTCGACCGCCTCGCCGGTCATGCCCACGCCCACCGCGCGCCGTACCGTCGAGCGCCCGCCGTCGGCCGCGACGACGTACCGCGCGCGGACGGCCGTACCGTCGGCGAACCGCGCGCTCACGCCCTCCGCGTCCTGCTCCAGGCCGGTCACCTCGCGCCCGAACTCGACCGTGCCGCCCAGCTCCACCAGCCGCGCGTAGAGGACTTCCTGGGTGCGCCACTGCGCGATCATCAGCGGCTCGGTGTACGGCGCGCCCTCGTCCGCCGTCAGGGGCTCGAACATGGGCCGCTCGCCGACCCGCTCGCCGTCCTTCCAGATCACCGACACCGGATAGGGGCCACCGGCCGCGCGTATCGCGTCGAGGACGCCGAGGTCGTCGAAGACCTCCTGGGTGCGCGGCTGGATCCCCTTGCCGCGCGAGCCGGGGAACAGCCCCTCGGCCCGCTCCACCACCAGCGCGTCCACGCCACGCCGGGCGAGGTCGATGCCGAGGGTGAGGCCGGTCGGACCGGCCCCCACGATCAGGACATCCATCACGATTCTCCTTAACGCTGTTAAGTGCCGTCGCCCATGAGAGTGCCCTTAACGCTGTTAAGCTGTCAAGCGTGAGTACGGAACGACGCGCGCCCCTGGACCGCAAACGGGTCGCGGACACGGCGCTGCGGCTGCTGAACGAGGTCGGCCTGGACGGGCTGACCCTGCGCGCCATCGCCAAGGAGCTGGACGTCAAGGCCCCGGCGCTGTACTGGCACTTCAAGGACAAGCAGGCGCTGCTCGACGAGATGGCGACGGAGATGTACCGGCGGATGGTCGCCGGGGCGGTGCTCGATCCCGCCGACAGCTGGCAGGAGCGGTTGCTCAGGACCAGTCGCGGGCTGCGCGCCGCCCTGCTCGGCTACCGCGACGGCGCCAAGGTCTTCAGCGGATCACGCTTCACGGGCACGGACCACGCCCGCGAGATGGAGGCGCACCTGCGCGTCCTCACGGGCGCCGGCTTCACCCTGGTGCAGGCGGTCAACGCGGCGCGGACCATGAACATGTTCACCATCGGGTTCGTCACCGAGGAGCAGGGCGTGCAGCCCCTCCCGGGCGAGCGCCGGGAGGGGTACGACATCGAGGAACGCGCCAGGCGCATGGCCGACTTCCCGCTCGCGGCCGAGGCCGGAAGGGTGCTCTTCGACGACTACGACGGGCAGTTCGAGGAAGGGCTGGCGCTGGTGATCGCGGGCATCGAGGCCCGCTACGGGATCGGCTGAGCGAGCGGTCAGCTCCGGGCCGCGCGCGCGTTGCGTATCGCCCGGGTGACGACCGGCGGCAGCAGGTCGACGGCGACCCGGCGGACCCGGCTGCCGCGACGGGCCGCGGGCCGGGCGCCCGCTGCCGCGGAGGCGGACGCCGGTGCCGACACCGCCCCCGATGCTCCGGATGCCCCGGCTGTCCCAGCTGCCGTCGTGGCGGCTTCGCCGGCGTGCCGGGAGGGCGGGAATTCCGGCGCCCGCATCCCGTGGGACTTCAGGCGGACGATCTGGTGCCCGGCGGCCTCCTGGACGCTCACGTGGCAGTCGGACCGCTCCCGCGCCATGGCCAGCAGCCGCTCCTGGACCGGCTCCGGGTCGCCCCAGGTCCCGTAGAGCTTCTGCGTGCTCAGACAGACGGGGCGCAGGCCCCGGTTGAGCACGGCCTCCCAGGCGGCTATGGACACGCCGGGCGTGTGCTCGGAGCGGAAGTCGTCGAGGACGACGATGCCGTCCGGCAGCAGCAGGTCGTGGGCCGCGCCTATGTCGCCGTGCACGTGCTCGTACAGGTGCGAGCCGTCGATGTGCACGAACCGGCAGGAGCGCGGCGCGACCTCGGCGGGCACCAGGGAGCTGGGCCCCTGGAGGACGCGGGGGAGCTCGTCGTGGAAGGAGCGGTAGTTCTCCTCGAAGACGCGCCGGGTCAGCGCGCTGTACGACTTGGTGGACTCGGCGCGGTTGGCGTCGTCCGGCGCGTCGCCCTCGAAGAGGTCGCACACGGTGTACTTCTCACCCGGCTGCTGGTGCCGGCCGATGAAGATCGCGCTCTTGCCCATGTAGACGCCGACCTCCAGGAGGTCGCCGTGGGTGCCGGCGGTCTCCTGGAGGTTCAGGAACCAGTCGAAGAGCATCTGGTCGAGCACCGGGAACCAGCCCGGCACGTCCTCGAGGCGGTGGGGCGGTCGCGTCGCTTCCTGGGTGGTGGCCATGCGGTGGAGGCGCTCCCTCGGTCGGCGGTCTGTGAGATCCCTGCGGAAAGGCTGTGGGGGTGGCCTGCAAGGGCACTACCGTGCCTGCCCCGAGGGGTGGTTCAAAACCCAAGCAGAGGTGAACGGATGGCAAAATTCCGAACGATCGTCCGGTAGGCCGCGCCCTCTTTCCTGATCTCTTCCAGGCCGGCCACCAGGTGGATCACGTGGAGAATCCGGGTGTACGGGACCTCTTCAGCGCCCTTTTCAGCCGCGGGCCGATCGGTTTCTCCACAAACCGGTGCATCAGCCACGCGAGCAGCAGCATGCCGAGCACGGTCAGCCCGAGCGTCGGCCACGCGGGCAGCCCGGCGCCCCGGTGCAGCACACGGATGACGAACCAGCCCAGGTGCTCGTGGACCAGGTAGAACGGGTACGTCAGCGCCCCGGCCGTGGCCAGCCACCGCCAGTCGGCTCGGCCGGTCCAGCCCAGCGCGACGGCCGCCACGGCGGCGAAGGCGAGCGTGACGATCAGCAGGATGATCCACGGATCGCGCACGAGGTCGCCGTGCGCTCCCGCGTGCCACAGCCCCCGCGTGGCGTTGCTCTGCCCGAGCAGCCAGGAGGCGGCCACGATGCCCCACAGCAGCAGGTCGCTGCCGAAGCGGTGGATGAGGTACAGGGCGAGCCCGCCGATGAAGAAGGGGGCGTAGTCCGGCATGACCAGCTGGTCCGTCAGCGCGTTGCCCGACGTGCGGCACACCACCGCCGCCAGGGTCCACACACAGCAGAACAGCACCACCCGGCGGTAGGTGACCCCGCGCAGGACGACGAGCAGGGCGAAGAGCGCGTAGAAGCGGACCTCGACCCACAGCGTCCAGCACACGCCCAGCACGCGCGGCACGCCCATGGGCTGTTGCAGCATCGTCAGGTTGACCAGGAACTCGTCCGCCCGGACCGGGTGCACGACGGCCGGCAGGACGATCGCCGCGCCGGTGATCAGCACCAGGGCGACCCAGTAGGCGGGGTAGAGGCGGGCGACCCGGGAGCGGAAGAAGTCGCCGAGGGTACGGCCCCAGCTGCTCATGCAGATGACGAAACCGCTGATCACGAAGAAGAACTGAACCCCGAGACAACCGTAGGCGGCCGCCTGGGACAGGGTCGGGAAGACGCGGGACGGGCTCTGGTGCCAGGACTCGGAGACCGTGCCGCCGCGTCCGGCGTAGTGGTACAGGCAGACCATCAGCGCGGCCAGGAGGCGCAGCCCGTCCAGGGCGAGGAGCCGTCCCCGACGCCCGCCGGACGCGGCGTCGTGCGATGCGGCGTCGTGTGATGGGGCGGCGGCGGGCGCGGCGGTGGACCGGCCGGGGGCCGGCGCGGACGAGGTGGTGGGGGAGGGGGGAGCGGTGGCGAGGGTGGGGGAGGAAGCAGACATGGTGCTCGGCGCCTACCCGAAGCTCCGCGGATCACCTCGGCTCCTCTGTGAAGGTCCCCGGCTCGGAGGAGGCGTTCAGCCATCGCCCGGGTGAATCACAGGAAACGCCACGGCCGCCGGGTGGGCGGTTCGGCACACGTTCACCCGGCGGCCTACTGCTCGATCCGGCGGCTCAGCTCGGCTTCAGCAGTCGCGCGGAGCGGTTGGCGAGGTCGATCCGGATGCTCTCCTTGCGGGCGAGCTGTCGTATCGCCCTGCCGCGGGCGCCGAGGTCCCCCGCCACGCGGGAGATCTCCGACCACACCCTGCCCCGGTCGCCGCCCGCGATGGCGGCGGCCGACAGCAGCCGGAACGCCTCGTCGGCGTCGCCGCGCGCGGCACGTATCTCGGCCATGCCGATGAGCACGTCCACCGGCTGTCTGCGGCGCAGGATCTCCGTGCCCACGCGCAGCGCCTCGTCGTGCCGGCCCGCGGTGAAGTGCCGGGTGAAGTCCTCGGCGAGGTACTTGGCGTGCCGGGAGAGCACCGCCGAGAACGGCCCCTCGGCGTACGACGTCTCGCCGTCCGGCTCCTCAGCCTGCTCCGGAGCGTCGGCGGGCAGCGCGCGCGGCATGTCGCCGGGGCGCGCCAGGTTCAGGGCCGTCGTCATCCGGGCGGTGAAGGCGGAGATGTCGAACAGCTCCTCGACGTCCCGGTACTCCTCCTCCGACACCTGCTCGTCGAGCACGTGCCGCAGCGCGTCCAGCGCCGCCTCGGGCGTGTACTCGGCGAACGAGCGGTAGCCGGGCACCCCCTCCAGCACCTCGCGGGAGCCCACCCGGTGGTAGGTGACCGTGCGTAGCCGCTGCTGCACCGCCTCCACCACCGACAGCGGCATCGGGTCGTCCACACTGGACAGGAAGAACACGTCGGACGCGGCGAGCTCCTCGCGTACCCGGTCGCGGGAGAGCGCCCCCATCCACTCGACGCGGTCGGACAGCAGCGTCGAGGGACCGATCCGCCAGGTCTTGTGGCCGATCCACGCGAACCGCCACGGCAGGCCCTGCGCGTACGCGAGTTCCGCGACCCGCGAGAACAGGTCGAGGCCCTTGCGGTCCTGCATCGAGCCGACCATCACGATCCGCGGCCGCTCACCGGGCGTCTGCCGGGCCCGGGCGCGGTGGGTGTCCAGCGGCACGGTGTTGTAGACGACGACCGGGTCGCTCACGCCGAGCTGACGGAACATGTCGGCCTGGGCGGTGGAGACGCACAGCACCCTCATCTTGGGCAGCACCTTGAGCATCTCCTTGTGCCGGAGCGCGTGCTGCTCGCCCTCGAAGTTCATCACGTACTCGGTCTCGTGGGCGTACAGCACCACGGAGCGGCCCAGCGCGTGCAGCGCCTCCACCAGTTCGTTGGCGAACGGGGAGCGCCAGAACGGGGCGAGGCTGTTGATCAGGACGACCTCGGCGCCCTCCAGGTCGGCCAGCACGTCCTCGGAGCGCGAGTAGACGCCGAGGTCGAAGTAGCGGATGTCGACCGGGCTCTGCGCGAGCAGCGCCTGGGTGTAGGTGAGCACCGGGATCGCCACGCCGGTGACGTAGGAGAAGCCGAGGCCCAGGACGGCCAGCGAGCGCGGCCGGTTGAGGCGTCCCTCGACGTCCCGCAGGGCGCGTTCGGCGCGGGCGGTGTGCGGCTGTGCCTCGGCCGGCGCCGACCAGCGGGGCGCGGGGCGCTCGACGGGGATCTCCGCGTCCTCGATGCGCCGCAGGACGCGGGAGGGGACGTCGTCGTGGAAGGTGAGGAAGTGCTCGACGGGCTCGCCGTGGGCGTTGGGCGTGAACTTGCCGGTGCGCTGCAACTCGGCGGCGACGTCGACGAGTTCGCCGACCGTGCCGACGTTGCGCAGCAGCGGGTGGTTGATCGTCGGGAAGACGATGTTCAGCGCGGGCGGGCTGAACAGGATCAGCGGTGTGCCGGCCCGCAGCGTCTGCAGATAGGTGGTGGAGAAGAAGGTGATCGCGAGGTCGTAGCCGTCGAGGGCCTCGGCCTCCAGAAGCGCCTTCTCGTCGAGCACGGTGACGTCGGGCAGCTTGTGCAGCCAGTCGAGGTGGGCGCGGAGCGTGGAGGGGTGCGGCTTGATCTCCACCTCGCCGAAGGCGGTGAGCGCCTCGCACAGCTCCTTGAGCGCGTCCCGGTGCTCGTTCCGGGAGAGCTTGCGCTGGTCGGCGAGCGGCTGGTCGAGGACGACGATGCGCAGCGGCTCGCCGGGACGCTTGGCATGCCGGTGGGTGGTGGAGCGGGCCGCCCGCAGCAGCTGGGGGTCGTCGCTGTGGCCGAGCGCGCCGGTGATGTGGACGGGCGCGTCGCTGTCCGCGGAGCGGAACATCAGATGGTGCGCGGTGGCCGGTCCCCAGACGCAGACGGCGGCGGGGGAGGAGGAGCCGTAGTACCAGTTCTGGTCGCGCAGGCCCGGGTCGGTCTTCTTGAAGTGGAAGTCCAGATGCCCGTCCTGGACGAGGACCAGCGGGAGCGTGCGGCCCAGCTCGCCGGCGACCCGGCGGCCGCGCTGCGACTGGTCGTTGAAGAACACCAGCCGGTCGATGCGCTCCTGGTCGGTGAAGGCGTGGATGCGGTGGCCGACCTCCTCCAGGAACTCGGCGCCGCTGAGCGGCTCGTCGACCTGGAACAGGTTGTGCACCTTCAAGTCCTCGAAGCGGGCCGCCGCCTCCTGTTCGATCCATCCGGCGACATCGCCGTCCCGGTCTGCCGTGACCAGGTGGAAGGAGTGTGCCTCGGCTCCCGGAGCCTTCATGATCTCCGAGGCGAGACCGACACCGTTGCGGTTCTCGACGAACACAGCGATACGCATGGACGTAATCAATCCTCACTGGGCGGTCGCAGTTTCTTACTGTGATCCCACCCGATCCTTCATGTGAGTGAATGAAATACGACCTTGTCCTGCACGGACTCGAACCTGTGAGGAATCACAGGTGAACTCTGAGCGGCGCAGGGTTGGCGCAGGTGGACAAAAGGGAATCCGGAAAGCAGGCAGCCCCTTGTGGGTCATAGGGTTTTCACACCCAATCCACAAGGGGCTGCCGGGGCCCGCTGCTCAGCGCGTGACGGCCTACCGCTTGACGGCCTTCCGCAGGGCCCGCGCCCGGCGGACCATCCGGCGCGCCGTCGCATTGCGGCGGAGGGAGGCCAGCCGCCGCGGGATGCCGCCGGGCAGCCCGAGTGATGTCAGGCGCTTGCGCTTGAAGTAACGGCTGGTGCGGTCGTTGAAGTGCTTGCCGAGGTACCGCTCGGCTTCCTTGCGCAGATCCGGGTAGATTTTCGGCTGCATCGCGAAGCCCACCGCGCGGATCAACTCGCCGAGCGCCTCGACGCTCATCCCCTGCCGCTGTTCCTCGACCGCCTTGGGGTCCGTCAGCGCGGGCACCAGCGCGTCGACCACCGTGACCGGGACGCGGTTGCTGTTCTCGTACGGGGCGAGCCTGTCCAGGAGCGTGTCGGTGCCGATCCGGGCGACCGGCAGGCCGTACAGCGCGGACGCGGTGAGCAGCGCGGTGGAGAAACAGCCGACGACCAGCGCGGGACGCATCTTCTGGTACAGCACCTCGGCGAGGACCGTGGTGTCCAGGACGGTGAGGTCGACCTCGAGCTTCTCGGCCTCCTGCTCCAGGGTGCGGGCGAACCGGGCCGGCGCGGAGGGGTGCGGCTTGAACACGACCTTGGTGTGACCGAGTTCGACAGCGCCCTTCAGCATCCGGACGTGCAGCTGCTCCTCCTGCTCCGGGGTGAGGATGTCCAGCGCGGAGAGGTACTGGCCGAGCAGCAGGGCCGGTTCGTCGATCTCCGGCAACTCGTTCCCGCTGGGCGCCAGTTCGGCCAGCACCTTGGTGAACGCCGGGGTCGGCACGACCTCGCCCGGCACACCGAACTCGGTGAGCAGCAGGGGCTTGAGGCCGGGCACCAGGTCCAGGTGGAGTACGCGGTCCACCCGTGTGCCGACCAGCGGGTCGATCTTGTTGCGGGTGGGGCCGTAGCTCATCAGGCCGTCGGCGTAGACCGTGACCGGGGCGCCGGTGAAGATCTGGGTGAGCGAGAGCGACGGGTTGACCTGGATCGACTCGACCGCCAGCGCCACGTCGTCGTCGCCCAGCCGCCACTCGTGGCGCAGATACCGCTCCCAGAGCGGCATGTCCTCCACCCGGGGCGCCCAGCCGCCGGGGTGGAAGGGGAAGATCGTCTCGTTGT
The DNA here is from genome assembly GCF_040643735.1 of Streptomyces sp. NPDC047085. Lineage (NCBI taxonomy): Bacteria > Bacillati > Actinomycetota > Actinomycetes > Kitasatosporales > Streptomycetaceae > Streptomyces > Streptomyces sp. NPDC047085. Next base: position 321,615 of record NZ_JBEYUW010000003.1, read on the forward strand.
ACGAGATCACGTCGTCGAAGCGGTCGCGCAGCCGCTCGAAGCCGGGCATCTCGTCCAGGGCGGGCGTGGTCTCGGGCGTGGCGGCGTTGTTGCAGACCAGCAGGACACGCCGGTCGGCGGAGTCGAAGCAGCCGGAGTCCAGGGCGGCGGCGAGCGTGGCCGTGCCGTACAGCGTCGACGCCTGGAAGATCTGGGTGGTCACGCGGCGGCTCCCGCGGCGGCGGGACGGCGGCGCAGCCGGCGCAGCTTGCCGGCCCGCTGGAGGTCCATGGAGTCCAGCGCCTCGTCCAGGACGTCCTGCGGCATGCGCCGCAGGGCGGCGGCACTCATGGATTTCAGTTTCTTCGCCACCGCGGGCTCGAACCTTTCGATGGATCCCAGGTGATGGGAAATGATCGCGCAATAGGTGCGGACAGCCTTCGGCAGCAGGGCGTCGGCCTCCTGGTCCCCGGCGGCCTCCGCGATGACCTGGTCGAACGCGCGAATGAAATCGAGCTGGCGCACATCACCGATCTGGGTGAGGGACGAGGCGACTCCGCGCCGGTAGAACACCCCGAGCAGGCTGACCGCGGCGAAGGACTCCGCCTCGCGGTGCAGCTTCCAGATCCACGGCCGGTCCTCGGCCGTGCGCAGTCCGTCGGTGAAGTGCAGCAGCCCCTTGTCCACCAGCCGGCGGTGGTAGACGCCCGCCCAGGCGTACGCGTAGTCCACCGAGGTCGAGCGGTGGGCGGGCAGGATCGCCGCGCGCGGATCCAGCACGACGTTCCGCCGGCCGACCGGCACCCGGTGCACGGTGCGTGCCCGGGCCGTGCACTGGACGTGGTCGGTGCGCAGGAAGTCGCAGCCCAGCGCCTCGATGGCGTCGACCAGCTCGGTGTAGTAGCCGGGGGCGAGCCAGTCGTCGCCGTCCAGGAAGGTCAGGTACTCGCCGCGCGCCCGGTCGATGCCGGTGTTGCGGGCCGTCGCCAGCCCTCCGTTCTCCTCGTGTCTGACGAGGACCGCGCCTGGCAGCTCGCGCTCCGCGCGCGCGAGAATGTCTGGTGTCCCGTCGCGGGAACAGTCGTCGACGAGAATGAATTCGAAGTCCTCACGCGCGTTCGCCTTCAGGCTCCTGAGCGTGTCGGGCGCATATTGCTGCACGTTGTAGAACGGCACGATGACGGAGAGCTTGACCACGTCAGGGACGGTAGGGGGCAGCCCGTCATTCGTCTTGACCGTTTCCTTGATACCAGGTGAACGACGCGTGGCGAAGCTGTGAACCAGGATTTTTCCGCGCCCGATCGCGGCCCGATTCGCCATTCGGCGATGTGCTGTTAACCGTTTGTTGCATTCGGGTTGGGCGGTTCCTCGGAATGCCTTCCTAGCGTCTTCGACGTGCCAGCCAGTGCAACGAAGTCCCTGCGGGTCGCCGTTCTCGCGGATTCCGACACCCGATGGAAGTGGGGCGCGCTCACCGCGCAGCGCGTCGCCCCCTCGGGCGCCGGATTCCGGCTCGACGGCTACCTCCTGCGGGGACGAGCCACCCCCACCGCCCGCCAGCTCGCGGAAGTCGGCGTCCGCGCGGACTCCCTCCGCGAGGTCACCGGCATCGAGTTCCTGCGCGCCATGACCGAGGAGTCGTACGACATCCTCGTCCTCGCGCTGGTCGGCGGCGGGGTGCAGGCGATGCTGCACGGACTGCGCAACGCCTGGGGCTCCGGGAAGCGTCCCGTCGTCGTCACCGGCTACGTCGGTGTCGTCTACGAGAAGCTCGCCGACGGCCTGCTGCTGCGGCACGGCGCGGACCTCGTCCTCGCCAACTCCGCCCACGACGCGGACCGTTTCCGGGCCGTGTACGAGGGTGTGGGCGCCGACGCCTCCTCGGTCACCGAGGTCGCGCTGCCGTTCCTCGGCGGGGAGCCGTACACCGGTGAACACGAGCCGTACACCGTGGTGTTCGCGGCCCAGCCGTCCGTCCCGGACAGCCGCAAGGACCGTACGTACCTGCTGGGCCGGCTGATCGAGCACGCCCGTAAGCACCCCGAGCGCGAGGTGCTGCTGAAGCTGCGCTCCAAGCCCGGCGAACACACCACGCACATCGAGGAGCTGCCGTACCAGAAGCTGGTCCAGGGCAAGGACCTGCCGGCCAACTTCCGCCTGGTGTACGGCCACATGGGCGAGGTGCTGGACCGCACCGACCTGCTGGTCACGGTCAGCTCCACGGCCGCCCTCGAAGCCCTGCACCGGCGCGTCCCGACGGTCGTCCTGACCGACCTCGGGGTGCGCGAGGTGCTCGGCAACCACCACTTCACCGGCTCCGGGTGCCTCGCCTCCTGGGACCAGCTCGACGCCGGCCACCGCCCGGCGCCGAACGAGGAGTGGGTGGCCCGGCAGGGCGTCGCCGCCGACGGCTCGTACGCCACCGCCTTCGACGCGGCCCGCGAGCGCATCGCGAAGCTGCTGGACCGCCCCGGCGGCCTGCCGCCCCTGAACCCCTACTACACGACCGAGACCGCGCCCGGCTACCTGCCCGGCATCCTCGCCCGTCACCACCTCGGCCCCGACGGCGCCCCGCTGCCCGGCGCACCCGCCACCGACAAGGAGCCGGGACCGGTCCGCCAGATCGTGCGCCGGGCCGCGCGCGGCGCCTACCGCCACGGCGTGCAGCGCGTGGCCCCCGTGATCCGACGCATGGGGGAGCTGTGAGCGACCGGATCCCACCTCAAGGAGAAGAGCCCATGTCCCACTCGGAAGCGGGCCCGGGCGCCTCGATGCGCCGGGTGCTCGCGGTGATCCCCGCGCGCGGCGGCTCCAAGGGCGTACCCGCCAAGAACCTCGCGCCCGTCGGCGGCATCCCGCTGGTGGCCCGCGCGGTCCGCGAGTGCCGGGCCACCCGGCTGGTGACCGACGTCGTCGTCTCCACCGACGACCAGGCCATCGCCGCCGCCGCCCGGGAGGCCGGCGCCGAGGTCGTGCTGCGGCCCGCCGCCATCGCCGGGGACACGGCGACCTCCGAGGCCGCGGTCCTGCACGCCATGGACACCCACGAGGCGCTGCACGGCGCGGCGGTCGACGTGGTCCTCCTCGTCCAGTGCACCAGCCCGTTCATCGTCCGCGAGGACATCGACGGGGTGGCCGGCGCGGTCGTGGAGAACGGCGCGGACACCGCGGTGACGGTGGCCCCCTTCCACGGCTTCGTCTGGCGCGAGGCCGACGTCGACGCCGGAGCCGGCGCGGAGGCCGCGGGCGGGGTGGGCGTCAACCACGACAAGTCCTACCGCCCGCGCCGCCAGGACCGCCCCCAGGACTTCCTGGAGACCGGCGCCGCCTACGCGATGGACGCGGCCGGCTTCCGCGAGCATCGGCACCGCTTCTTCGGCCACACCGAGCTGGTCCGCACCGACCCGGCCCGCGTGCTGGAGATCGACGACCCGCACGACCTGGCCCGCGCCCGGGCGCTGGCTCCGCTGTTCGACGCGGACCGCCCCGGTGCGCTGCCGACCGCCGCCGACGTGGACGCGGTCGTACTCGACTTCGACGGCACCCAGACAGACGACCGGGTGCTGATCGACTCCGACGGACGGGAGTTCGTCTCCGTGCACCGCGGAGACGGGCTCGGCATCGCCGCCCTGCGCAGGAGCGGGCTGAAGATGCTGATCCTGTCCACGGAACAGAACCCGGTGGTCGCCGCCCGCGCCCGGAAGCTCAAGCTCCCGGTGCTGCACGGCATCGACCGCAAGGACCTCGCCCTCAAGCAGTGGTGCGAGGAGCAGGGCATCGCGCCGGAGCGCGTGCTCTACGTGGGCAACGACGTCAACGACCTGCCGTGCTTCGCCCTCGTCGGCTGGCCCGTCGCGGTCGCGAGCGCCCACGACGTCGTACGCGGCGCCGCACGCGCGGTCACCACCCTCCCCGGCGGTGACGGCGCGATCCGAGAGATCGCCAGCTGGATCCTCGGCCCCTCTCTCGATTCCCTCCCCAAGTAAGGACACCCCCTGATGAGCACCAACTCCCGTCTGCGCACGTTCGGTTCCCGCGAGGTCGGCCCGGGCCGTCCCGTCTACATCTGCGGCGAGATCGGCATCAACCACAACGGTGAGCTGGAGAACGCGTTCAAGCTGATCGACGTGGCCGCCGAGGCCGGCTGCGACGCCGTCAAGTTCCAGAAGCGCACCCCGGAGATCTGCACCCCGCGCGACCAGTGGGACATCGAGCGCGACACCCCCTGGGGCCGGATGACCTACATCGACTACCGCCACCGCGTGGAGTTCGGTGAGGACGAGTACCGCCAGATCGACGAGTACTGCAAGGAGAAGGGGATCGACTGGTTCGCCTCCCCGTGGGACACCGAGGCCGTCGCCTTCCTGGAGAAGTTCGACGTCCCCGCCCACAAGGTGGCCTCCGCCTCCCTGACCGACGACGAGCTGCTCCGCGCCCTGCGCGCCACCGGCCGCGCCGTCATCCTCTCCACCGGCATGTCGACGCCGAAGCAGATCCGCCACGCGGTCGAGGTCCTCGGCTCGGACAACATCCTGATGTGCCACGCCACGTCGACGTACCCCGCGAAGGCCGACGAGCTGAACCTCCGCGTGATCAACACGCTGGAGAAGGAGTTCCCGAACGTCCCGATCGGCTACTCCGGCCACGAGACGGGCCTGCAGACCACGCTGGCCGCCGTCGCCCTGGGTGCCACCTTCGTCGAGCGCCACATCACCCTCGACCGCGCCATGTGGGGCTCCGACCAGGCCGCCTCCGTCGAGCCGGGTGGCCTGCAGCGCCTGGTGCGCGACATCCGCACCATCGAGGCCTCCCTCGGTGACGGCGTCAAGAAGGTCTACGACTCGGAGCTCGGCCCGATGAAGAAGCTGCGCCGCGTCGCCGGCGTCGTCGCCGAGGCGGAGATCGCCGCGGCGGCGGGCGAGCCGGTCTCGGTGTGATTCCAGGTCACTTACGACGGGACGGTCGTACGACGATGAGCCCCCGCGCCGGCCAGGCCGGCCACCCCGCGCACACGCTCGCCTTCGTGGAGAGCCCGGTACAGCTGCTGAACGTACTGGAGTGGGCGCACCTGCACGGCCTGCGCGGCGCCGCCGAGCCGGCCCGGCTCTCCGTGCCCGCGCAGGCCCGGCGGATACCGGCCGGTGCCGGGCGCCCTGCCGACGCGGAGCTCACCGTCGTCGTCCTGTCCCCGACCGACCCCATGACCCGGGGCCAGCTGCGCCGCATGGCCGACCTGGCCCGGGACGAGGGGTACCGGGTGCGCTGGGAGGAGGCGCGGGGCGGTACGACCGCGCCCTTCCACACGATCGGCGGCCTGGCGGGCTCGCTCCGCCGGGCCGACCGCATCGTCATGGGCGACCCCTTCTCCCGCTACGTACAACTTCTGCTGACCATCACCCGGGCCCGTGACCTCGTCGTGGTCGACGACGGCACCGCGACGATGGAGTTCGTCGCCCAACTGGCCCGCGGCGAACGCCTGGTCCGCTGGCACCGCAAGGGCGGCCGCCCCGGGGCCCGCGACCTGCTCTTCGCCCCCGTCTCCTCCTCGGCCCGCCGCCGGCTGACCCCGAGCGCCCGCCGCCGCGTCGAGGTCTTCTCCTCCATGCCGGTGACGGAGACCCCCGAGGGCGTCACGGTCACCGCCAACGACTTCGCCTGGACCCGCGCCCGCTTCGGCCCGCCGCGCATCACCAAGGGCGCCGACATGGTCGGCACGTCCCTGGTGGAAACCGGGGTCGTGGACGGCGACCGCTACCTGGAAGCCGTCGCCCACCTGGCCAGGACCCACGGCGCCACCCGCTACTTCGCGCACCGCCGCGAGAGTACGGACAAGCTGCACCGGCTGGCCGCCCAGACGGGCCTGGAGATCGTCCGCCCCGACCTCCCCCTGGAACTGATCGCCCGCCGGGGCCCCATCGGCCGCACCGTCCTCAGCTTCCCGTCGACGGTCGTGCACACCCTGCCCCTCGCCCTGGCAGGTACGGGGGTTCGGGTGGCGGTCTGCGACATCGACCCCAGCTGGCTCACCGAAACCGCCTCCCCCCGCGCCCAGGGCTTCCTCTCGGGCGTCACGGGCACGGCGAGGGACGTACACCGGCTGGCGGCGGTGGGGCTGGCCTAGGGCGCGTTGGCGGGGCTGATCTAGGGCGCGTTGGCGACAGCCCACCGGTGGAGTCCACGGCGTGCGTCAGATCAGCACGTCCTTGTAGTAGAGGCTGGCCTGCTTCGGCGCGCTGGCGTCGGCGCCCGACGCGAAGCCCATGTGCAGCCGCACGGCTGCCATGTTGGACGTGTCGGGGATCTGGATGGCCAGGCCCTCGGGCTCGCGGTAGGAGAGGCTGACGCCGGCCTTGGTCAGCTGGCGGTCCACCTTCGTCCCGGTGTTCCAGTCGACGCAGGTGATGTACGTGTTGCCGGTCCCCTCGACGCTGCCGGGGTTGCCGTACGCGGTTCCGTCGATCGTGTACAGGTACTGGCCGTAGGTCGTGTAGCCCTGGAAGATGACCCCGGTCAGGTCGGAGACCTGGGTGATCGTGGTCAGGGGTGAGCCGCCGGACTTGAAGGTGGCGAGGTCGTACAGGGCGTACTTCCAGGTGCCGTTGAGGTTGTAGCGGTGGGCTATGCGGCTGTTGGCCGGGTCGATGGCCACGGTGGTGTTCGTGGAGCCGGCGACGGGGGTGTACTTCGTGAGCGCCGCGGAGGCGGTCGTGAGGACGGCGCCGTTGGCGAACTTGAACCGGGCGATCTTCGTGCCGTAGCGATTTCCGGAGCCGTCCGGGTTCTTCGTCATGTCGACATCGCACTCGGTCCACAGGTACGCGCTGTTGCCCGAGGGCTCGACGGCGATGGAGACACCGTGCCCGAAGCCCTTCAGGTACATGCGCCCGATCTCGTTGCCGTCCCAGTCGAGCCGGGTGATGCACAGGTCGCCCTGCGCGGCGCGCGCGGCGCCGTCGTAGAACTGCGTCTCTCCGGGCAGCTCGCGACCGCCCTGCACCAACTGCGCCGTGTACAGGTGCTTGTTGGTGTTGTCGAAGGCGAAGGACTGCAGCACCCGGGTCTCCTGCAGGTCGATCTCCCGCAGGAACATGGTGGAGGCGGCGGTCAGGTCGAAGTGCTTGGAGGAGGTGACGGCGGCGGCGCTCGCCGAGGAGGACGTCAGCATCACAGAGCCGAACGCGCCGACGCCGACGAGGCCGCCGCCCCACTTCAGCAGCTGCCGTCGGCTCGGTTCGCGCATCTCGGCGTTCATGGCGGGGCCGCCCCTCCGGAAGATCCAGTGAAATCGGGGGATTGAAGCACCCCGGTGATCCCCGGCGCCAGACCCAACCCCCCGGAATTTGCCAGGGATTGAAACTCCAGGTTAATTGTGACGAAGGTCACGGTGAACTTGAGCGGCAGTTGGATTGTTGCGTTCCACTTGACCGGTTTCTCCGAGCTATCCGCGCGGACCGGGCGGCCATTACTGTCCCGCTGCCCCTGGCTACTTGGTCACTGCCTCTCGGTCGCTGCCGCGACCTGATCACTGTCACGGTGGCACAGCCAGCGTCTGACGCACGCAGGGCCGGTGGCGCCGGCGGGGCAGTTGGGTGGGGAGACACTTCGTGAGGTTCTCGGGTGTGGTGCGCGCGCGCACCGTGACGGCGACCGCGACAGGCGCGCTCGTGCTGACGATGCTGTCCGGCCCGGCGCCGGCAGTCGCGGCGGCGCTCGCGGCCCCGGCGCCCAAGCACACGCAGACGGTGCATGCGCAGCACGCTGCTCCCGTGGCGAAAGACCGGGCCGACCCGACCCCGGTCAAGCCCGCCAAGGTGGTGTGGCCGAAGGCCGCGCACGCGGTCGTGGACCTGACCGGCCGCAAAGCGGGCGAGGCCCGGGCGATCACACCTTCCGGCACGGTCGTCGACGAACGCGCGGCGGGCAAGGATGCCGTGGTCGCCGTCGCTCCGGCGCCGGCCAAGGCACTGGACTGGGTCGGGCTGGCGCCCGCGCCGGCCGGCGTGGACGTACATGTCCTGGACAAGTCCGCGGCCGCCCGGGCGGGCGGCGTGGGGCTGGGTGTGCAGCTGACCCGTACCGACAAGGTCGCCACCGCGGGCAAGGTGCAGGTCTCGCTGGACTACTCCGGCTTCCAGCACGCCCACGGCGGCGACTTCGGTGCGCGGCTTCGGCTGATGAAGGTGCCCGCGTGCGCCGTCGAGTCACCGCGGCCGAAGGACTGCAAGCCGGGCAAGCCGCAGTTCGTGGCGGCGAAGAACGACCCGGCCAAGGGCACTCTCACCGCCACGGTGCCGGTCGGCGGCGACGCCTCCGGCACGACGCAGAACACCCCGGGCTCTGCGACGAACACCCCGCTGATGCTCTCCGCGCAGTCCGCGGACACGGCGAGCACCTACGTGGTGGCAGCCGGCTCCTCCTCGGACGCCGGCGACTACCGGGCGACGCCGCTGCGCCCGTCCGGGTCGTGGAACGTCTCGCAGGGCTCGGGCGCGTTCACGTACTCCCTGCCGATCCAGGTGCCCGCGCCGCCGACGGGCAGCGCACCGAGCCTGTCCCTGACCTACAACTCGCAGTCGGTCGACGCGCTGACCTCGGCGGAGAACACCCAGGCGGGCCAGGAGGGCCTCGGCTGGGACATGAGCGCCGGGTTCATCGAGCGCCGTTACCGCCCCTGCGCCTCCGACGGCATCCCCACGGTCGGCGACCTGTGCTGGGACTCGCCCAACTCGACGACGGAGCCGGACGGCGCGATCTACACGATCAACCTCAACGGCCACAGCTCGACCCTGGTGCAGGACAACGACGGCACCGGCTGGTACCACCTCCAGGACGACCCGGGCTGGCGGGTGCAGCACCTGACCGGCGGACACGGCGCCGACGACGAGTTCTGGGTGATCTCCGCCCAGGACGGCACCCGCTACTACTTCGGCTGGGGCCGCAGCGAGCGCGACAAGGTCCAGAACAACTCGGACGTGTACACCCACTCCGTGCTCACCGTGCCGGTCGCGGGCAACGACACGGGCGAGCCCTGCCACGCCCAGTTCCCCGAGCCGTGCGACCAGGCCTGGCGCTGGAACCTCGACCGGGTCGTCGACGCCAACGAGGTGGAGTCGACGTACTTCTACGAGAAGCAGGCGAACCGCTACCGCTCGTGGATCAACACCGACAAGGCCCGCGACTACGACGCCTCCTCCTACCTGGTGCGCATAGAGTACGGCTGGGCCTCACAGCTTCCCGGCGCCCAGTTGCCCGCCAAGGTCGAGCTCACCCACGTCGGCCGCTGCGTGGAGCGGATGACCGACGACCCGCTGGCCCATGACCCCGGTGCCTGCCCCTCGATATGGACCAAGCCGTCCTCGTACCCGGACGTGCCGACGGACCTGATGTGCAACACGGGTGACGACTGCAAGTCGATCACCGGGCAGACGGCCTCACCGACGTTCTTCTCCACCGACATGCTGTGGGACATCAAGACCTACGTGCGCGGCAGCGACACCAACACGGTGCAGTCGCAGATGACGTGGGATCCGGCGATGCAGTACCAGATGAAGTACGGGCTGCCGGACCCCTCCGGCAGCATCGGCAACCAGCTTTGGCTGGACTACGTGCAGCGCAAGGGCTACGGCGACGGCCCCGACATCACTCTGCCGACGATCAACTTCAACGGCGAGTGGCTGGACAACCAGATCGGCAGCTCGATCCTGAACTTCCGCCGGGTCAACCAGGTGCACGGAGACCTGGGCTCGTTCGTCAACGTCACCTACGGCTTCGCCAACGCCTGCGACTCCACCAACCTGCCCAGCGAGTCCAACAACGACATGGACTGCTTCAAGCAGAGCTGGACACCGGAGAACGACACCACCGAGCACTCGGGCTGGTTCAAGAAGTACCTGGTCAAGCAGGTCGATGTGGACCCGGGCGTGGGCAAGGGCGCAAGCGACGACGGCGACCCGGTCATGACCACCACGTACGACTACAACGGCAAGCCCGCCTGGGCCTACCCGAACGACCCGCTCACGCCTGACGACAAGGAGTCGTGGACCGACTGGCGCGGCTACCAGCAGGTCGAGATCCACTCCGGCACCAAGGCCAACGCCGCCTCCACCTACTACTGGCTCTACCGCGGCATGGACGGCGACCGCACGTCGAAGGACAACCCCTCGCAGACGCGCAGCGTCAGCGTCACCGACGGCCAGGGCAACCCGTACCCCGACAGCGCCTGGCTGAACGGCAAGGTGATCGAGAGCAGCCAGCGCGACGGGTCCGGCCAGTCGCACCAGCGCGTCTTCCACACCTACTGGGTGTGGGACACCGCCCAGTACGCGGGCCTGCCCGACGCCCGGTTCGTACGCGACGCCAAGACAACCACCGACGAACTGGTCTCCGGCGGCCTGTGGCGGGAGCGGGTCGTCGAGGACCAGTACGACAACGACCAGGCGGCCAGCACGAAGTACGGCCTGCCGATGCGTACGAACGACTGGGGTCAGATCAACACCGACGACAACCGGTGCACGACCTACGGCCGCGCCTACAACACCAGCGCCCTCTTCCCCGGCACGTCGATCCAGCGCTGGATGGTGCTGCCCGACGAGACCAAGCACTACGCCGCGGACTGCGCCGACCAGGCACTGCAGAGCAAGCAGGACGGTTATGAGGTGACGTTGTACGACGGCGCCACCGATGTGGCGGGCAACGTGCCCACCGACGGCAACGCGACCAAGGTCCTGGGGTACGCGGACGCCTCCACCGCACGCGAGACGGACTACACGTACGACGAAGCCGGCCGGGTGAAGACCACCAAGGACGCCAACGGCAAGATCAGCACGACGACGTACAACTCGCCGAACGCATCCTGGCCCACCGACGGCGTCACCGTCAGCAGCCCCGACCCGGACGACGGCGGCTCGGGCACCCCGCTGACCACCACCACCTGGTACTCGCGGCTGTGGGGCAACCCCTACAAGATCGTCGACCCGAACGGAAACACGACCCGCATCGTGGATGACTCCGTGGGCCGCATCTCGCAGGTCTTCAAGCCCACGGAGATCGCGAACTATCCCGACGGCAACGCGTCGATGACGTTCGACTACACGATCCCCACCTGGACCAACCCCGAGGGTGTGCCCACGCTCGCCAACGGGCCGCCGCTCACCACCACCAAGATGCTCATGGGCAGTTCGTTCTACGTCCCGGCCTACTCGTACGCCGACGGCCTGGGCCGGGTGCGTGAACTGCAGACGCCCGCCACCTCCGGCGGCGCGACCGTGACCTCGACCCGCTACGACACGTCCGGCGACATCACTGGCGTCTCCTCCGCCTTCCACACCGACCAGGCGGCGGGTTCCGGGATGGTGCTCCCGACGGTCGACACCATTCCGTCGTACACCGACCTGCTGATCGACTACGCGGGCCGCACCTACGAGTCGCGGACCCTCGTCAACGGCGATCCCCAGCTGCAGCAGCAGGAGAAGACCAACTACAACGGCGACTACACCACCACGGTGCCGCCCTCCGGCGAGCGCACGAACACCTACTACGACGTGTTCGGACAGGTCACCGAGGTCGTGGAGTTCGGCCCGTCGACGTACCACACGAAGTACGAGTACACCCGTTCCGGCCAGCTGTCGAAGATCACGGACGCCAAGGGCAACGTGACCAGCTACACCTACAACTGGCTCGGTCAGCGCATGACCAGCAATGATCCCGACACGGGCAACTCGTCCACCACGTACAACAAGCTCGGCCTGACCGACACCACCACCGACGCCAACGGCACGGTGCTGACCTACGGCTACGACAACCTCGGCCGGGCCACCACGGTCAAGCAGGGCAGCACGCTGCTCAGTGAGAACAAGTACGACACCGCACCCGGCGGCAGGGGCCAGCTGGCCTCCGCCACGTCCTACGACAGTGCGGGCAACGCCTTCGCACATGCCGTGGACAGCTACGACGCCGACGGTCGGCCGCAGAGCAGCACGACGACCATCCCCGACGCGGGCGACGCCGCGGGGCTGGGCGGCAGTTACAAGTTCGGCTATCACTACAACACCGCGGACAAGCTGACCGCGGTCGACTACCCGCCCATCGGCGGTCTGCCCGCCGAGACGGTCACGTCCAGCTACGACGGCCTCGGTCGGTTCTACAAGCTGAGCAGCCCGCTGGCGACCTACGTCGACGCCACGGACTACGACGACCTGGGCCGGCTGGTGGGCCGGAACTACGGCAGCACGTCGGACACCACCAACACCCCCTACACGGCGCGCCGTTCCTACGGCTACGAGGACGCCGACGGAAGCGGCTGGCTGCAGAACATCACCACCACGCGGACCAAGGCAGGCGCGACCAGCACGGTTCAGAACGACACCTTCACCCGGGACGCCGGCGGCCAGATCACCAAGACCACCGACAACCTGACGCAGCAGAACGAGTGCTTCACGTACGACGAGCTGAACCGGCTCACCCAGGCGTGGACCACCGCGATGGCCAGCTGTGAAGGGCCCATCGTGCCGGACCTGACCAGCGCCAACGACCCGTACCAGCTGGCATACACCTATGACGGCATCGGTAACCTGCAGAAGGAGACCCGCACCACGGCGAGCGGCTCGACCGTGCGCGACTATGTCTACCCCGGCTACTCGGCCGACCAGCAGAGCTACACGCCGGGCGCGGCTCAGCCGCACGGGGTGGCGAGCATCGTCAAGCCGACCGGCACGGACACCTACTCCTACGACAGCGTGGGCCAGCTGAAGTCCCGCACCGTCGACGGCGTCAAGTCCGACCTCACCTGGTCGCCGACGCACCGCGTGACCTCCGTCAAGACAGGCACGAACACGACCGACTACGTCTACGGTCCCGACGGCAACGTGCTGGTACGCAAGTCGCCGACGGAGTCGGTGCTGTACCTGGAGGGCCACGAGGTCCGTAAGAGCGGGCCGTCGGTGCTGGCCACCCGCTACTACACGGCTGACGGCGCGACGGTGGCGATGCGCACCGCCAATGGCGGCAACGGCGTCCTGACCTGGCTGTTCAGCGACGCCCAGTCCTCCACCCAGCTGATGATCGCCGCGGTGGGCGGCACGGTGACCCGGCGCCGCTACACCCCGTTCGGCGCCCCGCGCTCCACGGCCGACGCACTGCCGTCCTCGACGGACCGCGGCTTCCTCGGCAAGCCCGAGGACGACTCCACGGGCCTGTCCATCCTCGGCGCGCGGATGTACGACCCGGCGCTCGGCCGGTTCCTGTCGGCCGACCCGGTGAGCCACCCGTACTCGCCGCAGTCGCTCAACGCGTACACGTACTCGCTGAACAACCCGGTCAACTTCAGCGACCCGTCGGGCATGGACCCGCCCGGCACGCAGGGCACGTGCATGTACGACATCTCCCTGTGCGACCAGGAGACGTGGGACCAGGTCGGCTACGACCCGAAGACGGGCACCTCGGACTACCACAGGGGCTGTGCGATCGGCGACTGCTCGATCAAGGGCAGCAAATACACGAAGAAGCCGGCGGTCACCAAGAAGCAGTACCAGTGGCTGCACAAGAACCTCGGCTACAACGGCACCGTGTACCTGAACCAGGGCCAGTACCAGGCCTGGCGGCAGGGCCTCGACGATCCCGGGCAGCGGAAGGTCGTCGAGCAGTTCTGGGGCTGCTGGAAGGGCGGCGACACGATCAAGAGCTGCATCACCGAGGCCAAACACAGCCTGGTGGATCTCGCGAAGGCCAAGGCGGCCGCGAAGAAGGCCAAGGAGGACGAGGACGACGGCGGCATCTTCGACGACGACACGACGGAGGCCATGACGGCCGCCGGATACACCGCCCTGGCGGTCGGGGCGTACTGCTCGGCCGCCACCGGTGCCGAGACGGCGGGCGCCGGAGTCGCGGTCTGCATGGGCGGCGCGGCTGCCGTGTACACCGGCATCGGCGTGGTGCTCAGCGCCGGCGTGGCGATCGACGCCTGCATGCAGAAGGACTGGGGCAGCTGCACCACCGGCGTCCTCGGTACCCTGACCGGCGCTAAGGTGATCGAGGACGCGCAGGTCGGCCGGGCCGTCGCCACCGCCGGAGTGAAGACCTGGCAGGGCGCCAAGGCGGCCGGCGGCTGGATCAAGTCCGGCTGGAACAGTCTCTTCTCCTCGGGCGGGTGATGCGGTGGTGACCGGGTACTGGATCGACCGCAGAGTCGTGGGCTCCTGCGTCATGGCCTGTCTCGCCGCGTTCGCGGGGCTGGAGATGGCGCGGGTCTCCGACCCCGGGTTCTGGCAGCTCGCTCCCGTGTTCCTGGTGCTGCTCGTGGTGAGCTCCCTCGCCTACCGGACGCTGATCCGGCCCTCGGTCGACTGCGACCGGGAGCGGATCGTCGTCCGGAACGCGAGGACCGAGTACACCGTCCCCTGGGGCCGGGTGAAGAGGTTCGACTGGAACGGGCAGAGCGGTCGGCTGAGCGTCGTGCTCACCGACGGCACTCACATCTGCCTCGAGGCGTTCAGCGTCTGGCCGACGCTGGGCCGCCACGACCAGGTGAAGGACGAGCTGGAGCGCCTGCGCCGGGAGGCCCCGGGGCAGGCGGACCCAGCGCCGGTGAGCGAGCGGCAGTCCGCCGCGTGGGCCGGTTCGCTGGTGACGCTGGTGGCCGTAGCGGCGCTCCTGGCGCTCGGAGTCGAAGGCCTCTCGGGGCTGTTGTGAGCGGTCCGGGCTCTTGATATACCGAGGCCCTGTAACCCCTGCCGAGGGGTTACAGGGCCTCGGAGTTGATACCGTGTCCGCCCGGTGCACGCGGGCGGACCCGTGGGGCCGTCGCCCTGCGGACCACGCGGCAACGGATGCGTGGCTGGGCCTCCGGCGCCGAGCCGCACTGCGGACGAGTTGCACGACACGGGGGGATCGATGAACGGCACGGGCACGCCCGAGGGAGCCTTCCAGCCGCTGGCGGAGGACGATCCGCGGCAGATCGCCGGATATCGTCTGGCCGCCCGGCTCGGCGCCGGAGGCATGGGCAAGGTCTACCTCTCCCACACGCCGGGCGGACGCCCCGTCGCCATCAAGGTGATCCGGCCCGAGTTCGCCGAGGACCCCGAGTTCCGGCGGCGGTTCGCGCAGGAGGTGCGCGCCGCCGAGCGAGTGCAGGGCCTGTACACGGCCCCGGTCATCGACAGCGACACCGACGGCCCCCACCCCTGGCTGGCCACGGCCTACGTCTCCGGCCCCACGCTCGCCGCCGCGGTCGCCGAGCACGGGCCGCTGCCCGCCTCCACCGTCCTGCTGCTCACCGCCGGGGTGGCCGAGGCCCTCCAGGTCGTGCACGGCGCGGGCATCGTGCACCGCGACCTGAAGCCGTCCAACGTGCTGCTGGCCGCCGACGGCCCGCGCGTGATCGACTTCGGCATCGCCCGCGCCGCCGACACCACCGCGCTGACCGGCAGCGGGGTCACGGTCGGCACCCCCGCCTTCATGTCACCCGAACAGGCGGCCGGCCGGCCCGTGGGTCCCCGCTCCGACCTGTTCGCCCTCGGCCAGGTCGCCGCCTTCGCGGCCCTCGGCAGGGCCGCGCACGGAGAGGGCCCCTCGCACGCGGTGCTCTACCGGATCGTGCACGAGGAGGCCGACCTCACCGGACTGCCCGCCGAACTCACCGAACTCGTGCAGCGGTGTCTGGCCAAGGACCCCGACGCACGCCCCTCGCTCGCCGAGGTCCTCGCCCTGTGCAGCGCCGCCTCCGACGCCACCCAGCTGCGCCGCCCCGAGGACTGGCTGCCGGGCGCGGTCACCACGGCCATCGCCGACCGCTACAACGCGCCGTCGCCCGCGTCGGCCCAGCAGGCACCGGTGGCCCAGGAGGGGACGGCCGGGGAACCGGCTCAGTACCAGCCGACGGCCGCGTCCGGAGGACCCGCTCAGTACCAGCCGACGGCCCTGTCCGGGACGCCCGCCGCGCATCACCAGCCGACCGTCGTGCCCGGTGCGCCAGCCCCGCAGGCTCCGGTGCCGCAGCCCCCGCACGCCTCTTACGCGCCGACGCAGACCGCCCAGCCGGTGCAACCCACACAGCCCACCGGGCCCATCCAGCCCACCGGGCCCGCTCAGCCCTATTCACCCGCTCAGCCCTATTCACCCGCCCAGCCCTTCCAGCCGGTGACCGGGGGGTACGGGGGGTACCCCGTGGCCCCGCACCCGGGCGTCGGAGGGCCCGCCCAGCGCCGCCGGACCGGGGTCGTCGTCGGCTGTGTCGTAGGAGCCTTCGTGCTCGTGGCCGCCGTCATCGGCTACCTCGGCAAGGGCGACGACGCGAAGGGAGACGGCGGCGCGGCCGCCTCCGGCGGAAAGACCTCCGCTGCACAGTCCACGGGCGGCGCGAAGGCCGGTGGTACGCCCAAGCCCAGGGCGCCCAAACCCACCGTCTACAAGAACTTCAACCTGAGCGACGGCTTCCACCTCGAGTTCAGTGACCAGCCCCTGGTGCCGCACGAGTCCAACTACGACGACCTGTACTTCCTCTGCGACATGATCAACGGCTGCGACTTCGGCTCCTACAACACCAAACTCGTCCTGCTCGACCAGGGCGTGAAGGGCTCACTGGACGCCTGCAAGCAGGACACCCGCTACCTGCCCCAGGAGGTCGCGGTGAGCCGGTTCTCCAAGGGCAGACAGCTGTGCGCGTTCACCGAGAGCGGCATCGTTGCCCTCGTGACGTTCGAGGGCCAGTCGCCGAGCAGCAGTGCCAGCCGGTACGTCACCCTGGACATCAGCGTCTGGCGTGACGCCGTACCGGCGACCGACAACTAGCCGGCAGGGCTCAGTGCGGCCTGCGGGCCAGGACGAACGAGCGGGTGTACTTCTCCTCGCCAGCCGGTTCGCGGACGACCGTGGCCGTCGGTTCCAGGCCCGCCTTCGTGAGCAGGGCGGTCATCTGGTCCGGGGTGCGCCAGTAGTAGTGCAGGTCGATCTCGTGGCCGAAGCGTTCCGCCAGATGGAGGTGGCCGGGGTCGGGGGCGGACTGGAAGGCGAGCAGGACGGGGGCGCCGGGGACCAGGGTGCGGTGGAACTCGGCGAAGGCCGTCGGCAGGTGGTCGTCGGGGACGTGGATGGTGGAGTACAGGGCGAGGATGCCGCCGAGGGTGGCGTCCGGGAGGTCCAGGCCCGTCATCGAACCCACATGGAAGCGCAGTTGGGGGTGCGCCTGGCGGGCGAGGCCCACCATGGCGGGGGAGACGTCCACCCCGAAGGCCGGGACGCCCCGTTCGTTCAGGCGGGCGGTGACATGGCCCGGTCCGCTGCCCAGGTCGGCCACGGGGGCCGGGCCGTTCGCCGTGACCAGCGCGGCGAAGGCGTCGAGCAGCGACAGGTCCAGGGGATGGTGGAGGCTGCTCGGATGGGCGGCCGTGTACTCCTTGGCGATGGTGTCGTAGGAGGAGCGGGTGGTCTGCAGGAAGTCCGCGTCGATGTCGCTCACGCCGCCGCACCCTATCGGCGCGGACCGGCCCCCGGGGCCGGTTCACGGGCGCCCGAGCGCGGATCCGGCCACGGGTCCGGTCCGTGGACAAGCCGAGCGTGAACCGAGGAGGCGTGGTATCCGTTGGAAGGAGAAAGAAGAAGAAAGACGGGTTCTACCCAGCAGAGCCAGCCGCCATGCGTCCGACGGTCAGATTTTCTTCCCCTAACGGGCTGAACTTTTGTTGATCGAGGGTCAGTTGACCGGGTGGGCGTCCTACCCTTCAGAGGGTGAACCGATTGATGTCCCGAGAGTCCGAGGCCGATCTCCCCGGGGATGTGCTCCCCGGCGTGCTCAGCGAACCCCTGCACGCCGAACTCGTCGCCTTCCGCCGCGACTTGCACATGCACCCCGAGCTGGGCAACCAGGAGTTCCGTACGACCGCCGCGATCAAGGAGCGGCTGGAGCGGGCGGGGCTGCGCCCCCGCGTCCTGGCCACCGGAACCGGACTCGTCTGTGACATCGGGCTCGCCGAGGGGGAGCGGCCCCGGATTCCGCTGCTCGCCCTGCGCGCCGACATCGACGGCCTGCCCATCCCGGACACCAAGACCGACTGCCCGTACCGGTCGACCGTGCCCGACCGCGCCCACGCCTGCGGCCACGACGTGCACACCAGCGTGGTGCTGGGCGCCGGTCTGGTCCTCGCCGACCTGCATGAGAAGGGTCTGCTGACCCGGCCGGTGCGGCTGCTCTTCCAGCCCGCCGAGGAGGTCATGCCCGGCGGTGCCCTCGGCGCCATCGAGGACGGCGTGCTGGAGGGGGTCGGGCGGATCCTCGCCCTGCACTGCGACCCCAAGGTCGACGCCGGCCGGATCGGGCTGCGGCACGGGCCCATCACCAGCGCCTGCGACCGGCTGGAGATCGCCCTCGACGGCCCCGGCGGTCACACCGCCCGCCCGCACCTGACCACCGACCTGGTCACCGCCGTCGCCCGTGTCGCCGCCGACGTGCCCGCGGTGATCGCCCGGCGCGTGGACACCCGCGGCGGCCTCGCCGTGACCTGGGGCCGGATCGAGTCGGGCCACGCCCCGAACGTGATCCCGCAGCACGCCGAGCTGTCCGGCACCGTCCGCTGCCTGGACCTGGACGCCTGGCGGGAGGCGCCCGACATCGTGCACGCCGCCATCGACGAGGTCGCCACGCTGCACCGGGCCAAGTCGGAGATCACCTACGTGCGGGGCGTGCCGCCCGTCGTCAACGACCGGGAGTCCACCGAGCTGCTGCGCCGGGCCATGGTCGCCCGCCGGGGCCTGGACTCCGTCGAGAGCACCGAGCAGAGCCTGGGCGGCGAGGACTTCTCCTGGTACCTGGAGAACGTCTCGGGCGCCATGGCCCGCCTCGGGGTCCGCCGGCCCGGCGACCGCACGGTGCGCGATCTTCACCAGGGCGACTTCGACGCCGACGAGCACGCGATCACGGTCGGTGTCGAACTGTTCACAGCGGCCGCTCTGCTGGAGGCCGTGGAGGTCTGACCAGGGGCCGATCAAGGGCCCGAGGTGTGAGGCGTTCGAGGTGTGAAGTAGGCGACAGGAGGCGGTCCTGAGGGGGCCGCCTCCCGCCCGGCGCAACATACTTGCCAGCCAAGTGTGCGCAGTGTGCGACAAGGCTCCGACGGAGCCGGTAGACCGTGTTCAAGCACTGTTTGCCTCGAATCGATAACGGCTTCGCGAGAGGTGTTTTTCTGACATCTACGCGCGTTACGATGCCGCGAAGCCGACGCCGCCGGGGCGTCTCGGCTCGAGCACTGGCATGGTGCTCACATCAAGCGCCAATGGTGGCGCTCAGGTCAGGTGAAGGAGCCTCCCGTGCGCCGGGTAGCAAAGCTTTCCGCCGCGTGTGCCGCGACCGCGGCACTCGCCCTCACTGCCACTGCCTGTGGCAGCACCTCCTCCGACAACAACGCCTCGTCGTCCTCCTCGGGTGACGGCAAGGGTGTCAAGATCGGTCTCGCCTTCGACGTCGGCGGCCGTGGTGACCGTTCCTTCAACGACTCCGCCGCGCGTGGTGCCGACAAGGCCAAGAGCGAGTTCGGCGGCGACATCAAGGAGCTGACCGCGAAGACCTCGGACACCGAGGCCGACCGCGAGCAGCGCCTGTCGGACCTGGCCGAGGCCGGCTACAACCCGATCATCGGTGTCGGCTTCTCCTACGCCACGTCGATGTCCAAGGTCGCCGCGAAGTACCCGAAGACGAGCTTCGGCATCGTCGACTCGGTCGTGGACGCCAAGAACGTCGACAGCATCACCTTCACCGAGGAGCAGGGCTCCTACCTGGCCGGTGTCGCGGCCGCGCTGAAGTCCAAGGCGCACCACATCGGCTTCATCGGCGGCGTCGACGTCCCGCTGATCAAGAAGTTCGAGGCGGGTTACGTCCAGGGCGCCAAGGCCACCGACCCGAAGATCAAGGTCGACACCCAGTACCTGAGCCACGGCTCGGACTTCTCCGGCTTCGCCAGCCCCGACAAGGGCAAGGAGGCCGCGCAGGGCATGCTGGACAACGGCGCCGACGTGATCTACTCGGCGGCCGGCTCCTCCGGCAACGGTGCCATCGAGGCCATCAGCGGCAAGAAGGGCACCTGGGCCATCGGCGTGGACTCGGACCAGTACAACATCCCGGGTCTGTCCAAGTACAAGAACGCGATCCTGACCTCGATGGTCAAGAACGTCGACGTCGGTGTCTACGACTTCATCAAGTCCGTGCACGACGGCAAGCCGCTGACCGGCGTCAACACCTACTCCCTGGAGAAGGGCGGCGTCTCGCTGGCCACCAGCGGTGGCTTCATCGCCGACATCCAGGCCAAGCTGGACGCGGCGAAGAAGCAGATCGTCGACGGCTCGGTCAAGGTCAAGACCACCCCGTGACCTGACGGGTCCCGTCGGACCCCGGCTCGGCGTGGGGGAGCCCTCCGCACCCCCCGCCGAGCCATAACAATGTGTCAACTCTACGCGTGTAGCATGGAGTTGCCGCGCTAGCGTCGCCGACGCCTGCCCTCCCCTTAGCAGCCCCTTTCCCCGAGGAGAGTGCGCCATCAACGCGTCCAGCCCTCCCGCTGCCGTCGAACTGCGCGGCATCACCAAGCGTTTCCCCGGCGTCGTCGCCAACCGCGACATCGACATCACGGTCCGCACGGGCACCGTCCACGCCCTCTGCGGTGAGAACGGCGCCGGCAAGTCCACCCTGATGAAGATCCTCTACGGCATGCAGCAGCCGGACGAGGGCACCATCACCGTGAACGGCGAGACGGTCACCTTCAACAACCCCGCCGACGCCATCGCCCGCGGCATCGGCATGGTGCACCAGCACTTCATGCTGGCCGACAACCTCACCGTGCTGGAGAACGTCGTCCTCGGCGCGGAGAAGCTGTACGGCATCGGCGCCAAGGCCCGCGCGAAGATCAAGGAGATCTCCGACGCGTACGGCCTGAACGTCCGCCCCGACGTCCTCGTCGAGGAGCTCGGCGTCGCCGACCGCCAGCGCGTGGAGATCCTCAAGGTCCTCTACCGGGGCGCCAAGACCCTCATCCTGGACGAGCCCACCGCCGTGCTCGTGCCGCAGGAGGTCGACGCACTCTTCGACAACCTCCGCGAGCTCAAGGCCGAGGGCCTCACCGTCATCTTCATCTCCCACAAGCTGGGCGAGGTGCTGTCGGTCGCCGACGAGATCACCGTCATCCGCCGGGGCACCACCGTCGGCACGGCCGAGCCGCGCACGACGACCTCCAAGCAGCTCGCCGAGCTGATGGTCGGCAGCGAACTGCCCACGCCGGAGACCCAGGAGTCCACCGTCACGGACGTCCCGATGCTGAAGGTGGAGGGTCTGCACCTCGCGCAGACCGACCTCGAAGGCATCGAGCGGATCATCCTGGACCAGATCTCCTTCACCATCCACAAGGGCGAGGTCCTCGGCATCGCCGGTGTGGAGGGCAACGGCCAGTCCGAGCTGGTCGAGGCGATCATGGGCATGCGCCACCCGGACGTCGGTGTCGTCACCCTGGACGACGTCGACATCTCCCAGGCGCCCACCCGCCACCGCCGCGAGGCCGGCATCGGCTACATCCCCGAGGACCGCCACCGCCACGGCCTGCTCCTGGAAGCGCCGCTGTGGGAGAACCGCATCCTCGGCCACGTCACCGAGAAGCCGAACTCGCGCGGCGGACTGCTCGACCCCAAGGCGGCCCGCGCCGACACCGAGCGCATCGTCCAGGCCTACGACGTCCGCACCCCCGGCATCGACGTGACCGCGGCCTCGCTGTCCGGCGGCAACCAGCAGAAGCTGATCGTCGGCCGCGAGATGAGCCACAACCCCAAGCTGCTCATCGCCGCCCACCCCACCCGCGGTGTGGACGTCGGCGCGCAGGCGGCCATCTGGGACTACATCCGCGAGGCCCGCCGCGAGGGCCTGGCCGTGCTGCTGATCTCCGCCGACCTGGACGAGCTGATCGGGCTCTCCGACACCCTGCGGGTGATGTACCGCGGCCGCCTGGTCGCCGACGCCGACCCCGCCACCATCACCCCCGAAGAGCTGGGCTCCGCCATGACGGGTGCCGCCAGCGGCCACCTGGAGCACACAGAGGACGACGAGCGATGAACAAGCTGACCTCACGCATCGACAAGGAGCGGCTGCTCCTCGGGATCGCGGCACCACTGCTGGCGATCGTCGCCGCGCTCGTCGTCACCACCCTGGTGATCCTCGCGACCGGCAAGAACCCCGGTGACGCGTTCAGCGACATGGTGACCTACGGCTTCGCCAGCGACAGCCAGGTCTACATCCTGAACAAGGCGACGACGTACTACCTCGCGGGTGTCGCGGTGGCCATCGGCTTCCGCATGAACCTGTTCAACATCGGTGTCGACGGCCAGTACCGGCTCGCCGCGTTCATGGCCGCCGTCCTCGGCGGCGCGCTGACCGTGCCCGGCTGGATCGCGATACCTCTGATCCTGATCTGCGCCATGGCGACCGGCGCCCTGTGGGCGGCCATCGCGGGCATCCTCAAGGTGACCCGCGGCGTCAGCGAGGTCATCTCGACGATCATGCTGAACTCGATCGCCACCGCGATCATCGCCTACCTGCTCCAGCCCGGACGTCTCGCCGAGCTGCAGCAGGGCGGCACCCTGGTCTCCACCAAGCCGCTGCCGTCGTCCTCGTACTTCTTCTCGCTCGACATGGGCCCGGCCGGCACGCTGTGGGGCTTCATCTTCGTCGCCGTGATCGTCGGCATCGCGTACTGGTTCGTGCTCGGCCGCACCCGGTTCGGCTTCGACCTGCGCACGGTCGGCCAGTCCGAGAGCGCGGCCACCGCGAGCGGTGTGTCGGTGAAGAAGATGGTCGCCACCAGCATGATCATCTCGGGTGCGGTGGCCGGTCTCATCGGCATGCCGACCCTGCTCAACGACAGCCACCAGTTCAGCAACGACTTCCCGGTGGGCATCGGCTTCACCGGTATCGCCATCGCGCTGCTCGGCCGCAACAGCCCGGTCGGCATCGCGCTCGGCGCCCTGCTCTGGGGCTTCCTGGAGCGCACCACCAACCACCTGGAGTTCCAGGGCTACGACAAGGAGATCCTCGGCGTCATCCAGGGCGTCATCGTGCTCTGCGTCGTGATCGCCTACGAGATCGTGCGCCGCTACGGCCTCAAGCGCCAGCAGCAGAAGGTCGGCGCCGAACTCGCCGCCCAGGCCGCCGCCACGACGAAGAAGCAGGAGGTGGCGTGATGACTGCCACGATGACCGACACGCCGCCGCCCGCGGCGCCCAAGGCGGAGGGCGCGGCAGCCCGGCGTACGGGCCGCTCCCTCGGCCAGATCCTGATGCTCGTGGCCGGAGCGCTGCTGCTCGTCGCCGCGGTCCGCATGATCACCGGCTCGAACCAGCTCGACTCCGCCGGACAGGTCAGCGCCGCCCTCGGCCTCGCCGTGCCGATCGGCCTCGCCGGCCTCGCCGGTCTGTGGTCCGAGCGCGCCGGTGTCGTCAACATCGGCCTCGAAGGCATGATGATCCTCGGCACCTTCGGCGCCGGCTGGATCGGCTGGCAGACCAACCCCTGGCTCGGCCTGCTGATGGGCATCGCCTTCGGTGTCCTCGGCGGCCTCGTGCACGCCGTCGCCACCATCACCTTCGGCGTCGACCACATCGTCTCCGGTGTCGCCGTCAACCTGCTCGCGCTCGGCGCCACCCAGTACCTCGCCAAGCTGTTCTTCGCCGAGGGCAAGGCCGCCGAGGCGGGCGGCAACCCCAAGCAGTCCCCGCCCGTGGACTCGCTGCCCGACGTCACCATTCCCGGACTCTCGGACGGCCTCGCGTCGATCGAGAAGCACCACTGGTTCCTGGTCTCCGACCTCGCCGGCATCATCGGCGGCCTGGTCACCAACCTGTCCGTGATCACGATCCTGGCCGTGCTGCTGTTCGTCGGCACCTGGTGGCTGCTGTGGCGCACCCCGTTCGGCCTGCGGCTGCGCTCCTGCGGTGAGAACCCGATCGCCGCGGAGTCGCTCGGCGTCAACGTGTACACCTACAAGTACGCGGCCGTCGCCGTCTCCGGCGGCCTCGCCGGCCTCGGCGGTGCCTTCCTCGCGCTGGTCACCTCGCACACCTACCTGGAGGGCCAGACCGGAGGCCGCGGCTACATCGGCCTCGCGGCGATGATCTTCGGCAACTGGCGTCCCGGCGGCCTTGCGATGGGCGCGGGCCTGTTCGGCTACTCCGACGCGCTCCAGCTGCGCAACGGCGGCGTCACCGTGCACGCCCTGCTGCTCCTGCTCGTCGTGTTGCTCGCGCTGCTGGCCGGCTGGAAGCTGTACAAGAAGGCCCTGTGGCAGGGCGTGATCAGTGCCGCCATGGCCGGCCTCGTGCTGGTCTGGTACCTGCTCACCGACGAGGTCCCGAGCGACTTCGTGGGCGCGACGCCGTACGTCGTCACCCTGCTCGTGCTGTCGCTGTCCGCACAGCGCCTGCGGATGCCCAAGGCCGACGGCATGCGGTACCGGAAGGGACAGGGCAAGTGACCGACGCGGCCGTCGACTTCGACTGGGAGGCGCTGCGCGCCGAGGCGCGGGAGGCCATGTCCCACGCCTACGCCCCCTACTCGGGATTCCCGGTCGGCGTGGCCGCGCTGGTCGACGACGGCCGCACGGTCACCGGCTGCAACGTCGAGAACGCCTCGTACGGGCTCGGCCTGTGCGCCGAGTGCGGGCTGGTCTCGCAGCTGCAGCGCACGGGCGGCGGCCGGCTGACCCACTTCACCTGCGTGGACGGCACGGGCAACCTGCTCGTGCCGTGCGGCCGCTGCCGCCAGCTGCTGTACGAGTTCGGCGGTCCCGACCTGCTGCTGGACACCCCCGCGGGCGTCCTCCCGCTCGCCGAGATGCTGCCCCAGGCCTTCGGCCCGGACCATCTCACCAAGTAAGTCCCGTACGGCCCCCCTGCCCCGCTCGCAGGGGGGCCGCACACTTCGCACCTCCCGGAAGGAAGCCATCAGCCATGGCCATGGACGCCGTCTCCGTCATCCGCACCAAGCGGGACCGCGGTGAGCTGACCGACGAGCAGATCGACTGGGTCATCGACGCGTACACTCGCGGCGAGGTCGCCGACTACCAGATGGCCGCGCTCAACATGGCGATCCTGCTCAACGGCATGGACCGCCGCGAGATCGCCCGCTGGACGGCGGCCATGATCGCCTCCGGGGAGCGCATGGACTTCTCCTCGCTGTCCCGCCCCACGGCGGACAAGCACTCCACGGGCGGCGTCGGCGACAAGATCACGCTTCCCCTGGCCCCGCTGGTCGCGGCCTGCGGCGCGGCCGTCCCCCAGCTGTCCGGCCGCGGCCTCGGCCACACCGGCGGCACCCTGGACAAGCTGGAGTCGATCCCCGGCTGGCGCGCCCTGCTCTCCAACGAGGAGATGCTGCACGTCCTCGACACCACCGGCGCGGTCATCTGCGCGGCCGGCGACGGCCTGGCCCCCGCCGACAAGAAGCTCTACGCCCTGCGCGACGTCACCGGCACGGTCGAGGCGATCCCGCTGATCGCCTCCTCGATCATGTCGAAGAAGATCGCCGAGGGCACCGGCTCGCTCGTCCTGGACGTCAAGGTCGGCACGGGCGCCTTCATGAAGACCCTGGACGACGCCCGCGAGCTGGCCGCCACGATGGTCGGCCTCGGCACCGACCACGGCGTGAAGACCGTCGCGCTCCTGACGGACATGTCGACCCCGCTGGGCCTCACCGCGGGCAACGCCCTGGAGGTCCGCGAGTCGGTCGAGGTCCTGGCCGGTGGCGGCCCCGCGGACGTCGTGGAACTCACCCTCGCCCTGGCCCGTGAGATGCTCGACGCGGCCGGCATCAAGGACGCCGACCCGGCCAAGGCCCTGGCCGACGGTTCGGCGATGGACGTCTGGCGCCGCATGATCGCGGCCCAGGGCGGCGACCCGGACGCCGCGCTCCCCACGTCCAAGGAGCAGCACGTCGTCAAGGCCCCGTCCTCGGGCGTCCTCACCCGCCTCGACGCCTACGACATCGGCATCGCCGCCTGGCGCCTCGGCGCCGGCCGCGCCCGCAAGGAGGACCCGGTGCAGGCGGCGGCGGGCGTCGAGATGCACGCCAAGCCGGGCGACACCGTCACCGAGGGCCAGCCCCTCCTGACCCTCCACACGGACACCCCCGAACGCTTCGAGTACGCACTCCAGGCGGTCGAGGGCTCCTACGACATCGCGGCCCCGGGCACGGACTTCACGCCGTCGCCCGTGGTGCTGGAGCGCATCGCCTGATCAGAGCCGGCGGCCGGAGGCCGCTGATGTCACGGCCCCTGCGAGCGAACGGGACCGGCGCACCCGCGCCGGTCCCGTTCGCCGTTCACCCCAGCACCGCCGCCACCCCCACCAGCACCGGCACCGAGACGACCGTCGACAGCAGGATGGACTCCCGGGCCAGGGTCTCGGCGACCCGGTAGCGGCTGGCGTAGGTGAACAGGTTCTGGGCGGCGGGGAGGGCCGACGTGACCACCACGTCCAGCAGGGGTGCGCCGTGCAGGCCGAAGACGTAGCGGGCCAGGGCCCAGGCGGCCGCCGGCTGGCCCAGTGCTTTCAGCGCGACCGACAGCAGCACCAGGTGACGGTCCCGGCCCCGGCCGGGGGGTGCGCTGCCGGGCAGGGACAGACCGAAGGCGAGCAGGGCCGCCGGGACGGACATGTGGCCGATCAGGGTGAGGGGCTCCAGGACCGGGCCGGGGATCCGCCAGCCGGCCGCTGACACCACGACACCGGACAGGGAACCCACGGCGATCGGGTTCCGCAGGGGGGTCAGCAGGCGCTGCCACACCGGGCCCTTCTCGCCCATGCCGGACAGGTCCAGGATCGTCAGGGCGACGGGGGTGACGAGGACGACCTGGAAGAGCAGCACCGGGGCCACCAGGGAGGCGTCGCCCAGGACGTACGCGGCGATCGGGATGCCGAGGTTGCCCGAGTTCACGTAGCCGGAGGCCAGCGCGCCTATGGTCGTGCGGCCCACGCCCCAGTGCCGTAGCGCACCGACCGCGACGAAGACGCCGCAGGCCGCGGCCGTGCTCAGGGCCGTCACCAGCAGGCGGGCGGAGAAGAGGACCGAAAGATCGGCCTTGGCGAGGGTGGTGAACAGGAGGGCGGGGCCGGCCACGGTGAAGGCCAGCGCGGTCAGCACCTCCCGGCCCTGCTCCCCGAGCGAGCCGCGCCTGCCGAGCAGATAGCCCACCCCGATGACGACGGCGATCACCGCGAACCCGCTCAGTACCCCCTGCACAGGGTCCAACCCTCAGGGGGAGACGGGGAACCGGTCAATGTGATCTCCGCCCGGGGGCGGCCGGGCGTCGGGCCGCGACGCCGTGTCGGGGCCGCGATGAGTTACGGCCGCCCCGCCGGTCTATCGCACGTGGACGACAAGACAACGGCCGTGCTCGTGCTCCGCGGCCCCGTCACCCGGGACGAGGTGGCGGGGCTGTGCGACGACGTGCGGGCGCTGCTGGAGGTCAGTGGGGGTGGGGTCGTCGTGTGTGACGTGGGTGCACTGGGACCCCCGGGGCTCGGGACCGTCGACCTGCTCGCGCGGCTGGAGCTGGCCGCGCGCCGGGCCGGTGGGCGGATACGGCTGCGGGGTCCCGACCCCTCGCTACTCGCCCTCCTCGACCTCGTCGGCCTCGGCTTCCAGGTGGAGGGGCAGCTCGAACAGCGGGAACCAGCGCTGGGTGTCGAGGAAGAAATGGAAGCCGGTGATCCGGCCGTCTGAGATCTCCAGCACCTGCACCGCCCAGGGGCTGAAACCGCCCTTCTCCTCGTCCGGCTTGTAGTGCGCGAAGGCCGGCAGGCCGTTGGCGTGCACCGGCACCAGCCGGGAGCCCGCGCAGGAGGCGCCCAAGGTGGTCATGAAGCCGGTGATGTCGTCGTGGCCGGTCAGCCACAGGTCGAACGGCGGCATCGTCATGATGGCGTCCTCGTGCAGCAACGCCGTGAGCGCCGTCATGTCGTAGCCCTCGAACGCCTGCACATAGCGCTCCAGGAGCTTCTGCTGCTCCTCGTCGAGCGGGTCGGAGACCGCCGCGTCGGCGCCGGTCTGCTCCCGCTCGGCGAGCGTCGCCCGCGCCCGCTGCAGCGCGCTGTTGACCGAGGCGACCGAGGTGCCCAGCAACTCGGCGACCTCGCTCGCCTTCCAGGCCAGCACCTCACGCAGGATCAGCACCGCCCGCTGCTTGGGCGGCAACTGCTGGAGGGCCGCCATGAACGCCAGCCGGATCGACTCCTTGGCCACCGCCGCCTCCGCCGGATCGTCGACCGTCGGCAGCACCCGCCCGTCCGGCACCGGCTCCAGCCAGGTGTTGTCCGGGCGCGGGGAGAGCGCCGCCTGCGCGAGCGGGGTCGACTCGGTCAGGTCCATCGGCCTCGCCCGCTTGTTCCCCGCCGTCAGCATGTCCAGGCACACGTTCGTCGCGATCCGGTACAGCCACGAGCGGAGGCTGGAGCGGCCCTCGAACTTCTCGTAGCTCCGCCAGGCCCGCACCAGGGTGTCCTGCACCGCGTCCTCGGCCTCGAAGGAGGAACCCAGCATGCGGTAGCAGTACCCGGTCAGCTCGGTCCGGTGCTTCTCCAGTGCGACGTCCAGGTCCGCCGTCGCCGTGCCGTTGCCCATCGTCCACCCACCCCTGTGGCCGTTTCGTCCGCGCTCCATCGCGCTCCAGCACTTCGGAAGCTACAGCAGCCCACTGACAATGGCCCCCGGAGTGCGAAAGAGCCCAGCTCAGACCAGTTGTTTTACGGACATGAGCAAATGCCGGTGCCGGGCCGCCGCCCCACCTCCGCCGACCGCCGGCCCGTCCGCGCCGACAGCCGCCTCGCCCCCGCCGATCAGCACCCGCTGCCCCGACCCCAGCAGCTCCAGCCGAAGCCCGGGCTCCTCGAAGGAGGCCAGCGCGTCCAGCAGGTACGCCGGGTTGAAGGCGACCGTGACCTCCTCGGCCCCGCGCAGCACCACCGGCAGCCGCTGCGCCGCCACGTCGTCCCCGTACCCGGCCCGCACCAGCAGCGAGCCCTCACCGGCCGAGAAATCCAGCCGCACCGGACTGTTCGCCTCCGCCACCACCGCGACCCGGCGCACCGCCTCCGCCAGCGCCCCGCACTCCACCTCGGCGACCGCCGCCCCCGCCAGCTCGAACAGCGACCCGTACCCCGGCAGCCGCCCCTCCAGCCGCCGCACCACCGTCCACGTCCGCCCGCCCTCGAACCCGACCACACCGGCCCCCTCGGCCGGATCGAGCCCCAGGCGCACGGTCCCGCAGCGGGCCAGCGACCGCGCCACGTCCACCAGCCGCCGCGCGGGCAGCAGCACCTCCACCGCCTCTCCCGCGGCCCCCGCCTCCGGCTTCCACTCCAGTCGCCGGACCGCATAGCGGTACCGGTCGCACGCCGACAGGGTCATCTCCTCGCCGTCCAGGCGCAGCTGGACCCCGGTGAGCATCGGCAGCGTGTCGTCCCGGCCCGCCGCGACGGCCACCTGTCCGACGGCCGTCGCGAACGCCGCCGCGTCCACACCCCCGTGCACCGGGGGCGCCTCGGGTGGCGCCGGATACTCCTCGTACGGCAGCGTCGACAGCCCGAACCGCGTGCCCCCGGCCTCCACGCCGAACCGCGACCCCTCCAGCACGCAGCTCACCGGCCCGTCCGGCAGCACCCGGCAGATGTCCAGCAGTCTGCGTCCGAGGACCAGGACCCGGCCGGCCACCGCCACCTCGGCGTCCGTCTCGACCCGGGCCGCCGTCTCGAAGTCGAACCCCGACACCGTCAGCCGGCCCGCCTCGGCCGTCAGCAGCAGGCCGCCCAGCACCGGCACGGGCGTCCGGGCCGGCAACGCCCGCGCCGCCCACGCCACCGCCTCGGCGAGATCACCACGCTCGATCCGGAACTCCATTCGGCAAACCCCCTGCTCGACCGTCCAGTTGATCCACGGAAGCTATCCGTGACCACTGACAACGGGCGCTGAGCAGGGGGAACGCCGGACTCAGTGCGCGGGCACCGGCTCCCGGCGGGCCGCCACCCGGGCCGCTCGCGAGCCGAGCACCGTGATCGTGACGACACCGATGACCGCGAGGACGCCGACGAGGACCGTGCCGGCCCAGCCGCCCGCGTGGAAGGCGGTCGCGCCCGCCGTGCTGCCGGCGCTGGAGCCGATGTAGTACGCGGACTGGTACAGGGCCGAGGCCTGGGCGCGGCCGTGGGTGGCCGTCTTGCTGACCGCCGAGGAGGCGACCGCGTGGCCCGCGAAGAACCCGGCCGTGATCAGTACCAGGCCGAGCAGCACCAGGGGGAGCGAGTCGGCCAGGGAGAGCAGCAGGCCCGCGGCCGTCGTACCGCCCGCCAGGTACAGGGCGCCCCGGCGGCCGAGGCGGCCCACCAGCCGGCCCGCCGTGGACGCGGACACCGTGCCCACCAGGTACACCAGGAAGATCGAGCCGATGATGCCCTGCGGGAGCGAGAACGGCGCCTCCGTCAGGCGGTAGCCGATCACCGTGTACACGCCGCCGAACACCGTCATGAACAGCGCGCCGATCGCGTACAGGCGACGCAGCAGCGGGTCGGAGAGGTGGTCGCGGACCGTGCCGAGCAGGACACCAGGGCGCAGGGAGCCCGCCGTGAAGTGCCGCGGCGCCGGAAGCAGCAGCCGGAACGCCACCGCGCAGGCCACCGCGATCACGCCGATGGCCCCGACGGCGACCCGCCAGCCCCACTCCTGCGCGACCCAGCCGGTGATCACCCGGCCGCTCATCCCGCCGACGCTGTTGCCCGCCACGAACAGCCCGATCGCGGTGACCAGCGCCTTCGGCCGGACCTCCTCGGCCAGGTACGCCGTCGCCGAGGCCGGAAGCCCGGCCAGCGCGGCGCCCTGCACCGCGCGCAGCACCACCAGCGCGCCGATCGACGGCGCGAACGGCACCAGCAGGCCGACGCCCACCGCGACCGCCAGCGAGGCCGTCATCACCGTACGGCGGCCGAACCGCTCCGACAGAGCGCTCATCGGCAGCACGAACAGCGCCAGACCGCCGGTCGCGGCCGCCACCGTCCAGCTCGCCTCCCCGGCCGCGACCCCGAACTCGCCGGAGATCAGCGGCAGCAGGGCCTGCGTCGAGTAGAGGAGGGCGAAGGTCGCGACACCCGCGAGGAAGAGGGCGAAGCTCATCCGGCGGTAGCCGGGGCCGCCCGGAGCCATCCGGGAATCGGCGGTGTCGGAGCGGGGGACGGGCGTGCAGGCGCCCACGCGAGTGGACGCCCCGGTACTGGCGGGATTCATGCTTCGACGCTACGGACGCGCCCGCTCATCCGTCCAATGCATGGAATGGCCATAATCGTTCCCATGGCGCATCAGCAAAGCTCACAGGATCGACTGTCACCGTCCAGTGACACAGAAGACATGGCGCTGTTGCTCGCGCCCCGCCTCGCGTACTTCGCCGGCGTGGCCCGCACCGAGCACGTCACCAGGGCCGCGCACGAGATGAGCGTCCCGCAGTCCACCCTCTCCCGCGCGATGGCCCGCCTGGAGCAGGACCTGGGCGTCGACCTGTTCGCCCGGCACGGCCGCGCGGTCTCCCTCACCACCGCGGGCCGCACCTTCCTCGCCTCCGTCGAGCGTGCCCTCGCCGAGGTCGGGCGCGCCGTGGAGGAGGTCCGCGCCGACGCCGACCCGGCCACCGGCAAGGTCGCCTTCGGCTTCCTGCACACCATGGGCGCCGAGACCGTGCCCGGCCTCTTGCACGCCTTCCGCGCCGACCACCCGCGCGTCCGCTTCAGCCTCGTCCAGAACTACGGCGAGGCGATGCTGGAGCGGCTGCGCGCGGGCGAACTCGACCTCTGCCTGACCTCCCCCGTGCCCGACGCCCCCGACCTGGTCGCCCGCCGCCTCGACGAACAGAAGCTCCGCCTGGTCGTCCCCGCCGACCACCGCCTGGCCTCCCGCCGCCGCATCCGCCTCGCCGAGGCCGCCGAGGAAACGTTCGTCACCCTCGAACCCGGCTACGGCCTGCGCCGCATCACCGACGACCTCTGCCGCGAGGCGGGCTTCCGCCCCCGGGTCGCCTTCGAGGGCGAGGAGGCGGAGACACTGCGGGGCCTGGTGGCGGCGGGCCTGGGAGTCGCTCTCCTGCCCCCGCCGACGGTCCCGCGTCCGGGCGTCGTGGAACTGACGGTGACGGCCCCGAGAGCGGTACGGGAGATCGGCGTCGCCTGGCTCGCCGACCGCCCGGACACACCCCCGGTGGCGGCCTTCAAGAAGTTCCTCCTGTCGAGAAGGGGGAACCTGCTGCCTGCTTAGGGGGCTCTACCGCCGCAACGACTTGCCGAACCCCGCGGCCAACGGCATCCGAAGCCCGATCGGCGGCGGAGCGGCAAGCGCGTCCTCGACCGGCCGCGACATCACGCACCCGAACAGCGCCCCCATCACGAAGTCCACCGCGAGACACAGCACTTCGTCCCGGTGCTGATGCAATCCGTGACCGTCGGAGTGCACCTCGAACCGGCACACCTCCCGGTTCACCTTCTTCGCCCGGGCCGCCAGCCGGAACGACAGCTCGGGATCGGTCCGCTCGTCGGTCGTGCCGTGCACGATCAGCACCCGCCGGCCGACCAGCTGCTTGACCGGCTCAACGGGTGCGGCCACGTCGTCCTCGGGCAGCCAAGGGGCGAGCGCGACAATGGAGTTGACCGCCTCGTGCCCGCCCGCCCGCAGTGCCGCACGCCCACCCATGTCCAGCCCCACCAGGCACACGGGAACATCCCCGTACCGTCGTACGACCTCCTCGGCGGCCCAGGTCGCGTCCCCGGCCAGATGGGCCTCGCTGCCGTTCCAGCCCCGGTAGCGGTAGCGGACGGTGTGCACGGCCAGCCCCTCCGCCTGGCCCGCGCGCGCGAGCCTGCGGCCGAGGGAGCGGAGGAGGGATGTCGCCCGGACGGGGGACGGCCGGCGGGCGGACACCTCCTCGCCGCCGGGGAGCAGCAGGACCGCTCCGCTCACCGCCGTCGGCTCGGGGCCGACTGCCTTGCCCAGCCCGGCCGTTCGGACCGGCGTCGCTTGCTGTCCCATGGCAGAACAGTGTCAGAAGGGATGGTGTACGAAACCCTTCCCCGTGGTCACCGTTACGTATCGACGGAAAAGTGCACCCCGCACCTCGGAATACCGACGGTTCTCTACGCGCGTAGGCGTTACAGTGCGGAAATGACGAGCCAGACTGCACCGACCGGGACCGTCCAGACGAATGTGGCGGTGACCGTACCGACGCCGGACCAGATCCGCCGGGCGCCCAAGGTTCTGCTGCACGATCATCTCGACGGCGGGCTCCGCCCCGGGACCGTCGTCGACCTCGCCCGGGAGACGGGCTACTCCCACCTCCCCGAGACCGACCCCGAGAAGCTGGGCATCTGGTTCCGCGAGGCGGCCGATTCCGGCTCGCTGGAGCGGTATCTGGAGACCTTCTCGCACACCGTCGGCGTGATGCAGACCCGGGAGTCCCTCGTCCGGGTCGCCCGCGAGTGCGCCGAGGACCTCGCCGAGGACGGGGTCGTCTACGCCGAGGTGCGGTACGCGCCCGAGCAGCACCTGGAGGGCGGGCTGAGCCTCGAAGAGGTCGTCGAGGCGGTCAACGAGGGCTTCCGGGAGGGCGAGCGGCTCGCCCGGGAGAAGGGCCACCGCATCCGGATCGGCGCCCTGCTGACCGCGATGCGGCACGCGGCCCGCGCCCTGGAGATCGCCGAACTCGCCAACCGCTACCGCGACTCGGGCGTGGTCGGCTTCGACATCGCCGGCGCCGAGGCCGGCTACCCGCCCACCCGGCACCTGGACGCCTTCGAGTACCTCAAGCGCGAGAACAACCACTTCACCATCCATGCCGGCGAGGCCTTCGGGCTGCCGTCCATCTGGCAGGCGCTGCAGTGGTGCGGGGCCGACCGGCTGGGGCACGGGGTGCGGATCATCGACGACATCGAGGTCGCCGAGGACGGCTCGGTGCGGCTCGGCCGGCTGGCGTCGTACGTCCGGGACAAGCGCATCCCGCTGGAGCTGTGCCCCAGCTCCAATCTGCAGACCGGGGCCGCCGCCTCGTACGCGGAGCACCCCATCGGGCTGCTGCGGCGGCTGCACTTCCGGGTGACGGTCAACACGGACAACCGGCTGATGTCACACACCAGCATGAGCCGGGAATTCGAGCACCTTGTCGAGGTATTCGGTTATACGCTCGACGACCTGCAGTGGTTCTCCGTCAATGCGATGAAATCAGCGTTCATTCCTTTCGATGAACGACTTGCCATGATCAATGACGTCATCAAACCCGGATATGCCGAACTCAAATCCGAATGGCTGTTCCGGCAGACCGCCTCCACCAGCGGTTCTTCCCGTTCGGAGGGGTAGCGAAGGCTCGTTCGAAAGCACGAAATGCGGACACGTTTTCACAAGCCGTCCGCATTTCGGTGTTTGCGGGCGGTGGTCCGGCATGTTTACGGTCGAGGACCGCTCGGATCGTTGTTGATCTCCGTCTCCGCATTCAAGGACGCATTCACGATGAAGCAGTCTGCTGCCAAGACCCTCGGTGTCGCCGCCCTCGGTGCCGCCTTCGCCGCCGTCGGCGCGGGCGCGGCCAACGCGGCCCCGGCCGTCCCGGACGCCACGCAGGCCACCCAGGCCCTGGACACGGTCACCTCGACGCTGCCGGCCGCCAACGTGGCCCACGCGGTGCCCGGCGCCGGTGAGGCGCTCGCCCAGGGTCAGGGTGCCGCCGGCACCGGGGTGGCCGCCGCGCAGCCCGTCGTGCAGAAGGTCCTCGCCGAGGGGCCGACCGCGCCGGTCGCCGGACTGCTCGGCGGGCTGCCGCTGCAGGGCCTGCCCACGCACGGCGTTCCGGTGAACGGGATCCCGCTCGGCTGAGGCCGCACTCCGTACGACGCCGCTGGGGCGCCCCGGACAGTCCGGGGCGCCCCAGCGGCGTTCGCGCTCGCTCGCGCCTCACCAGACGGTGGAGCGGGCCTTGTCCTCGGACGGCAGCAGGATCCACAGCGCTATGTAGATCAGGAACTGGGGGCCCGGCAGCAGGCAGGACAGCAGGAAGATCACCCGCATCGTCGTCGCGGACGTGCCGAAGCGCCGTGCCAGCGCGGCGCACACGCCGCCGATCATGCGGCCGTGGGTGGGGCGGGCAAGGGCGGTCATGTCGGCTCCTCCGTCGTCGTCGGCTCGCTCCCGAGCCGGTGTCCGGGGCGGCCCGAGCGGCCGGCCCCCATCTGTTGTCCACGGTACGGAGACGAAGGGGGCGAAGCGTCGCTCTACGGGGCGATCCCGACCCTGGGAATCGTCGGGGTCCGCCCCTGAGAGGGCTCCTCCTGCACGGCGACCGACTCGGTCTCGAGGTCACCGCGCCCCTCCCGGCGCCGCAGCCAGGCGCGGCCCGCCGGGACGACGGCCACGTGGGCCAGGGCCACGCCCACGGTGTTCAGCAGCAGCGAGTCGACGTCCACGACGCGACCGGGCACACCGGTCTGCAGCAGGGCGATGCCCAGCGAGATCAGGGCGCCCGCGGCCGCCGTACGGGCCAGGGAGGCGAGCGGGGAGACGGCGAGCCTGCCGTGCACCGCCGGCAGCAGCACGCCCAGCGGCGCGAGCAGCGCCAGCCCCTCACCGAGGGGTCTGGCCGCCGCCGGCCAGCCCAGCGCCAGGTCGGCACGGATGCCGGCCAGCGGGTGCAGGTTGGCGGGCATCACCCAGGGCACGTCCAGGGGTCGCAGCATCAGCCAGGCGACGAGCGCGAGGTGTGCGACGAGGAGGACACCCCCTGTCACCCGGATACGGATCGCGGCGCTGCCGCCGATGGAGCCTTGACGCTGCACGCCGTCGTAGACGCGGCCCTGTGCACGAACGGTTCCGCATCCGTCACAGGAATCGCCTCCCGACGGGTCAGCCGGCCGCCCCGATGTCACTGGCGGGCGGTTCGGAGCTGCCCGGGCGGGTGCGGACGTCGTCGGTGCACTCGTAGCGGCGCAGAGCGGAGGGGGCGGGGCCGCCGAGGACGACCGAGCCGTCCCCTTCCGCCGCGGCGGAGTCGGACAGGGTGCACACGACCTGGGCGAGGGCGTAGGAGGTGAGGCGGTCCGGAGCGGTGCTCAGGCGCAGCGCCTCCTCCGGGTCGGTGCGGCCCGGACCGGCGACGGTCATGCCGCCCGGCACGTACGTCCGGTAGCCGGCCGCCCGCTCCGGGGCCGAGGGTGAGGCGGCGAGCTGGTCGAGGAGGCCCTGCGCGACCATGACCCGGCGCTTGGCGTCCGGGGTGCCCTCCGGGACGCGTACCGTGCGGTCGACGGTCACCAGGGACGCGCCGCACAGCAGGAAGACCTGCACGGGCACCCCGCGCGAGGACTGCGTCGACAGATCGGGCCCGGCCAGCGAGCACGGCACCCGCGAGGGCGCCGCGCCGAAGTCCGTCGGCACCTCGGTGGCCCGGATGCCGCATCCGGTGAAGAGCGCGCCCAGGAGGGGCAGCGCCAGCAGCCATCGTGCCGCCCGTGCGTTCATGACCCCTCCTTTCCACAGCTCCCGGCCCCGCCGGCCGGATCGTCCTTCTCGTTCGCGCCGCCCTCCGGCTCCGTCAGCCGTGAGGCGTCCCGCGGCAGTCGCAGCGTGAACACCGCGCCACCGTCGGGCGAGTTGGCCGCGGTGATCCCGCCGCCGTGGATATGGGCGTTCTCCATCGCGATGGACAGGCCCAGGCCGCTGCCCTCGGAGCGCGGCCGGGAGGCGCTGGCCTTGTAGAACCGGTCGAAGACGTGCGGCAGGACGTCCTCGGGGATGCCGGGCCCATGGTCGCGCACCGCGATCACCAGGTCCTCCCCGTCGATGCGCACCGACACCCGCACCGGCGACCCGCCGTGCTTGAGCGCGTTGCCGATCAGGTTGGCGAGTATGACGTCCAGGCGGCGCGGGTCGAGCCGGGCGTGGATGCCGCGCTCGGCGTCCAGTTCGACGGCGTCCAGCCAGGCGCGGGCGTCGATGCAGGCGGTGATCTGGTCGGCGATGTCGACGTCGTCCAGGACCAGCCGGGCGGTGCCCGCGTCGAAGCGGGTGACCTCCATCAGGTTCTCGACCAGGTCGTTCAGCCGCCGCGTCTCGCTGACCACCAGCCGGACCGCCGGCTCGATCATCGGGTCGATGCCGCCGGCCTCCGACTCCAGCTCCTCCTCCAGCACCTCCGTCACGGCGGTGATGGCGGTCAGCGGGGTACGCAGCTCGTGCGACATGTCGGCCACGAAGCGGCGGGAGGCGTCGTCCCGGGCGGCCATGTCGGCGA
Organism: Streptomyces sp. NPDC047085; assembly: GCF_040643735.1. NCBI lineage: Bacteria > Bacillati > Actinomycetota > Actinomycetes > Kitasatosporales > Streptomycetaceae > Streptomyces > Streptomyces sp. NPDC047085. The sequence continues at coordinate 358,907 of NZ_JBEYUW010000003.1, forward strand.
CCCGCTTCTCCAGCGCCTCGGCCGCGTTGTTGAACGTCCGTGACAGATCGGCGAGTTCATCGGTCCCGGACACCCTGAGCCGGGTGTCCAGCTTGCCCTCGCCGAGCCGTCGTGCGGCCACCCCGAGCCGGTGCACCGGCTTCAGCACGGTTGTGGCGGCGGCCTGCGCGAGCAGCGCCGAACCGATCAGCGCGAGCCCCGTGGCGATCCCCAGCGACCAGGCCAGCGAGTTGAGGTCCTTCGCCTCCGGCTCCAGCGACTTGGCCATGTAGCCGGTCGGACCACCGCCGATCACCTTCGTACCGGCCACCAGATAGGGCGTGCCGTGGTCGACGACCCGCTGCCAGTACAGGTGGTACGACGACGTGTTGCCGTCGGTCACCTTCTGCCGCTTGTCCACCGCGGCCCGCAAGGACTTCGGCACGTCCTCCAGCGAGAAGCCGTTGATGCCGCCCGAGTTGCCGTACACCGTCTTGCCGTCGGGGTCCTGGCCGACCAGCAGCACGCTGAAGCGCTGGCTGCTGCCCGCCATCTGGCCCGCCGTGCGCTGCAGTTCGTCCTGCGTGGGGTGCGCGGGCAGCGCGCCGGCCCGGTTCTGCATCTCCTGCCGGAAGTCGCGCAGCACCGCGTCCTGGGCGCGGGTGAGCACCGCCTCCCGGTTCAGCCAGTAGGCGATGCCCGACGCGGACACCGCGGCGGTCAGCGCGACCAGCCCGAAGACGAGCACCAGCCGCAGCCTCAGGCTGGTGAACCGCAGACGTGACAGATTTCCCTTGCGCCCCGCGGCCCAGCCGCGCAGCCCCCCTTGCGTATCGGTCACTGAGGAGCGTCCAGGCGGTAGCCGACACCACGGACGGTACGGATCAGGGTCGGGGACGAGGGCACGTCCTCCACCTTGGCGCGCAGCCGCTGCACACAGGCGTCCACGAGCCGCGAGTCACCGAGATAGTCGTGCTCCCACACCAGCCGCAGCAGCTGCTGCCGGGACAGCGCCTGACCGGGCCGCCGGCTCAGCTCCAGAAGGAGCCGCAGCTCGGTCGGGGTCAGCTGGAGGTCCTCGCCGTTCTTGGTCACGGTCATCGCCGACCGGTCGATGACGAGGCCCCCGAACGTCGCCGAGTCGCTGGACTCGCGCTCCCCGCGCCGCAGCACGGCCCGGATCCGGGCGTCCAGCACCCGGCCCTGCACGGGCTTGACGACATAGTCGTCGGCGCCGGACTCCAGCCCGACCACCACGTCGATGTCGTCGCTGCGCGCGGTGAGCAGGATGATCGGCAGCTGGTCGGTGCGCCGGATGCGCCGGCACACCTCGAAGCCGTCGATGCCGGGCAGCATCACGTCCAGCACGATCAGGTCCGGCCGCTGCTCACGCAGCAGCTTCAGACCGTCCTCACCGCTGGCAGCGGTGGCCACCCGGTGTCCCTGGCGCGTCAGGGAGAGCTCCAGGGCCGTGCGGATGGCGTCGTCGTCCTCGATCAGCAACAGGGAAGGCACGGGCACATTCTGGCCCATGGAAGGGCTGTTCCACGACCCACCCGCATCGCGCCCTCAGTACCGCCGTCACCTGTGCGCATTCTGTGACCACACCCGGCCCGGGCCCTGTGACAGGTCTGTGACAGTCGGCGGACACGGCGATGAAGGTCGATCGGCAAGCTTTTCGGCACAGGCAAGACGGCACCGCCGAACCAGCCCAGCACCGGAAGTCCACGACGGGGAGCGCGAGATGAACACGCTGCACAGCATGAGCACCAGCGCAGTGGTCACGCGTCTGCACGACGTGCACCGGGGCTCGGAGAAGTCCGGTGTTGAGGGGGGCACCTCCCGCGCGAGCTCATTCGAGCGTGGGGGAGGGCGGGGGTGCGCTCGTAGCACCGGGCGTCAGCACACCGGCTACATGACGGTGGTTGACGCGTACACGGGGGAATCGCACGGGGGATCCGCGTACAGGGAGGAACCGGGGGAGCGCCGCTCGCTGACGGAGGCGGAGTTCACCGCCTACGTCCAGGAGCGCCGCGCCTCCCTGTACGCCACCGCCTACCACCTGACCGGCGACCGCTTCGAGGCCGAGGACCTGCTGCAGAGCGCGCTGTTCTCGACGTACAAGGCGTGGGACCGGATCAGCGACAAGGCGGCGGTCGGCGGCTACCTCCGCCGCACCATGACCAACCTGCACATCAGCGCCTGGCGGCGCCGCAAGCTCAACGAGTACCCGACCGAGGAACTGCCGGAGACGCCCGGCGAGACGGACGCGATGCGCGGCACCGAACTGCGCGCGGTCCTGTGGCAGGCGCTGGCCCGGCTGCCCGAACTCCAGCGCACCATGCTGGTCCTGCGCTACTACGAGGGCCGCACGGACCCGGAGATCGCGGACATCCTCGGCATCAGTGTCGGCACGGTCAAGTCCAGCATCTGGCGCTCGCTGCGCCGGCTGCGCGAGGACGAGGTCCTCAGCTTCGGCCGTGACGAGGAGGACGCCTTCGGCGAACTGGTCGCCTGAAGGTCCGGGGGAGCAACGGGGGAGCAACGGGGGAACGGGGGACCACTGGGGGGTGGGCCCACGGGGGAGAAGCAGGACGGGACTGGAGGCCGGAAGGCCGATCCAGTCCCGCTTCTGTGTGTACGGGGTCCGCGCGTGCCGTGATCCCCGGGTACGCCCCCTACGCCGCCGTCTGCTGCCGCGGCTGCCGTCCCGCCGCGGCCGCCGCGAGCCGGCCCAGTGCCTCGTCCCGGTCGCAGGGGTGGGCGCCCAGGGAGACCTGGCGGGCCACGATCGAGCGCTCGGCGCGCATCAGCCGCCAGCCCCGGCGCAGCAGGAACGGCACCGACTTGCGGCCCTCCTTCAGATCGCGCAGGAAGCGCCGGCGGAAGGTGGCGACCGGACCGCGGGACAGGCACAGCGCGTCCGCGAGCACGCCCCGCTCACGGCAGCGCTCGACGATCTCCGCGGCGAAGATGCCCTCCGCGATGAACAGCGGGGCACGGTCGATGTGCAGCGTCGTCTCACCGGTGCGGGCGCTCAGCGAGATGTCGTACACCGGCACGGTCGTACGTCCCGTACGGCACAGTCGCTCGATCGCGGTCACGGCCGTGTCGGCGTCCCACGAGTCGGGATGGTCCCAGTCGATGTCGGTGCTCCCGAGGACCTGCGGCACCGTCGGGTCGTCGCCCTCTTTGTAGAAGTCGTCGAGCCGCAGGACCGGAAGGCCGGAGCGGGCGGAGAGAAGGGACTTGCCGGAACCGGACGGGCCGCACAGGAGTACGACCCGGGTCGGTACGGGCGGATGGGAACCCACTGTGCTGTCCTTCTCACCTGCGGTTTCATGGGCGGTCTGGGGGCTCCGGTCGGGAACCCCCAGACCATTATCCCTGCCGCGGCGCTGCCCCGGGAGCGGGGCGTCACCGGGCGACGGGATCAGCGTCAGGTTCCGGTTCCGGCTCCGGCGCCGGTTCCGGGACGGCGGTGCGCCGGCTGATCGCGGGGGCGAGGGCGCCCACGCCGAGGGCGGCGGCCACGCCCGCCACCGCGCTGAACCACCACAGGACGGCGGGCCCGGCATGGGCGTAGACAGCGGTGCCGATGGTCAGCGCGGAGAACCGGGCGATGCCCCACGACCACTGGAAGGCGCCCTGGTAGCGGCCGCGCGCGTGCTCGGGGGCGATGCTCTGGATGATCGAGGAGTGGATGCCGCCGATCGAGGCCTCGCCGAGGGACCACAGCACGACCGTTCCGGCATAGCCCCAGGCGGTGTTGGCGACACCGGTCAGCGCCACCCCGATCGCGATGAGCGTGCTGGCCGCCACGTACACCCGCAGCTGCGGCAGGCCCGACAGCACGGACGTCGCGATCGGCTGGAGGATGACGACCAGGACGGCGTTGACCGTGGCCATCAGGCCGAGGACGGTCGGGGACAGACCGTCGTCGCGGATGGCGAGCGGCAGGCCGGCCTCGGTGAGCGAGTAGATCGCGATGGAGACACCGAGCAGCGGCAGGAGCATCCGCATCAGCGGATCGCGGAAGACGACGCCGTACCCGATCCCGCCGCCGTCGGCCGCGGTGGACTTCGAGCGGGAGCCCACCGGCAGCAGGGTGGCCGCGATGACGGCGTAGGTGAGCGAGCCGGAGGCGTCCACCAGGAACAGCAGCCAGTAGCCCTTGGTGGCCAGGAAGCCGCCGAGCATGCCGGCGCCCGCGGTGCCGATGTTCACCGCCCAGTGGACCAGCGAGAACGCCGAGCGGCGGCGCTCCGGACCGACGGACTCCGCGACCAGCGCGGACGCGGCCGGGCTGACCATGCTGCCGGTGATGCTGAGGAGCACGGCCGCGAGTGCGAGGAAGAGCACATTCGGCGCGGCGAACAACAGGCCGTGCGAGGCTGCCACGCCGACCAGCCCGGTCACCATGGTCGGCCGGCGTCCGCGCCGGTCCGCGAGGAGGCCGCCCACGATCGGGCCGACCAGGTTGCCCGCGCCCAGGGCTCCCAGGACGTACGGCACCTGGTCGGTGCTGATGCCGCGCGAACCCAGGTAGTAGACGAGGAACGGGGTCACCATGAAGCCGAGCCGGTTCACGATCGTGCCGGCGAAGACGATCCAGGCCGTTCGGGGCAGGCCGCTGAAGGTGGAGAGCATGTCCGGGATCATCGCGGCTCGGTAGGCTGGCGGCCATCGATTCGGATATACGTGAATCCATGGGGTGATGGAGCTGGCTGAGCTGGCGTTCTCGGCGAGCGACCTGGCGCAGATGCGGTTCGCCGTCTCCCCGATGTGGGAGGTCGTGGCCAGTTTCCGCCTGCTGGCCTCCGGCGCCCCGCATCCCGTGCACCGTGCCTGGATCGAGCAGGTGCGGCCGCGCGTCATCACCGCCGGACTCGACCGGGGGTGGCTGGCCGAACTGATCCCGCCGTCGGGCTATCTGCCCGACTTCCTCAACCCGGCTCCCACTCATCCCGCGCCGGCGCTCGGCGAGGAACTCGCCGCCATCGTGGCCGCCTCCGAGGACCGGATACGGCGCGACCTGGACCACCTCTGCGGTCACCTGGGCTCTCGCGGGCCCCGGTCGCGTGCACTGTCCGCCGATCCGGGCGCCTGCATCGGCAAGGTGGCCGAGGAGATCGAGGTCTACTGGGAACTGGCACTGGCACCCTACTGGGCTCGGGTCCGGGCGGTGCTGGACGCCGATGTCTTCCACCGGGCTCGGCAGGTCGCCGAGCACGGCGCCGGGCACCTCTTCAACGACCTGCACGAATCGGTGAGCTGGAACGACAACGCGCTGCGGCTGATCCGGCGCCGGCGTGGACTGACCCGGCGGGCGGCGGGCTCCGGGCTGCTGCTGATCCCCTCGGTCTTCGCGGGACCCGGTCTGCTCACCCGGGTACGGCAGCCGGAGCCGCCCCAACTCGCCTATCCGGCACGCGGGGTGGGCACCCTCTGGGAGTCCCGGCCGGTGCTCAGAAGCGACGCCCTGGCCACCGTCCTGGGGCGTTCGCGCACCCTGCTGCTGGCCGAGCTCCAGGCGCCTGCCTCCACCACTGAACTCGCCCGGCGTACCGGGCTGTCACCCGCCGCGGTGTCCCAGCAGCTGATGGCGCTGCGGGACGCCGGTCTGGTCAGCGCCCACCGGGCCGGCCGGTCCGTGCTCTACGCCCGGACCTCGGTCGCCGAGTCCCTGCTCGGAGCGGTCCTTCCGTAGGATCGGGGAGTTTGCGGGCGGGGCCGGCCCAACAGGGGCTCCGCCCGGATGAGTTCACCCGACGATGAGGAGTGGCCGGACCCCGTGGAAACCGATCGTCTCGCCCAGCAGCTCTCCGCCGTGGTCGGTCCCGCCCACGTACTGAGCGCCCCAGCTCTGCGCGCCTCGTACGAGACCGACTTCACCGGCCGCTACACCGGCCGGGCCCGGCTCGTGGTCCGGCCCGCCGACACCGCCCAGGTGGCCGAGGTGCTGCGGCTGTGCCACCGGGCCGCGGCACCGGTCGTTCCCCAGGGCGGCAACACCGGGCTGGTCGGCGGTTCGGTGCCCACCGCGGCCGGCACCCAGGTCGTGTTGTCCCTGCGCCGGCTCGACGGCATCGACCCGGTCGACACCGTCGCACGCCAGGTGACCGTGGGCGCGGGCGTGGTGCTGTCCGACCTGCGGAGCCGGGTCGCCTCCCACGGGTTGGAGTTCGGTGTCGATCTGGCCGCCAGGGACTCGGCGACCCTGGGCGGCATGATCGCGACCAACGCGGGCGGGGAGCGGGTCGTGCGGTACGGCACCACCCGGGCCAACGTGGCCGGTGTCGAGGCGGTGCTGGCCGACGGCACCGTGCTGGACCGGCTGGCCGGGCTGCCCAAGGACAACACCGGGTACGACCTCACCAACCTGCTGGTCGGCAGCGAGGGCACCCTGGGCGTGGTGACCCGGGCCCGGCTGCGGCTGGTGCCCCGTCCGCCGGAGCGGGTCACCGCCCTGGTGGCGCTCGACTCGCCGGCCAGCGCCATCGACCTGGTGTCCCGGCTGCGGACGCTGGACTCGCTGGAACTGGCCGAGTTCTTCACGGCCGACGGACTGGCCCTGGTCCTGGACAAGAGCGGGCTGCCCGCCCCGTTCCGCACCGCGCACCCCGTCTACCTCCTCGTCGAGTGCGCCGGGCAGCGCGATCCGGCCGAGGAACTGTTCGACGTGCTCGACAAGCCGGGCCCGCTGGAGACGGCCGTCGCCCTGCAGGGCACCGACCGCCGGCGGCTGGCCGCCTACCGGGAACGGCACACCGAGTCGATCAACGCCGAGGGAGTCCCCCTCAAGCTCGACGTCACCGTCCCCCTGGCCGAGCTTCCCGGCTTCGTCGCCGACCTGCCCGTACTGCTGGCAGGGCGGGCCCGGCCGTATCTCTTCGGCCACTTGGCCGAGGGCAATCTGCACGTCAACCTGCTCGACGTGGCGGCGGCGGACGAGGAGGCGGTCACCGGGCAGGTGCTGGAGAGGGTCGCGGCCGTCGGCGGCAGCATCAGCGCCGAGCACGGGGTCGGCCGGGCCAAGTCCCGCTATCTGCACCTGAGCCGGTCGCCCGCCGAGATCGAGGTGATGCGTTCCGTGAAGTCCGCCCTGGACCCCGCCGGGCTGCTCAACCCCGGAGCCCTGCTGCCCCGGGCGGCGGGCGCGTCAGCCGCCGGCCACCGCGCCCGCTGACGTCTCGGTGCCGGCCCGGGGGCGGGTGCGCACCGCCCACCGGGTCGCCGCCGGCGAGAGCAGGCCGGTGAACAGCAACAAGGCCCCCACCACCGCCCATCCGGGCCGGCCCCAGGACACACACAGGGTGGTCAGGAGCGCGGGCGCGAACGCACCGCCCAAGCCCATGCCCATGCCCCACAGCCCCAGGTACTGGCCCGTGGCGTGGTCCGGCGCGAGGGCGTAGGACAACTCGAACCCGGCGGCGGAGTGCCAGAGTTCCCCCAGCGTGTGCACGGTCATGCCGGCCAGGAGCAGCAGCGCCGCCGCCCAGCCCGGTGTTCCCTGGGCGCCCGCGAACACGCCGCAGGCCAGCACGAACGCCAGCCCCGCGCGGCGCATCGCGGCACTCGCGGCGGACGGGCTGTCCACGCCCCGGCCCGCCCGGACCTGACACGCCACCACCAGCGCGGTGTTGGCCAGCATGCCGGCGCCGACGATCCATCGGGGCGCGGCCGTGTGCGTCACCGCCCAGAGCGGGAAGAGCACCGTCACCACCCGGAACTGGATGCTCATCATCCCGTCCAGCGCGGCCACCAGGACGAACGGACGGTCCCGCAACGCCGCCGTCCAGCTCGGCCCGGCCGGTCCCGGCGGCACGGGGGCCGGCGGCGGAACCGCGAGCGTCATCGCGGCGGCGGCCAGGAACGACACCGCGTTGCCGGCGATCAGCAGGACGTACGCGGTCCGCGTGTCCGCCTGCACGACGGCACCCGCCAGCACCGCCCCCGCCGAGATGCCGATGTTGGTCACCACCCGCAGCTGTGCCCGGAAACGCTGCGGGCGCTCACCGCCGTACGCCCGGACGATCGGCCCGCGGGCCGCCGCGCCCGCGTTCTGCGCCAGACCGCACAGACACGCCACGGCAAGGAACTGCCAGAACCCGTGCACCAGCAGGAACGAGGCCATCCCCAGACCACTGGCGACGAGGGTCGCGGCATAGACCCGGCGCGCTCCCCGGCGGTCCGCCAGATGCCCGACCGGCACCCCGGCCGACAAGGCGACCAGACCGGCGACGCTGAGCCCGGCACCCACCTGCGCGGCCGAGAGCCCTGTCACGCGGAGGAAGTAGAGGACGCCCGCGGTCATGTACATCCCGTTGCCGACCGTGTTGACCAGGACCTGGAGTTTCAGGGTCCGCCGCACCGCGCCGCTGTCAGGAGTCATGGCCAACGATCATGACAGGCGCCCGCGGGAGCCGGCTCCGCGCGCGTGAGGACCGGCAGGAACCTGCCGAACGCTCGCCCCGGGACGCGGTGTTCGCAAGGCTTCGGTTCGGGTATGCCGACGGCAGTGAGGAAGGGTTCCGTTCATGGATCGCGTCTCCTTGACGACGCAGTATCTGGCCAGAGTCGCCGAAAGCGGCGCCAAGGCCGGTGAGTTGGTGGGCAGGCAGCCGGAGTCCGAGCTGCTCAACACGTTCTACAAGGGCAAGTACCTGTCCCGTCCGCTCTTCCTCGGTCACGACGAGCGGATCCGGCTGCACGCCGACCTGGAGAACCTGCTGTCGGCGCTGGGCAGCCTCCCCGACCGGCTGTTCGGCGGCGACCTCGCCGCGTTCGCGCGGGCGGTGGGCATGACCGAGGTCCAGGTCTCGGCCATCATGCGCGGGCGGGGACCGTCGCTGACCCGGCAGACCCGGGCCGACCTGTATGTCGACGACAGCGGCTTCAAGCTGCTCGAACTCAACATCGGCAGCGCCGTCGGCGGCATGGACAACGCCGACATGTGCCGCGCCCTGCTCGAACACCCGGTGCTGGCCGACTTCGCACAGGAGCGCGGGCTCGGATACGTCGACACCCTGCGCGAGCAGGTGAACAACATCATCGTGGAGAGCGGCTTCAGGCCCGAGGACAAGCCCGTGGTCGCGCTCACCGACTGGCCGAGCAGCTACGACAACATGATCCCGTACATGAAGCTGCTGTGCGGGCGCTGGCGGGAGCTCGGGCTGGAGGCCCACCCCTGCCACATCGGCCAGCTGGAGGTCCGCGACGGCCGGGTGTGGCTGGGCCGGCGGCCGGTGGACATCGTCTTCCGCACCTTCTTGATCGCCGATCTGCTGGAGTCGCCCGAGGCCCCGGCCCTGATGGATCCGGTCCTGGATGCCGCCGAGCGGGGTGAGGTGAAGATCTTCACGCCGATGGACTGCTCCGCGTACGCCAGCAAGGGCGCGCTCGCGATGCTCTCGGACGAGCGGAACCGGCATCTGTTCAGCGCGGCGGAACGCGACAGTCTGGACCGCATCCTGCCGTGGACCCGTATGGTCCGCCCGGGTCAGGTCACGCTGGAGAGCGGCGAGCGCGTGGACCTGGTCGAGTACGCCCTGGCGAACCAGCAGGACCTGGCGCTCAAGCCGACCCTGATGTCCGGCGGCAACGGCGTGGTGCTCGGCTGGGCGCCCGGGCTGAGCGCACAGGAGTGGCGCGAGCAGATCACCGCCGCGCTCGACGGGCCCTACGTCATCCAGCGCAGGATCCGGCCGGCGCTGGAGCTGTTCCCCGACGAGGACGGCGAACTGAGGCCGTGGACGGCTCTGTGGGGGGTGTTCACCGTGGCCAGTGGCTACGGCGGCGCCTTCGCCCGGGCGACCACCGTGGACTCCGGTGAGGTCGTGGTGAACACGGCGGGCGGCGCGCACGCGGGCGCCGTACTGCACGAGGAAGCCGAGCCGGCGGGCTGACGACCGGTACGACGGGAGAGGCACGGCAGGCAAAAGGGGCCGGGCGCGAGAACCTCGCGCCCGGCCCCTTCCCGCGGCCCGCCTCCACGAGGGCCGGGTCAGTCGATCTCGTAGAAGCCCTCGCCGTCCATGTACCGAGTGGTCAGGGCGTCGCGGGCGACAGTGGCCGCCGTCGGGTGCAGCAGGTACACCCGCAGCGGGAAGGTCCAGTCGTCGACCGAGCGATGGACCGGCGCCCCGGGGCGCACCCGGTACAGCACGTCGTGGAAGCTCTCCAGCGCCCGGAGTTCCTCCATCCTCGGATACGACACGAGGGTCCCGGCGCCCGGCGAGACCATGTTGACGATCCGCGCGTGCCGCCGCACCTCGTAGGGAGTGTCGCAGCGCTTTTGGAATCGCTCGGGGTCGACGCAGGCGTCCACGGCCCAGTCCAGCTGGCTCTCCCCGAGCGCGGCTCCGGTCGGCACGTGCACGTCGGCTCCGCACACCCGGGCGCCCGTCTCGACCAGACGCGGGCCCTGCGGCGTCAGCTTGAGCTCGGTGTGGGCCGGGCCGTTGCGGATGCCCAGGGCGTCGAGCACCTGGAAGGTGTGCTCGGCCAGCTGGTCCTGCTCCTCGCCGTGCCGGGACATCAGTTCCGCACCGGCCGGCAGGTCCTTGACCCCGTTGGCGCTCAGGTGGTGCATCTTCCAGATGTCGGTGACGTGGTGACGGCCGTCGCGGCTCACGGTGTTGACGATGTACTCGCCGCCGACCAGGTACTCCTGGGCCAGTACCGCGTGATTGTCCTGGCCCAGCGCGCTCCTCGTGCCGATCAGCGCCTCGAACGCCTTGCGGACCTCGGCGGGTCCGTCGCAGAAGTGGACGCCGTCGCTGCCCGCGCTGCTCACCGGCTTGAGCACCACACGGCCGCCGCCGGACTGCTCGTACCAGCTCAGCAGCGTGTCGGCGTCGGAGACCAGGATCTGCTCGATTCCGGGCACACCGGCCTCGCGGACCGTCTCGATCATCAGGAACTTGTCGCGGCGGGCGGCGCTGAGCGCGGTGCCGTTCGTGGGCAGGCCCAGCTCCTCGCCCAGCTCGTCCGCGAGGACGACCGCCCGCTCGATGCCGGCCAGCAGACCGACGGGGGCATGCCGGGCGATGGCGGCGACGGTCTCGGCCACGTCCCCGTCGTGCACGATGTTGTCGACGAAGTCCTGCGGCTGAAAGCTCGGCGCGTACGCCGCCGGAATCGTCGGAGTGCTCTGCACGTGAACGCAGTCGTAGCCACGGGCCCGGAACAGCGGGGCCAGGCAGCGCGCGCTCGCGAAGGCGTCGACGATGACGACCGTACGGGAAGCGGTGGTCACGCTCGTTCTCCTGCCTCACCGGCGACGGTGGTCTCGGGGGTGGTCGTGATCCGGATGCCGGCCACGGCCTTGTCGCAGCGCGCGGCGGCGTCGGCAGCGTCGGTGCCGACCGCGATCACCTGGCCGCAGACCCGGTCGACGGACCAGGTGAGCGGCGGCACGACCATGCCCGGCCGGGCCTTCACATCGAGGGTGACACCCTCGGGCATGTCGTCGGACACCTCGACGCCGGTCACCACACCCGGCTCCGCGGGCACGAACCGGATGGCCGACCCGGCGACGGCCGGGGGAACCTCGGGCTGCCACGGTTCGATGCCGAGCGGTACCGCGACCGCGCTGCGCACCAGGTCCACGCCGTAGGCCTGCCGCACCAGTTCGGGGATGCTGTCGCCGCCCGCGCGGTTGTGGGACTCGATGATCCGCAGCCCGGAACCGGTGATCATGATCTCGGTGTGCGAGGGCCCCTCCACGAGCCCGACCGCGTCCAGCAACCGCGTCGTCAGCTCGACGATCTCCTGCCGGGTGGCCTCGTCGACACGGGCCGGAACGGAGTGACCCGCCTCGATGAAACCGCCGGCGCCGAGCAGCTTGTCGGTCACCGCGACGACCGTGTGCGCGCCGTCGTCGGTGAACGCCTCCACACTGACCTCGTGGCCGACCAGGAACTCCTCGGCCAGCATGCGGTCACGGCCCGCCGCCTCCGCCTTCTCCCAGATCCCGGCGGCATCGGCGGCGGCCTCGGCCCGGTGGACGTGGGCGCTACCGCCGTAGTCCAGCGGTTTGACCATCGCGGGGCCGCCCAGCTCCGAGAGGAACTCGGCGAGTTCCGCCGCGCTGTGCACCACCCTGAAGCGCACCGGGGAGAGCCCGACCTCGGCCAGCCGCCGGCGCATCGCGGACTTGTCCTTGAGCAGTCGTACGGTGTGCACGGAGTTGCCGCCGAGACCGAACTCCTCGTTCAACCGGGCGGCGGGGACCAGGCCCAGCTCGCTGGGCGAGAAGAAGCGGACCACCGGCTGCCGGGCGAACAGCGCGCGGCCCGCGGCGACGGCCGCCTCCTCGTCGGCCAGGGGGGCCTCGACCACGTCCACGCAGTACCGCGCGGCGGCGTCGGTGTCGTACCTCCCCGGTGTGTGGACGAGGACCACTTCGCAGCCCAGGTCCGAGGCGGACTTCAGCACGTTGAGCCGGCCGCCCAACAAGGCGATGCGCGGAGCCATTACAGGAACCTCCCAGGTAGGCGGCGCCGGGCCGACGGGCCCGGCGCCGCACAGATTTCTGACGGGACGGGGCTGCTCGGGCCGGTCAGGCCTCGACCAGCGTGACCGGGTCGCCGAACCGCATCAGCCCCCGGTACGTCTCCGCGCGGGTGTGACGCATGGTGCGCAGTACGGCGATCGCGCTCTCGGCGGAAGCCTCCCCCTGCACGATGGAGCGGTCGTCGCCGACCAGGGCCGCGGTGACGGCGATGTGCCGCTCGATGTCCTGGAGGTCGGCCTCCAGCAGGGCGTCGCGGGCCAGCGCCAGCTCCGCGTCGGTCTCGGCCAGCTCCGCGAAGGGCTCCGCGGACACCTTGACCAGGGTGCGCATCGCCTTGCGGAAGGCCTTGTGCTCCGGCTGCGTGCGGCCGGTGAGGGCCACCGGCACGGCCGGCGGCTGCATGGTCGGGCGGACCATCGCGTCGTAGCACGGCGCCGACATGTCACCGGAGTGCATCATGGCCGCCGTGAACCCGCGGACGTACACGGTGGCCTCGTCGAGGGCGGCGCGGGCGGTTTCCCGGTCCGACTCCTTCAGCGCCGCCGTCGCGCGGGAGACGGCGTCCGCGGCGGCGAGGTTGAGCACGAAGTAGAAGTGGTGGGTGATGACCCACCGGGTCAGTTCGTCGCGGCCCACGGCGTACGGGGCGGGCGGCTCGGCACCGCCGTCGGCCTCCTCCGCCGCCCGCGGGGCGTCGGCCGGAGCCAGGCCCGCGAGGACCTGGACCATCGAAAGGACCTCCGCCGCCTGGTCGTTGAGGTCCAGCCGGGCCTCGCACAGGTCGGTGAGCGCACGCGCGACGATCGTCGTCACCTCGCAGACGAGGCGGGCGTCGTCGACGGGCGCCGTCCGCACCCCGAAGTACTCGTGGTTGGGGACGATCGGGACCAGCGAGGCGGTGTCCATCGGGGCGAGGCGGGCCACGGCGGCGAGGCGGTCGGCCCGCTTCACCGCCGCGTCCGCCGCGTCCTGCAGCGAACCGCCCGCTCCGGCCGGGTTCAGCAGTTCGGCGCGCAGGCTGAGCAGGGCCTCGACCGTCTCCGTCAGGGCGGACTCGACCGGGACGGCGGGACGGGTGCGGGCACGCACCAGCTGGTTCTCGGGCAGGACGACGACCGGGAGGTCGGGGCAGGCAGCAGACATGTCTCAATCACCTCGGGAATGTTCGGAATTGCCGTGCGGACGCCGGACGGGCGGCGGCCTCACGAAGCGGCGTAGCCGCGTGCCTCCTGGAGGAACTGCCCCAGGTATCCGTCGTGGGGCAGGAAGGGGTCCTTCCACCAGCCGGGAACCCGGCCGTGCAGCACGGTGCGGACGCCGGGGGAGTCCAGGGCCTCCTGGACGAGTGCGGTGTCGTCGGTGAGCAGGGTCAGAGCCAGCGAGTCGTCCAGCGGTCCCACCCCCTCCGCACGGCGCCAGGGCGCCACCCACACGCAGGGGAACGGCAGTTCCACGCCCAGCCCTGGGTGGTCGGAGCGATCCACGCGCAGCACCGCCGGTCGCAGCGCCGCCGCGTTCGAGCCGACCGCGCCCAGCGGACCGTCGCCGTAGTGACGGGCCGTCACCTCGACCGCACCGTCCAGCGACCTGTCGATCGCCGCCCTGAGAGCCTCCGCCTCCCGCAGGGGCCGCACCGGCAGGACCGCCCGGTCGTCGGTGACCGGGTGCACCGGCAGCCGGGCGAGCCGCTCCGCGAGGGCCTCGGCCAGTTCCCGGGGGTCGCCGCTGGTGAGCACGGCGGTGGCGTTGGTGCAGCGCACGCCGCCGTCCGCGGCGATCTCGGTGACGAGGTGGTCGAGCGTGGCGTCGTCCAGCGGACCGTCCACGAGGACCTTGCTGCGTCCGGGGCCGCGCACCAGGACCCGGTCGTTGCCCCGCATCCGGGCGACCGTGTCCTCGCCGCCGTAGACCAGAGCCAGGTCGACCGCGTCCACGAGCGCGTCGGCCGAGGCGTGGCTGCCCGGCAGCAGGGCGATGCCCTCCGGGTCCAGGCCCGCTTCGAGCAACGCCCGGACCAGGCGCAGCGGGGTGATCGGGTCCCGGGTGCCCGGCCGTACCGCGACCTGGTAGCCCATCGCCACGGCCTGCAGCCAGGCGCCGTGCGTCGCCGGGTGGTTGCTGGGGGCCACCACGCCGAAGACCCGGCCGCGACGCACCCAGCGGGCGGTGCGGCCGGCTCCCACCGGAGCCTGCCGGCCGACGACCTCACCGAGCAGCGCGCAGTCGTTGCCGATGCGGTCGAGCGTGGCCCGGGCCACGGACACGGGAACGCCGGAGGCCAGCGACTGGATCCGGCAGTACTCCTCGGGTGTCTGCCCGCCCGGCGTGCCCTTGGCGAACAGCCGGCCGGCCTCGGCGAGCACCGCCAGTCGCTCGTCGCGGGCCGTCGGCGAGGCCTGACGCATGGCCCGCACCGTCAGCTTCGTCACCAGGGCGGGAGCCTCGTGGACCTCGGCGAGCGGTGCGCCGTGCACGTCGCGCAGGACACGCGTGTCGCGCGAGGTCCGCTCCTGACCGCCTCGGAGCACCGGTATGGACGGCAACATCTCAGATCAACTCCTCGGGTGCCGGCCAGGGCAGACCCTCGGTGTCCGGTCCGTCGTGCGACGGGACCCGGAACTGGGTGCGTTCCTGGTCGGTGACGGAATGGCCCATCGCATGGCGCAGTCCGGCCGTCTGGATCGCCCGGGGCGGGCAGCCCTCCAGGTAGACGCCGGCTTCGCGGTGCTCGTACATGGCGTTGCCCACCAGGACCACCGCACCCCGCGGTTCGGGAAGCCGTTCCATGGGGCCGGACACGATCGTCAGCTCTCCCGGGTGACGCAGCAGCTCGTCGCGGAGCAGGTGCAGGGCGGCGGCCAGCCAGCGGCGGCAGTCCTCGCACGCCGTGTCGGCGTGGATGTGGATGCCTTCCCGGGGCGGGGTGAGGTCGACCGGGGCGCGGTCGAGCTTGAACGCGACCTCCGCGACGGAGGCGCCGCGCACCTCGATGTCCCGCAGGTCGCCCGGTCCCAGGCCGCGGCGGTGGGCGTCCCGCAGATAGGCGAGTTCCCAGGTCTCGACCCCGGCGACCGCGGCCATGGTGACATCCAGGGCGACGGCGTTGCGCGAGGCGGCGACCAGGCCCACCGCGCGGGTGCTGCCCGCCATCGGGTAGTTGCCCTCGATGACGGTGATGGCGTCGCAGACCACGAGGTGCTGCGGGCGGAGCAGGTTGAGGTCGACGATCGACTCCTCGACGCCGGCCATGTGGACGATCCGGGTGGTGAACCCGGGGAACAGGCCCACCAGGTTCTTCATCGCGTTCGTGAGGACGACGCTGGAGTGCGTGCGCAGTTGGGGGGCGCCGATGAAGAAGTCGCAGTCGGTGACGAGGTCGGGCATCGCCACCGGCACCCGCAGCGAGGTGGCGCCCGGGACCTGCACCACGCGCAGCGGCCGGTCGTCGAAGCTCACCACCTGCGCGTAGCGGTGCAGGGGGCTGCCGTCGAGTATCTCCTTGAGCACATGGGTGCGCTCCGCCACGAAGACCTCGGCGCCGCGCGCCGAGGCCCGCTTCGCCACGGCGAGCAGGAGTTCGGGGCTGGTTCTGAACCCCGGCTTGCGCTGGAACATGTTGGGCTTGATGACGACCCGGTCGCCCTTGCCCACGTCCCGCAGCGGATCGCCGAGCAGGTCCAGAGCCTCCTCGACCGCCCGGTCGACCGAAGCGGTCGTATCGGACTCGGTTCTGGTGAGCGCGACCGGCGTGCGGTCCCCCGTCATGACAACTCCCTGACCTCGTACCTGACCTCGTACCTGTGACGACTGTTCGTCAGAACTGTCTGCGCGTCAGAACTGCCATCCGTCGAAGACGACGGCGCGGGCCGGGGCCGCCTCCACGTCCGAGATCTTGATCGGCAGGGCCATCAGCTGTACGACCCGGTTGGTGATCTTGTCGAGGTTCTGGATGTTCTCCAGGATCGGGATCCCGGCGGACAGCAGGCGGCGGTGCACCTGGCCGCTCCGGTCGGAGGGGCGCTCGGTGATGCAGTCCATGCCGACGAGGGAGGCGCCGTTGTCCACCATCCAGTCCGCGGAGGACAGGGTGAGGTACGGGGGGTTGTCCCAGTAGTCCGGCCGGCCCAGGTAGCGGTTGGGGTGGTCGGTGCGGACCAGCAGGCGGTCGCCCGGCTGCCACACGTCGCGCAGCGCCTTCTCCAGGTCCTCACCGGTGACCGGGTCGAGGTCGCCCTTGTAGGAGAGGTCCGCGACGCAGGTGCGGCCGACGAAGGTTTCCAGGGGGACCTCGTCGATCTTCTCGCGGTCCTCGAAGAAGTGGTAACCCGATTCCACGTGGGTGCCGTTGTGCGGGAAAATCTGGAGGTCCGAGAAAGTGCGGCCGCCGCGCGCCGGATCGGTCTCCGGGGTCATGGCCCGGCGGATTCCGAATTCCGGGTACCAGGGTGCGTCGTAGGACGGCATTCCCTCGTACCAGCCCTGGCTGATGTCAATCATCTGCATGATCTGGCTCCCTTGTTCCGGCTTTGCGGGGGCTATCGGTTCGATGTGTTCTGGGCGCCAGTGAAGAGGCTCGAACGCGCGCTGTCGATGCGGCGGCGGGCAGGGCGCCCAGGTGACCTTACGGACAGGTTTCCGCCATGGCAAGTGCTATTCGTTGCGCCGCCCACTGTTTTCAATCTGTTTGCCATACCGCCTCTGACCTGCGAAGACTAAGTGGAATGAGAGATTCGTAAACTACTGTCCGGAAGTTGTTGGCCGGAAATAGATGCCATTCGGATGCTTCGTTGGCAGCTTCCTGACAGGAACACGCGAAAAGCCCCCGGTGGCTCATTGTCTGGGCTATGTTGACCATGCTGGAAACGAGTTGCAGTGCCAGAAATGTTCGCGTTAGCTTGCGGCGGCTTCTGAATCCAGAACATGAACGACGGCCCCCATGGAAGGTGCCCGCCAGTGATTGTGATGTTCGATCCGAGTGCAACTCGCGAACAGGTAAACGCCGTAATTCAGATACTCCACGAAGAGGACCTCTCCGCCGTCTCCGCAGTCGTGCACGACACCGTGACCGTCATTACGGAAGGCAGCGGTACACAGGAACTGACGAGCCGGCTGGAGAAGTCGCCGGGCGTCGAACGCGTGGCGGTCGTCCCCGGCGCGCAGCGGCTCACCAGCAGGGCGTTCCGCGAGGAGGGCACCCGGGTGACCGTGGGTTCCCGCGCGGAGACGGTGATCGGCGGCCCCGGGTTCGCCGTGATCGCCGGGCCCTGCGCGGTGGAGACCCGCGAGCAGATGACGGCGGCCGTGGACGTGGTCGTGGCCGGCGGTGCGGTGATGCTGCGCGGCGGAGCCTTCAAGCCCCGCTCCTCCCCGTACAGCTTCCAGGGCCTGGGCCTGGCCGGGCTGACCCTCCTCGCGGAGCAGCGCACGCGCACGGGGCTGCCGGTCGTCACCGAGGTGGTCACGCCGAAGGACGTGGAGTGTGTCGCCGAGGAGAGCGACATGCTGCAGATCGGCACCCGCAACATGCAGAACTTCGAACTGCTGCGGGAGGCCGGGGCCGCGGGCAAGCCGGTGCTGCTCAAGCGCGGGATGGCCGCCACGATAGAGGAGTGGATGCTCGCCGCCGAGTACGTCATGCACGCGGGCAACGGGGATGTCGTGCTGTGCGAGCGGGGGATTCGCAGCTACGACCGCAGCACCCGGTTCACCCTCGACCTCAGCGCGGTGGCGGAGGCGAAGCGGATCACTCATCTTCCGGTGATCGTCGATCCCAGCCACAGCACCGGCCGGCCGCACCTGGTCGCGCCGATGTCCCTGGCCGCCGCGGCGGCAGGTGCGGACGGTCTGATCGTCGACGTGCACACCGACGCGCGCAGCGCGCTGTGCGACGGGGCGCAGGCGCTCAGCGGGGAGCAGTTCACCACGCTGATGAGCCGTCTCGGTCCGGTGGTGGAAGCGGTCGGCCGCACCCTGGCGCCGGCGTCCGCCCCCTCCCTGGCCTCGGTCTGACCGACTGATCGCGGCCGGCCCCGTTCCCACCCGGGGCCGGCCGCGTCTCTCCTGATCCCCGTCCGTCCGCCCGGCCCGGGACCGGCGGACGGGCCCGGCTCGCCCACGCGGACCGTACGTCGACCGGCCGCGAGCCGACTCGATGCCGCGTCGACACGGCTCCGCACGGCTCGCATCGGCACAGCTCGGCACAGCTCGGATCGGCTCGGCACAGCTCGCCGGGCGCGGGGAGCCCCGGGCCCGGTCGCGGCGCCGCGCCGCGTGGACCCCGCACCGAGCCCGGCCCTGGCCCGCCCCAGCGCCGTTGCCGTCGGCGGCCTCTCCCTCACCCGCCCCTCCCTTCGCACTCTCCCCTGGTCACCCCTCTCTGGAGGAAGACATGATCGACAGCACGGCAGAGCCCTTCGGCGCGGATCTCGCGCCCGACGACTTCGTCCAGGCCGCGATGCGGTGGCACTTCTCCCCGGCGACCGGCTCGCCGTTCTGGGTGAAGCGTGCCGCGCGGCTCGACTTCGATCCGCTGACCGACATCCGCACCTGGGCGGATCTGGACCGGTTCCCGGACGTCAGCGAGGAGTGGCGGGACGTACCCGTCGACGAGCTGGTGCCGGTCGGAATCGACCGCGCGGGCTGGGACTTCCAGGTGTTCGACAGCGGCGGCACGACCGGCCGGCCCAAGCGCATCGTGGAGTCGAGGTCCCGGCGCAACGGCGTGCTGTGGGTGAGCGAGGTGCTCGCCGAACACGGCATCCCCGGCGAGGACGCGGGCCACTGGCTGCACATCGGCCCCACGGGGCCGCACATCGTCGGCCGTTCCGTCGGACTCCTGGCCCAGCTGCGCCGCACGTTCTGCCACTACATCGACTTCGACCCGCGCTGGGTGAAGAAGGCGGTCAAGGAAGGCCGGCGTGACGAGGCCGGCCGCTATGTGCGCCACATCCTGGCGCAGGCCCAGGACGTGCTCTCCACCCAGCCCGTCTCCGTCCTCTTCGCCACACCCCCGGTGCTGGAGGCGCTGGCCGCCGACGAGAAGCTGCTGGACCTCGTCCAGCGCAAGGTGCGCGGCATCATCTGGGCCGGCACCAGCGTCAGCCCCGAGACCCTGCGCGCCTTCGAGGAGGAGATCTTCCCGGACACGCCGGTCGTGGGCCTGTACGGCAACACCATGATGGGCATCGCCCCGCAGCGCCCGGGCGGCCAGGGGGGACCGGACACCGGCGCGGGCGGCGAGGGCTGCGTCTTCGTGCCCTTCCACCCCTTCAGCCGGGTGACGGTCGTCGACCCCGACAACCCCGTCGTACCGGTCGGCTACGGCGAGCGCGGCCAGGCCAGGATCTCCCTGGTCACCCGGGACCTGCTGCTGCCCTGGACCCTGGAGCGCGACTCCGTCATCCGCGTCGAACCGACCTCGCGCTACCCGCAGGACGGGCTGGCGGACGTCCAGCCCCTCACCGTGGACGGCGGCTCCAGCGTCGTCGAAGGGGTGTACTAGACATGGCGGCCCCCACCGAGGCAGCGGCGGCCGGCGACTTCGACGACACCGACCGCTCGAGTCTGCTCGACACCTGCCGCGAGGGCCACGCGCGGGCCGGACGGGACGGCCGCCCGGTGCTCGTCAGCTGGGCGAAACCGTTGCCGGCCGTCGACCCGATGGCGGTATGGCGCAGTGCCCGCCCGCTGACCCGGCGCTCCCTGCTGTGGCGCTCGGCGTGGGACCAGGGCTGCGTCGTCGCCCTCGACACGGCACACGAGCTGCCGGGCCGGGGCACAGCTCGCGTCCGGTCCGTACGGTCCGCCTGGGCACAGCTCTCGCACGACCTGGTCCACGGCGGTACCGCCGACCCCGCACAGCCCTCGGGCGACGGCCCGCTGGCGATCGGCGGGTTCGCGTTCAGCCCCGACGGCACCGGACCGGAAGGGCCGCTGCCCGACACCCTGGTCTGGGTGCCCGCGTTCCAGCTCCGCTCCCGAGCGGCCGACGCCGGTGACCGTCCGGGCCCGGCCGAACTGCGCCTGAACGCCGTCCTGACCCGGGACGACGACCCGGAGCAGGCGGCCAAGGAACTCGGCCGGATCGCCGAGCTGTACCTCGCCGCCGAGGACGAGCCCGGCGTGCCGACGACGCCGACGGCACAGCGCACCTGGCACAGCACCGAGAAGCCGACCGCCGAGGACTGGCGGGACCTGGTCCGCCGCGCCACCGGCCGGATCCGCGCCGGGGACTTCGAGAAGGTGGTCCTGGCACGCGAGGTGCAGGTCACCGCGTCCGCCGCCTTCGACATACCGGCCGCGGCCGACCGGCTGCTGGCCGCCGACCCCGGCACCACCGTCTTCGCGGTCGGCCACGACGAGTACACCTTCCTCGGCGCCACCCCCGAGTACCTGGTCCGCGTCGAGGGCCGCGACGTACACGCCCTGGGGCTGGCCGGAACCACCCCCCGCGGCGGCACGCCCGAGGAGGACGCGGCCCGCGAGCGCGAGCTGGTCGACAGCGCCAAGATCCAGCACGAGCACGACGTCGTCGTCCAGATGCTGCGGGACGCGCTCGCCGACGGGTGCGTCGAGGTCACCGCCGAGACACCGCCCCGCGTGGTCAAGCTCGCCCATGTGCAGCACCTGTCCACCAAGGTCTGCGGGAGACTGGGCGCGGACAGCGGCACGGGCATCCTCGACTTCGTGGAGGGGCTGCATCCGACGCCCGCGCTCGGCGGCCAGCCGCGTCGGGAGGCGCTGAGCTGGCTCACCGACAACGAGGGCTTCGACCGCGGCTGGTACGCGGGCGTGGTGGGCTGGGCCGATCCGTCCGGACAGGGGCAGTTCGCCGTCGCCATCCGCTCCGCCCTGCTGGCCGGGGCCTCCGCGTCGCTGTACGCCGGCTGCGGTCTCGTCGCCGACTCCGACCCCGCGGTGGAGTACGCGGAGACCCGCGCGAAGCTCCGCCCGATGCTGTCCGCGCTGGAGATCGAGTGACACCGACACGCGAACCGGCCCCGCGCGCCGATGTCCCGCCCGAGCTGCCGGCCGACCGGCTCGACGCACTCCACGCGGAGCTGACCGCCCTGGGCTCGGTGATCGTGGCGTTCTCCGGCGGCGCCGACTCCGCACTGCTGCTGGCGGCCGCACTGCGCGCGCTCGGCCCGGACCGGGTGCTCGCCGCCACCGGCGACTCGGCCAGCCTGTCGCGCACCGAGCGCGCCGCGGTCCAGGACATCGCCCGGGACATCGGCGCGCGCCACATCTTCGTCCCCACCCACGAGCTGGACTCGGACGGATACCGGGAGAACTCGCCCGCGCGCTGCTGGTTCTGCAAGGACGAGCTGGCCGGACGGCTGATCGCGCTCGCCGCCGAGCAGGGCTTCGCGCACGTGGCGACCGGGACCAACGCGGACGACCGGGTGGACCGGTTCCGCCCCGGTATCCGCGCCGCCGCCCGGCACGGCGTGGTCACCCCGCTGGCCGACGCCGGACTGACCAAGGACCAGGTCCGCGCGGTGAGCCGGGCCTGGTCCCTGCCGACCTGGGACAAACCGGCCTCGCCCTGTCTGTCCAGCCGGGTCGCCTACGGACTGGGCATCACCCGGGAGCGGCTGGCCCGGATCGACGACGCCGAGCGGTCGCTGCGGGCCAGTCTGCGGCGCGCGGGCATCGACAGCTACGACCTGAGGGTGCGTGACCTCGGCGAGCGGGCCCTGATCCAGGTCGACCGGTCCGCGGTGGCCGCCGTACTGGCCTGCGCGGACGCGCTGGACTCCGTACGGCGCGCGGGCTTCGCCGCCGTGGACGTCGACCCGCGCGGATTCCGGTCCGGCTCTCTCAACGAGAACTCGGGGACCGGGACGGACGAGGAGCGGCCGAGCCATGGATCGTGACGAGGTGCGGGCCCTGCTGGAGCGGGTGTCCGCGGGCACGGCGACGACCGACGAGGCGCTGTCGACGCTGGTGCGCGGACCGCTGGGCGGCGGTGCCGGAACCGGCGCGGAGGACCTCGGCTTCGCCCGCCTGGACACCCATCGCGCCCTGCGCACCGGCGACCCCGAGGTCGTCTACGGCGCGGGCAAGACCCCGGACCAGAACGTCGCCCTGCTCCGGGCGCTGCGGGAACAGCCGGGACACCGCTCGGCGCTGGCGACCCGGCTGACGGACGAGGCGCTGCGGGCGATCGGCGAGGCGTTCCCCGACGCGCGGATCGATCCGGTGGCCCGCTGCGCCGCCCTCGGCGAGCCGGCGGACTCCGGCGGCAGGGTCCTGGTGGTCAGCGCCGGGACCTCGGACGAACCGGTGGCCCGTGAGGCCGCCTTCGTCGCGGCCGAGTTCGGCTGCGCCACCGGCCAGGTGCGCGACGTCGGTGTGGCCGGCATCCACCGGGTCATCGCGGTGCGGGACGAACTGGACGCCGCGGACTGTCTGATCGTGGTCGCCGGCATGGACGGCGCCCTGCCCAGCGTGGTCGCCGGGCTGGTCGGCGTGCCGGTCGTGGCGGTGCCCACCAGCGTCGGCTACGGCAGCGCCCTGGGCGGCATCGCGCCGCTGCTCACCATGCTCAACTCGTGCGGCCCCGGTGTGCTGGTGTGCAACATCGACAACGGGTTCGGCGCGGCCGTCGCGGCGGCCCGGATGACCCGCCGCATGGTGCGGGCCCGGGTGGCCGAGCCGGGGCCGGTGAGCGCATGAGCACGCGGACCACCGCCTGGTTCGACTGCTCGTCCGGGGCGTCCGGGGACATGCTCCTGGGAGCCCTGATCGACGCCGGAGCCTCCCCGGTGGCTGTCCGGCGGGCCGTCGAGGCGGTCGCACCCGGTGCGATCACCCTGCGGACGGAGCAGGTCACACGCTGCGGACTGGCCGCGACGAAGGTGCACGTGGACACCGCCGTCCAGCCCCCGCACCGCACCTGGCGGTCCATCCGGACACAGCTGGCGGAGGCACAACTGCCCGAGCCCGTGCGGCAGTCGGCGCTGTCCGTCTTCTCCCGGCTGGCGCACGCCGAGGCGGCCGTGCACGGCATCGCCGTCGACGACGTCCACTTCCACGAGGTCGGCGCGCTCGACGCGATCGGGGACGTGGTCGGTGCCTGCGCGGCCTTCCATGAGCTGGGTATCGGCACGGCGACAGCGACCCCCCTGACCCTGGGCGGCGGCCGTACCCGCAGTGCCCACGGGGAGATCCCGGTGCCGGTGCCGGCGGTGCTGCGGCTGCTCGCCGATCACGGGGCACCGGCGCACTCCGGTGACCTGCCCTTCGAGATGTGCACCCCGACCGGCGCCGCACTCGTGCTGGAGTTCTGCTCGGGGTGGGGCGGTCTGCCCCCGCTGCGGGTGCTCGGCACCGGCACGGGCGCCGGCACCCGGGATCTGCCGGGCGTCCCCAACGTCGTACGGGTGGTCCTCGGCGAGGAGCGGGGGCCCGCACCGGCGGCCCGGGAGGCGGTGATCGTCGAGACCAACGTCGACGACCTCGACCCGCGGATCTGGCCGCGGGTCCTGGCCCGGCTGATGGACGCCGGCGCCTTCGACGCCTGGCTCACCCCCATCCTGATGAAGAAGGGACGACCCGCGCACACACTGTCGGTCCTCTGCCCGCCCGCGCTGCTGCCGGCCGTCCGGGAGACCGTGCTGACCGAGACGCCCACCCTCGGGCTGCGCGAGTACCCGGTGGCCAAGCGCGAACTGGAGCGGGCGTTCGTCACCGTCGACGTGGCCGGTGCCGCCATCCGGGTCAAGGTCGGCTCATACCGGGGGCGCGTCGTCAACGTCCAGCCGGAGTACGAGGACGTGGCCGCGGCGGCGCGGCAACTCGGCATACCGGTCAAGCGGGCGCTGGCGAAGGCGGTGGCCGCGGCCGAGGACACCATCGACAAGCAGGAACGGGAGCTGGACCGATGAAGAAGGTGATCGTCGTCGGTGGCGGTCTCGCCGGGCTGCGTGCGGTCGAGGCACTGCGCGAGCGGGGCTTCGCCGGGGAACTGACCCTCGTGGGGGCGGAGATCCACGAACCCTACGACCGGCCGCCGCTGTCGAAGGCCGTGCTGTCCGGAGAGAGCGGGGACACGACGTTCCCCGTCGACTGGGCACGGCTGGGCTGTGTGCCCCGGCTCGGGCACCGCGCCGAGGAACTGCGCCCGCACCCGGACCGGCCCGGCGGGGTGCTGCGGACGTCCGCCGGACCGCTGGACTTCGACGGGCTGGTGATCGCCACCGGTGCCGCGCCGGTGAGGCTGCCCGGCACCGGACCCCAGCACGTCCTGCGGACGGTGGACGACGCGCGGGTGCTGCGGGCCGCCCTGCACGAGGGCGCGCGGGTGGTGATGGTCGGCGCGGGCTGGATCGGGGCCGAGGTGGCCACACTGGCGGCCCGGCGCGGCTGCCGGGTGACCGTGCTGGAGGCGGGTGACGCCCCGCTGGCCGGGGTGCTCGGCAGCCAGGTCGGCGCACTGACCGCCGGCTGGTACGCCGAGGCGGGCGTCGAACTGCGGTGCGGGGTCAAGGTCGTCTCGGTCGACCCCGGCGGACTGACCACGGCCGACGGGGAGTTCCTGCCGGCCGACGCGGTGGTGGCCGGCATCGGCGCCCGCCCGGAGGTCGCCTGGCTGGAGGGTTCGGGGCTGGAGCTCGACCGGGGGATCGTCGTCGACGGCTCGCTGCGCACGTCCCGGCCCGAGGTGGTGGCGGTGGGGGACTGCGCCGCCTGGTGGTCGGCGCGCTACGGGCGACGGCTCCTGGTCGAGCACTGGGACACGGCCCTCAACGCTCCCGACGTCGCCGCCGCCGCGCTGCTGGGCCAGGACGCCGCGTACGACCCGGCACCGTACTTCTGGTCGGAGCAGTTCGGCCGGATGGTGCAGTACGCCGGTCATCACCAGGCCGCCGAACGGATGGTGCTGCGCGGCTCTCCCGACGACCCCGACTGGGCCGTGCTCTGGTTCACCGGCGACCGGCCGACGGCCCTGCTGACCGTCGACCGTCCGCGCGACATGGTCCAGGGCCGCCGGCTGATCGAGGCCGGAACCACGCTGGACCCGGACCTCGCCGCCGACCCCACCGTGCCGCTGCGCAAGGCGGCACGCGCCTGAGGCGGCCGTGCCGGCGGGCCCGTGGCGCGGCGGCGCCGTGCGGGGCCCGCCGGCCGGCGGGGGTCAGCCGTGCCGGCCGGTGAAGGCGGCCGCTGCCGTGAGGAACGCGTCGTTCTCCGTGGGGGAGCCGATCGACACACGGACCCCGTCGCCGGCGAAGGCCCGCACGGCCACGCCCGCGGCCGCGCAGGCGGCGGCGAAGGCGGCGGACCGGTCGCCCAGCTCCAGCCAGAGGAAGTTGGCCTCGCCGGCGGGTACCGAGTAGCCCTGCTCGATCAGCGCCGCGCGGACGCGTCCGCGTTCCTGGACCGTGGACTCCACCCGGGCCATCAGCTCCGCCTCCGACCCGAGCGCGGCGAGCGCTGCGGCCAGGGCGACGCTGTTGACGCTGAAGGGGAGGTGGGCCTTGCGGACGCCCGCGATCAGCGCCGGGTCGCCCACCGCGTAGCCGACGCGCAGCCCGGCCAGGCCGTAGGCCTTGGAGAAGGTGCGCAGCACCAGCACGTTGGGCCGGCCCGCCAGCAGGGTGAGCCCGTCGGGCACGCGCTCGTCACGGACGTACTCGCGATAGGCCTCGTCGAGGACCACCAGGCAGTCGGCCGGCACCCGGTCGAGGAAGGACGCCAGCTCGGCCCGGTGCACCGCCGTTCCGGTCGGGTTGTTCGGGTTGCAGACGAAGACCAGACGCGTCCGCTCGGTGAGGGCGTCCGCCATCGCGGCGAGGTCGTGCACGCCGTCCCGCAGCGGAATCTGCACGGACGTGGCGCCCGACAGCGCGGTGAGGAGCGGATACGCCTCGAACGACCGCCACGCGTACAGCACTTCGGCCCCCGGCTCCGCGACGGCCTCCAGCAGCATCTGGCAGATCCCGACCGAACCGCACCCCACCGCGACGGCGTCCTCGGCGACACCGAGATGCCGGGCGATCTCGGCGATCAGCTCGGTGGCGGCGTCGTCCGGATAGCGGTGCACGCCCAGCGCGGCCGCGCCGATCGCCTTCACCACCGCGGGCGGCGGCTCGTAGGGGGACTCGTTCGACGCCAGCGGATACGACCGCCCGTCGGGGGAGCGCACCGGCCCGCCCGGCTTGTAGCTCACGATCCTGTCGAGCACCGGACGCAGACGCGCCGTCGGCTCGGTGCGAGGGGCTTCGTGGGTGGGTTCGGACATGCACTCTCCAACTTCGGGTTCTCCCGAAGACCTTCCGCGCGCGACAAGCGCATCCGGAAGCCGGAACACGAGACCTGGCAACTAGCTGCCATCCGGGGTGACGTGCGGGGCGCCACGCGTGATCCTCGTTCTCCAACACCGTCTTTCACCCCCGGGTCCTCGCACCCGCCTTGATCCGAGGCCCACGCGGGGACTGCGACGCTGGGAGCGCTTTTCCATGTGCGGCATAGTCGGCCTCGTCTCCTTCACCCAAGACCTCTCGCACCGCCCCGACCTGGCCGAGTCGATGCGTGGCGCGCTCGCTCTGCGCGGTCCGGACGAAGTGAGCGACTGGTCCTCCCCGCGGGCGCTGTTCGTGCCCCGCCGGCTGGCCGTGGTCGACCTGGAGGGCGGCCACCAGCCCGCCGTCGCGACGGACGAGGCCGGCCGCGAGACCGTCGTCCTGAGCTACACCGGCGAGGTCTTCAACTTCGCCGAACTCCGCGACGAACTGCGCCGCCGCGGCCATCGGTTCCGCGACCGCAGCGACACCGAGGTGGTGCTGCGCGCCTACGAGGAGTGGGGCCCGGCCTGCGCCGAACGGCTGCGCGGCATGTTCGCCTTCGCCGTGTGGGACGTGCGGCGCGAGGAACTCGTCCTGATCCGCGACCGCTTCGGCATCTATCCGCTGTTCTACGCCGAGACGCCGGACGGCTTCGCCTTCGGTTCCGAGCCCAAGGCGCTGTTCACCACAGGACTGGTCGACCCGGTCGTGGACCGGGCCGGCCTGCTGGAGGCGCTGTCCTTCACCCCCACGCCGGGCCTGTCGGTGTTCCGGCACACCCGTGAGGTGATCCCGGGCGAGGTGGTCCGCTATTCGCGCGCGGGCGTCAGCCGCGCCCGGTACTGGAACTTCACCCCCCGCGAGCACACGGACGACCTTGCCACCACGGAGCGGACCGTGCGCGAGATGCTGGAGGACATCATCCGGCGACAGGTGACGGCGGACGTGCCGATCTCCTCCATGCTCTCCGGCGGCCTGGACTCCAGCGCGGTCTGCGCCCTGGTCAACCGCTCCCTCGGCGGTGACGAGCAACTGCGTACCTTCTCCATGGAGTTCGCCTACCACCTGGAGAACTTCCGTCCCGACGAGGTGCACGACTCCCCGGACGCCCCGTACGTCGCCAAGATGGCCGCGCACCTGGGCAGCGAGCACCGTGAGCTGCTGATCGACAGGGACCACCTCGCCGACCCCGAGGCCCAGGCGGCCGTGGTGCGGGCCCACGACCGGCCCGTCGCCGGACTCGACATGTACGTGTCGCTGTACCGGCTCTCCCAGGAGGTCCGCCGCTTCTGCACGGTCACCCTCACCGGCGACGGCTCGGACGAGCTGTTCGGCGGATACATGTGGTTCCACGACCCGTTCTACGTGAAGTCCCGGACCTTCCCCTGGCTCGGCGCCTCGCACCGGATGGAGTTCCTGTCCGGACTCCTGGACCGCGAGCTGTACCACGAGCTCGACTTCGCCGGGTACACGCAGGCCCGCTACGAGGAGGCGCTCACCGAGGTCCCGCTGACCGGTGAGGAGTCCGCGCACGAGCGCCGGATGCGGGAGATCACGTACCTCAACATGACCCGCTACCTGCGGGTCATCCTGGACCGCAAGGACCGCCTCGGGATGGCCGCCTCGATCGAGGGCCGGGTGCCGTTCTGCGACCACGAACTCGCCGAGTACGTCTACAGCGTGCCGTGGGAGATGAAGGTCGCCGACGGGCGGGAGAAGAGCCTGCTGCGCGCCGCGGTCCGCGATCTGCTGCCGCAGTCGGTGCTGGAACGCAAGAAGTCCCCGTACCCGACCGTCCAGGACCCCGCCTACCGCACGGCGCTGCGGGCCCAGCTGAGGGACATCACCACGCGGTCCGGGGCCCGGGTGAACGACCTGCTGGACCCCGCGCGGGTCGAGTCCGTCCTCGGCGACCCGACCTTCGGCCTGCGGGCCGGGGTGACCCGGATGAGCATCGAGGCGGCGGTGCAGCTGCACCACTGGTTCGAGTCCGGTGTGCGGGTCGAGCTCTGATGCCGCTCATCGACCTGCTCGTCACCGCCGGCGAGAAGTACGCGAGCCGAATCGCGGTGATGCACGGGGACACCGCATACACCTACGCGCAGCTGGACAGCGCCTCCGCCCGGATCGCGGCCGGGCTGGCCGAGCGCGGCGTGGTTCCCGGCCAGGCGGTCGGGGTGCTGGCGCCGCGCGGCTGGTGGCGGTGCGCCGCCGTGCTGGGCGTCTGGCGTGCCGGCGCCGCGGTCGTCGCCCTGGACCCGAGCCTGCCGGAACAGCGGCTGGCCCGGATCACCGGGGCCGCCGGAGTCCGGCTGGCGCTGGCCGACGGCGGGGCGCCCGCCGTCGGCCTCGGCCCGGAGGTGACCGTGCTCGCGGCCGGGGAACTCGCCGTGGCCACCGGCCCGGACCCGGCGCCCGACGTGACCGGTCCGGTCGCCTACGTCGTCGCCACATCCGGCTCCACGGGTACACCGAAATGCGTGGCGGTCCCGCCCGTGGTGCTGGAGGATCTGGCGGCCTGGCACCT
This sequence comes from Streptomyces sp. NPDC047085, assembly GCF_040643735.1. NCBI lineage: Bacteria > Bacillati > Actinomycetota > Actinomycetes > Kitasatosporales > Streptomycetaceae > Streptomyces > Streptomyces sp. NPDC047085. The sequence continues at coordinate 388,224 of NZ_JBEYUW010000003.1, forward strand.
GGACGCCTGGGAGCGGCCCGAGCCGCCGCGCACCCTGCACGCCGCGTCGGTCGGCTTCGACGTCGGTTTCCAGGAGCTGGTGGCGACCTGGGCCGCGGGCGCGCCGCTGGTCGTGGCCGACGACGTGACGCGCCGGGACCCGTTCCTGCTCGCGGCCCTGCTGGAGCGGTACGACGTCGCCCGGGCCTTCCTCCCGGTGGCCTCCCTGCACGCCTTGGCCGTCGCGGTGCCGGTGACCGGCCACCGCCTGCCCGCGCTGCGGGAGGTCGTCGTCGCGGGAGAGCGGCTGGTGGTCAACGAGGAGGTACGCGCGCTGTTCGCGGACCTCGACGCGACCCTGGTCAACCAGTACGGCCCCAGTGAGACCCACGTGGTGACCGAGTACCGCCTGCCGGCGGATCCGGCGGCCTGGCCCGCGCACCCGCCGCTGGGCGGACCCGTGGCCGGGGCCGGCCTGACGCGGCTGCGGGAGGGGATCCTCGGGCCCTTCGAGGAGGGCGAGGAGGCCGAACTCGTCGTCACCGGCCGCTGCCTGGCGGCGGGTTACCTCGGCGACGAGCGGCTGACCGAGGAGCGGTTCCGCGAACTGCCGTACGTCACCGGCGGCACCCGGCGCGGCTATCTCACCGGCGACCTGGTGCGCCTGGAGAACGGTCTGCTGCACTTCGTGGGCCGGATCGACGACCAGCTCAAGGTGCGCGGATACCGCGTGGAGCCGGGTGAGATCGAGGCCGTCCTGAGTGCGGTCCCCGGCGTGCGCAGGGCCGCCGTGGTCGGACACGGAGGGGGCCGGACGACGGCGCTGCACGCCTACGTCGTACCCGTCGCCGAGGACGGCGCCCACCGGCTGGACACCGCGACACTGCGGGCCGCCTGCGCCGCCGCCCTGCCCGACTACATGGTCCCGGCCCGCTTCGTCGTCGTGCCGGAGCTGCCGCTGACGGCCAACGGGAAGATCGCCCGGCGGGAACTGCCGGGCACGGCGGGCACGGGGACGGCGAGGACGGCGAGGACGGGGACGGCGGAGGCGGACCGTGGCTGAGACGGCGGAGGCGGCCGACGCCGCACCGCACCTGGTGCGGCTGTCCCCGGCGCAGGAGGCGATGTGGCTGGAGCAGCAACTGCATCCGCGGTCCATCAACGGCGGCTTCCTCTCGGTCCTCGTCACCGGCGAGGTGACCGCCGAACAGGTGCGGGCCGCCTGCCTGACCGTGTGCGAGGACAACCCACAGCTGCGCGGGCTGGTCACCGACACCACCGAGGCCCGGCTGGCCGTTCACTCGGCCCAGGCCGTGCTCCAGTTCGAGGAGCAGCCCCTGGCGGCCGCGCCGGGCGAGGAGCTCACGGCGGCCCGTGCCTGGTACCGGGAGCACCGCGTGGGGCCCTGGGACCTGACCACCCGCTCGCCCATCACCTTCTCCCTGCTCACCCACGCCCCGGACCGGCACACCCTGGTCGTCGGCGTCCACCACATCGCCTTCGACGGACGCTCCAAGTTCGTCTTCGCCCGTCAGTTCCTGCGTGCCCTCGCCGGCGTCCGCGCGACCGGCCCCCGACCCCCGCGCGAGAAACGGACGGTGCCCGAGCACCCGGCGATCGACGAGGAACTGGAGCAGGTCGTCCGGTACTGGCTGACCGCCGACCTGGCCACCCTCCCCGGACTCGTTCTGCCCAGGGCCGCCGGGACCGAGCCGGACGGCAGGGTACGGCCGACGCCCCGCTTCGATCTGCCGGCCGAGCACTGCGCCCGGTTGCGCGAGCTGACCCGGCGTGCGGACGTCAGCTTCTTCACCGGTCTGGTCGCCTGTGCCGCGGCGGTGCTCCACGAGTACGGCAACCGCCGCTTCGTCCTGGGCATCCCGGTGGACACCAGCGTGCCCGAGACCCGGGACCACATCGGCCTCCAGGTCAACGTCGTCCCCTGCCTGATCGAGGTGGGGCCCGAGGCGACCTTCCGGGACCTGCTGGCGAGCAGCGGGGAGGCACTCCGCCTCGTCCACCGGCACCGCCGGGTCCCGTTCAGCTGGGTGCTGCGCGAACTGCGCCGACGGCACGGCGTGGATGTCAGCCAGGGCGCCTTCGACCGGATCGGGGTGTCGTACCCGTCGGTCGCGCGGGATCTCGGCGAGGTGCCGGGGCTGGAGTTCGACTGGGACTTCTTCGCCCCCAACTCGACGCGGTCCTTCGATCTCATCCTGCAACTGCGTCGCGAGGGCGACGCGGCCTACGGGCGCCTGGACTTCACCCCGGCCGCCCTCGACCGGGCGGGCGCGGCCCGGTTCACGGCCGACTTCACCCGGCTGCTCGACGTGCTCACCGACCGGCCCGACGCACCGCTGCACACCCTGGCCGCGACCTGCGTACGCCCCGCCGGGACGCGCGTACACCCCGCCGAGGCCGACCAACCGCCCGTCGCACGCGGGTCGTTCCCCGAACTGGCCGCCGTGGCGGCGACCGGACCGGCCGGCACGCCGGTCGCCCACTGCCCGGTCGAGCAGTTCCTGCCGACGCCCGCGGTGGCCGCGTACTCCGCCGCGGGCGGCCGAGTCCTGCTGGATGTCGTCGATCCCGTCGTCGGGCGGCTCGGCGTATGCGCCTGGCGGGCGCGGGACCCGTACGGCATCTGGCTCACCGACCCGGCCCCCGGCCGTCGGCTGCGGGTGACCGACCCCGCCGGGCGTACCCTGCCGCGCGGCGTCACGGGACTGCTCGGTGTCGCCGACGACCCGCGCCCCGGCGTGTTCCGCGCCTGGATCGACCCTGAGGACCGCGTCCGCCTGTCGGGAACGGCGGACCAGATACGGCACTGGGTCGGGCGCACCCTGGACCGTGCCGAGGCCGAGGCGGCGATCGCCGCGTTGCCCGGGGTCCACGAGGCCGCGGTCGTCGTCGGCTCCGGCACCGGGGGAGCGCCCAGGGTCCGGGCGGCCGTCGTGCCGTGCGCGGGCGCGGACACCGAGCCCCACCTCTGGCGCCGCGTCGTCCGCCGCGCCTGGCCCGCGGGCTGGCCGCCCCCCACCGTGCACGTGCTCGGCCGGCTCCCCCGGCTGCCGTCCGGCGCGGTGGACGCCGCCGCGCTGTCGGCGCTGGTGGAGGAGTGACCTCCGGGTTCCCGGAGCAGGGCCCCCGGCGGCCGGCGCCGCCGGGGGCCGGTCAGTCGGCGAGGCCCAGCAGATGCAGTTGCTCGCGGGCCTCGGGAATGTCGAACGCGCCCACCGACTCGCACAGCCGCAGCGTGTGCCGTCCCGCGTCCCGCACACCCGCGGTCAGGACCTCCTCGCGGTAGCAGTCGCGCAGGACCTCCTCCGCCCGGTCGGCGGGCATGCCGACCGAGCGCAGAGCGGCCCGCACCGGGGCGATGTCCGGTCGCAGGCAGTCGTTCACGAAGTGCGGCATGCTGCACGCCACCTTCACCCGTGTCGCCGGCGACAGACCCGCCCACAGCTCCTTGAAGTAGCGGGCGAAGTAGGCGTGGTGGTGCACCTCGTCACGGACGTGGTCGCCCACGACCTCGCGCACCACCCTGAAGACCGTCTCGTCGCGCGGTATGCGGGCCAGCATCCTCGTCACCACGGTCTCGAAGGCGACCACCTGGAGGATGTGGGCCAGCGTGCCGTGGTCCGGCAGGAACTCCCGCCCGGTCCGGTCCAGCCGGGCCATGCGCGGGCCGAAGTCGTACGGCAGCACGGGTACCGCCGTGGTCTTCTCCACCTGCTGGACCACGTCCAGGCTGAACAGCGCATGGTAGGCCTCGTCGCTGTAGATCTTGAACGCGTCCAGCCGGGCGTCGGGACCGAGTTCGACGTCGGTCTCCCCGTGCGCCACGAGTGCCGCTCCCCGGTTGACGACCTTGGTCTCCAGGTGCGAGGTGAACAGCATGTACTGGTAGAAGTGCTGGGTGAGCAGTGCCCGGCGGGTGTCCGCGCCGGCACCGGCCAGCCCCTCGTGGTGCAGATGCGGGACCAGGTGCTCGGGAAAGACCGTCAGCCCGGCCTCCTGGTCCTCCTCCAGCATCCGGCGCGGGCCACCGCGCACACTGGCGCTCTCGTACCAGTCCGGGGCGACCCTGGGCTCCGTCATGACCTTCCGATCCGCTCTGTGAACGCCTCCGCGATCTGCTCCACGGCGGGAGAACCGAGGACCTCGATGTGCGTTCCGGGCACCCGGCGCAGCTCCAGTTCCCCGCTCAGCCCCTCCCAGCTCCCGGCGAGCGCCTCCGGGTAGCCGGCCGGGTTGTCCGCACACAGGAACAGCTGGACCGGCGCGGCCGTCTTCGCCGGGTCGCATTCGGCCACCAGCCCGAGCAGCCGGCCCCAGTCCCGCAGCATGCGCGCGGCCTGGTCCGCGGGCGTCTCCCGCAGCAGGTCCAGGTCGACGCCGAAGCGCCGCATCAGCAGTCGCTGTTCGGCGGTGGTCCCCAGCACCCCGGTGCCGTCCCGGCCCACCGACTCGGCGAGCGCGAACAGCTCCGATCCGGTCGCGGACATCCGCTCGGCGTCGTCGTCGGTGCGCTGCGCGAGCGAGTCCAGCAGGGCCACCAGGGCGACGTCGTGGCCGAGTTCGGTCAGCCGGCCGGCCACCGAATGGGCCAGCACACCGCCCAGCGACCAGCCGAGCAGCGCGATCCGACGACCGGGCAGGGCCTCGGCCAGGGTGGTGGCGTACCGGTCCACCAGGTCCGCGTAGGAGGCGTCGTCGGGGTGGACACCCGCCACCCGCTCCAGGCCGACGACCTCCGTGTCGCCGGGGAGCAGGGCGACCAGCTCGCCGTAGCACATGAGAGTGCCGCCGACCGGATGGATCAGTGCCACCGCCACGTCGCCCGGACTCGACGCGGGAGTCCGCAGCCGCACCAGGCCGCCGGGCTCGGCCGCGGCGCCCTCGGCGAGGACGCGGGCCAGCGCCGCCACCGTCGGGTTGTTCATGAACACGCCCACACCGAGCGGCCGGCCCAGCTCCTCGGCGACCCGTGCCACGAGCCGTACCGCCAGCAGCGACTGGCCGCCGAAGTCGAAGAAGTTGTCGTGCCGGCCGAGGCCGGGCACTCCGAGCAGCTCCTCGAACAGCTCCACCAGCCGGCGCTCGACCGCGTCGCGCGGCGCCTCGTCGTCGGGACCGGCCGGTTCCTGCCCCGCCTGCGGACGCACGGCGGTCAGCACGGACGCGTCAAGACGGCCGTCCGCCCCGGTGGGGAGCGAGTCCAGGACCACGATCCGCTGGGGGATCAGGTGAGCCGGCACCCGGGCCCGCAGATGGGCCGACAGCTCCCGCTGCCCGGGCGGTTCGGCCCCCGGACACGGCACGACGCAGGCCACGTCCTGTTCGCCGCCCTCGCTCCCGTCGCCGCGCACCACCGCGGCGGCCAGCACCCCGGGATGGGCCGCCAGGGCCGCCTCCGCGGGGTCCCGCCACAGTTCGAACCGCCCGTCCGGGGCGAACCGGCCCCGCTCCCCGGTCGGTACGAGCTCCCCGGTCGCCGGATCCTCGGCGTGCACGGCGCCGTAGAACCCGAGGGGCAGCGGACGCAGCCGCTCGTCCAGCACGTACCGGCCGGCCCGCGCGCCGAGTGCGCCGACCCGCTCGCGTTCCTGATCGTCCATCAACTCCACGTCGGCGACCGGTGTGTCCGGATCCGACAGCAGGCCGTCGAGCAGCCGCAGGAACACCGAGACCAGCCGTTCGGCCGTCGCCCGGGAGAACCGCTGCGCGCTGTAGGCGAAGTCGCCCTTGAGCACCCCGTACTCGTGCAGCAGGGTGAGTGCCAGGTCGAAGTGCGAGGTCGGCCACGGGAACGGCAGCGGCTCCACCGTGAGACCGGGCAGCCCCCAGTCCTGCTCGACCTTGCGGCGGTTGAAGACCAGCGCCACCTGGAACAGCGGGTTGCGCGTGGACTCCCGGGACGGCCGGGTGGCGTCCACGACGGCCTCGAAGGGCACGTGCTGACGCTGGAGACTTTCGAGCACGGTCCGCCGGGAGGCCTTGAGCAGCGCCGCGAAGCTCTGCTCCGGGGCGACCTCGCCGCGCAGCACGACCGTGTTCTGGAAGAAGCCCACGGTCTCGGCGAAACGCTGGTCGGTCCGGCCGCTCATCGGCGTGCCGACCGCGATGTCCGCGGCACCGGTCCACCGGTGCAGCAGCACCAGCAGCGCCGCGTGGAACACCATGAACTCCGAGACCCGGTGGGAGCGGCTCACCTCGGCGAGCCGCGCGGAGACGGCCTCGGGCACGGTGAAGCCGACCCGGTCACCGGTGAACAGCCCATGGTCCTCGGGGACATGCTCCTCGGGCAGCGGCAGCACCGGCAGCCCGGCCAGCCGCTCCTGCCAGAACCGCAGGCCCGCCGGGTCGGGCTCGGCCAGCAGCCCGGAGCAGAACTCGGCGTACGGGTGCTCGGGCCCCGACTCGGGAAGGGCGGCCGGATCGGCGTACAGCCGGTGCAGTTCGCCGGCCAGCGCGGTCGCCGCGACCTCGTCGATGATCAGGTGGTGGAAGCAGAGCGCCATCGCGTGCTCCTCGGGCCCCAGCTCCACCACGTCGACGCGCAGCAGCGGGCCGCGCACCACGTCGAAGGGCCGGCCCGCGTACCGGACGACCTCGGCGGCGGCCGTGGGCAGGTCCACGCCCGGCAGCCGGGTCCAGTTCACCTCGACCCGGGGCGCCGACTCCGCCGGGTGGATCACCTGGAGCACCTGGCCGTCGCTCTCCCGGACCGTCAGCCGCAACGCCTGATGCCGGGCCACCAGGACGTCCACCGCGTGCTGCAGCCGCGCACGGTCCAGGCCACCGCGCACCCGCAGCACGATCGGCACGTTGTACACCGCGCTGTCCGGGGCCAGGCAGTGCAGGAAGTACACCCCTCGTTGCTGGGGCGTCAGAGGCAGCACCAGGGGTGCCCTCGTCATGGGTTCTCCTTCTGGGGATGCGGTGGCCTGCCGGAGCGTGGCGGCACGTCACTCCGCGGCGGCGGACGCGGAGTGCGTCTGCGCGGCGGGGCCGGGCCCCGGCGCGGTCGTGAAGGTCCGCACCCGCAGGCCGAGATAGCAGGAGCTGCTCACGATCAGGACGACCATGACGCCCAGCAGCACCCGGTAGTCGACGGCGGCGATCAGCGCGGCGCTGGTGGCCACGGCCAGCACCTGGGGCGCGGTCGCAAGCATGCTGGCGGCCGACGCGACGCGGCCCTGGAGTCCGTCCGGGGAGTTGCGCTGCACGGATGTGTACAGGCCGACGACCGCGCCCGGGATGCCCAGGCCGATCACGAACACGCCCGCCAGCGCCACCGCCACTCCGGGCAGGATGAGCAGGGCGCAGCCGAGGCCCATCGTGCCGAGTCCGAGGACGGTCAGCAGCGCCTCCCGGCCCGGACCCACCCGCTTGAGCACCCGGCCCCCGGCCACACCGCCCAGCACCGAGCCGACACCCTTGGTGACGGTGAGCACACCGACGAACGTCGCGCTGCGGTGCAGTCCCTCGTCGGTGACCGCGTAGATCAGGGTCTCGATGAAGCCGAAGCCCAGCAGGCCGAACCCCATCGCCACCGACACCGCACGCAGCCGCGGGGTGCGCGCCAGGTGCCGTACGCCGGCCAGGAGTTCCTGCCTGAGCCGGCCCTCCGGACGCTGCGGCTCGGGCTCGTCCACCCGTACCGCGAGCACACACACGGCGCACAACAGGAAGGTCACCACCTCCAGGGCGGCCACGGCGCGCGCGCCGACCATGGTGTACAGAAGCGTGCCGACGGCGGGCGCGACGAGCATGCCGCCCTCCTGGAGCGTCCGCATCAGCGCGTTGGTGGTCCCCAGATCGTCGGGCGGCACCAGACGGGTGAGCAGCGCGCTGCCCGCCGCGTTGTGCATGCCGACGCCCAGGCCGATGCCGAACAACACCAGATACAGCAGCCACGCCTGGTCCTTGTCCTGGACGAGGAAGGCGAGGCAGACCCATCCGGCCAGGACGAAGTTGATCAGTGCGATCAGCGGTCTGCGCCGGTAGCGGTCCACGACCAGACCGAGGAACGGGGCGCCCAGCCGGGGCACCACATAGGCGGCGAAGGCCAGCCCGGCCGCGCCGTCGGAATCCGTCAGGTCCTTCATCCAGATGCCGAGGGCGATCCACAGCGCGGCGTCGCCGAACAGCGAGACGCTGGTCCCGGCGATCCACAGCCGGACGTCCCGCTTCCCCGGGGTCCGGGCCTGGGACGCTTCAGAATCGGTCGGCATGGGCCTTCTCCAGTTCGGTGGTGAGCTCGTCGACCGTGGGGTGGTCGAACACCATCAGCGGGGGGACCTCGACACCGAGCCGCTCCTCCAGCAGAACCGTGAGCCTGGTCGCCACCAGCGAATCCCCGCCGAGGTCGAAGAAGTCGTCGTCGGGTCCGATCCCGTCGATGCCGAGCACCTCGGTCCAGACCGCGGTGACGGTGCCGGCCAGCCGGTCGCGCACCTCAGACATAGTTCTCCTTACGTCGCCACTCGGGGGTGGGCAGGGCGGTCCGGTCGACCTTGCCGTTGGCGGTGACGGGCAGCGCGTCGATGGCCGCGAAGAGGGTCGGGACCATGTACTCGGGCAGCTTTCGGCGCAGCGAGGCGCGCAGCGCCCGGCGGTCCAGCGGGCCGGTGACGGTCACCCAGGCGACCAGCTTCGGATCGCCGACGAGATTGGTGCGCACGCCCACGGCGGCCTGCCCGATGTGCGGATGCTCCGCCAGCAGGTTCTCGATCTCGCCCGGCTCGACGCGGTGCCCGAGCAGCTTGACCTGCCCGTCGATCCGGCCGAGGAACTCGTGGGCACCGTCGGCCCGGCGGCGGGCCAGGTCGCCGGTGCGGTACCAGGTGCGTCCGGTGTCGTCCGCGACGAACCGCTCCACGGTCAGGTCCGGGCGGCGCCAGTAGCCGAGGCCGACCCCCGCGCCGGTGATCCACAACTCGCCCTCGGCGCCCTCGGGTACGACCGCGCCGGAGTCGTCCCGCAACTCCGCCTCGGCGCCCTGGACCGGCACGCCGATCGGGACCGAGCGGGGGAACTCCTCGTCCGGCGCGATCCGGTGGCACAGCGAGAAGGTGGTGGCCTCGGTCGGGCCGTAGCCGTTGACGATCTCCAGGCCCGGGGCGGCCTCCCGGAGCCGGCGGACGTGCTCCACGGACAGCACGTCACCGCCGGCCAGCACCACCCGCAGCGAGCCCAACGACCGTGCCGAGAAATCGATCTGACGGTGGAAGAGCGCAGCGGTCAGCCACAGGACGCTGATGCTCCGTGCCCGCAGCAGCTCGCCCAGCGAGGCCGGGTCGAGCGGACCGGGCGGCGCCACCTCCAGCCGGGCGCCGTTGAGCAGGGCACCCCAGATCTCGAAGGTGGCCGCGTCGAAGGCGACCGGGGCGAGCTGGAGAAGCCGGTCGCGGGCGTCCAGCGTCACGTAGTTCGGTTCCCGCACCAGGTTCAGCACCGCCCGGTGCGGCACCATGACGCCCTTCGGCCGACCCGTGGATCCGGAGGTGTACATCACACAGGCGACGTCCTCCGGGGTGGCCCGGAGTGCGGGGCCGGAGCCGGCGTCAGCACCGGGCTGGTCGTGGCGGAGCAGCGGCACGTCGTGGGCCGCCAGCACGTCGCCACCCGCCGCGTCGCACAGGGCGAGCCGCACCTCGGCGTCCGCGACGATCCCCGCCAGCCGTTCGGGGGCTTCGCCCAGGTCGACCGGAAGGTACGCCGCCGACGCCTTGAGTACCGCGAGCAGACCGACGACCAGCGCGGCCGACCGCTCCAGGCACACCAGGACCCGGTCGCCCGGCAGGACACCCCGCGCGATGAGCGCCCGTGCCAACGCGTCCGACCGGCGGTCGAGTTCGCGGTAGCTCAGCTCCGCGTCCGCGGTGGCGACGGCGATCGCCTCCGGCGTGCGGGCGGCCTGCCGGCGGAACGCCTCGGCGACACTACGGGGCGGCTGCGCCGGGGTCGATTCGACGGTGGTCACGACCGCGCCACCTGCCCGGCGTGGTCACGGAAGAGCCGCAGCCGGTCCTCGCCGATCCGCTCGCGCAGCCCGGGGTCCTCCACGCCCTGGCCCTCGGCGGTCGCCAGGTTCAGCAGGCCCACCTTGCCCTCGTGCGCGTTGAGCTGCACCGAGCGGGTCGCTTCCGGCGCCTGTTCCAGCGGGAAGACCCGGGACAGCGCGGGCACGACCATGCCGAGCCGCAGCAGCCGGTTCGCCTCCCACGCCTCGTCGATGTTCGCGCCGTGGCTGCCGATGACCCGCTTGAGCTTCATCCAGAGGTAGCGGTTGTCGTAGACGTGCCGGTACCCGCTGCTGGATCCGCACGTCACCACCACACCGCCGCGCCGCACCACGTTCACCGAGGTCTCGAAGGTGGACCGGCCGACGTGCTCGAAGACGACGTGCGGGTCCTCGCCGAGTTCCTTGCGGATGACCGAGCCCAGCGCCCGCCACGCCGACGCGTCGTCGTCCTGGTCGCCCAGGCCCACACTGTTGCGGTCGATGACGAGATGACAGCCCAGCCGGTCCACGAGGTCGCCCTTGTCGCCGGAGCCGACGACGCCGACGGCGATCCCGCCCGCCTGGCGCACGAGCTGCACGGCGTAACTGCCGAGCCCGCCGGCCGCACCCCAGATCAGCACGATGTCCCCGGCCCTGATCCGGGCGCCGTGGTCACCGATCAGCATGCGGTACGAGGTGCCGAGGCACAGCGTGTTGCAGGCGGCCTCCTCCCACGACAGGTGCGGAGGCTTGGGGATGAGCTGGGAGGCGCGGACCACGGCGAAGTCGCCGAACGCGCCGAAGTTGGTCTCGAACCCCCAGGCGAGCATGCCCGTGGTCAGCATTCCGTCCCGCTGGGCGACCGGATCCTGCTCGTCGATGTAGGGCGGGTTGACCACCACCCGGTCGCCGGGCGCCCAGTGCCGTACGGCACTGCCCACCCGGACCACCACGCCGGCCGCGTCGGATCCGACGACCTGGTAGTCGCGGTCGTGCCGCGCCTCCCAGCGACCCTGGCGGCCGAACTGGCGCAGGAAACGGAACGTGGAGACCGGCTCGTACAGCGCGGACCAGACGGTGTTGTAGTTGACGGCCGACGCCATCACCGCGACCAGCACCTCGTCCGGCGCCAGCTCCGGCATGGGGACATCACCGACGTGCAGGGTGCGCCGTACGTCCTTGGCGCGGCTGTCGACGCCCTGGAACAGCTGCTCGTCCTCGCGGCGCAGAAAGACCGCGCGGTAGGACTCGGGGACCTGGCAGGCCAGCAGTTCGTCCGGGTCCGCGCCGTGCTGGACCGCCTCGATCAGATGGGGCATGAGTGGGTACTCCGCTGGGGGTGGGGTCGCGTCAGGACTGGTGCGGGGCCGACGCGTTGTCCGCCGGTCGCATGGCGGCACACAGCTGCCCGATGGTGGCCCGCCGCCGGACCGCCTCGATGAGGGCCGGCAGGACGTTGCGACCCGCGCGGGCGTCGTCGCGCAGCCGGGCGAGCTCGGGCTCGCAGGACGGGCGTTCGACATCGCGCCGGCCGCCCGTCGTGGTGTGGCGTTCGGCCTGGAGCAGCTGCTGCTCGGATGCCGAGGGGGAGGTCTCCAGCACGCCCACGGTGGGGCCGGGGTCGCGGAAGGCCAGCTCCTCGATCTGCCCCTCCAGCCAGCCGCTGCGGATACAGGCCGCGATACCGCCGCGTTCCTCGATCCGCTCCAGCCAGTCGTCGACGTCCTTGCCCAGCTCGTCGACGAGTGCCTCGATCACATGGGAGCCGCCCAGCGGGTCCGTGTAGCGGGCGAGGTCGGTCTCGTGGGCGAGGATCTGCTGGGTGCGCAGCGCGATCCGGGCACCCAGCGGACCGGGGGTCTGTACGGCCTCGTCGAAGCTGCACACGTGCAGCGACTGGGTGCCGCCGAGTACGGCGGCGACCGCCTGGAGGGTGGCCCGGACGATGTTGTTGAGGGGTTCCTGGTAGGCGAGGGCCGATCCGAACGTGTTGACCTGCGCGCGCAGTTTCATCGCCCGGGACGAGGTGACGCCCCAGCGGTCGCGCATCCGCTCGGCGTACCGCCGGCGGGCGACCCGGAGCTTGGCGGCCTCCTTCAACACCTCCATGTCGGTGCCGAAGATGAAGCTGAGCCGGGAGGCCACCTGCTCCGTCGAGTGACCGCGCTCGACCATCCCGGCCAGGTAGGCGTCGACGCTCGCCAGTGCGCAGGCGACCTCCAGCGCGGCGTCCGCCCCGGCCTCGCGGGCATGCCCGCCGGAGACGGAGATGGGGTTGACGCCGGGCAGATGCTCCATGCAGTACTCGACGACGTCGAGGGCGTAGCGCACGCTGGTGTCGAGGTCGTAGACGTAGGCCTTGCGGGCGAGGAACTCCTTGAGCATCTCGTTCTGCAGGGTGCCGCGCAGGGCGGCGGGGTCCACGCCCGACTCCTCGGCGGCCACGATCCACATCGCCAGCAGCATCGGGGCGGTGGCGTTGATGGTGAAGGACACCGAGACCCGGTCGAGCGGGATCTCCGAGAACACCGTCTTCAGGTCGTCCACGGTGGCGACGGAGACACCGGTGCGTCCCACCTCGCCGTCAGCGGCGGGCTCGTCGGGGTCGAGGCCGAGCTGGGTCGGCAGGTCGAAGGCGAGCGACAGGCCCGTCTCGCCCATCTCCAGGAGGTACTTGAAGCGGCTGTTGGTGGTCTCGGCGCTGCACAGACCCGCCAGTTGCCGCATGGTCCACAGCCGTGTCGTGTATCCCCCCGGATGCAGCCCGGCGTCGTAGGGAAACTCTCCCGGTATGCCCATGGGTCATACCTGGGACGCGTCGTGGATCGTGTCCAGGACCGATACGGCGAACTCGCGCAGCTCCGGGTATTCGAAAACGTTGAGCAGCGGGATGTCCGCGCCGAACCGGGTGCGCAGTACCGCCACGATCCGAGTGGCGACCAGCGAGTCGACGCCGAGTTCGAGGAGATTGTCGTCGAGGGTCACTTCGGGGAGACCGACAGCCTCGGCCGTCACGGCCAGTACGGCGATTTCGACATCGGCAAGGGTGACCGAAGCAATGGACATTCCGTCATCCGTTTCTGCCCGCTGCGCGTGCGCGCGGCACGGAATAGCGGGGGACAAGTCCCTTGCGGGGCTAATGGGCTGGACAGGGGTGCGGCCCCCGCACAGGGGGCCGCACCGGGTCCGTGATCTGCTGATCAACTTAGAAGTCCGAGCGCCGCGGCAGCAACAGATCTCGGGTGGCAAAGTCGGCAGAAACCTGCCAGCGCCCGGCCCTGGTCCGCCGCGGTCCGGTCAGTTCACGGACAGCAGACCCAACGCGGCGGCCTTCAGGCCCGCCTCGAAGCGGGTGTTGACGTCCATGGAGCTCAGGATGGCCGCGACGTGCCGCCGGTAGGTGCGGACGGACACGTTCATCTGCCGTGCGGCCGTGTCGTCCTTCATGCCCGAGCCGAGCATCCGCAGCACTTCCCGCTGGGCGTCGTCCAGGCTCAGCGGACGGTCCGAGGGGGGCGGCAGCAGTGCCTTGGCGTGTCCCCACAGCACCTGATGGAACTGGTACAGCGCGGCGGTGGCCTCGTGGCGGGCGAGCAGGATCTGCGGCTGTCCCTCCGGCCCCGCCGCGCGGACCAGGGCGAGTTCGGTGCCCAGCAGGGTCAGGTCGGGCAGTGGCGCGTCGGAGACACGCAGGTGCACCTGCCGGGCCGGGACGCCGTAGAGCAGAGCGCGCGTGCCGGTGTTGGGTACGGCGATCCGGGCGGCCAGCAGCCGCAGGCGGTGGCCGCGTTCGAGGACTTCGGTGCGGATCAGGCGCGAGAAGTCCGAATTCGGATGGCGCACGACCTCGGTGGCGAAGCGCCCGCTCAACTGCATGAATCCTCGGGTGTGCGGCGCCTCGGCGAGTGCGCGGCGGAATACCTCGCCGACCGCGGCGCCGTCGAGCGGGCACACAAGTTCCATTGAAAGTTGCACGGAATCGTGCGCAGCGGCGAGCACGCGTTCCTGTGGATCCACTCTTTGAAGAGACACGATTCCCCCGGTCTCAATTGTCACTCTTGGGTCGAAGAGTTCGGCGATCGATGCGTTCGGGACGGAAGGGGTCGTCCATTCGTTCCCGGCAGTCGATCATGAGCGTACGGCAAGGACGATTATCGGTCGACGGCTCGAATGTCGTATGTCGGTTGCCGTGCAGAGTGATCGCTTGCGATGCTTGTAGATCGCCTTTGAATTGTGACCCGCATCTCAACTACCCTACGTGTCGACCCCATTACCCTGCGCACCAGAAGGTGGCACCAGCGATGGCCCGACACACTTCCTCCCAGCACCCCACCGCGCGGCGCACCCTGATCGCCCTCGCGGCCGCCGGAGCGGCCCTGGGCGCCGGCGCGGCGACGGCACACGCGGAGACCGGCACCCCCGCCGTGGACGTGCCGTGGCGGCCCACCTCGCTCGGCAAGATCGACCCCCAGGCCGGCCTCCAGGCCGTCACCGGCACGGTCGGCCACGTCACCGGCCCGGTGGCCGGCCTCAAGCCCAACCCGCTGGCGGGCACGGGCGTCGACCCCCTGGACAACGGCGTGGGCACCCAACTGGCCGACTTCAAGCCGGTCGGCTCCCAGACGCTGACCGCTCCGCTGGCTCAGGCACCGTCCGTGGGAAGTGCGCCGGTGGTGGGCCCGGTGCTCGGAGGGCTGGGCCGCTGAGGCGCCCTGAAAGAACAAGAGAGGGGCGGGGTCTGCGACAGCAGCCCCGCCCCTCTCCCGTGCCTCAGTAGGACGACCCGGACGCACCCAGCGAACCGGTCGGATGCCACACCGTCTTCGTCTCCAGGAACGCGGTCATCCGGTCGATCCCCGGAGTCGCCGCGTAATCCACAGCCTGTGGACGCAGCACCCGCTTCAGGTTGTCGGCCGCCGCGATCTCCAGCTCCTTCGCCAGCTCCTCGTCCGCGCCCGCGAGGTCGATCGCGTTGACGTCCTGGTGTGCGGCCAGCGGCGTCGCGATCTCCGCCGTACGGCCGGACAGCACGTTGACGACCCCGCCCGGGACGTCGGAGGTGGCCAGCACCTCGCCCAGGGAGAGGGCGGGGAGCGGGGCCTTCTCGGAGGCGACCACGACCGCCGTGTTGCCGGTGGCGATCACGGGGGCGAGGACCGAGACCAGGCCCAGGAAGGACGACTCCTGCGGGGCCAGGACGGCGACCACGCCGGTCGGCTCCGGGGAGGAGAGGTTGAAGAACGGACCCGCGACCGGGTTCGCGCCGCCGATGACCTGGGCGATCTTGTCGGTCCAGCCCGCGTACCAGACCCAGCGGTCGATCGTGGCGTCCACGACCGCGGCCGCCTTCGCCTTCGACAGGCCCTCCGCGTCCGCGACCTCGCGGACGAACTGCTCCTTGCGGCCCTCGAGCATCTCGGCGACGCGGTAGAGGATCTGACCGCGGTTGTAGGCGGTCGCGCCGGCCCAGCCGCCGAACGCCTTGCGCGCGGCCACGACCGCGTCACGGGCGTCCTTGCGGGAGGACTGCGGAGCGTTGGCCAGCCACTTGCCCTTCGAGTCCGTCACCTCGTACACCCGGCCGCTCTCGGAACGCGGGAACTTCCCGCCGACGTACAGCTTGTAGGTCTTGAAGACCGACAGACGGTCGAAACGCTCGGTCTTTTCGGTCTTCTCAGACATCGAGGTACGCCTCCAGGCCGTGGCGGCCGCCCTCGCGGCCGAAGCCCGACTCCTTGTAGCCGCCGAACGGCGAGGTCGGGTCGAACTTGTTGAACGTGTTGGACCAGACGACACCGGCGCGCAGCTTGTTCGCGACGGCCAGGATCCGGGAGCCCTTCTCGGTCCAGATGCCGGCGGAGAGGCCGTACTGGGTGTTGTTCGCCTTGGCGACCGCCTCGTCCGGCGTGCGGAAGGTGAGAACGGACAGCACCGGGCCGAAGATCTCGTCGCGGGCGATGGTGTGCGCCTGGGTGACGTTCGTGAAGAGCGTCGGGGCGAACCAGTAGCCGGACGACGGGAGTTCACAGGCCGGCGACCAGCGCTCGGCGCCCTCCGCCTCGCCCTTGTCCGCGAGCGCGGTGATCCGGGCCAGCTGCTCGGCGGAGTTGATCGCGCCGATGTCGGTGTTCTTGTCCAGCGGGTCACCGAGGCGCAGGGTCGACAGGCGGCGCTTGAGGGAGTCCAGCAGCTCGTCCTGGATGGACTCCTGGACGAGGAGGCGGGAGCCGGCGCAGCAGACCTGGCCCTGGTTGAAGAAGATGCCGGTGACGATGCCCTCGACGGCCTGGTCGATCGGGGCGTCGTCGAAGACGATGTTGGCGCCCTTGCCGCCCAGTTCGAGGGTGAGCTTCTTCTTCGTGCCGGCCACCGTGCGGGCGATCTCCTTGCCCACGGCCGTGGAGCCGGTGAAGGCGACCTTGTTGACGTCCGGGTGCGCGACCAGCGCGGCGCCCGCGTCGCCGTAGCCCGGAAGGATGTTGACGACACCCTTGGGCAGGCCGGCCTGACGGCAGATGTCCGCGAAGAAGAGGGCGGAGAGCGGGGTCGTCTCGGCGGGCTTCAGGACGACCGTGTTGCCGGTCGCCAGCGCCGGGGCGATCTTCCACGCCAGCATCAGCAGCGGGAAGTTCCAGGGGATGACCTGGCCGGCGACACCGAGGGGCTTCGGGTTCGCCCCGAAGCCGGCGTGGTCCAGCTTGTCGGCCCAGCCCGCGTAGTAGAAGAAGTGCGCGGCGACCAGCGGGAGGTCCGCGTCGCGGGTCTCCTTGATCGGCTTGCCGTTGTCCAGCGTCTCCAGGACGGCCAGCTCGCGGCTGCGCTCCTGGATGATCCGCGCGATGCGGAACAGGTACTTCGCGCGCTCGGAGCCCGTCAGCGCCGACCACTTCTCGAACGCCTTGCGGGCGGCCTTCACCGCACGGTCGACGTCGGCCTCGCCGGCCTGGGCGACCTCGGACAGCACCTCTTCCGTGCTGGGGCTGACGGTCTTGAAGACCTTGCCGTCGGCTGCCTCGGTGAACTCGCCGTCGATGAACAGGCCGTAGGAGGGGGCGATGTCGACGACGGAGCGGGACTCGGGCGCCGGTGCGTACTCGAATGCGGATGCCATGGTGATCAGTCCACCGTCACGTAGTCGGGGCCGGAGTAGCGGCCGGTGGCCAGCTTCTGACGCTGCATCAGCAGGTCGTTCAGGAGCGAGGAGGCGCCGAAGCGGAACCAGTGGTTGTCCAGCCAGTCCTCGCCCGCGGTCTCGTTGACCAGGACCAGGAACTTGATCGCGTCCTTGCTGGTGCGGATGCCGCCGGCGGGCTTCACGCCGACCTGGATCCCGGTCTGGGCGCGGAAGTCGCGCACCGCCTCCAGCATGAGGAGGGTGTTGGCGGGGGTCGCGTTGACGGCGACCTTGCCGGTGGACGTCTTGATGAAGTCCGCGCCCGCCAGCATGCCCAGCCAGCTCGCCCGGCGGATGTTGTCGTACGTCGACAGCTCGCCGGTCTCGAAGATGACCTTCAGGCGGGCACTCGTACCGCAGGCCGCCTTCACGGCGACGATCTCGTCGTACACCTTGAGGTACTTGCCGGCGAGGAACGCGCCCCGGTCGATGACCATGTCGATCTCGTCGGCGCCGGCGGCGACGGCGTCATGCACGTCGGCCAGCTTCACCTCGAGCGCGGCACGGCCGGCCGGGAAGGCGGTGGCGACCGAGGCGACCTTGACGCCGGAACCGGCGACGGCCTCCTTGGCGACGGCCACCATGTCGGGGTAGACGCAGACGGCGGCCGTGGTCGGCGTCGTCCGGTCGGTCGGGTCGGGGTGGACGGCCTTGGCGCCGAGCGCCCGGACCTTGCCCGGGGTGTCCGCGCCTTCCAGCGTCGTCAGGTCGACCATCGAGATGGCGAGGTCGATGGCGTACGCCTTCGCGGTGGTCTTGATGGAACGGGTGCCGAGAGAGGCGGCGCGCGCCTCCAGGCCGACCGCGTCGACGCCGGGCAGCCCGTGGAGGAAGCGGCGCAGCGTGCTGTCGGACGCGGTGACGTCGGCGAGAGCATGTGCGGGGGATGCGGTGATGGGCATGGTCACCAGACGAGCATATCTACGCGCGTAGCAGCTGTACAGCCCCGGGTGTCGATCCCGGGCGGCGCGGGGAAGCGAGCCGACCTGAGGGCAGACCTGAGGGGCAAAGATCCGCTACGGCCCTCGGGCGGGCGGCCGGGCGGCACAGCCGTGGTGCACAATCGGCAGCATGACCACCCCGGACCACCAGTCTCCCGCGTCACAGCCTCCGGCCCCCACCGCCAAGGACCGGATCTACCGCTCGCCCATGGCACTCGTGGGCGGCGTGCTGCTGCTCGCGCTCGTCGCCTGGCTGGGCGTCGACGCGCTGATCCGCGGCCACGGACGCACGCCCTGGCTGGCGCTCGCCGGGATGATCCTGCTCATCCCGCTGGTGGTCGCCTTCACGGTCCGCCCGGCGGTCTTCGCCAACGACGACCGGCTGCGGATCCGCAACCCCTTCCGGGTGATCACCGTGCCCTGGGGCGAGATCGCCTCCCTGCGGTCCAGCTACTCCAACGAGGTCATCACCAAGTCCGGCACCAAGTACCAGCTGTGGGCCATCCCCGTCTCGCTCCGCGCCCGCAAGAAGGCGACGCGCCGGCAGAACCGGGCGGCGGCCGAGGCGGCCCGCGCCGCCCGCGGCGAGCGCACCCGCGGCGGGCTCCTGGGCGGCGGGGGCCTCGGCGGGTTCGGCGGCGTGGAAGCCGCCGCCGAGGGGCCCATCCGCGCGGAGACCGACAAGGTCATGGACGACCTGCGCGACGACCTTGAGCGGCGCGGCGAGGCGGAGTCGGCCCAGGGCGAGATCACGGTGCGCTGGGCCTACGAGGTCGCGGCCCCGGCGATCGCGGGAGCGATCCTGCTGGCCATCCTGCTGGCAACCGGCTGACGCCCACTGGGGTTGCCGGCCGCCGGTGCTTGATCCCGTCGGGGCTGATCAGTGACCGTGGGGCCGCTCGCTTCTGCACCAGTGTCGTGCTTCCGCGACCCGAGTAAAGGGCGCTGCGCGTCGCCTTCGGCGATGGCCCTCCGGGCCACCCTTGACTCGGCCCACTCCAGCACGGGTAAGAAGCGAGCGAGCGGCCGGGGAAGCAGTGGGCGGCTTACCGGGACCGGGCCCCTGGGTCCGCTGCGATCGTGCCGTCGGCGGAGGGGGCGCGGCGGCTGGGCGGGCGCACGCCGGCTGCTCTCGGCGGCTTGCGGTGAGTGGGTGGGCGAGGCCTGCGCGGGGGCGCCTGGCCTGCACGCCGGGTGGGTTCGGCGGCGAACGGCCGGTGGGCGGCGCCACGGCCAGCAGCCCGTCCGTCAGGAGTAGAAGCCTCGGCCGTATTCCTCGCGGGGCAGCGTGAAGTCGTCCGGGCGGTCCCGCCGGAGTTCCTCGTAGCGTTCCACGAAGATGTCCAATGCCTGATGAAGCGTGCAGTCGCGTGCTTCGCGGATCGCCTTGAGGGCGCGGACGATCCGGCGCTCCAGGATGTCGCGATCGACACTTTCGGGCAGCTGTTCCATGAGCCCAGCAGACTAGTGCCCGGAGCGTGAGCACCGCTGCGATTAATGGTCACGTGGTGGCGTACGGACATGGGGCGCAGGTGATTGGAGTATGTGGGCCACGGCTGGAGAAGACAGCCCAGGCAACCGACTGCGGGCGTGGCCCAGAGCCACCAATTGCGCCGTCAGCTGTGACCGGTGAGGTACGTGAGCCGCCAGGGGCTGCCTAATACCCGGCACCGCCTACTCGTGCGTCACTGGTCACGGGAACTCGGGAATGACGAAATGGGGTGCCCCAAACCGGGGCACCCCATCCATGTCGCAGACGTCGCAGTCGTACCGCTCAGATACCCGCCGCCGCCGACAGGTCCCGCTTGATGGCGGCGAGCAGGTCGGCCGCGCGGGTGTGGGCGGCCGGGAGGTCGGTGTGGGTGGTGACCGGGACCACGACCTCCAGGTAGCACTTGAGCTTGGGCTCCGTGCCGCTGGGGCGGACGATGACGCGGGCGCCGTCGAGGGTGTAGCGCAGGCCGTCGGTGGGCGGGAGCCGGTCCGTGCCCTGGGTGAGGTCCTCGGCGCGGGTGATGGCCAGGCCCGCCAGCTCGGTCGGCGGCTGCTCGCGCAGGCGGCGCATCGCGTCGGAGATGACCGAGAGGTCCTGGACGCGGACCGACAGCTGGTCGGTGGCGTGCAGGCCGTGCTCCACGGCGAGGTCGTCGAGGAGGTCGAGCAGGGTGCGGCCCTCCTCCTTGAGGACCGAGGCCAGCTCGGTGATCAGGAGCGCGGCGGTGATGCCGTCCTTGTCGCGCACGCCCTCGGGGTCGACGCAGTAGCCGAGGGCCTCCTCGTAGCCGTAGCGCAGGCCGTCCACGCGGGCGATCCACTTGAAGCCGGTCAGGGTCTCCTCGTAGGGCAGGCCCGCCTTCTCGGCGATGCGGCCGAGGAGGGAGGAGGAGACGATCGACTCCGCGAAGACGCCGGTCGCGCCCCGCCGGACCAGGTGGGCGGCGAGCAGGGCGCCGACCTCGTCGCCGCGCAGCATGCGCCAGTCGCCGCCGTCCTTCACGGCCACGGCGCAGCGGTCGGCGTCGGGGTCGTTGGCGATGACGAGGTCCGGGTCGGTCGCGCGGGCCTGCGCGAACGACAGGTCCATCGCGCCCGGCTCCTCCGGGTTGGGGAAGGCGACCGTCGGGAAGTCCGGGTCCGGGTCGGCCTGCTCGGCGACCAGCACGGGCTCGGGGAAACCGGCGCGGGCGAAGGCGGCGAGCAGGACGTCCTTGCCGACGCCGTGCATGGCCGTGTAGACCGTGCGGGCGGTGCGGGGGGAGCCGGCGGCCAGGACGGCGTCCGTGCGGGCCAGGTAGGCGTCGAGGACGCCCTCGTCCAGGGTTTCCCAGCCGGAGTCCGGGCGGGGGACGTCGTGCAGGGAGACGATCGCGTCGATCTCGGCGGCGATCTCCGCGTCGGCGGGCGGGACGATCTGGGAGCCGTCGCCGAGGTAGACCTTGTAGCCGTTGTCCCGGGGCGGGTTGTGGCTGGCGGTGACCTCCACGCCCGCGACCGCGCCGAGGTGCCTTATGGCGAAGGCCAGGACGGGGGTGGGCAGGGGGCGGGGGAGGACGGCCGCGCGCAGGCCGGCGCCGGTCATGACGGCGGCGGTGTCCCGGGCGAAGTCGGCGGACTTGTGGCGGGCGTCGTAGCCGATGACGACGACTCCGTCGGTTTGGCCGTTCTTCTTCAGGTAGGCGGCGAGGCCGGCGGCGGCTCGGATGACGACCGAGCGATTCATCCGCATCGGGCCGGCGCCGAGTTCGCCTCGGAGGCCTGCGGTGCCGAACTGGAGGGTGCCACTGAAACGGGCCGACAGTTCCGTCACATCACCGGCGTCGATCAGCTTGGCGAGTTCCTCACGGGTCTCCGCGTCGGGGTCCTCGGCGAGCCATGCCTGGGCCTTGGCGATCAGATCGTCGTGCACGTCGTGGTCAACCTCTCGTTGTTCATGGTGCGGTTACCTGGGCGCTCCGCCCCTGACCCCCGTTTGCGTCGCTTACAGCCTGCCCAGCACCTGCGCCAGCAGCTGGCCCATGCGGGCTGCCGAGTCGCGGCCGGCCTGGAGGACCTCTTCGTGGTTCAGGGGCTCGCCCGTCATGCCCGCGGCCAGGTTGGTGACCAGGGAGATGCCCAGCACCTCGGCGCCCGCCTCACGGGCGGCGATGGCCTCCAGGACCGTGGACATGCCGACCAGGTCCGCGCCGATGACGCGGGCCATGCGGATCTCGGCCGGGGTCTCGTAGTGCGGGCCGGGGAACTGCGCGTAGACGCCTTCCTCCAGGGAGGGGTCGATCTCCTTGCACAGGGTGCGCAGGCGCGGCGAGTAGAGGTCCGTCAGGTCGACGAAGTTGGCGCCGACGATCGGGGAGGTCGCCGTGAGGTTGATGTGGTCGCTGATCAGGACCGGCTGGCCGGGGCGCATGCCCTCGCGCAGGCCACCGCAGCCGTTGGTGAGGACGATGGTCTTGCAGCCGGCGGCGACGGCCGTGCGGACGCCGTGCGCGACGGCGGCGACCCCGCGGCCCTCGTAGTAGTGGGTGCGGCCCAGGAAGACCAGGGCGCGCTTGTCACCGAAGGAGTACGAGCGGATCTTGCCGCCGTGCCCCTCGACGGCCGGCGGCGGGAAGCCGGGCAGCTCGGTGACCTGGAACTCGGCGTCGGGTGCGCCCAGGGCGTCGACGGCCGGAGCCCAGCCGGAGCCCATCACGAGGGCGACATCGTGGGTCTCGGCGCCCGTCAGCTCGCGCAGGCGCGCGGCGGCGGCGTCGGCGGCGGCGTAGGGATCGCCCTGGATGTCGTCCGGAAGAAGAGAAGCGTTCACGGGATGAGGGTAGCCGGTGTTTGCCTACGCGCGTAGATGACAATGCCCACGGTATTGCGATCGTTGTCTTGTCGTTTTCGACGAGGGGTGCTTTTGCGGCCTGCCAGGCATCGGGCACGAGGATTGAGCCGGATCATGCGGGTCGCCTCCGTCGCGGCCACGGCGCGGGACTCGGGCGGGAAGGGATCGCGGGCCAGTGCGGCGATGCCTCGATCGAAGCCGGCGCGTCGCCGCGCGTCCAGCAGATCTCGGCCGGCGGCGGCCTGTTCCACGTAGCAGACCTGGTAATCGCTCGATGCGGTCACCTGGCTGAGACTGCCGGACGGGCGCCGTCAGCACGGTCTCTTCCGCAGCTCCATCACGTAATCGTGTGGGGCCCCCGCCGATTCCGCCGCGTCGGCGATCTCGCCGAGGTAGCGGGCCGAGGGCAGGCCACCCTCGTAGCCGTTGAGGGCGTACGTCCAGGCCGGCTCCTCGCCGTCCAGGGTGTGCACGCGCACCCGGACGCGCCGGTAGATGCCGAGGCCGACGCCCTCCCAGCGGTCCAGCGACTCCTCGTCCATGGGGGCGATGTCGTACAGACCGACGAAGACCTGTGCCCCGGGCTCCTCGACGATCATGGCGAGCGCGCCCTCCCAGCCCAGCTGCTCGCCGCCGAAGGTCAGCCGCCAGCCGTTCAGCCAGCCGGTGGCGCGCAGCGGGGAGTGCGGGGCGCGGCGGGACATCAGCCGCGTTTCGAGGTTGCCGGCGTACGCGGCATAGAGCGACATGGGGAGAGGGTACGGCAGTGGAAAACTCGCGTCTCACGCGTCCCGGGCGTCCCGTTCGGCTCTCATTCGGCTCCCGTTCCTCCCACGGGCGCCGCCCCGGGGCAGTAGCACCTTGAGGCGTGCGGGACAATGGGGTACGTGACTCGGATCGTGATCATCGGTGGCGGACCCGGCGGATACGAAGCGGCGCTGACAGCCGCGCAGCTCGGCGCGGAGGTGACCGTCGTGGACTGCGACGGCCTGGGCGGGGCGTCGGTGCTGACCGACTGCGTCCCGTCGAAGACCCTCATCGCCACGGCCGAGGTGATGACCACCTTCGACTCCTCCTACGAGGAGCTGGGCATCATCGTGGCCGACGACACCCCGCCGCTGGAGCAGGCGGCCCGGGTGGTCGGCGTGGACCTCGGCAAGGTCAACCGCCGTGTGAAGCGGCTGGCCCTCGCCCAGTCCCACGACATCACCGCCTCCGTCACGCGGGCCGGCGCCCGGGTCATGCGCGGCCGCGGCCGGCTGGAGGGCATGCAGGCCCTCGACGGCTCCCGCAAGGTCGTCGTCACCGCCGCCGACGGCACCGAGGAGACCCTCACCGCCGACGCCGTCCTCATCGCCACCGGCGGTCACCCGCGCGAGCTGCCCGACGCCCAGCCCGACGGCGAGCGCATCCTGAACTGGACCCAGGTCTACGACCTCACCGAGCTGCCGGAAGAGCTGATCGTGGTCGGCTCCGGTGTCACCGGTGCCGAGTTCGCCGGCGCCTACCAGGCGCTCGGGTCCAAGGTCACCCTGGTCTCCTCCCGCGACCGCGTGCTGCCCGGTGAGGACCCGGACGCGGCCGCCGTGCTGGAGGACGTCTTCCGCCGCCGTGGCATGAACGTCATGGCCCGCTCCCGCGCGCAGTCCGCCAAGCGCGTCGGCGACCGGGTGGAGGTGACGCTGGCCGACGGCCGCGTCATCAGCGGCACCCACTGCCTCATGGCCGTCGGTGCCATCCCGAACAGCGCGGGGCTCGGCCTGGAGGAGGCCGGCGTCAAGCTGAAGGAGTCCGGGCACATCTGGACCGACCGGGTGTCCCGCACCTCCGCCCCCGGCGTCTACGCGGCAGGTGACGTCACCGGTGTCTTCGCCCTCGCGTCCGTCGCCGCGATGCAGGGCCGTATCGCCATGTACCACTTCCTCGGCGACACGGTGAGCCCGCTCGACCTCAAGACGGTCTCCTCGAACGTCTTCACCGACCCCGAGATCGCCACCGTCGGCTACAGCCAGGCGGACGTCGACGCGGGCAAGATCGACGCCCGGGTGGTGAAGCTGCCGCTGCTGCGCAACCCGCGCGCGAAGATGCAGGGCATCCGGGACGGCTTCGTCAAGATCTTCTGCCGGCCCGGCACCGGGATCGTCGTCGGCGGTGTGGTCGTCGCGCCGCGCGCCTCGGAACTCATCCACCCCATCTCGATCGCTGTCGACAACAATCTGACGGTCGAGCAGATCGCGAACGCGTTCACGGTGTACCCCTCCCTTTCGGGGTCGATCGCCGAGGTGGCGCGACAGCTCCACGGGCGCAGGACGACCGCGGAGTTCTGACGGCGGGCCCGGACTCCCCGCTGGTCACGGGGAGTTGCCGGACATGCGTGCGGCATAGTCGGGTGGGTTAGGCCTTATACCACTTCCCGCCCTGCCATGCGAACAACTTCTGTTATTCGGCGCAAACTGCTGAAAGCAGACGGTCGTTGGGGTTACTGTCAGTTTCGTGTTCGCTGCAGAACGTCGCCAATTGATCCTCGAAATGGTGCGAGCGAACGGGGCCGTGTCGCTCCGTGAACTCGCCCGCGTCGTCCAGACCTCAGAAGTGACCGTACGACGGGACGTGCGGGCACTGGAGGCAGAAGGACTCCTCGACCGCCGGCACGGCGGTGCGGTACTGCCGGGTGGGTTCACGCGCGAGTCGGGATTTCCGCAGAAATCCCATCTCGCGACCGCCGAGAAGACGGCCATCGCCGACCTCGCCGCGGGTCTCGTCGAAGAGGGCGAGGCCATCGTCGTCGGGGCGGGTACGACCACGCAGGAGCTGGCCCGCCGGCTCGCCCGGGTCCCCGGCCTGACCGTCGTCACCAACTCCCTCCTGGTCGCCCAGGCGTTGGCCCATGCCAACCGGGTGGAGGTCGTGATGACCGGCGGCACCCTGCGCGGCTCCAACTACGCGCTCGTGGGCTCCGGTGCGGAGCAGTCCCTGCAGGGGCTGCGGGTGTCCAAGGCCTTCCTCTCCGGGAGTGGCCTGACCGCCGAGCGCGGACTCTCCACGTCCAACATGCTGTCGGCGTCCGTGGACCGGGCGCTGGTGCAGGCGGCCGCGGAGGTCGTGGTCCTCGCCGACCACACCAAGCTCGGCACGGACACGATGTTCCAGACCGTGCCGACGGACGTCATCACCCGCCTCGTCACCGACGAGCCGCCCGCGCACGACGACCGTGCCGCCACCGAGCTTCAGGCTCTCGCCGATCAGGGGGTGCAGATCGCCGTGGCGGGAGCAAACAGCCCCCCAGGGGGTGAGCAAGGGCCCCCGGCACGTCGCGCGGCCCCCCTGCCGGGACCCAGGCGCGGCCAGGTCAACGGAAACGGCCTGCGAGGCATGTTGGGCGAACCCTCGAGCGGAGCCGAGCGGGGCCGCGTCGCTGACCTTCGTCGGCGTTGAGGGCGCGTTTGCCTGATAGATCGATGTCACCCGGAAAGCCGGACGCCCGGCCGACCGGAGTGTCCGGCCCACCGGGCGTCACTGTGACTCTTGGCGTCAGTCCTTGATCTCGCAGATGGCGGCGCCCGAAGTGATGGAGGCGCCGACTTCGGCGGTGAGGCCCTTGATGGTGCCGGCCTTGTGGGCGTTGAGGGGCTGTTCCATCTTCATGGCCTCCAGGACGACGACCAGGTCGCCCTCCTTGACCTCCTGGCCCTCCTCGACCGCGATCTTGACGATCGTGCCCTGCATCGGGGAGGCGAGGGTGTCGCCGGAGGCGACGGGGCCGGACTTCTTGGCGGCGCGGCGCTTGGGCTTGGCGCCGGCGGCGAGGCCGGTGCGGGCCAGGGACATGCCCAGGGAGGACGGGAGGGAGACCTCCAGGCGCTTGCCGCCGACCTCGACGACGACCGTCTCGCGGCCGGCCTCCTCCTCGGCCTCGGCGTCGGCCGGGGCGGTGAAGGGCTTGATGTCGTTGACGAACTCGGTCTCGATCCAGCGGGTGTGGACCGTGAACGGCTCGGCGGAGCCGGTCAGCTCCGGGGCGAAGGCCGGGTCCTTGACGACCGTGCGGTGGAACGGGATGGCGGTGGCCATGCCCTCCACCTGGAACTCGTCCAGGGCGCGGGCGGCCCGCTCCAGGGCCTCCTTGCGGGTGCGGCCGGTGACGATCAGCTTGGCCAGCAGGGAGTCCCAGGCCGGGCCGATGACCGAGCCGGACTCCACGCCCGCGTCCAGGCGGACACCGGGACCGGCCGGCGCGTCGAACCTCGTCACCGTGCCGGGGGCCGGCAGGAAGTTGCGGCCCGGGTCCTCGCCGTTGATGCGGAACTCGAAGGAGTGGCCGCGCAGGACCGGGTCGCCGTAGCCCAGCTCCTCGCCGTCGGCGATGCGGAACATCTCGCGGACCAGGTCGACGCCGGCGATCTCCTCGGTGACCGGGTGCTCGACCTGGAGGCGGGTGTTGACCTCCAGGAAGGAGATCGTGCCGTCCTGGCCGACCAGGAACTCACAGGTGCCCGCGCCGACGTAGCCGGCCTCCTTCAGGATGGCCTTGGAGGCGCGGTACAGCTCGGCGACCTGCTCGTCCGAGAGGAACGGCGCGGGGGCCTCCTCCACCAGCTTCTGGTGGCGGCGCTGGAGGGAGCAGTCACGGGTGGAGACCACGACCACGTTGCCGTGCTGGTCCGCCAGGCACTGCGTCTCCACGTGGCGCGGGCGGTCGAGGTAGCGCTCGACGAAGCACTCGCCGCGGCCGAAGGCGGCGACCGCCTCACGGACCGCCGACTCGTACAGCTCCGGGACCTCTTCGAGGGTGCGGGCGACCTTCAGACCGCGGCCACCGCCACCGAAGGCGGCCTTGATCGCGATCGGCAGCCCGTGCTCCTCGGCGAAGGCGACGACCTCGTCGGCACCGGAGACCGGGTCCGGGGTACCGGCGACCAGCGGCGCGCCCGCGCGCTGGGCGATGTGACGGGCGGCCACCTTGTCACCCAGGTCGCGGATGGCCTGCGGCGGCGGGCCGATCCAGATCAGGCCGGCGTCCAGCACCGCCTGCGCGAACTCGGCGTTCTCCGAGAGGAAGCCGTAGCCGGGGTGGATCGCGTCCGCACCCGACTCCCGCGCCGCGTTCAGGACCTTCTCGATGTCCAGGTAACTGGTGGCCGGAGTGTCACCGCCCAGGGCGAACGCCTCATCCGCGGCCCGGACGTGCAGAGCGTCCCGGTCCGGGTCGGCGTAGACGGCCACGCTCGCGATCCCGGCGTCCCGGCAGGCCCGGGCAACGCGGACAGCGATTTCGCCACGGTTGGCGATGAGCACCTTGCGCACGATTGAGGCTCCCTCCTTGAAACAAGCCGAGTTTAGGGACTGCCGACACGGCACTTCGACCCGTCCCCAATGGTGAGCTTGCCCACACGGAGCGTGATGCCAGGCCCGCTCGACCCGCGAAAGCCCTTGTCGCACCGGCGTACGCAGGACTCCACCGGAAAACCCTAGCCCGGCCATGTGGTCAAGGTCTCTGTGAGAGGGTGCTGCGGGCCACTCGGTTTCTTTGTCGACTTCCTACGAATGGCCCAATGGTTCTTTGCCGGTGCCCAAACCCTTGTCCCTCGGTTTACCCGTTAGTAGCGTTCGCGGTGACTCGAACGTACTTCAGGTAACAGCAGCTCTGCTCGGGCTGAGGTCGAAAGTGGGTGGGGGCCGGTGGTGCGCAGACCGGTGGCGTGGATCGTGGCGGTCGTCCTGTTGGCCGAGGCGTTCGTGATCGCGGCGCTCAACTGGTTCCTCGGGGTGGTCGCCGACCGCCAGCGGATGTCGCTGGCCGGTCTCGACCCCGACGTCATGTCGACGTCCTCGAAGATCGGCGGCGTGATCTTCGGCCTCTACTTCGCCCTGTGCGCCCTGGTGGCCGTGCTGGTCGCGATACGCAACCGCGCCCCGGCCGGACTCGGGCGCGTCCTGCTGATCAGCGCCGCCGTGGTGCACGCCCTGCTGGGCGCCATCACCTGGGGCCTGGTGGGCTGGACGTCGTTCCTGTTCATGGTCGTGGTGTTCGCGCTCATCGTCCTGATCCTGATGACGTACGACCGTCAGGACGGCCCCGGACAGCAGGTGGCCGGCGGCGCCTCCGAGGAGGGCGGCGACCCGACGGCCGCGCCCGAGCCGGCTCCCGCCCCGGCCGGGGAGACCGTGCCGGGGGCGCGTACGGACGAACCGCAGGACGGGGCCGACGGGGACGACGAGCCGCAGGACACCGTCCCCGCCCAGCTCACTCCGCGTCAGCTGGTGCCCACAACTCGGTGATGCCGATGCCCAGTTCGGCCAGCAGGCGGCGTACGAGGGGCAGGCTGATGCCGATCACGTTGCCGTGGTCGCCGTCGATGCCCTCGATGAACGGTGCCGAGCGGCCGTCCAGGGTGAAGGCCCCGGCGACATAGAGGGGCTCGCCGGAGGCGACGTACGCGGCGATCTCCTCGTCCGTGGGCTCGCCGAAGTGCACGACCGTGGAGGCGAGCCCCGCCACGTACCGCTTGGCCGCCGTGTCCCAGACGCAGTGGCCCGTCTGGAGGGTCCCGGCCCGCCCGCGCATGGCCTTCCAGCGGGCGGTGGCCTCCTCGGCGTCGGCGGGCTTGCCGAGCGCCTGCCCGTCCAGCTCCAGCACCGAGTCGCAACCGATCACCAGGGCGCCCTGCACCTCCGGCTTCGCCGCGACCACGGAGGCCTTGGCCTCGGCCAGGGCGAGCGCCAGTTCGGCCGGGGTCGGCGCGGTGACGGCGTCCTCGTCGACCCCGCTCACGATCACTTCGGGCATGAGGCCCGCCTGCCGCAGCAGGCCGAGCCGGGCGGGGGACTTGGAGGCGAGAACGAGGCGACGGCGCGGGTGGTCTGTCATGCCGCCAGGGTATCGCCGCTGGTCATCTGAGCCCGATCACCACCATCACCAGGACCATGGCCAGTGCCAGGAAAAAACCGAGCCGCCGAAGCGTCTCCTCCATGTCGCGGAGTTCCTTCGGCGGCTCGTCTTCGGGGTCTGACCACAGCATTCCACCAGCCTGTGGCTTTCCGACGCCGGGTGCCTGAGTAGCCGTACTCAGATCGCGGCTCGGCTCGGCCAGGAGGTGCGGGCTCAGCTCGGCCAGTAGGTGCGGGTCCAGGAGGCCCGGCCCGGCGCGGGGACGCGCTGCCCCGCGATGCGGGACGGGTCGGACCACGCGTCCCTCGGGCCCTCCGCGCCGGACGGCTGGACCGCTGCCGCCGCGGCGCGGGCGCGGACCACCGCCAGGGCGGCGGCCAGCTCCTCCGGGGTGGGGTTGCCTCGTACGACCTTGATGTTCATGACCGCTCCAAGGGTCCGCTGGGCCTGGAAGAGCCTAGAGAGGGATGTTTCCGTGCTTCTTCGGGGGCAGGGATTCCCGCTTGGTCCGCAGTTGACGCAGGCCCCGGACGATGTGCGCGCGGGTGTCGGACGGCATGATCACCGCGTCGATGTAGCCGCGCTCGGCCGCGATGTACGGGTTGAGCAGGGTGTCCTCGTACTCCTGGATCAGCCGCGCCCGCACCGCCTCCAGGTCCTCGCCGTTCGCCTCCGCCTCGGCGATGGTCCGCCGGTGCAGGATGTTGACCGCGCCCTGGGCGCCCATGACGGCGATCTGGGCGGTCGGCCAGGCGAGGTTGAGGTCGGCGCCCAGGTGCTTGGAGCCCATGACGTCGTACGCGCCGCCGAACGCCTTCCGGGTGATCACGGTGATCAGCGGGACCGTCGCCTCCGCGTAGGCGTAGATCAGCTTGGCGCCGCGCCGGATGATGCCCTCGTGCTCCTGGCCGACGCCCGGCAGGAAGCCCGGCACGTCGACGAAGGTCAGCACGGGGATGTTGAAGGCGTCGCAGGTCCGCACGAAGCGGGCGGCCTTCTCGCTGGCCGCGATGTCCAGGCAGCCGGCGAACTGCATGGGCTGGTTGGCGACGATGCCGACGGGGTGACCCTCGACCCGGCCGTAACCGGTGACGATGTTCGGCGCGAACAGGGCCTGGGTCTCGAAGAACTCGCCGTCGTCCAGGACGTGTTCGATCACCGTGTGCATGTCGTACGGCTGGTTCGCGCTGTCCGGCACGAGGGTGTCCAGCTCGCGGTCCTCGTCGGTGACCGCCAGGTCGGCCTCCTCGGGGAAGACCGGGGGCTCGGAGAGGTTGTTGGACGGCAGGTACGACAGCAGCTGCTTGACGTACTCGATGGCGTCCTTCTCGTCGCCGGCCATGTGATGGGCCACGCCGGAGGCGCTGTTGTGGGTGCGGGCGCCGCCCAGCTCCTCGAAGCCGACGTCCTCGCCGGTGACGGTCTTGATGACGTCCGGGCCGGTGATGAACATGTGCGAGGTCTGGTCGACCATGACCGTGAAGTCGGTGATGGCCGGCGAGTACACCGCACCGCCCGCACACGGACCGACGATCAGGCTGATCTGCGGGATGACACCGGAGGCGTGCGTGTTGCGGCGGAAGATCTCGCCGTACGCGCCCAGGGACGCGACGCCCTCCTGGATCCGCGCGCCGCCGGAGTCGTTGATGCCGATCACCGGGCAGCCGGTCTTCAGGGCGAAGTCCATGACCTTGACGATCTTCTGGCCGTAGACCTCGCCGAGGGCGCCGCCGAAGACGGTGAAGTCCTGCGAGAACACGGCGACGGGCCGGCCGTCCACGGTTCCGTAGCCGGTGACGACACCGTCTCCGTAGGGGCGGTTCTTCTCCAGCCCGAAGTTGGTCGAGCGGTGCCGCGCGAACTCGTCGAGCTCCACGAACGACCCCTCGTCGAGTAGCAGTTCGATCCGCTCACGGGCCGTCAGCTTGCCCTTCGCGTGCTGCTTCTCGACGGCGCGTTCCGAACCGGCATGCGTCGCTTCGTGAATACGGCGCTGCAGATCCGCGAGCTTGCCCGCGGTCGTGTGGATGTCGATCTCTTCCGGCTCGGACATCGGGATGCGGCTCCCTGCCTGCTCAAAAGGGGGGACGATTACTCATCCGTAGCGTAGTGGCGTGCCTACGGATCAGCAGTGCGGTGTTTGCCACACCGCTGCCCTCTTCACATCGGAAGGAAGAGATCCACCGAACGGGCGACCAGGCGACGCGGTTGCAATCCACTCCCCCTGCGGGATGGAGGCTGTCAAACCTAGGGTGGCTTGCATGAATACGTCGCCAGGTGCACAAGGAAACCCGCCCGACGGGGGCCGCGAGCCGATGCCGGGCCGTTGGTCGGACCTCGACCGCCCTCCCCTCAACGCGGCCGCCCTGCGCAGGGGGCTGGTGCGGGAGGGCGGCCTGTGGACGGAGGTGGAGGTGGTGCAGCGCACCGGGTCCACCAACAGCGACCTGGTGGCCCGCGCCGCCGAGGGGAAGGCCGAGGAGGGCGCGGTGCTCGTCGCCGAGGAGCAGACGGCCGGGCGGGGCCGCCTGGACCGGCAGTGGACCGCCCCGCCCCGCTCCGGCCTCTTCTTCTCCGTCCTGCTGCGCCCCGCCGAGGTGCCGGTGGCCCGCTGGGGCTGGCTCCCGCTGCTCACCGGCGTGGCCGTGGCGACCGGCCTGTCCCGCGCGGCGGGCGTCGACACGTCGCTGAAGTGGCCGAACGACCTCCTGGTCACCGTCGCCGGCGAGGAACGCAAGGCCGGCGGCATCCTCGCCGAGCGCGCCGGCGACGACGCCGTCGTCCTCGGCGTCGGCATCAACGTCACCCTGCGCACCGAGGAACTCCCCGTCCCCCAGGCGGGTTCGCTGGCGCTGGCCGGAGCGGTGTCCACGGACCGGGATCCGCTGCTGCGGGCGATGCTGCGGTCCCTGGAGGACTGGTACGGGCGCTGGCGCGCGGCGGGCGGCGACCCGGCCGCCAGCGGCCTCCAGGAGACCTACGCGGCGGGCTGCGCCACGCTGGGCCGCGAGGTCCGCGCGGAGCTGCCGGGAGACCGGGCCGTGGTGGGCGAAGCGGTGGCCGTGGACGGGGACGGGCGGCTGGTCATCGCAACGAAGGACGGCCTACGGGAACCGGTCGGCGCAGGCGACATCGTCCATCTGCGGCCTGCGTGAGGGTGTACGGGGGTGGGTGGGTTTCGCTTGCCCGCAGCTGAGTAGGGGGCGATAGAAGCGCGCAGTACTGCAGTTTCCCTAGGGGCGCGGGGCTGTATCGATTTGCGGCTCCGCCGCGTGGGCGCGACAAGCCCCCACCGGGCCGCAGGTACGCACGACGGATGGGCCCCAGGCGGGGGTCTGGGGGCGGCAGCCCCCAGGAGGCCCACCGCAGTGCACGGTGCCTAACCAGCGGAGCTGAGCTGCTCCGTCGGCCCAACCCAACGGAGTGAGCTGGCGCACACCTGCCGTAGAGTTGAGGCCGGTCGATACGTGACCGCGGCAGATCGGAAGGGCAGCAGGCGTGACCGTCGACGACACGGGCTCCGGCGCGGGCGCGGACGACCGGGTGGAACCCGACGCCGCGGCCCCCGGCGAGGACCCGCTCGCCCTGCGCCTGGAACAGCTCATCCTGGGCGCCGAGCGGCGCTACACCCCGTTCCAGGCGGCCCGCAGCGCCGGCGTCTCCATGGAGCTGGCGTCACGGTTCTGGCGGGCCATGGGCTTCGCCGACATCGGCCAGGCCAAGGCCCTCACCGAGGCCGACGTACTCGCCCTGCGCCGCCTCGCCGGTCTGGTCGAGGCGGGCCTGCTCAGCGAGGCCATGGCGGTGCAGGTGGCCCGGTCGACCGGGCAGACCACCGCCCGGCTGGCGGAATGGCAGTTCGATTCCTTCCTGGAGGGCCTGACCGAGCCCCCCGAGCCGGGCATGACCCGCACCGAGGTCACGTACCCCATCGTCGAGCTGCTCCTGCCCGAGCTGGAGGAGTTCCTCGTCTACGTCTGGCGCCGCCAGCTCGCCGCCTCGGCCGGCCGTGTCGTGCAGACCGGCGACGACGAGGAGATGGTCGACCGGCGCCTGGCCGTCGGCTTCGCCGACCTCGTCGGCTTCACCCGGCTGACCCGCCGGATGGAGGAGGAGGAGCTGGGCGAGCTGGTCGAGGCGTTCGAGACGACCGCCGCCGACCTGGTCGCCGCACGCGGCGGCCGGCTCATCAAGACCCTCGGCGACGAGGTGCTCTACGTCGCCGACGACTCGGGCACGGCCGCGGACATCGCCCTGCGCCTGGTCGAGACGATGGCGAACGACGAGACGATGCCCGAGCTGCGCGTCGGCATGGCGTTCGGCACGGTGACCACCCGGATGGGCGATGTCTTCGGTACGACCGTGAACCTCGCCTCCCGGCTGACCTCCATAGCCCCGCGCGACGGCGTGCTGGTGGACAGCGCGTTCGCGGAGGAACTGATCCGCACCGGTGAGGCGCCCGCCTCGGAGGCGGAGGCGGCCGAGGCCGCGGCCGCCGCGGAGAAGGAGGGCGAGGAGCCGCCGACGTACCGCTACGCGCTCCAGCCGATGTGGCAGCGCCCGGTCCGCGGCCTCGGCGTCATCGAACCGTGGCAGCTCGCCCGCCGCGACGGCCGGCCCTGACCCGCCTGCTCTACCCCAAGGCGTCCAGCAGGTCCACACACAGGCCGATCACCGGTACGCACAACCCGCCCTGATCGGGTGCGGGCGTGCTCTGGCTCGGGGTCGGGGTGGGCGCGGGGGTCGTGGGTGCGGGCGTCGTCGCCGGCGGCTGGTGGGGCGCGGTGGTCGGCGGGGCGTTCGGGGGCTGCGGGGCGCCCGTCGGGATGGTGGTCGGGACGGATGTGTCCGCGGGGAGCGGTGTGGGGGTCGTGGAAGACGTCGGCCCGGCCGTGGCCGTGCCCGTCGGCCGGGCGCTCACCGCGCCCATGACGGACGAGGCCGAGGGCAGGGCCGTGGGAGCGGCCGCGATCGTCGCGGACGTGTTCGCCGAGCGGTCGGCGGCACCGCCGACGGGGTCGTGCCGGGGCTCGGCCTCCGCCGTGCCGGGCGTCCCGAGCCCGGACTCCGGTGCGACCCGTACGAGGCTCAGCACACCGGCCGCCAGAGCGAGACCACCGGCGGCGAGCAGCACCTTCCGGGGCCGCGGCTTACGGTGCCGCCCCCGGCGACCGAGCGGTCCGCCGGGAACTTCCGATACGGACGATTCGGCGGACTCAACGGACTCGGCGGCTTCGGCGGGCCTGGGGGACTTGGACGTGTGCACCGACGCGGCGGATCGGGCGGGCTCGGGGGCCTTGGCGACCTGCGCGGGTACCGGCTCGGCGGGCTTCGAGTCCTCCTTCGAGGCCTCGGCCGGCCCGGCGTCCGACGACACCCCGTCCGCCCCGGCTGCCTCGGTCGCCTCAGTCGGCGAGGCCGGACCGGACTGCTCCGGAGCCTCCTTCGAGTTCAAGCCCGAGTTCGAGTCCGAGGGCTGGGCCGGAACCCGCCCAGGTATCGGTGCCTTCGATGGCTCTGTCGTCTTCGTCGTCTGCGGTCTCATGACATCCCTCCCCGCCGGGCGCCCACCGCGCGCCTGGAGCGCGTCGTGGCGGTGCGCACGCTATGCGCTCCTGTGGGTGGTGTGAGGTGAGACGGGTGGGATGTCACTCGAACGGGTGTAGCCCTCCGGGCTTCACGGGATGGGGTACGGCTGCGATGATCGGGGTCGTAGTCAGTTAACCCGCGTTAACCGGAGGGTGTCATGAGTGAGGAGCGGTTCGGGGAGTTCGTGCTGGTGCGGCGGCACGGGCACGTGGCTGAGCTGGTGCTGGACCGGCCCAAGGCCATGAACGCCGTCTCGACGGAGATGGCCCGCTCCATCGCGGGGGCGTGCGCGGCGCTCGCCGCCGACCGGGATGCGCGGGTGGTGGTGCTGACGTCCTCGCACGAACGGGCGTTCTGCGTCGGGGCGGACCTGAAGGAGCGGAACTCCTTCACCGACGCCGACCTGGTGCGGCAGCGGCCGGTGGCGCGCGGGGCGTACACCGGGGTGCTGGAGCTGCCGATGCCGACGATCGCGGCGGTGCACGGGTTCGCGCTGGGCGGTGGCTTCGAGCTGGCGCTGTCCTGCGACCTGATCGTCGCGGACCGTACGGCCGTGGTGGGGCTGCCCGAGGTGTCCGTGGGTGTCATTCCGGGCGGGGGCGGCACGCAGCTGCTGCCGCGGCGGGTCGGGGCGGCCCGGGCGGCCGAGCTGATCTTCTCGGCGCGGCGGGTGGAGGCGGCGGAGGCCGCCGAGCTGGGGCTGGTGGACCAGCTGGTCGAGGAGGGGCGCGACCGCGAGGAGGCGCTGGCGCTGGGCGCGCGGATCGCCGGGAACTCGCCGGTGGGGCTGCGGTCGGCGAAGCGGGCGCTGCGGCTGGGGCAGGGGCTGGATCTGCGGGCCGGACTGGACGTCGAGGACGCGGCATGGCGAGCGACGGCGTTCTCGGGGGACCGGGCGGAGGGCGTGGCCGCCTTCAACGAGAAGCGCAAGCCGGAGTGGCCCGGGGAGTGACCCGGTACTGCGGCCGACGGGGAGGCGCATGGCGGTCGTCGGTCCGCACCGGCCGCACCGCCCAACCCCTTTCCCTCTGATCGCCTCGCCAATGTCCCGAATACTCCATTTCCTCCCTAACCTGGGGTAATGGGTGAGGACAACCGGCTCGCCGCGGTGGTGGCGCTGGCTCAGGGGATGGCTGCGGCGCGCGCTCCGCGGGAGTCGTGGCGGGCCGCCGCGCTCGGCGCGTGCCGGGCGCTGGACGGGAGCATGGCGGCGCTGTCCGTCTGGGAGCGGGAACTCGGCCGGCTGCGGGTCCTCGTGAACGTGGGGGAGCGCCGCCCCGACGAGGAGGAGTTCCCGGAGGCCGAGGCCTACCCGGTGCACCAGTTCCCGGAGATCACCGAGTTCCTGCACGAGCGCTGGGCGGGCGGGCGTGGGCCGAACGCCTGGGTGGAGACCGCCGAGGGCACCGCGGCCGGCACCCCCGGCTACTTCCACCAGCGTGTCGCCGCCCTGCGCCGCAGGGGCCGGGGCTGCTGCGTGGTCGCCCCCGTCGTACTGCACGGCAGGGCCTGGGGCGAGCTGTATGTCGCCCGCGCGGTCGACACACCCGTCTTCGACGGCGCCGACGCCGACTTCGCCACCGTCCTCGCCGCCGTCGTCGCCGCGGGCCTCGCGCAGACCGAGCGGCTGGAGGAGGCCCGCCGGCTCGCGTTCACCGACTCCCTCACCGGGCTCGCCAACCGCCGCGCCGTGGACGTACGCCTGGAGGAGGCGGTGGAGCGGCACCGTACGGAGGGCGTGGTCGTCAGTCTCGTCGTCTGTGATCTCAACGGGCTCAAGCGGGTCAACGACACCCACGGGCACGCCGTCGGCGACCGGCTCCTGGAGCGGTTCGGGTCCGTGCTGTCGCTGTGCGGGGCGATGGTGCCGGGCGCGCTGGCCGCGCGGCTCGGCGGGGACGAGTTCTGTCTGCTCGCGGTGGGGCCGCCGGCCGACGACGTCGTCAAGGCGGCGGACGAACTGTGCCGCAGGGCCGGGGAGTTGGAGCTGGGGGAGGGGGTGGCGTGCGGGGTCGCCTCGACCGAGGAGCCGATCGGGCCGGTCGACGACGCCCGGCGGCTGTTCCGGCTGGCCGACGCCGCGCAGTACCGGGCGAAGGCGCTGCGCGCCGACCGGCCCGTGGTGGCGGGGCGGGAGGGCCCGGACGACCCGGTCGTACGGCTGGCGGACGAACCGTCGCCCGCACGAGCCGAACGCCGCACCTTCCGGGGCCGTCGGCCGTGACCCGAAGCACAGCATCGGTAAGGGGCACTGCCGCTCCCCACTAGTGACATCTCTGCATTCAATGCGTACGCTTCTGAATATGGATATGCACACTGTGGTGGTGGGGACGTCCGGTGTCACGGCGTCCGACGTTCTCGCCGTGGCGCGCGGCGGCGCCCGGGTCGAGCTGTCGCCGGAGGCTGTGGCGGCCCTCGCGGCGGCCCGGGAGATCGTGGACGCGCTGGCGGCGAAGCCGGACCCGGTCTACGGCGTCTCCACCGGTTTCGGAGCCCTGGCGACCCGGCACATCAGCCAGGAACTGCGCGCCCAGCTGCAGCGCAACATCGTCCGCTCGCACGCCGCCGGCATGGGCCCGCGGGTGGAGCGGGAAGTCGTACGCGCCCTGATGTTCCTGCGTCTCAAGACCGTCTGCTCCGGGCACACCGGTGTCCGGCCCGAGGTCGCGCAGACCATGGCCGACGTGCTGAACGCCGGGATCACCCCGGTCGTGCACGAGTACGGCTCCCTCGGCTGCTCCGGTGACCTCGCCCCGCTGTCCCACTGTGCCCTCACGCTGATGGGAGAGGGAGACGCGGAGGGTCCCGACGGGAGCGTCCGCCCCGCCGGTGAACTGCTCGCCGAGCACGGGATCCAGCCCGTCGAGCTGCGCGAGAAGGAGGGCCTCGCCCTCCTCAACGGCACCGACGGCATGCTCGGCATGCTGATCATGGCCCTCGCCGACCTGGACACCCTCTACAAGTCCGCCGACGTCACCGCCGCCCTCAGCCTGGAGGCGCTGCTCGGCACGGACAAGGTGCTCGCGCCCGAACTGCACGCCATCCGGCCCCATCCCGGCCAGGGCGCCTCCGCCGCAAACATGCTCGCCGTGCTCAAGGGCTCCCAGCTCACCGGGCACCACCAGGACGACGCGCCCCGCGTCCAGGACGCCTACTCGGTGCGCTGCGCCCCGCAGGTCGCCGGCGCGGGCCGGGACACGCTCGCGCACGCCCGTCTCGTCGCCGAGCGGGAACTCGCCTCCGCCGTCGACAACCCCGTCGTCCTGCCCGACGGCCGCGTCGAGTCCAACGGCAACTTCCACGGCGCCCCGGTCGCCTATGTCCTGGACTTCCTCGCCATCGCCGCCGCCGACCTCGGCTCCATCGCCGAGCGCCGCACGGACCGGCTGCTGGACAAGAACCGCAGCCACGGGCTCCCGCCGTTCCTCGCCGACGACGCCGGTGTGGACTCCGGGCTCATGATCGCCCAGTACACGCAGGCGGCGCTGGTGAGCGAGATGAAGCGGCTGGCCGTGCCCGCCTCCGCGGACTCCATCCCGTCCTCCGCGATGCAGGAGGACCACGTGTCCATGGGCTGGTCGGCCGCGCGCAAGCTGCGTACCGCCGTCGACAACCTCACCCGGATCATCGCCGTCGAGCTGTACGCCGCCACCCGCGGCATCGAGCTGCGCGAGGGCCTCGCCCCGGCGCCCGCCTCGCAGGCCGTGATCGAGGCCGTGCGCGCCGCGGGCGTGCAGGGGCCGGGTCCGGACCGGTTCCTGGCGCCCGACCTGGCCGCCGCCGACGCGTTCGTGCGTGGGGGTCACCTCGTCGCCGCCGTGGAGACGGTCACCGGACCGCTGCAGTAAGGCACATGGTGAGAAGAGGGGCCCTGTCCGGCAGCGGACGGGGCCCCTCTCACGTTCCGGGAGGTCACGTTCCTGACATCAGGTTCGTGACGTCACGTTCCGGAACGTCACTTCAGCTTGGCGTCCTGGGCCTTGAGGACCGGGGCCGACACCGTGTAGGCCTTCTTGCTCATCATCGCGCCGATGTTGATGGTGCTGTACCCGGCGAGGGTGTTGCCGTGCCGCACGAGCTCGGCGTGCAGGGGCAGGGCGCCGTCCTTGCCCGCGTCGTTCGTCGCCGTGAAGGCGAACGACTCGTCGCCAAGGCCCGAGGACTTCTCCTCGGCGACCTTGGTGAACTTGCCCTTCTCGCCGTCCTGCACGCCGGAGAAGCCGCCCGAGCAGGCCTTGACCGCGTCGGAGACCGCCTTCAGGGCCTTCTCGGCGCCGTCACCGTCGTACGAGGACAGGGTGACCACGGTGACGTCCAGGTCCATGGACTCCTTGATCGCGTCCTCGAACTTGCCGTCGGCCATGTCCTCCATGGACGTCGCGTCGTCCGTGGGGTCCTTCTTGTCCTCGGTGGCCTCTCGGCTGGTGTTCGCCGCCGGGTCGCCGGGCGCGACACCGGTCAGGACGT
This sequence comes from Streptomyces sp. NPDC047085, assembly GCF_040643735.1. NCBI lineage: Bacteria > Bacillati > Actinomycetota > Actinomycetes > Kitasatosporales > Streptomycetaceae > Streptomyces > Streptomyces sp. NPDC047085. The sequence continues at coordinate 427,599 of NZ_JBEYUW010000003.1, forward strand.
CCAGCAGCGGGTCGCACGCGGCGTCGTCCGCCTTGACCGCGTCGTCGGCGGGGACGCCGCCCTCGACGGGCCCGACCTTGAACCCGGGCACCTCGCCCTTGGCGATGATCAGCTTGCCCAGCTCGGCGGCGCTCAGCGCCTTCGCGGCCGGCTTCCCGGCCTCCCCGCCCTTGCCGTTCCCGGAGTCCTTGGAACCTTCGTCGGAACAGCCCGTGATGAGGGCGAGCGACAGCGCACTCACAGCCGCGGTGGCGCACAGCCGCACACCCGATGATCTCTTCATGGGCGGACTATGCGTTCCCGGTCAAAGAAACGTCAAGCGCGATTAAAAGCCCAGGCGTTCGCGGCGTACCGAATACACCACGAACCCCGCGCCCACGGCGAGGAACAGGCTGCCGCCGACGACGTACGGCGTGGTGTCGAAGCTGCCGGTGTCGGCGAGTTCGGTGTCGCCGAGGCCGGTGACGTCGGCCGTGTCCTCCATGGTCCGCGCGGTCGACGCGGACACCGCCCGGGCCTGCTGGGTGACCTGCGTCGCCGAGGTCGCGGAGGCCGCCTGCGCCGCCGCTCTCGCCGAGTCGTCCTGCGAGGCGTTGGCGGACGGGACGAACCACAGGGCGCACAGCAGGGTGCCGGCGGCGGTGGCGGTCAGCAGCGGGCGGCGAGCGGATGACACGGAATATCGATCCCCTTGTGACGCTGGCGAATTGGCCGTGTGGAGCGATGTTAGTGAAAGTCGCGGGTCACAGGAAAGTCACGGGAGGTTTCGGCTCTACGCTCCCGTCATGAGCGCTGAAGAGACATCACGGTTTGTACGGCTTCGCGTCGAGCTGGTCGTCGAGGTCGAGGACGGGGACGAGCTGACCAAGGCCGCCCTGCGCCGGATCGCCGAGGATCCGGAGCTCCCGGACGCCGAACGGACCCACGCCGAGGGGGCTGTGACGGAAGACACCGCGGAGGCCCTGGCCTACCTCGTGGACCCGTTCAGTCTGGTCGGCGGGGTGCCCGGGGTCGAGCTGCAGCAGGCCTCCTGGGCGAGCGAGCGGATCGACTACGACCCGGACTCGCCGGACTGGGACCTGTATGAGGAAGACGGGGGGGACGACGAGGACGAATAGGGCGAAATCGACTGGAGTCCCGGGTGTTCATGGCCCCGGACGGCAACCGCCGTCCGGGGTTTCGTCGTCTCCGGGAGCGCTCGGGAGCGCTCGGGAGCGTTAGGGAGTGCTCAGGAGCGTTCGGGAGTACTCGGGGGCGCTCGGGCGCCTTCCGTACCAACCACCCCGCGCGGACGTGGTGTGGGCCACATAACCCCGGTCTGTGGAACGGGGTGGTGTGTCCGTAGCGTTGGAGGTTCTCGCGGGGAACTCTGGGGTTTTCAGGATTCGGCAACGATGGAGAAGCGTGTGATGACGGACAGTATGCGGCGCAGGGGTCTGATGGCCGCGTCCGCACTGCTCGGTGGTGTGCTGGTGCTGACCGGCTGTTCCGGCGGTGGTGACGCCAAGGCGTCCGACAGCGGCGACACCTCGCAGGCCAAGGCCGACGAGGCCGCGGCCAAGAAGTCGTCCGAGGCCCTGATCACGATCACGCCCAAGGACGGCTCCGACAACGCCTCCATCAACAACTCCGCCGCCGTCCGGGTCACCAAGGGCACCCTCACCGGCGTGACCATGACCACCGCCGACGGCACCGCCGTCGCGGGCGCGCTCTCCGCCGACAAGACCAGCTGGAAGCCCACCGCCCAGCTGCAGCGCTCCACCACCTACAAGGTCGCCGCCGAGGCCAAGGACTCCGAGGGCCGGGTCGCCCACGAGAACGCCTCCTTCACCACGGTCTCCCCGACCAACAGCTTCATAGGCACCTTCACGCCGGAGGACGGTTCCACCGTCGGCGTGGGCATGCCGGTGTCGATCACCTTCGACAAGGCGATCACCAACAAGGCCGCCGTCCAGAAGGGCATCACGGTCACCTCCAGCAGCGGTCAGGAGGTCGTGGGCCACTGGTTCAACGCCAACCGCATCGACTTCCGGCCGGAGACGTACTGGCGGGAGAACTCCACCGTCACGCTGAAGCTGGCGCTCGACGGCGTCCAGGGCGCGAGCGGTGTCTACGGCGTCCAGCAGAAGACGGTCACCTTCCACATCGGCCGCAACCAGGTCTCTTACGTCGACGCGCAGACCAAGCAGATGAAGGTCACGCAGGACGGCAAGGTCGTCAAGACCATCCCGATCTCCGCCGGTTCGCCGGAGAACAAGACGTACCAGGGCATCATGGTGATGTCCCAGAAGTTCACCGAGACGCGCATGAACGGCGCGACCGTGGGCTTCACCGACGACGACGGCAAGGGCGAGTACGACATCAAGGACGTGCCGCACGCCATCCGCCTGACCAACTCCGGCACCTTCCTGCACGGCAACTACTGGGGTGCCAAGTCCATCTTCGGCAGCGTCAACACCAGCCACGGCTGCGTGGGCCTGTCCGACACCAAGGGCGCCAAGGACCCGAACACGCCGGCCGCGTGGATGTACAACAACTCCCTGATCGGTGACGTCGTCGTCGTCCAGCACACCGGCGACAAGACCGTCGCCCCGGACAACGGCCTCAACGGCTGGAACCTGGACTGGGCGCAGTGGAAGGCCGGTTCGGCGATCTGACCCGGCCTCGCCGACTCCCCGAGTGACACCGGTGCCGCCCCTCGTGGGCGGCACCGGCGTTTCCGGCCCCTGTGACGCCTTCTCATCCGGCTCTCAGTCCGGCCTTATCGAGTCATCACGGTCCGTCCCTAGCTTGCGGGCCATGTTCTTCACCTACCTGAGGCGCGAACTGCGCCGCCGCAGAAAGGCGTCCCTCGTCGTCGCCTCCGGACTCGCGCTGGGCATCGCGCTGGTCATCGTGGTCAACTCCGTGTCCAGCGGCATGGGGAAGGCCCAGGACAAGGTCCTGCAGTCCCTGTACGGCCTGGGCACGGACATGACCGTCACCAAGGCGCAGGCGCCGACCTCCAGCGGTTCCCAGGGGCCTCGCTTCCGCTTCGACGCACGCAGCGACGACGACGACTCGAAGCAGAGCAGCGACCGGGTCATGGTGCAGGGCTTCACCACCCTGGCCTCCTCCACGGTCGCCGAGGTCGCGGACCAGAAGGGCGTCTCGTCGGCCGTCGGCGGGCTGAGCCTCAACGTGTTCAAGGTCAGCGGCCAGTTCACGCGCGGTCAGTTCCAGCAGAACGGGGGCGGCGGAGTCTTCCAGCGCGGCGGCGGCACCGGTCAGCCGGAGGGCGAGGTCAAGGGCGGCGGCGCCGACTTCGGCATCAACCAGTACACCGTCTTCGGCACCGATGTTACGAAGACCGCGCTGGGCCCGCTGTCCTCCTCCAAGATCACCAGCGGCCGCACCTTCAGGACCACCGAGACGAACGCCAAGGTGGCCGTGGCCGACTCGGCGTACGCCAAGCAGAAGAAGTACAAGGTCGGTTCGACGGTGACCGTCAAGGGCACCAAGTTCACGGTCATCGGCATCGCCACCGCCGACAGCGGTGACTCGGCCGCCAACCTCTACATCCCGCTGAAGCAGGCCCAGACCCTCGCGGACCAGAAGAACAAGGTCACCACGATCTACGTCAAGGCGACCGACTCCCAGCAGATCGACTCCGTCAAGAGCGCCATCCAGAAGAACGTCTCCGGCACGACGGTCACCACCTCCGCCGACCTCGCCAAGACGGTCTCCGGCTCCCTCTCCACCGCGTCCTCCCTCGCCACCAAGGTCGGCAAGTGGCTGTCCATCGCGGTGCTGATCGCCGCCTTCCTGGTCGCCGGCCTCCTCACCTCCTCCGCGGTCTCCCGCCGCGTCCGCGAGTTCGGCACGCTCAAGGCCCTCGGCTGGAAGTCGGGCCGGGTGACCCGCCAGGTGGTCGGCGAGGCCATCGTCAACGGCCTGGTCGGCGGCGCCCTGGGCATCGCCCTCGGTCTGGCGGGCGCGTACGCCGTCACCGCCGTCAGCCCGACTCTGCAGGCCCAGCTGGGCGGCGGCAGCGGAGGCCTCGGCGGAGCCGCCTTCGCCGGCCCCGGCCGCCAGGCGGCCAAGACCCTGGAGGTCGCCCTCACGGCCCCGGTGAGCGTCACCACGATCGCCCTGGCCGTGGGCCTGGCGGTGGCGGGCGGCCTGATCGCGGGAGCCTTCGGCGGCTGGCGGGCGTCGCGGCTCCGTCCGGCGGACGCGCTGCGCCGTGTCGAGTAAGGCCCGCTGAAGCGTCCCCCGAACCCACCCCAGGAGCCACCATGTACGACCTCAGAAACGTGACCAAGCGCTACACCAAGGGCAAAGAGACCGTCCACGCCCTCGACGGCGTCGACCTCACCATCGGCGACGGAGACCGGCTCGTCATCCAGGGCCCCACCGGCGGCGGCAAGTCCACCCTCCTCCAGATGCTCGGCGGCCTCGACCGCCCCACCTCCGGCGAAGTCGTCCTGGACGGCACCGACCTGGCCGAGCTCTCCGAGGCCCGCCTGACCCGGGTCCGCAGCGAGACCATCGGCTTCGTCTTCCAGTCCTTCAACCTCATCCCCACCCTCACCGCCCAGGAGAACGTGGAGACCGCCCTCGTCCCCCTCGGCATCAAGGCGAGGGAACGCCGCGAACTCGCCGCCGAGGCACTGAAGTCGGTGGGCCTCGGCGAACGCCTCGCCCACCTCCCCGGCGAGATGTCGGGCGGCCAGCAGCAACGCGTCGCCATCGCCCGCGCCCTCGTGAAACGGCCGAAGGTCCTGCTCGCCGACGAGCCGACCGGCAACCTCGACGAGGGCATGCGCGACGAGATCATGGACGTACTCGAACGCCAGTGGAAGGAGCACGGGCTGACCTTCATCATGGTCACCCACGACTCCGCCATCGCGAAGAAGGCGCCGCGCCTGGCCACCATCCGCAAGGGAAAGATCACCGTGCGCGAGAACGCGGCCACCTGACGTCGTATAACACTGTTCACACGTACGGCACTTCGCGGTTCTGTAACGGTGTCCCCCCTGCGGCGTAACAGTTTCCCCGCCGACCTCTCACCCTCCTCAAGTCTGTTGAGCCGTCTGATCACCCCCCGGCATACTTCGTGATCCGGGGGGGTTGACGTGCGGATGTGCGGGACATCCCCCCGCCGGGTGAATGGGGAATTCGCCCGGTACTCCATCTCCAGGGGGAGAACTTGCGCAGACAAGTGAAAAGAGCAGCTGCGGCCACCGTCGCCACCGCCGCAGCCGTCGCCCTCGCAGCGGGTATGACCAGCCCCGCGTCGGCGAAGCCCGCGCAGCACGCCGCCACGGCCGCTGCGTCCTCGATCACCGCCAAGCACCACGTCACCCTGATCACCGGCGACCGCGTCGCGCTCGACGCCAAGGGCCGGGTCGTGGGCCTCGAACGGGCCAAGGGGCGGGAGAACATACCCTTCCAGGTCCGCAAGGCCGCCGGTCACACGCTGGTCGTCCCCGCCGACGCGGCCCATCTGGTCGCCTCCGGCAAGCTGGACCAGCGCCTGTTCGACGTCACCGAGCTGAACAAGGCCGCCACCCGCAAGGCCCAGAAGAACGGCCTGAAGGTCATCGTCGGCTACAGCGGCGCCGCGACGGCCGCCAAGACCGACGTCCGGGACGCGGGCACCCTGCGCCGCAGCCTCAAGGCGCTCAACGCGGACGCCGTGCAGACCCCGGTCAAGGACACCGCCGAGCTGTGGGACGCCGTCACCAACGGCGACCGGGCCGCCTCCGGCATCGCGCACGTCTGGCTCGACGGCGTCCGCAAGGCCTCGCTCGACAAGTCCGTGCCGCAGATCGGCGCCCCGACCGCGTGGGCCGCCGGCTACACCGGCAAGGGAGTCAAGGTCGCCGTCCTGGACACGGGTGTGGACGCCAGTCACCCGGACCTCAAGGACCAGGTGATCGGCTCCAAGAACTTCACCACCGCCGCCGACGCCAAGGACCACTTCGGGCACGGCACGCACGTCGCCTCCATCGTGGCGGGCACCGGCGCCAAGTCCGGCGGCAAGTACAAGGGTGTCGCCCCGGACGCCAAGATCCTCAACGGCAAGGTGCTGGACGACACCGGCTCCGGTGACGACTCCGGCATCCTCGCCGGCATGGAGTGGGCGGTCTCGCAGGGCGCCTCCGTCATCAACCTGAGCCTCGGCGGCTACGACACGCCCGAGGTGGACCCGCTCGAGGCCGAGGTCAACAAGCTCTCCGCCGAGAAGGGCGTGCTGTTCGCGATCGCCGCGGGCAACGAGGGCCCCCAGTCGATCGGTTCGCCGGGCAGCGCGGACGCCGCGCTCACCGTCGGCGCGGTCGACGACAAGGACAAGTTGGCCGACTTCTCCTCGACCGGCCCGCGCAACGGCGACGGTGCCATCAAGCCGGACGTCACCGCGCCCGGCGTGGACATCACGGCCGCCGCGGCCAAGGGCAGCGTCATCGACCAGGAGGTCGGCGAGAAGCCCGAGGGCTACCTGACCATCTCCGGCACCTCGATGGCCACCCCGCACGTCGCGGGCGCCGCCGCGATCCTGAAGCAGGAGCACCCCGACTGGGGCTACACCGAGCTGAAGGGCGCCCTGACCGGCTCCACCAAGGGCGGCAACTACACGCCGTTCCAGCAGGGTTCGGGCCGCATCCAGGTCGACAAGGCCATCAAGCAGTCGATCGTGGCCGACCCGGTGTCGGTGAGCTTCGGCACCCAGCAGTGGCCGCACACCGACGACACCCCGGTCACCAAGAAGCTGACGTACCGCAACCTCGGCGACAAGGACGTCACGCTCAAGCTGGCCAGCACCGCCACCAACCCGAAGCACCAGCCGGCCCCGGCGGGCTTCTTCACGCTCGGTGCGACCGAGGTGACCGTCCCGGCGCACGGCACCGCCGCCGTCGACCTCACGGTCAACACCAAGCTGGGCGGCACCCTCGACGGCGCCTACTCCGCCTACGTGACGGCGACGGGCGACGGCCAGACGGTCCGCACGGCCGCCGCGGTGCAGCGCGAGGTGGAGTCGTACGACGTCACGCTCAAGTTCATCGGCCGTGACGGCAAGCCGGCGCCGTACTACGACGTCGACCTGACCGGCGTGGCGGGCCTGGCCAACGGCCAGTGGATGAACCCGTACGACAAGTCCGGCACGGTGAAGGTGCGCGCGCCCAAGGGCACGTACATCCTCAACACCTCGGTCTACGGCGACCCGCGGGACGCCACCAAGGGCATCGACTGGCTCGCCCAGCCGAAGCTGACCGTCTCCGGCAAGCAGACGATCACGATCGACGCGCGCAAGGCCAAGCCGGTGGACATCACCGTCCCGGCCTCGGGTGCCAAGTCCGCGTTCGCCGCGCCCGGCTTCGACGTCGTGGCCGGTGACGGCGAGTACGGCTACGGCTGGTTCCTCGACTCGTACCGCAACTTCCACACCGCCCACCTGGGCCCGGAGCTGCCCGCGGGCACGCTGACCCAGCAGTGGGACGGTCACTGGACCAAGGGTGCGACCGAGGAGTACGACACCACGGCCGGCGGTCCGGTCAGGAAGCTCGCCACCGGCTACACCAAGCACTACAAGGCGAGCGACCTGGCCACGGTGAAGGTCCGCATGGGCGTGTCCGCGAGCGGCAAGAAGGGCGCGGTCGGCGCGGTCGGCTGGCTGCCCGGCGCTTCCGGCGCCTCCTCCATCGGAGTCCCGCAGACGCTGCCCGGCACCCGCACCCTGCACCTGTCCGCCAAGGGCGGCGTGACCTGGCAGCTGGAGTTCGAGCAGCAGGGCGGCCGCGACCAGGACGGCTTCCCGATCTCCGACGCGTACTACTCGCTCGGCTCGTACGGCTTCACCGCCGGCAAGTCGTACACGAAGACGGTCAACACCGCGGTGTTCGCGCCGCTCGTCAACTCCGACTTCGGTGTCTTCCGGGACGGCAACGAGATCTACGGTTCGCTGCCGCTGTTCGCCGACAGCGCCAAGAACCCCGGTTCGTCGGCGTTCTCCTCGGTCACCACGACCCTGTACCGCAACGGCACCAAGGTCGGCTCCAACCACGACCCGCTGTTCGGCGAGGAGGCCTTCAAGGTTCCGTCCGGTGACGCCGCCTACAAGCTGACCACCTCGGTCAAGCGCTCGTCGAAGGTCGCGGCGGACTCCTCGCGGATCGACGCGGCCTGGACGTTCCGCTCCAAGAAGCCGGCCGGCACCAGCACCGCCAAGCTCCCCGTCTCCGCCCTGTACTTCGGCGCCAAGACCGGCCTGGACGGCCGCGTCGCCGCCGGCAAGACGGTCACCTTCCCGGTCGCCGTCGAGGGCGCGGCCGCGGGCAGCAACCTGAAGTCGCTGACGGTGTACGTCTCCTACGACGGCAAGACCTTCAAGAAGGTCACCGTCCGCGGCGGCAAGATCACCGTGAAGAACCCGGCGAAGAACAAGGGCATCTCGTTCCGCGCCAAGATCACCGACAAGAAGGGCAACACGTCGCAGATCACGATCTACAACGCGTACTTCGGCAAGTGAGCCGCGGCACCCGAGTAGGTCGTAGCGGCTGACCAGGCCCACGGCGAAGGCGGCCCGCCGGAAGAACCTCTTCCGGCGGGCCGTTCGCGTGCGGTGCCGTAGGGTCCCCCGCGTGACTGCTGCCATCACCGCACCCTGGTGGACCTCAAGCAGGCCGAGCCGCTGCTGACCACGATGCGCCGGGTGATGTGGGCCGATCTGGGGATCGGGGACTAGGTGGTGTTTTCCGTTGCCTGCTTCAGGCCGACGGCACCGGGCGCGTCGCGTCCGTGCCCCAGCTGGCCAGCAGGCGCAGGGCCTCGGCGGAGGGGGAGCCCGGTTCCGCGTGGTAGGTGACCAGGGAGAGGTCGGAGTCGCCCGCGAGGCGGAAACCCTCGAAGTTCAGGGAGAGATCGCCGACCAGCGGGTGGTGCAGCCGCTTCACGCCGTGACTCTTCTCCTTGACGTCGTGCGTCGCCCACAGCCGCCGGAACTCCCCGCTCTTGACGGACAGTTCACCGACCAGTGCGGACAGCCGGGGATCGTCCGGATAGCAGCCGGCGTCCATGCGCAGGGCGCAGACGATGTCGATCGCCTTCTGCTCCCAGTCGACGAACAGCTCGCGGTACTCGGGGCGCAGGAACACCATCCGCGCCCAGTTGCGCTCGGCGGCCGGCAGCTCGCCCCAGTCGCCGAAGACGGCCGCCGCCATCCGGTTCCAGGCGAGGACCTCCGAGCGCCGGCCGACGACGTAGGCCGGCACGCCCTCCATCGCGTCCAGCAGCTGCCACAGCGCCGACCGCACCTGCTGCTGCCGCGCCGCCGGCTTCTTCTTGTGCGTCTTCGGCTTCGCCAGGTGGGTCAGGTGCGCGTGCTCGGCGTCCGTCAGGCGCAGGGCGCGGGCGATCGAGCCCAGGACCTCCGCCGAGACGTTGCGTCCGTTGCCCTGTTCCAGGCGCGTGTAGTACGCCACCGACACCCCGGCCAGCTGGGCCAGCTCCTCGCGGCGCAGCCCCGGCACCCGGCGGTGCCTGCCGAAGTCGGGCAGGCCCACGTCCTCCGGCTTCAGCCGGGCCCGCCGGCTGCGCAGGAACTCGCTCAGCTCGGCCCGCCGGTCCAGGGGCCGGCCGGCGGGCGCCGCTTCCCGCTGTTCGTCCATACCGCCAGTATCCGTGGTCGTCCGTGGTCGTACGCACGGGAGCCTGACCCCGTCAGTGGTAGGCACGGCAGTCGTACGAAGAGCTGTGGTCTGGGTGAGCCGCGGCGGCCGCGGCAGGCTGGACGCCGTACCCGGTGGAAGGCAGCCGGGCACGAACCCCCCGCTAGGAGCATCCCGACATGACCACTGTTGCCGCGTACGCCGCGCCCGCCGCGAAGGCCCCGCTGGAGCGGACCACGATCGAGCGTCGTGAGGTCGGCGAGTTCGACGTGCTGATCGACATCAAGTTCGCCGGCATCTGCCACTCGGACATCCACCAGGCCCGGGAGGGCTGGGGCGAGGCGATCTTCCCGATGGTTCCGGGGCACGAGATCGCGGGTGTCGTCTCCGCGGTGGGCTCCGGTGTCACCAAGTACCAGGTCGGCGACCGCGTGGGCGTCGGCTGCATGGTCGACTCCTGCCGTGAGTGCGAGAACTGCAAGGCCGGTCTGGAGCAGTTCTGCCTCAAGGGCATGGTCGGCACCTACAACGCCGTCGGCAGGGACCGCGAGCCCACCTACGGCGGCTACTCCGAGAAGATCGTCGTCGACGAGAACTACGTCGTCCGCATCCCGGACGGCCTGTCCCTGGACGAGGCCGCCCCGCTGCTCTGCGCCGGCATCACCACGTACTCCCCGCTGCGCCACTGGAACGCGGGCCCCGGCAAGAAGGTCGCCGTCGTCGGCCTGGGCGGCCTCGGTCACATGGCCGTCAAGATCGCGCACGCGATGGGCGCCGAGGTGACCGTCCTGTCGCAGTCCCTGCGCAAGAAGGACGACGGGCTCAAGCTGGGCGCCGACCACTACCACGCCACCAGCGACCCGAAGACCTTCGAGGAGCTGGCCGGCACCTTCGACCTGATCGTCTCGACCGTCTCGGCGCCGATGGACTTCGGCGCGCTCCTCTCTCTGCTCAAGGTCGACGGCGCGCTGGTGAACGTGGGCGCGCCCGAGGAACCCATCTCCCTGAACCTCTTCTCGGTGATCGGCGGCCGTAAGACGCTCGCCGGCTCCATGATCGGCGGCATCGCCGAGACCCAGGAGATGCTCGACTTCTGCGCCGAGCACGGCATCGGCGCCGAGATCGAGCTGATCAGCGCCGCCGAGATCAACGAGGCGTACGAGCGTGTGCTGTCGAGCGACGTCCGCTACCGCTTCGTGATCGACACGGCGACGATCTGACGGTGGCCGAGGCTGATCGCTGACCGAGGCAGAGCCTGCTTCGGTCAGCGATCACTTCTGTTCTCTCCGTGGCTCGTCAGGACTCGTCGCCCCCGAAGACCTCCCCGGCGGCGTACGACCGCACGACAGCGCCGCCGCTCGCGCCCGCACCCTCCGCGGGCCGTACGACATGCACACGTCCGCGCCCCGACACCCGGCACCCGCCGTCGTCGGCCACCTCCACCAGCGTGTTCTCGTCCACGGCCACGCCGTACGGCACGGCACCGCGTCCCACGGCCGCGACCAGCCGCGCCAGCGTCCCCCACTGGGCGGCGTGCACATCCACCGCGAACGGCACGAGCCCGAGCCCCGGCCGTACCGCGACCTCCTCCAGATCCTCTCCGGTGTCCTCCGGGCACACCGGCACCCCGTCCAGCAGCCACCCGCCGACCACCGCGTGCCGCGCCGCCACGGCCGCGCCCGCCGAGAAGCCCGCGTACGGCATCCCGCGCTCGGCGAGCAACCGCGGCAACCGCTCCAGACAGCCGGCGAACGCCTCCTGATACGCCGGCGTCAGCCCGCCGCACACGAGCAGCCCGTCGAGGCCGTCCAGCGCGGCCCCGGCTTCGAACCGTTCCCCCAGCGGCACCAGCAACGGCACGGCCTCAGCCGCGACCCCCGTCTTCCCCAGCGCCACCGCATACCGCTCGAACTGCGCCGCCCCGTCCCCCTCGTCCACGACGAGGCACCCGATCCGCGGCACCCCGCCGGCCCGGTCCTTCGCCCGCCGCAGAAACGGCTCGTACACCTCCGGTGCGTCCCAACCCCCACCGATCAGAAACGTACGACCACTCATCCGTCGCCCCCTCATCTCCTGCGGCTCCCGCGTCTTCTGCGTCTTCTGCGTCTTCGGCGTCATCTGCGGCTCCCGCGCATTCCGCGAGGGGCGAATCTAGGCCGCACCCCGCCCGCCGTCACCCGAATTACCCGACAGCCGTCGATACAGCTCGGGGCGGCCGAGTGCTCCGGGTGGAGTGGAGCCACTCGGAACACTCGGCCGCCTCACGCGGTTAGGGCCTGTCCGGACGGTCGGAAGACCCGGTCAGCTAGCGCAGCGTCCGGAAGCCCGCGCGGACCTCGTCGACGAGTAGCTCCGGCTGTTCCCAGGCCGCGAAGTGGCCGCCCTTGGGGAGCCTGTTGTAGTGGACGAGGTTGGGGTAGGCCTGCTCCGTCCAGCTCTTGGGGGCCTGGTAGAGCTCGTCGGGGAAGACGCTCACGGCGACCGGCAGCTTCACGCCGTTGATGCCGAAGAAGGACGTCTTGTTCTCCGCGTAGAGGCGGGCAGCGGAGACCGCTGTGTTGGTCAGCCAGAACAGCGTGATGTTGTCCAGGACGTCGTCCCGGGTCAGGCCCTCGGCGACACCGGCGAAGGACCGGGAGATCAGGGCCAGGCTGGCCGCGTCGTGGTCGAGCAGGAACGCCGCGAGACCGACGGGGGAGTCCACCAGTCCGGTCAGCGTCTGCGGGCGCGACGCCATCATGTACGCGTAGTAGACGTGCCGGTACACGAAGTCCAGCTGCTCGACCGCCGCCTGCTCGTCGGCCGAGAGCGACAGACCCTCGGGCAGCGGGTTGCCCACGGCGAGCGCGGCGTCGATGGCGGCCGGGATCACCTTGGGCATGTTGGTGTGGATGCCGATCAGGCCCTCGGGCTCCTGGGCGCCCATGAGGTCGGTGACGATCGCACCCCAGTCGCCGCCCTGCGCGCCGTACTTCGTGTAGCCCAGGCGCTTCATCAGCTCGCCCCAGGCACGGGCGATGCGCTCGGGGCCCCAGCCGGTCGTGGCCGGCTTGCCCGAGAAGCCGTAGCCGGGCATCGACGGAATCACCAGGTGGAAGGCGTCCGACGCGCTCCCGCCGTGGGCGGTGGGGTTGGTCAGCGGGTCGATGATCTTCAGCTGCTCGACGACCGAGCCCGGCCAGCCGTGGGTGACGATCAGCGGCAGAGCGTCCTCGTGCTTCGAGCGGACGTGGATGAAGTGGATGTCCAGCCCGTCGATCTCGGTGATGAAGTGCGGCACGGCCTTCAGCTTCGCCTCGGCCTTGCGCCAGTCGTACTCCGACGCCCAGTACCGCGCGAGTTCCTTCATCGTCTCCAGCTGCGGGCCCTGCGACTGGTCCGCGACGGTCTCCTTCTCGGGCCAGCGCGCCGCCTTGATGCGTGCGCGCAGATCCTCGAGCTCCGCCTCGGGGAACTCGAACGTGAACGGCCGGATCTCCGGAGCGCCGGGAGTGGCGGCAGTGCCGGGAGTGGCGGACATGTGTATCTCCTTGCTGTTACCGGCGACCTCGCGTCGTCGGCTCGTCCACCATCGCGGGATCGGGCATGCGTCGGCCCCGGGAAACCCCCGGGGTTCGTCCCGGGGTGCGTCCCCGGGGTCGGACTCCGGGCCGTACCTCGGGCCGGACCCCGGGGTGTCGCCGGGCCGCGCGGGATCAGACTGCGGCGAGCACCATATGGAGGGAGGGGTCAGAGGCCTCCGAGCAGCGGGTCAGGAGAACGACCATGGGCGTGCCGGTCGGTGATACGCGGGTCGGACTGCTGGGCCGGGACCGGGAGCTCGCCGCGCTGGAGCGGGTGCTGGCCACGGCGCGGGCGGGCAGCAGCGCGGTCCTGGTCCTGCGCGGCGAGGCCGGCATCGGCAAGACCGCGCTGCTGGACCACGCCGCGCGCCGGGCCGTCGGATTCCGCACCGTCGCAGTGTCGGGCGTCGAGTCGGAGCTGGGGCTCCCGTTCGCGGGTCTTCACCAGCTGTGCGCGCCCCTGCTGGAGCGCCTCCCCGAGCTGCCGGGACCGCAGCGCGACGCGCTGTCCGTCGCCTTCGGGCTGCGGGAGGGCAAGGCGCCGAACCCACTCCTGGTGGGCCTGGCCGCGCTCGGTCTGCTGGCCGGCGCCGCGGAGCCCCGGCCACTGGCCTGTCTCGTCGACGATGCGCAGTGGCTGGACGAGGAGTCCCTGGAGATGCTGGCGTTCGTCGCCAGGCGGCTGATGGCCGAACCGACGGCTCTGATCTTCGCCCTGCGCGAGCCCGACGACCGTCGGCAGCTGGCCGGTCTGCCGGAACTGATCGTCGAAGGCCTCGGCGAGGCTCACGCGCGCACCCTGCTGGCCTCGGCCGTCCGCGTGCCCCTCGATCCGCTGGTACGGGACCGGATCCTCGCCGAGGCGCACGGCAACCCGATGGCCCTGCTGCAGGTGCCGCACGCGCCCGCGGAGCTGGCGGGCGGTTTCTGGCTTCCCGGCAGGCGCCCCGTGGCGAGCCGCATCGAGGACGCCTTCACCCAGCGGTTCCGGTCACTGCCGCAGGACAGCCGGCGCTTCGTGCTCACCGCTGCGGCGGAACCGACCGGAGACGCGCACCTGTTGTGGCGTGCGGCCGGTCTCCAGGCGCTGCCGGAGGACGCCGCGGCGCCGGCCGAGGCCGCGGGACTGGTCGAATACGGCGCCCGGGTGCGGTTCCACCACCCCCTGGTACGTTCGGCCGTCTACCGGAGCGCGTCCGCACCGGAGCGACGGGCGGCGCACCGGGCGCTGGCCGAGGCCACCGACCCTCACCGTGACCCGGATCGCAGAGCGTGGCACAGCGCGCACGCCGCCACCCGGCCCGACGCGGGCGTCGCCGACGAACTGGAACGCTCGGCCGGCCGGGCCCGGGGCAGGGGAGGAGCCGCCGCGGCAGCCTCGTTCCTCAGGCGGGCGACGGACCTGACGCCCGATCCCGCACTCCGCGTCACCCGGGCGCTGACCGCCGCCCAGGCCGCGATCGACGCCGGCGAGACGACCGCGGCCCGCACCATGCTGGCGGCCGCGGAGGCCGGCCCCCTCGACGACCTGCTGCGCGCCCGGCTCGAGCGGCTGCGCGCCCGGCTGGTCTTCTCCCGGCTGCGGGGCGGCGACGCGCCCCGGCTCCTGCTCGACGCCGCACACCGGCTGGCACCCCTCGACGCCACCCTCGCCCGTGACACCCTGCTGGAAGCGCTCGGCGCGGCGATCTTCGCCGGCCGCCTCGGTACGGGACGCGGACAGCGAGAGGTGGCCGAGGCGGCCCGCGCCGGACCCCCGTCGCCGACGCCGCCGCGGATGGTCGACATCCTTCTGGACGGCCTCGTCAGCCGGATCATCGACGGCTACGCCGCCGGCGTCGCCCCGCTCCGGCACGCGCTGCGCGTCGCCCGGCGGGAACAGACGTCCGGCGCGACGGACGCGGACAAACGCTGGCTGTGGCTGGCGTTCCGAGTGATACCCGAGCCCATCGCGCCGGAGCTCTGGGACGACGACGAATGGCACGAGCTGGCGAGCGGCGCCGTCCGCATCGCCCGCGACGCGGGGGCGCTCGCCGTCCTTCCGATGGCGCTGACCTACGAGGCGTGTTCCCACGTCCATGCCGGCGCGTTCGACACCGCGGCCGCCCTGGTCGACGAGGCCACGGCGATCTCGGAAGCGGTGGGCGGCGCGCCCATGATGTACACGTCACTGGTGCTCGGCGCCTGGCGGGCACCGGAATCCCAGGCGCTGCGGCTCATCGAGACCACCGTCGAAGAGGTGCGCGCCCGGGGCGAGGGACGCTCGCTCGGCCTCGCCGAATACGCGAGGGCCCTGTTGTACAACGGCCTCGGCCGCTACGACGACGCGCTGTCGGCCGCGACACGCGCATGCCGGTACGAGGATCTGGGCTTCTTCGGATGGGCACTGACCGAACTGATCGAGGCCGCCGCCCGCAGCGGGCAGCCGGAGACCGCCGCCGCGGCGCTGGACCGGCTCACCGAACGCACCCGCGCCGCCGGAACCGAGTGGGCCCGGGGCACGGAGGCCTGCTCGCGCGCGCTGGTGAGCGACGACCGGGTCGCCGACTCGCTCTACCAGGAGGCGATCGAGCACCTCGGACGCTGCCGGATGGCCGTGCACCTGGCCCGTGCCCGCCTGTTGTACGGCGAGTGGCTGCGCCGCCGGGGCCGACGCCAGGAAAGCCGCGCCCAACTGCGTGCCGCCTACGAGGCGTTCGGCCGGTTCGGAGCCGAACGCTTCGCGGAGCGCGCCCGCACGGAACTCCTGGCGACCGGAGAAACCGTACGCAAGCGGACGGCGGGCGCCGACACCGAACTCACCGGCCAGGAAGCCCGCATCGCCGGGCTGGCCAGAGACGGGCACACCAACCAGGAGATCGCCGCCCAGCTCTTCATCAGCCCGCGCACGGTGGAATGGCACCTCGGCAACGCGTTCGCCAAGCTCGGAGTCGGATCACGAAGGCAGCTTCGCTCGGTGCTGACTCTGCCGTCACCCGAATGACCCGGCCTCGGCGGGCAGTTCGAACCAGACGGTCTTGCCGGTGCCCGTCAGCATGCTGCCCCAGGCGGCCGCGAGCAGGTCGAGGAGTTCGGTGCCGCGGCCGCCCTCCGCGTCCAGGTCGGCGACGTTGCGCACGGGGTCGGCGGACTCCGTGTCCTCGACCTCGCACAGCAGACGGGAGTCGTTCAGGCGCAGATTGAGCCGGAGGGGGCCGCGCGTGTGGCGCAGGGCGTTGGTGACCACTTCGCTGACCAGGAGCTCGGCCGTGTCGGACAGGTGGCCCACACCCCAGTCGCCCAGCTGCGCGGTCACCAGACGCCGGGCCCGGCGCACCGAGACCGGTTCCCGCTCCAGGGGCCAGGAAGCGTCCCAGGTGGTGGCGCGGCCACGAGGCGCGTCCAGCGGTCGCAGCGGTGCGAGCGCGCGGGACCACAGGGCCCACTGCCTGGCGATCCACGAGGGCGCGGCGGCACGTGAGGACCGACCTTCCCGGCTGCGGGCGATGGAACGGCCGACGGCCACGATGACCATGGGGATCAGTCCCTTCCGAAACGCGGCGGTCACTCCGCCGGGGAGCGGGCCGCGTATGCGCCAGGCGCGCATACATGTAGCGGCCGCTACACCTAAAATATAGACGTAATGGGCGCTACAGTAAAGACATCACCAAAAAGTGATGAAACGGACGATCGGGAACCGTCGTCCCCGTACGCGTTCAGTCGCCCGGCGCGCATCCAGGAGCCTCCATGCCTCGCCCACCCGATCCAGCCAAGCGGCGCGCCCTACTAGCCCAGGTCCGTGCGTATGTTCTGCGCAACGGCCTCGCGGACCTCTCCCTCCGCCCGCTGGCCCAGGCCCTGGGCACGAGCGACCGCATGCTTCTGTACTACTTCGGCACCAAGGAACGGATGGTCGCCGAGGCACTCACCGTCTTCGAGCGCCGGCCCCTCCTGCGCGCCCGCGATCTGCTGGAAACCGTCGGCTCGCCCACGGACCCCGCGGGCCTGCGCCGCTTCATGGAGGAGGTGTGGCGACAGTCCGGCGAGCCCGACGTACGCGCCACACTCCCGCTCTACCTCGAGATCTTGAGTGCCGGTGTCTTTCACCCGGACCGCTACGGGACCGTCGTCCGCGACATCGCCACCGAGTGGACGGACCTGCTCGTCTCCGTCTTCGCCGGCATCGGCATGGGCCAGGACCGGGCCCGGACCCAGGCCACGCTCCTGATCTACGCCACGCTCGGCCTCCTGATCGCCCCGCTGGCGGACGGCCACTGGGAGCGTGCCGACAAGGCGTTCCAGGCACTGCTCGACAGCCTGGAACCCGGATGGCACACGAGGACGTGACGACCGTGCCCGGGAAGCCGGATCAGGCGGTCGCCGTCACCGCATGGGCCACCGTGTTGCGAACCTGGCAGTAGTGCCTCGCCATTCCGTCGCCGCGGTAGCGCCACGGCAGTGCGTTGACGTGGCCGTCGACCAGCTTGAACTGTTCCAGTGCCGCCTCGTTCCGGTCCTGCAGGTGCAGGTAGAACGCCAGGAGGTGGCGCAGTTCCGGCAGACGCGG
Organism: Streptomyces sp. NPDC047085; assembly: GCF_040643735.1. Classification (NCBI taxonomy): domain Bacteria; kingdom Bacillati; phylum Actinomycetota; class Actinomycetes; order Kitasatosporales; family Streptomycetaceae; genus Streptomyces; species Streptomyces sp. NPDC047085. The sequence continues at coordinate 445,358 of NZ_JBEYUW010000003.1, forward strand.
GTGGGCGGGGTCGGCGGCGGCCGCGTCCGCGAGGGCCGCGTTGACGCGGGCCAGCATCTCGGGGGTGTTGTCGGCGGCCGTGTCCTCGGACTCGTCGTGCTCGAAGTGGGCGATCAGCGGCAGCGCCGTCAGCAGGCTGCCCAGCGGCGCCTCGGCAGCCGCGCGCTCGGCGAACTCGAAGGCCAGCCGCTTGGAGCCCCGCCACTTCGCGCACCAGTACTGGAGCGCCGAGAAGTGGGCCTCGTAGTGGTGCGGGGCGCGGGTGATGATCTCCGCCCAGAGCTTGTCCATCTCGGCGTTCGAGTAGCCGAGGCCGAGCGCCACCCAGATCTCCGCGACGTACGGCGTCGGGTCGTCGGGGTTCAGGGCCGCCGCCCGCGCGATCTCCTCGCGGGCGCTCCGCAGCGTGCGGTGGAAGCCCTCGGCCTGCTCCCGCGTCGTGTATTGGGCCTGCTTCGCGCCGCGCAGCTCCCAGGCGAGCTTCACCGTGCTGCGCGCCCGTACGACGGCCGCGTCCGGGTCGTCGGGACGCGCGGCCTCCCAGGCCAGCAGCCACTCGTCGTCCCGCGCGGCCGGCTCGGCGAGCAGGAACGCGACGGCCGAGCGGCGCTCCCAGTCCCGGCCGATGCCGCGCAGCAGCTCGGCGGCGGGCTCCCAGTCGCCGGTGCGCACCGCGGCGAGCGCGGCCGCCCAGTCCGCGGGCAGCGGGGCGGCGTACTCGGTGTTCTGCCGCTCGACGGGCAGCAGCCCGAGCTTCGCGGCGGTCACGGCCTCCTCGGCCGCGTCCGCCGCCTCGGCGCCGTCGTCCGGGCTCGGCTTGAAGAACTCCTTCAGGAACACCCCGGCCAGCCACAGCACGAAGAGCAGCGCGGGAATGCCCAGGGCGGCCAGGATCCAGAGCAGGACGGTCATGGCAGGGTGCGGTCCGTTCGTCGGAGGGGCGGCGGGGTGCCGGTGGTGGGGGTGGAGCGCCGGTGGCGGGGCGGAGGGCCGGCGGCCTTATGCGGGCTGGGGCGCCGCCGGGGGCAGCAGGGCCCGGAGCGGGGCGGTGTCGGGGTGGTCGGCGAGTGCCGCGGCGACGGCCGCCTCGAGTACGGCCTCGGGGCCGTCGGCGTCGGTGTGCTCCGCGTCCCAGCCGGGCAGGCGGACGGTGGCCGCCTGGGACCAGGAGAACTCCCAGTGCAGCAGCGAACGTTCGCTGAACTCGGACAGCACCATCGTGCGCAGCGAGTCGCCGAGCCCGGGGCGTACGAACTCGCGGAAGGCGCGGCCCTTCGCCGCGGCCGCCTCCTCGGACAGGGGGAGCTTCTCGGCCAGCCGCCACAGCCGGCCGTCGTCGATGACGTCCAGCAGCGCGGAGAGCGTCGCCGGCTGCCCGGTGTACTCGGCCAGCGCCCGCTGCAACGGGGTGTTCACCGACGACAGGCCCTCGGCCATGGTGGCGCTCAGCAGCTCCTGCCATTCGGCGCGCCGGAAGGCCAGCACCTCCGGCTTGAGGACCGCGTCCTCCAGCGCGGCCAGGGTGCGCCCGAGGTCGGTGAGCAGGTCCAGCGCGGCGCCCTTCGCCTCCTCGGCGCGGCCGTCGGCGGGCAGCGCCTCGATCCGGCGCACGCGCTCGGCGATCGGCGGGTGGGAGTCGTACGGCGAGGCGGGCTCCGACGGCAACTCCGCACGCAGATCGGCCAGTTCCAGCTCGCGGGCCGTCAGCAGCCGGCCGAAGCCGCCGAAGAACTCGCCGCGCGGCGGCAGCACCTTCGCCCGCAGACCCAGGGTGGCGTAGGAGTCGAGGTAGAAGCCGTGGGAGGCGACGAGGACCGGGATCTCGCGCAGTGCGGAGGCGGTGGCGTCGCGTCCGGCGATACGGGCGGCCGCGAGGTCGGCCTCGAACTCCTGGGCGCGGGCGGTGGACTGCGAGGCGCGCAGGTAGAGCTTGGCGTAGAGGGTGTAGATCGCCGCCATCATGCGGTACGTCGCGCCGGCCCCGCGGGTGTTGATCTCCCTGGCCGTCTTGCCCTTGGCGACCCGCTTGGCGGAGGCCTCCTCCTGGCGGGCGCGCTCGGCGGCCGCCTTGCCGTCCGCGCTCGCGTGGAACTGGTCGATGACCCGGCCGATCTGCACCCGGCCGCGCACCACGAGCGCGGCCAGCCGGGTGTCACCGCTGGTGAAGTGGCCGTACTCATGGGCGAGCACGCCCCGCAGCTGCGCCTCGCTCAGTCCGGTCAGCAGCGGTACACCGAGGTAGAGGCGGCGCGGGCCCGGGAGCAGGCCGAGCAGGCGCGGCTCCTCGCTCACGGCCGCGTTGACCTCGGCGGTGAGCAGGATGCGGTCGGGGGCACGGGTGCCGGTGGCCGCCGCGAGTTCCCGTACCAGCGCCCACAGCCGGGGCTCGTCGGCCTCGGTGACCTCGATGCCGGGCCGGCCCTCACCCTTGGGAATGCGCAGCATGAACATGCCGCGTACGACGGGGATCGCCAGCAGCACCGAGACGATGGCGATCTTCACGGCGGCCGCGCCGTGCACCCAGTCGAACACGGCGATGTCGAGGCCGATCAGCGCCGCGAGCAGGACGAGGCTCAGCAGGTAGAACCCGCAGAGCAGGACGAGGGCGCGCAGCGCGCGCAGAGTTGCGCCCATCGGGCAGATCCCCCCACAGGACCCGGGAACAAGACACAGGAATGAGAAGCAGGAACAGGAAGAAGGAACGAGAAGCAGGAGCGAGAAGCAGGAACGCGGAACAGGAACTGGTGGAACGGTTCCGGTGGGTACCGCGGGGCGGTGCCGCCGGTGAGTGTGGGGGGCTCAGCGCGGGCTCGCGCAGGCTCGGGCAAAGCAACAGCAAAGCCGGAGCAAGCGGAGTATGCCCCACCGCAGGTCAGCGGGGCAATCCTGAATGCGGGCCGGTCAGCCGGGCAGGGTCGCGGGGCTGCCGCCGTTGGCCTCGTACCCCGCCACCGCCACCGCGCGGAAGAGGGCGAACTCGGCGGCCGGGTCGTCGTACAACGTCCACGGCAGCGCGCCGACATGGCCGTCGACGTGTATCAGCTGGTCCATGGCCTCCGCCCAGCGCTCGGCCCGTACCAGGAAGAAGACCAGCAGATGGCGGACGTGCGCGAGCATCGGGTCCTCGGGGAGGGCCGTGTGCACCGCGTGCAGCGCGCCGTGGATCGCCTTCGTGACGACCTCGCTCTGGTAGAAGCTCGCGACCAGGTTCACCTCGGGCAGGTGCTCGAAGACGGCGAACAGCGGCAGCGCGGCCAGCAGCGAGCCCTCGGGGGCACGGGCCGCCGCGGCCTCGGCGAAGGCGTACGCCTGCTCGCGCGAGCCGTGCCACTTCTCGCACCAGTAGTGCAGCGCGGCCAGGTGCGCGCCCATGTGGTGGGGAGCGCGGTCCAGGATGTCCAGCCACAGCTTCTCGAACTCCGGCCGCGGACAGGCGACGCCGCGCGCGACGGACAGCTCGACGATGTACGGCACCGGGTCGCCGGGGGCGAGCAGCGCGGCCTCCGCGCACGCCGCCCGGGCCTCCTCCATGATGATCCGGAAGTCCTCCGTGCCCGGCCGCGAGGTCCGCCACGCCTGCTGCGCCAGGAACTCGGCGTACACCGCCGCGCACCCCGCGTCCTCGGGCCGCTCGGCCCGCCACACCCGCAGCCACTGTCCGCCGGGCACCTCGTGTATCCCGCCCGGACGCTCCCGCAGCTCCAGCGCCGCCGCGCCGCCGAAGGCCTGCACGCGCTGCCAGCGCTCCTCGCCCTCGGCCGCGGTGCCCGCCAGCAGTTGGGCGGCCGCGCGGTAGTCCTGCGTGCGCTGCACCAGGTCCAGGACGTCCAGCAGGTCCTGGTCGGGGCCGGGCATCCGCACGTCCAGGTCCTCCTGGCGCAGGAAGCCGTAGGCCTCCGGGTCGGCGCCGTCCGGGTGGCCCGGGGGGACCTGCCCGATCGCCCCGCGTCCGCGCCGCAGCAGCGGCAGCAGCACGAAGCTCAGCATGAGCAGCGCCATGAGCAGCCAGAGAATCGCCATGCCCCAAGCGAACCAGACGGCGCCGACAATTGGCCAACCCCCTCCGCCGAGCCTGTGGAAAACTCCGGCTCGGCCCCGCGCGACCGTGCCGTGCGCCCGCGCGGGCGCCACTATCCGGCCAGGCGCACTACGCTCGGTGCACATGAGCGACAGGCACATCAGTCAGCATTTCGAGACCCTCGCGATCCACGCGGGCAACACCGCGGATCCCCTCACCGGCGCGGTCGTCCCGCCCATCTACCAGGTCTCGACCTACAAGCAGGACGGCGTCGGCGGCCTGCGCGGCGGCTACGAGTACAGCCGTAGCGCCAACCCGACCAGGACCGCCCTGGAGGAGAACCTCGCCGCGCTGGAGGGCGGCCGCCGCGGCCTCGCCTTCGCGTCCGGCCTCGCGGCCGAGGACACCCTGCTGCGCACGCTGCTCGTCCCCGGCGACCATGTGGTGATCCCGAACGACGCGTACGGCGGCACCTTCCGTCTCTTCGCCAAGGTCGCCACCCGCTGGGGCGTGGAGTGGTCCGTCGCCGACACCAGCGACCCGGCCGCCGTGCGGGCTGCGATCACTTCGAGGACCAAGGCCGTGTGGGTGGAGACCCCCTCCAACCCGCTGCTCGGCATCACCGACATCGCCGCCGTCGCCCAGATCGCGCACGACGCGGGCGCCAGGCTCGTCGTCGACAACACCTTCGCCACGCCCTACCTCCAGCAGCCGCTGTCGCTCGGGGCGGACGTCGTCGTGCACTCCCTGACCAAGTACATGGGCGGCCACTCGGACGTGGTCGGCGGCGCGCTGATCGTCTCCGACCAGGCGCTGGGCGAGGAACTGGCCTACCACCAGAACGCGATGGGCGCCGTCGCCGGCCCCTTCGACTCCTGGCTGGTGCTGCGCGGCACGAAGACCCTCGCGGTGCGCATGGACCGGCACAGCGAGAACGCCACGAAGATCGCCGACATGCTGACTCGGCACCCGCGCGTGACCGGCGTGCTCTACCCGGGCCTGCCCGAGCACCCCGGCCACGAGACCGCCGCCAAGCAGATGAAGGCGTTCGGCGGCATGGTGTCGTTCCGGGTCGAGGGCGGCGAGGAGGCGGCCGTCGAGGTGTGCAACCGCGCCCAGGTGTTCACCCTCGGCGAGTCCCTGGGCGGCGTCGAGTCGCTCATCGAGCACCCGGGCCGGATGACGCACGCCTCCGCGGCCGGTTCCGCGCTGGAGGTCCCGGCGGACCTGGTGCGCCTGTCGGTGGGCATCGAGAACGTCGAGGACCTGCTGGAGGACCTGGACCAGGCCCTGGGCAAGTAGACCGGGGTCACCAGCCGGTGATGGGTGGGGTCGTCTGGGAGGGCGGCTCCACCCAGGGCTGCGCCTCGACGGCCCAGACGGTGAACGCCACGGCCGCGGCGCACAGCAGCAGCCACAGCAGACCGCGGGCGAGCCGGCGGCGGCGCAGCAACCGGGCGCCGCGGCGGACGACCTCGCCGTACAGATCCGGCGGCACGGGCGCCGGCGCCTGTTCCATGAGCTGCCGTACGGCGGCCTCCCGTTCGGACCGGTTCACCGGGGCCTCCCCTCGGGCCGCCCGTCCCGCCGACGGCTCATGACGGTGCCACCTTCGCGCCCATCGCGCGCGGGGCGGCCGTGCGCGCCGGATGCAGCACGGTGGCCGTCGCGCGGTCGCACAGGGTGCGCACCCGCTCGGCGGGCAGGCCCAGCAGAGCCGCCGTCTGTTCCTCGGCGACCCCCTCGTACAGCCGCAGCACCAGGATCAGCCGCTCCTGCGGTCTCAGGGCGGCGAGCGGGCTGCGCGGATCGGGCCGGGCGCGGCCGAGGGCGCCGTAGTGGTGCCATGTCCCGCGCGCGAAGCGGGTGGCGAGGTACTGGCGGGCGCAGTCGTAGGGGTCCTCGCCGCGCAGCCGGTCCCAGCGGGCGTACGTGTGGGCGAGCGCCAGCGTCAGCAGGCGCCGCGCGCGCGGGTTGGCGTCCGGGGCCTCGGCGGTGAGCAGGGTCGCCGCATGCAGCAGCCGTCCTGCCGCGCCCGCGACGAACGCCTCGAACTCCCGGGCCCGGCGGGCATCGTGCCGTGCCTGCCGCTCACGCACCGCGCCTCCCCCTGAGGGAGTCCTGTCGGCTACGGATCGGATGAACCGTGTACGACTCAGGACCCGGTCTCATATGAGGCCAGCGGTGGCCCAAGGTCAAGAGTCCGGACCGCACGGAGGCGTCGGCGGATGCCTCAGGAGGCGGCCGGGGGCTCCGCCGCGGGAACTCCCTGCACCGTCATGCGGGCGGACAGCGCGGTGTTGAAGCGCGTGAGCAGCCCGCAGAACTGCTCGCGCTCCTCCGGCGCCCAGTCCTGGGTCAGCTCGGCCATCAACTGACGGCGGGAGGAACGCACTTCCTCCAGCCGGGACAGCCCGCGCGGGGACAGCTGGAGCACCACCGCGCGGCCGTCCTCCGGGTGCGAGGTGCGCTTGACGAGCCCGGTGTCGACCAGGGGAGCCACCTGCCGGGTCACCGTGGACGAGTCGATCCCCATGCTCGCGGCCAGCGCCTTGACGCCCATGGGGCCTTCCTTGTCGAGGCGGTTGAGCAGCAGATACGCGGCGCGGTCCATGGAGTTGCGCACCTGTCCGACGCCGCCGAGCCGGGTCTGTTCGGCACGCCGGGCGAAGACCGCCACCTCGTGCTGGAGGGTGTCGAGAAGACCGGTGTCACCGACGGTCGTCATGTCCATCGACATTTCAGGTGTGGGCATGGCCGGAGGCTCGCTTCATGAAGGGGTGCTGGGTTGGGGGACAGGGTACGCGGCCCGGCGGCAGGCCGTACCAGCGCTGCGCAAACCCGGTCTCGGAGCTTGGTCGCTCCCGTCATGTGCGACCGCGAACTGCGAGACTTGAGTCATGAGCTACGGCACGGCTGACTCCTTGCTTTCCGTCACCCTCGACGATGTGCGCGGGGCCCAGAAGATGCTCTCGGGTGTGGCGCGGGTGACCGCGATGGAGGGCAGCCGGCACCTGTCCCAGCTGGTCGGCGCGCCGGTGCACCTCAAGTGCGAGAACCTGCAGCGGACCGGCTCGTTCAAGCTGCGCGGCGCCTACGTCCGCATCGCCGGGCTGCTGCCGGAGGAACGTGCCGCCGGGGTGGTGGCCGCGAGCGCCGGCAACCACGCGCAGGGCGTGGCCCTGGCCTCCGCGCTGCTCGGGGTGCACGCCACCGTGTTCATGCCGAAGGGCGCCCCGCTGCCCAAGATCAGCGCGACCCGGGAGTACGGCGCCGAGGTGCGCCTGCACGGCCATGTCGTGGACGAGACGCTGGCCGCGGCCCAGGAGTACGCGGCCGAGACGGGCGCGGTGTTCATCCACCCCTTCGACCACCCGGACGTGATCGCCGGTCAGGGCACGGTCGGCCTGGAGATCCTGGAGCAGTGCCCGGAGGTGGGCACGATCATCGTCGGCATCGGGGGCGGCGGGCTCGCGGCCGGCATCGCGGTCGCCGTGAAGACGCTGCGGCCGGACGTCAGGATCGTCGGGGTGCAGGCGGAGGGTGCGGCGGCCTATCCGCCCTCGCTCGCCGCCGGGCGTCCGGTGTCGGTGCAGAGCCCGGCGACGATGGCCGACGGCATCAAGGTGGGCAGGCCCGGCGAGGTGCCGTTCGGGATCATCAGCGAGCTGGTCGACGAGGTGCGCACGGTCAGCGAGGACCAGCTGTCGGCGGCGCTGCTGCTGTGCCTGGAGCGGGCCAAGCTGGTCGTGGAACCGGCCGGGGCGAGCCCGGTCGCCGCGCTGCTCGGCGAGCCCGGCGCCTTCCCCGGACCGGTGGTCGCGGTGCTGTCCGGCGGCAACGTCGACCCGGTGCTGCTGCAGCGGGTGCTGCGGCACGGCATGGCCGCGCAGGGCCGCTACCTGGCGGTTCGGCTGCGGCTGATGGACCGGCCGGGCGCCCTCGCCACGCTCCTCGGGGTGTTGTCAGTGGTGGACGCTAATGTCCTCGACGTGAGCCACGTCCGAACCGATCCCCGGCTCGGGCTCACGGAGGCGGAGGTGGAGCTGCACCTCGAGACGAAGGGTCCGGCGCACTGCGCCGAGGTCGGCCAGGCCCTGCGCGAGGCGGGCTACACGGTCATCGACTGAGGCCGGGCGCGACCGACGACCGAGGCCGGGCACGACCGCCGGCACCGGATGATCACTCGTTCGAGCAATCCCGCGACAAGCCCATTGAGAGACGCGATACATCGCGTTATGGTGTGTCGTGTGGCCGGGAGGACGGTGTTCCGTCCGCGTGTGGAAAACCACAGGCGCCCACCGGCGAGCAGAACCTAGCCTGCCCTTCCGAAACATCCCCCGACGACGTGGAGACAGATATGCCAGGCGCCATCTATGCCGAAGGCCTGGTGAAGACCTTCGGTGACGTAAAGGCACTGGACGGCGTCGACCTCGATGTCCCCGAGGGCACCGTCCTCGGCCTCCTCGGGCCGAACGGTGCCGGCAAGACGACGACCGTCCGCTGTCTGACGACCCTGCTGCGACCGGACAGCGGCAAGGCGGTGGTCGCCGGCGTGGACGTACTCAAGCACCCCGACGCCGTCCGCCGCTCCATCGGCCTGTCCGGCCAGTTCGCGGCGGTCGACGAGTACCTGACCGGCCGCGAGAACCTCCAGATGGTCGGCCAGCTCTACCAGATGAAGGCCAAGGCGGCCAAGGAGCGTGCGGCGGAGCTGCTGGAGCAGTTCAACCTCACGGACGCCGCCGACCGCCCCGCCAAGACCTACTCCGGAGGCATGCGCCGCCGGCTCGACCTCGCGGCCGCCCTCGTCGTCTCACCGCCCGTGATGTTCATGGACGAACCGACGACCGGCCTCGACCCCCGCAACCGCCAGCAGTTGTGGGAGGTCATCAAGCAGCTCGTCTCCGGCGGCACCACCCTGCTGCTCACCACCCAGTACCTCGAAGAGGCCGACCACCTGGCCCACGACATCGCCGTCGTCGACCACGGCCGTGTCATCGCCAAGGGCACCTCCGACCAGCTCAAGGCCCGCACCGGCGGCGAGCGCGTCGAGGTCGTGGTGCACGAGCCCGAGCAGATCGCGGGGGCCGCCGAGGTGCTCGGCCGCTTCGGCAAGGGCGAGACCACCATCGAGAACCACACCCGCAAGCTCACCGTCCCCGTCACCGGCGGCGCCAAGCTGCTCGCCGAGGTCATCCGGGAGCTGGACACCCGCGGGATCGAGATAGACGACATCGGACTGCGCCGCCCCACCCTCGACGACGTGTTCCTGTCCCTGACCGGACACGTGGCCGAGGCTGCCGAACAGGGCGAGGCGAACGGCAAGGAGGCCGTGAAGTGAGTGCCGTGACCGACGCCGCCCGTATCGAGGCGCCCGGCAACCCCGTGAGCCGGTCCGTCCGGGACTCGATGATCGTCGCCAAGCGCAACCTGATCCGCATGTCCCGGATCCCGGAGATGGTCATCTTCGGGCTCATCCAGCCCATCATGTTCGTGGTGCTGTTCACCTACGTGTTCGGCGGCTCCATGAAGATCGGCGGCAGCACCAGCGCCGTCGACTACACGAACTTCCTGATGGCCGGCATCTTCGCGCAGACCGTCACGTTCGCCACCGCCAGCTCCGGCGCCGGCATCGCCGACGACATGCACAAGGGCCTCATCGACCGCTTCCGCTCCCTGCCCATGGCGCGCGGTGCGGTCCTGACCGGGCGCACCCTCGCCGACCTGGTGCAGACCGCGCTCACCCTGCTGGTCCTCGCCATCGTCGCGCTCATCGTCGGCTGGCGGGTCGGGACCTTCCAGGACACCAACGCGGCCAAGGTCGCGGGCGCCTTCGCCCTGCTGCTCCTGCTCGGGTACGCGTTCACCTGGATCGGCGCCCTCATCGGCCTGTCCGTACGCACCCCCGAGGCGGCCACGTCGGGCGGTCTGATCTGGCTGTTCCCGGTGACGTTCATCTCGAACGCGTTCGTGGACACCGGCAACATGACCCCCTGGCTGCGGCACATCGCGGAGTGGAACCCGTTCAGCGCCACCGTCCAGGCGGCCCGTGTGCTCTTCGGCAACCCGGGCCAGTCCCACTCGGGCGCCTGGCCCATGGAGCACCCGGTGTGGGCCTCGCTGCTCTACTCCCTGCTGATCATCCTGGTCTTCCGCACCCTGGCGGTCCGCAAGTACCGCTCGGCCACCGCCTGACACCGTCCGACGGCATGACGAAGCCCCCGGCGTCCGTGGACACCGGGGGCTTCGCCCCATCAGGAAGACCGGGTCAGCCCGAGTACGGCTCGGCCTTGAGGATCCTCACCGAGGCCTTCTTGCCGTTGGGCAGCTCGTACTCCGCGTCCTCGCCGACCTTGTGGCCGATGACGCCGGCGCCCAGCGGGGACTGCGGCGAGTACGTCTCGATGTCGGCGCTCGCGTACTCGCGGGAGGCGAGCAGGAACTCGAGCGTGTCGTCCTCGTCACCGTCGAAGGCGATCGTGACGACCATGCCGGGCGCGACGGCACCGTCCGCGGAGGTCGGAGCCTCTCCGACCTGGGCGTTCTCGAGCAGCTGGGTCAGCTGGCGCACACGGAGCTCCTGCTTGCCCTGCTCCTCCTTGGCCGCGTGGTACCCGCCGTTCTCACGCAGGTCGCCCTCCTCGCGCGCGGCCGCGATCTTGGCGGCGATCTCCGTGCGCGCAGGACCAGTAAGGTACTCAAGCTCGTCCTTGAGCTTGTTGTACGCCTCCTGGGTCAGCCAGGTGACGTTCTCGCTGGTCTGGGTCACAGGGTGCTCCTCGTCGGTACTGGGAATACAAAGCATCGCCCTCCAAGAAGAATGTTCCCTCCTGGATGGGCGAAACCACGAGCCTAACAATTCAATGGCGAAAGGGGGAGGACATAAGCCATAAGAATCGCATCAATGCAGGTCAGCGTGTACGCATTGTGGGTGATTCGACCCGCTCACCCCGCCTGGCCGGCCAGATCAGCCGGTATGACAGCCCAGCAGCTCGGCCGTCGTGCCCCGGGCCGTCGTACGGAGCGTGACGACCTTGTCGATACGCGTGGCCGAACCGGTGAAACGGAAGTCCGCCCGGCCCACCTCCGCGCCGTCGGCCGACTGGGAACGCAGGGTGCAGTAGCCGTCCACACCGGAGTCCTTGTGGACCTCCAGATGCACCTTGACCGCGTCGTCCGAGGCCTGGAAGGCGATCACCTGGCCGCTGATCTCGTTCTGGGCGACGTAGTGGTAGGCGAAGAAGCCGACCACCGCGAGCAGGACGCCGCCCAGCACCACTCCCGCGATCTTGAGCCTCCGGTCGGCACGCTCGTCCGAGGAACGGCCGTAGCGGCCCTCGGGCAGCCGCGCGCTCGCCGTGCTCATGGTCGTCCTCTCCGCGGAATTATTCGCCCCCCGATTCCGTCACTATAGAAGCCGCCGATCGCGCCGAAGACACGGGGCGCCGACTGACCCGAGGATTGAGTCTTGACTGACCAGCTGCGACTGATGGCCGTTCACGCGCACCCCGACGACGAGTCGAGCAAGGGCGCGGCCACGATGGCGAAGTACGTGTCCGAGGGGGTGGACGTGCTGGTGGTGACCTGCACCGGCGGAGAACGCGGGTCCATCCTCAATCCCAAGCTCCAGGGCGACAGCTACATCGAGGAGCACATCCACGAAGTACGCAAGAAGGAGATGGACGAGGCCCGCGAGATCCTGGGCGTGAAGCAGGAGTGGCTCGGCTTCGTCGACTCCGGTCTGCCCGAGGGTGACCCGCTGCCGCCGCTGCCCGAGGGCTGCTTCGCCCTGGAGGACGTCGACAAGGCGGCCGGCGAGCTGGTGCGCAAGATCCGCGCCTTCCGCCCGCAGGTGATCACCACCTACGACGAGAACGGCGGCTACCCGCACCCCGACCACATCATGACCCACAAGATCTCCATGATGGCGTTCGAGGGCGCGGCGGACACCGAGAAGTACCCGGAGTCCGAGTTCGGCCCGGCCTGGCAGCCGCTCAAGCTCTACTACAACCAGGGCTTCAACCGCCCCCGCACCGAGGCGCTGCACCACGCGATGCTGGAGCGCGGCCTGGAGTCGCCGTACGGGGAGTGGCTCAAGCGCTGGAAGGAGTTCGAGCGCACCGAGCGCACGCTGACCACGCACATCCCGTGCGCGGACTTCTTCGAGATCCGCGACAAGGCGCTGATCGCCCACGCCACGCAGATCGACCCCGACGGCGGCTGGTTCAAGGTGCCGATGGAGCTGCAGAAGGAGGTCTGGCCCACGGAGGAGTACGAGCTCGCGAAGTCGCTCGTGGACACCTCCCTCCCCGAGGACGACCTCTTCGCGGGCATCCGCGACAATGCCTGACATGAGTGCAAGCGTGAGCCTCGCAGTGACCCACCTCGTCCCCCTCGCCAAGGAGGTCGACGAGAACAAGGTCACCCCCGGTGTCCTGGGCTTCATCGTGTTCGCGGTGATGGCCCTGGCCGTGTGGCGCCTGATGAAGTCCATGAACAAGCACATGCAGCGGGTCGACTTCCAGGAGAAGCCCTCCGGGTCCGCCGGGGCCGACGAGACGGCCGACCCCACCGCGCAGCGGGGCTGACCGCCCGGTCAGCCCCTCGCCGGCACCGCCACACCCATCACCTCGCGGGCGTGGCGGTCCGGCGTCATGCGCAGCCGCCAGGCCTCCCAGCCCGTCTCCAGTGTGATGCCCCGCTCCAGCAGCAGCGCGTACGCCGGCACGTACTCGGCGAGCTTCTCGTCCCGCAGCGGATGTGTGGCACGGGCCAGCTGGGCGAGCTCCTCCTGGGCCACGGCCGTACCCACCTCCACCCCGCCCGGCGCCGCGTACGGCAGCAGGGTGCAGCGCAGGAAGCGGGCCCAGTCCTCGCCGCGGCGGTCACCGTAGGACGTGAACAGGATCAGCGCCTCGTCGCACAGGGCGAGCGCCTGCGGGGTACGGGCGTTGCCCGCGTCCACCACGGCCAGCTCCAGGCAGGTCCAGGCCTCGCCGTGCGCGACCCCGATGCGCTGGAAGTCGGCCCGGGCGTCCACCAGCAGCTGGCGGGCGAAGCCCGAGTTGCGCAGGGAGCCGGTCTGCGCCGCCCGCTGGTCCCGGGTGACCCGCGCCGAGTGGTGCCGGGCACAGGCGAGCCCGTAGACGTCACGCATCCGCGAGAACATCGTCCGGCTCCGCTCCAGCTCACGCACCGCCCGGTCCAGGTCACCGGTCTCCTCCAGCGCCTGGCCGAGGTAGTACAGCGTCCAGGCCTCCCCGCGCACGTCCTCGTTGTCCCGGTGCCGGGCGGCCGCCCGACGCAGATCCTCGACGGCCGGGGCGGCGTCGCCGTCCACCAGCCGCGCCCGAGCCAGCTGGGTCAGCGCCCAGGCCTCCCCGCGGGCGTCCTGCGTCCGCCCGTACCGCTCCAGGGCCGCCCGCAGCTCCGTCTGCGCCCTCGGCACGTCCCCCATGCGCAGCGCCAGCTGGCCCAGCTGGAAGTGCGCCCACGCCTCGCCGTGCACCGAGCCGCCCTCGCGGTGCAGGACCAGTGAGCGGGTGAGCAGGTCCAGGGCCTCCGCCAGACGGGCCCGGTCACGCTGCACCGCCGCCAGCGCGTGCATCGTCCAGGCGCGGTCCGTCGCCAGCTCGGGCGCCGCCTGCAGATCGAGGGCCTCCTGCAGCTTGGCGGCCGCCTCGAGAAGGTTGCCCTGGTGGTGCAGGGTGATCCCGAGCGAGCCCAGGGCACGCGCCGCCCCCGCGTCGTGATGGGCCTCCCGGTACAGGTCCACCACCGAGGCCAGCGTGGTGCGGGCCTTGTCCAGCTCGCCCAGCTGCCGGGCCGCGATACCGGTACGCCACTGCACCGACCGCAGCAGCAGCCCCTCGTCCACCGCCTGCGCCAGCTCGCTGATCTCACCGAGCCGGTACAGATCGCCGCGCAGCAGGCAGTAGTCGCACAGGGCGCCCAGCAGGTTCCGCACCGCCGCCCGGTCCACGCCCTCCGCCTGCCGCAGCGCCGAGGTGATGAAGCTCGACTCGTCGTCCAGCCAGCGCAGCGCCTCGTCCAGCGAGGTGAAGCCGTGCGGGCCGAACCGGTCCGAACGCGTCGACATGTTGCCGTCGACCAGACGCAGCACCGAGTCCGCCAGCTCCGCGTAGTTCGCGATCAGCCGCTCCTGTGCCGCCGCGCGCTCCGCCGGCTCCTCCTCGTCCAGCAGCCGGGCCTGGGCGAAGCCACGGACCAGGTCGTGCAGCCGGTAACGGCTGCCGCGCACATGGTCGAGCAGCCCGGCCCGCGCCAGCGCGACCAGATGCCGGGTGGCCTCCTGCTCGTCCGTGGCGAGCAGCGCCGCGGCCGCCGCCGCGCCCAGCGAGGCCCGGCCCGCCAGCGCCAGTCTCCTCAGCAGCCGACGCGTCGGCTCCGGCTGGTCGCTGTAGCGCAGCCACAGCACCCGCTCCACCGGCTCCACCGGACCGTACGCCCCCAGATCCGCGGCCAGCTGCCGAGGCGAGCGCGGACCCAGCGCGGAACCCGCGACCCGCAGCGCCAGCGGCAGACCCCCGCACAGCTGCCGGATCCGGTCGGCGGACTCCGCGTCGTACGGCCCCGACGTGTCCTGGGCGGCCGCGTTCAGCAGCTCCTCCGCGCCCGCCGCGTCCAGCGCCTCCACCGGCAGCCGGTGCACCCACGCCGGCAGGTCCGCGGGCAGCTCCAGCGGCGTGCGCGCGGTGACCAGCACCAGGCTGTCCGACCGCTCCGGCACCAGCGCCCGCACCTGCTCCGGGTCCGAGGCGTCGTCCAGCACGATCGTCACCGGCAGGCCTGTCAGATGCTGGTGGTACAGCTCCCCGAGCCGCTTGACCTGCTGGTCCGGGGAGGAACGCTCGCGGAACAGCAGCTGCTCGCGGGGCGCCCCGAGCCGGTTGAGCAGATGCAACAGGGCGTCCCGGGTCGGCAGCGGGGGCTCCTCCCGGCCCCCGCGCAGATCCACCACGACCGCGCCACGGAAGTGGTCCCGCAGCTCGTGCGCCGCCCGCACCGCAAGCGTCGTACGACCCGAACCGGGCTCGCCGTACAGCACCACCACCGTCGGCCGGGTCTCCGTGGCCGCCCGCGCCGCCTGCGCCCACTGCCTGATCCGCGCCATCTCCTGCCGACGCCCCGCGAACGGGCCCTCCGGCTCCGGGAGTTGACCGAACGACTGCTCCAGTACCGTGCGCCTGCGGGCCGCCGCGCTCTTGTCCGCGCCGCGCAGCGACGGGCCACCCGTCTTCTTCTGCGGGCCCGCCGAGGCGCTGAGCACCCGCTGCTGGTCGAGGAACGGGCGGATGCCCCGCACCTCCAGCGCGGTCAGCCACTGCAGTCGCAGCTGCTCCGGGCCACCGGGCTGGCCGGCCGCGCCCGCGCGATGGTGGGCGGCGGGCAGATGCGAACCGGCCACCTTCACCACGGTCGCGGCGGCGCCCACCACCCCCGCGGCCACGCCCGCACCGACCGCCGTGCCCGCGCCGGTCCCCAGGGACAGGTCCGCGACGGCGGCGGCGACCGCGGCGACGGCGGCCACCAGTAAGGCCGTTCCGGCGCCCTCGCGGGCGTAGCTCTGGCCGAAGGAGAGCCGGCCCGCCTCGGCCGCGTCGAGCGCGCGCGTGTAGGCCTCGTACTCCTCGGCCGCCGTTTGTGCCATGGAGTCCAGCGCGTCGCGCGCCCGCGAGAGCAGCAACTGCCCGTCGGTCCGGCCGCCCGAGCGGCGCACCTCCTCCTCCACGGCCCGCACCAGCAGCCGCTCGGCCTCCGCACGATGGCCGTCGCGCATGTCCCGTCCCCCTCCGGCGCCAACTCCGTCGCCTACGAGTGTCCTTGGGGGAAGGCGGGAGCGCGAGGGGTCGGCGATCAGGGGGAGGGTGAGGGTTTCGTGGGTATCCCCTCGCGCCGTGCCGTCCTGCGCGGCGGCTCCGCCAGCGCCAGCGCCACGCACACCCACGCCAGCCCCGCCTCCGCCACCGCACACGCGAGGGCCTGGACGAGATCGCCGCCCGACCGGGATGTCGTGATGTCGAACCACGCGTCCAGCACCGCCACCGCCGCCGTCGCGGAGGCCGTCAGGCGGGCACGGGGGTCGGCGCGCAGCCCCAGCAGGGCGGTCGCGGCGCAGCCCGCCGCCATCAGCACGTCCAGACCGATCCAGGCCAGCGACCAGTGCCGCACCTCCGTGCTGCCCGGCAGGGTCAGCGCGAGCACCACCATCCACGGCACCAGCAGAACGGCGCCCGCCCCGAGCAGGACCAGCAGCCACCTCTTCAGCGGCGCCTTCGTCTTCGTCGACTTCATCGCAGCCCCGTTCCGTCGCGTTCCGCCATGCTCCGCCTCCACCCTAAAACGCAGAGAAAATTCTGCAAAGAAAATTCGGCGGACATCAGGGACGACTCAGGGTTCTCAGGGTTACCGTGACCGCATGACCGACGGCATGCCCGAGATGACCAGCCTGGAGCGCACCGCTCTCTACAAGTCGCTCGGCAACCCCCTGCGCCGCCGGATCCTCGACTACCTCGGCCGGCACGGCGAGGCGAACTCCACCGTCCTCGCCCGCGAACTCGGCGAAAGCTCCGGCACCACCAGCTACCACCTGCGCAAACTCGCCGAGCAGCGGCTCATCGAGGAGATCCCCGAGAAGTCCGGCGGCCGCGAGCGCTGGTGGCGGGCCCTGCCCTTCAGCCACACCACACCCGACCCGGCCACCATGACCCCCGAGGAGTACGCGGCCGCGGCACAGCTCGCCCACCTCAAGATCGAGGTCGACACCGCCCTCTTCCGCCGCGCCCACCAGGAGTACCGCGGCCCCGAGGGCTGGGCCCAGGTCCAGCGCCACGGCACCTGGATGACCAAGGACGAGCTCCTCGCCTTCATGCGCGACTACCGAGCCCTCCTCGCACGCCACGGCCACCCTCGCGAGGACGCCCCGGAGGGGGCACGCCCGGTGTGGATGCGTTTCTACGCGGTACCGGAGCCCGTGGGAGAGTGGAACGGTGAACCGACTGGCCCATGAGACGTCCCCGTATCTGCTCCAGCACGCCGACAACCCCGTCGAGTGGTGGCCCTGGTCGGCCGCCGCCTTCGACGAGGCCCGCACGACCGGTAAACCCGTGCTGCTGAGCGTCGGGTACGCGAGCTGCCACTGGTGCCACGTCATGGCTCACGAGTCCTTCGAGGACCAGGCCACCGCCGACTACCTCAACGACCACTTCGTCAGCATCAAGGTCGACCGCGAGGAACGCCCCGACGTCGACGCCGTCTACATGGAGGCCGTTCAGGCGGCCACCGGGCAGGGCGGCTGGCCCATGACGGTGTTCCTGACGCCGGACGCCGAGCCCTTCTACTTCGGGACGTACTTCCCGCCCGCGCCCCGGCACGGGATGCCCTCGTTCCGGCAGGTGCTGGAAGGGGTGCGGCAGGCGTGGGAGGAGCGGCGGGAGGAGGTCGGGGAGGTCGCCGGGAAGATCGTGCGGGATCTCGCCCAGCGGGAGATCGGCTATCAGACCGGCCAGGCCCCCGGGGAGCAGGAGCTCGCGCAGGCCCTGCTCGGACTCACCCGCGAGTACGACCCGCAGCGCGGCGGATTCGGCGGGGCGCCGAAGTTCCCGCCGTCCATGGTGCTGGAGTTCCTGCTGCGGCACCACGCCCGCACCGGCGCCGAGGGCGCGCTGCAGATGGCTCAGGACACGTGCGAGCGGATGGCGCGGGGCGGGATCTACGACCAGCTCGGGGGCGGGTTCGCGCGGTACTCCGTCGACCGGGACTGGGTCGTGCCCCATTTCGAGAAGATGCTCTACGACAACGCCCTTCTGTGCCGCGTCTACGCCCACCTCTGGCGCGCCACCGGGTCGGACCTCGCCCGCCGGGTCGCGCTGGAGACCGCCGACTTCCTGGTGCGCGAACTGCGCACGGACGAGGGCGGGTTCGCCTCCGCGCTGGACGCCGACAGCGACGACGGCAGCGGGCGGCACGTCGAGGGGGCGTACTACGTGTGGACCCCCGAGCAGCTGCGCGCCGTCCTCGGGGAGGAGGACGGGGACCTCGCGGTGCAGTACTTCGGCGTGACCGACGAGGGTACGTTCGAGCACGGGCAGTCCGTACTGCAACTTCCGCAGAGCGAGGGCGTGTTCGATGCGAAGCGCATCGCGTCCGTCAGAGAGCGGTTGCTGGAGAAGCGGGCGCAGCGGCCCGCGCCGGGCCGGGACGACAAGGTGGTCGCCGCCTGGAACGGGCTCGCGATCGCCGCGCTCGCCGAGACCGGCGCCTATTTCGGCAGGCCCGATCTCGTCGAGGCCGCCCTGGCCGCCGCCGACCTGCTCGTACGCGTGCATTTGGACGAGCACGCCCGTCTCGCCCGCACCAGCAAGGACGGCCGGGCCGGTGCCAACGCCGGGGTGCTGGAGGACTACGCCGACGTCGCCGAGGGCTTCCTGGCGCTGGCGTCCGTGACGGGCGAGGGGGTGTGGCTGGACTTCGCCGGGCTGCTCCTGGACCACGTGCTCGCGCGCTTCACCGATCCGGAGAACGGCGCCCTGTTCGACACCGCGTCCGACGCCGAGCGGCTCATCCGCCGACCGCAGGACCCCACCGACAACGCCACCCCCTCGGGCTGGACCGCCGCGGCCGGCGCCCTGCTGGGCTATGCCGCGCACACCGGCTCCGAGGCCCACCGGACCGCCGCAGAGCGGGCGTTGGGCGTCGTGCGGGCGCTCGGGCCGCGCGTGCCCCGGTTCATCGGCTGGGGGCTGGCCGTCGCCGAGGGGCTGCTCGACGGGCCCCGGGAGGTCGCGGTCGTGGGACCGTCCCTCACCGACGAACGGACGGCCGCCCTGCACCGCACGGCCCTGCTCGGCACCGCGCCGGGCGCCGTCGTCGCCGCCGGGACTCCGGACAGTGACGAGTTCCCCCTGCTCGCCGACCGTCCGCTCGTGGACGGTGAACCGGCCGCGTACGTCTGCCGTAACTTCACCTGTGACGTCCCGACGACGGATCCGGAACTGCTGCGCGCGGCGCTGCGGACCCGCTGAGCGGCGCGAAGGAGCACCGGGAGGCGGGGGAGCGGAGACGGTGAACTGTCCGAATGTGAGCAGGTGTTCGGATAGATACCGCTTCCCGCACCACCGATACGAAACACGTTATTTATCGGAACACCTCCCGCACTTCACAGATCCCCCTTAGTCTCTGCACAGTGGCGCGATGGCGATTACTCGCTGTCGCGCCAGGGGGTTTTCCGGGGGCATTGGGGATCTGGGGGGATCTTTTTGCTGACGTCTGTCTTCATCGCTGCCATTTCGCTTGCCTTGTTCTGGATGGCGGCCTTCACCCTGTGGTGGCAGATGCACGCGTGGCGCACGCCCGAGGTGCTCGCCTCCACCCGGTTCAGCAGACCGGACGGGGGCGAGCACCTGTCGTTCTCGCTGCTCCTGCCGGCCCGGCACGAGCAGGCCGTGCTCGACCACACCATCCAGCGGCTGCTCGAGTCCACGCACACCGACTTCGAGATCATCGTGATCGTGGGGCACGACGACCCCGAGACCACGGCGGTGGCCGAGCGGGCCGCCGCGCGCGACCCGCGGGTCCGTGTCGTCGTCGACACCCACGAGAAGAAGAACAAGCCGAAGGCCATGAACACGGCGCTGCCGCACTGCCGCGGTGACGTCGTCGGGGTCTTCGACGCCGAGGACCAGGTCCACCCGGAGCTGCTCGCCCACGTCGACCACGCGTTCCGGACGACCCGGGCGGACGTGGTCCAGGGCGGCGTGCAGCTCATCAACTTCCACTCCAGCTGGTACAGCCTGCGCAACTGCCTGGAGTACTTCTTCTGGTTCCGTTCCCGGCTGCACCTGCACGCGCAGAAGGGGTTCATCCCGCTCGGCGGGAACACCGTCTTCGTCCGCACGGACGTGCTGCGGGAGGCCGACGGCTGGGACCCGAACTGCCTGGCCGAGGACTGCGACCTGGGTGTCCGGCTGTCCAGCGTCGGCAAGAAGGTCGTCGTCGCCTACGACTCCGACATGGTCACCCGCGAGGAGACCCCGGGCTCGCTGATGTCGCTGCTCAAGCAGCGCACCCGCTGGAACCAGGGCTTCCTGCAGGTGTACCGGAAGAAGGACTGGAAGCAACTGCCCGCCCTGCGGCAGCGGTTGCTCGCCCGGTACACGCTGATGACGCCGTTCTTTCAGGCCTTCTCCGGCGTGATCATCCCGGTCAACGTGGGCGTAGCGCTCTTCCTGGACGTGCCCGTCGGCATCGCCTTCGTCACCTTCCTGCCGCTGGTCACGGCCGCCGTCACCTTCGTCTTCGAGGTGGTCGGGCTGCACGACTTCGGCAAGCAGTACGGGCTCCGGGTGCGCCTCGTCCACTACGTCAAGCTCATCGTGGGCGGCCCCTTCTACCAGGTCCTCCTCGCCGGGGCCGCGATCCGCGCCGTGTGGCGTGAGCAACGCGGCCGCAACGACTGGGAGCTGACCACGCACGTCGGCGCGCACCTCACCGCGGCCGAGCCGATCCGAGAGGACGTTCCCGCGTGACCTCCACTCTTCCCGCGGTGACCACCCCGACGGTCCCCGCGCAGCGCAAGCCTGCCCATGACACGCCCCGGGCGGGGCGGCCGGCACCTCCGGAGCGGCTCCGCTCCTCCCGTTCCGACCTGCTCCTGTGCGGTGTCCTGCTCGTGGCGATCCTCGTGGTCCAGGGCTGGAACATCGCCGACTACCCGACCCTCAGCGACGACGAGGGCACCTACCTCGCGCAGGCCTGGGCCGTGCAGCAGGGCAAGGGCCTGGCGCACTACACCTACTGGTACGACCACCCGCCGCTCGGCTGGGTCCAGATCGCCCTGCTCAGCTGGATACCCTCGGCGATCAGCCCCGGCTCGATGACCGTCGGCTCCATGCGCGTCGTCATGCTGGTGATCAGCGCGGTCAGCGCGGTCCTCGTCTACGTCCTCGGG
The DNA here is from genome assembly GCF_040643735.1 of Streptomyces sp. NPDC047085. Taxonomy (NCBI): domain Bacteria; kingdom Bacillati; phylum Actinomycetota; class Actinomycetes; order Kitasatosporales; family Streptomycetaceae; genus Streptomyces; species Streptomyces sp. NPDC047085. The sequence continues at coordinate 466,348 of NZ_JBEYUW010000003.1, forward strand.
CGCCGGCTGTCCCTGCCCCGCTGGGCCGCCGGGCTCGGCATGGTGATGTTCGGGCTCTCCCCGCTCGCGGTCGTCCTCCAGCGGGAGATCTTCCTCGACAACATCGCCGTGATGTGGCTGCTGCTGGCGTTCTGCCTGGCCGCCTCGCCCAGTCGGCACCTCTGGCACCACTTCGGCGCCGGTCTCGCCGCGGCCGCGGGCGTGCTCACCAAGGAGACGATGCTCGTCGTCCTGCCCGCCCTGTTCGTCACCATGTGGCGGCACAGCCACCGCGACACCCGCAAGTTCGCCCTCACCGGAGCCGTCACCGCCTGCGCGCTGATCGGCTTCTCCTACCCGCTGTTCGCCCTGCTCAAGGGCGAGCTGTTCCCGGGCAGCGGGCACGTCTCGCTCTGGGACGGCATCAAGTACCAGATGTCCAGGCCCGGTTCCGGCTTCATCCTGGACGCCTCCTCCGGCTCCCACGGCGTGCTGCACTCGTGGCTGTACTACGACCGTGTCCTGCCCCTGGGCGGCCTCGCCGGAGCCCTGCTGCTGCTCGTCACCTGGCGCTGGTCCGTCACCGCCCGCGCGCTCGCCGGACCCGCCCTGACCGTGGCGATCCTGGCCGCCGTGGCCATGCGCCCGGCCGGCTATCTGCCCGCCATGTACATCATCGGCGCCCTGCCCTTCCTCGCCCTGGTGCTGGCCGGCGGTGCCGCCTCCGTCACCCACGCGGTGCTGCGCCGGTGGCGCTCGGAGGGCGAGAAGCGGTACGTCACCGGCGGCCGGTACGCGCTCGCCGCCGTCCTGGCCCTCGCCGCCGGCGCCTACGTCGTCCCACACTGGTACGACGGTGACCGCACCGCCGTCACGGCCGACGCCAACAAGCCCTACCGGCAGGCGTCCCAGTGGCTTGAGCGCAAGGTCGCGGACCCCGGGCACACCCGGGTCCTCGTCGACGACGCGCTCTGGCTGGACCTCGTGCACGCCGGGTACCGGCCCGGGCTCGGCGTCATCTGGTTCTACAAGGCGGACCTCGACCCGGCCGTCATCAAGACCATGCCGCACGGCTGGCGGGACCTCGACTACGTCGTGGCCTCGCCGACGGTCCGGCGGGACGCCAAGGACCTGCCCAACGTGCGGGCCGCCATCCAGCACTCCGAGCCGGTCGCGACCTTCGGCACCGGAGAGGACCGCATCGAGATCCGGCAGATCGGCACGGCAGCAGCGGGAGGCGTCCGATGAGCAGCCACGAGTACACGGTTCCCGCCGAGGGCCTGGACGCCGCGGAGGTCGCGGAGCCGGGCGCCGTCACCATCGTCGTACCGACCTTCAACGAGTCCGCGAACATCCGGCAGCTGCTGCACCGGATCACCGAGTCGGTGCCCGCGCGGCTGCCCTGCGAGGTCGTCTTCGTGGACGACTCCACCGACGACACCCCCGAGGTGATCCGCGAGGCCGCCCAGGACTGCCCGTTCCCGGTGGCCGTGCTGCACCGCGAGGAGCCCGTGGGCGGGCTCGGCGGGGCGGTGGTGGAGGGGCTGCGGACGGCGAACTCGGAGTGGATCGTCGTCATGGACGGCGACTGCCAGCATCCGCCGTCCCTGGTTCCGGAGTTGGTCGCCACCGGCGAACGGGCGAACGCCGGGCTCGTCGTCGCCTCCCGGTACATCGAGGGCGGCAGCCGGGCCGGGCTGGCCGGCGGCTACCGGGTGGCCGTCTCGCGCGGCGCGACCTGGCTGACCAAGGCGCTCTTCCCGCGCCGGCTGCGCGGCATCAGCGACCCGATGAGCGGCTTCTTCGCGATCCGGCGCAGCGCGGTGACGGCGGACGTGCTCAAGCCGCTCGGCTACAAGATCCTGCTGGAGCTGGCCGTGCGCAGCCGTCCCCGGCAGGTCGCCGAGGTGCCGTTCGTCTTCCAGGACCGGTTCGCGGGCGAGTCCAAGTCGACCGCGCGGGAGGGCTTTCGCTTCCTGCGTCATCTGGTGGGGCTGCGCACCGCCTCACCGGTCGCACGTATGATCGGCTTCGGGCTGATCGGGGCGAGCGGTTTCGTGCCGAACCTGGTCGGGTTGTGGGCGCTGACCGCGCTGGGTCTGCACTACGTACCGGCCGAGATCCTCGCCAACCAGTTCGGCGTCGCATGGAACTTCGTGCTCATCGAGCAGCTGTTGTTCCGTGACCGGCGCGCGCACCGCCGCTGGTGGGACCGTCTGGGCCGGTTCGCGCTGCTCGCCAACGCCGACCTGGTGCTGCGGATCCCGCTGATCGCCCTGTTCGTCGACCGGCTCGGGATGGGCGCGCTGACCGCGACCGCGCTCGCGCTGGTGACGACGTTCGTCCTGCGCTTCGCCGGGACCGAGGCACTGGTGTATCTCCCGCGCCGCAAGGGCGGGAACAGGGCGGGCGCAGGGGCGCGTCGGCGTCGAGAGGTCGAACGCGCGCAGGCCCAAAGGGCTGAGCACGATCGGGCTCTCGACGGCGACTGGAGCGCCCCGGAGTCCGCCCAATGAAGCGCTGTCGTACAACCGCTAGGAGAGCCGTGTGAAAATGCGCCGCAGACGGACCGCGCTGGCCGGGGTGGGGGCCCTGGCCGCCGGTCTGCTTCTCACCTCGCCACAGAGCGCCGAGGCCGCCAACCTCGTCAAGAACCCGGGCTTCGAGACCGCCGGTACGGACGGCATGCCGTACTGCTGGGAGAAGTCCGGCTGGGGCAACAACGACTTCACTTTCTCGACGGTGTCGGACGCCCACACCGGCACCAAGGCCATGAAGGTCTCGCTGACCCGGCGGGTCGACGGCGACCGCAAGGCGCTGATCACCGAGTCCACCACGTGCGCGCCGACGGTGACGCCCGGCAAGCAGTACGACCTGGGGCTCTGGTACAAGACCACGACGCCGGACGCGAGCATCACCCTGTTCCGGCACGACACCACCGCCGGCTGGCAGTACTGGACCGACCTCAAGACCCTGGACATGGCGTCGGCGTGGACCAAGGCCACGGTCCGCACGCCCGGCGTCCCGGACGGCACGGACCGCATCACCTGGGGTGTGTCGGTGTACGGCACCGGCTCGGCGACCACCGACGACTACACCATGGACCAGGTGCCGGACACGCTCCCGCCGCCCAACTGCACGGCCACGCGGCAGATCTGCGACAACGGCAGCTGGACGGTGCAGCCGACGCAGAACCCGGTCCGCTCCATGCACTCCGTCGTCCTCAACAACGGCAAGGTGCTGCTGATCGCCGGCTCCGGCAACAGCGAGGAGGCCTTCAACGCGGGCACGTTCACGTCGGCGGTCTACAACCCGGCCGACGGCAGCTACAAGGTCATCCCCACGCCGAAGGACATGTTCTGCGCGGGGCACGTCCAGCTCCAGGACGGCCGCGTGCTCGTCATGAGCGGCAACAAGGCGTACCCGGTCGCGGGCGTGCACGGCTACGAGGGGTTCAAGGACTCGTACATCTTCGACCCGAAGACCGAGACCTACAGCAAGACCAACGACCTCAACGACGGCCACTGGTACCCCTCGGCGACCGAGCTGGGCAACGGTGACGTCATATCCTTCGGCGGTCTGCGCGAGGACTCCAGCGGTTCGGTGACCGCCGAGCGCTGGTCGGACAAGAACCAGCAGTGGCTGCCGCTGTCGCAGGTCAACCAGACCTGGTCGTACTGGGGTCTGTACCCGTCGATGATCCTGATGCAGGACGGCCGCCTCTTCTACTCCGGCAGCCATGTCTTCGGCAACAACATCCCCGGCACGGGCTCGGCGATCTACGACTACGACGCCAACACGACCACGCAGATCCCGGGGCTCCAGAACAAGGACGAGCGGGACCAGTCGGCGAGCGTGCTGCTGCCCCCGGCGCAGGACCAGCGGGTGCTGACCATCGGCGGCGGCAACATCGACTCCAACCCCGACGCCAACCGGCTCACCGACGTCATCGACCTCAAGCAGCCGAACCCGGCGTACGTCGCGGGTCCCCCGCTCCCGCAGGGCACGGTCGACCTGGGCAACGGCAAGGTCGCCGAGACCGGCAACCAGGGCAAGATGTACGTCTCCGCGGTGCTGCTGCCCGACGGCAAGGTGCTGGAGACGGGCGGCGCCCTGCACAACCGGGCCAACCCGGTGTACGAGTCGTCGATCTACGACCCGGCCCGGAACACCTTCGAGTCCGTCGCCGCCGACCCCGAGTCCCGCGGCTACCACTCCTCGGCGTTCCTGCTGCCCGACGGCCGCGTGATGGCCACCGGTGACAACCCGGGCAACGGCACCTGGAACCAGAACGTGTCGATCTACTCCCCGTCCTACCTCTTCAAGGGCACCCGCCCGACGATCACCTCGCTGATCAACCAGGAGTGGAAGTACGGCGACACCCAGCGGATCACCGTCGATCGGCCCATCGCCAAGGCCGAGCTGATCCGTCCGGCCGCGGTCACCCACTCCTCCGACCCGAACCAGCGGTTCGTCGACCTGCCGCTGTCCGTCAGCGGCAACAACGTCGACCTGAACGTGACGAGCAACCCCAACCTGGCCCCGCCCGGCTGGTACATGCTCTTCGCGGTGGACGCCAACGGGGTGCCGTCGGTGGCCAAGTGGGTGCACCTGACGGGCCCGACCGCGCTGAGCGCGTCCGCGCCGTCCGCCCACGTCCACTCCTTCGCCGACTCCCTGCAGGGCACGGTCGCCGAGCCCGGCAAGAAGCGGGCCTCGCAGAAGGTCAGCCCGACGATCTCCGGCTGCGACCGGCACTACGGCTCGGTCAACGTGTGCGTGCCGACCGTGTTCCCGCCGCAGGTGAAGAAGACGGCCGCCGCCCGGTGCACCTGGCTCAAGCAGAACCACTACGGCCGGCTGAAGGTCAACGGCGGGGACGACCCCCTCGGGTTGGACCGGAACCGGAACGGAACCGCCTGTGACAAGGCGGATGTGAGCAGGCGCTAGCCGGCTCGCTGACCGTGCTCCGCCAGGGCGCGCTCCACGATCGCTTCCAGCTGGTCGTGGTGCGCGCCCTTCCAGTAGGCGCGGCCGCACTCCGTGCACTGGGCGAAGACGTCGTACGTGCGCTGCGTGCCGTGTTTGAGCTGGTCGGCCACCTCGTCCTTGGTGGCCTCCTTCAGCAGGCCGTTGCAGGCGGTGCAGCGGGTCCACGGGTGCAGGTCGGGGGCGAAGCGGTCGAGGACGTCGTGGAGCTGGTCGTCGGGGCGGGTGCTGTAGACGTAGGCGCCGGCCCACAGTTCGCGGCGGCGCAGCAGGCCCCGGTCGCGGCTGAGCATGACCCGCTGCTCGGCGGCCGAGCGGGCGGCGAGCGCCGGGTCGCCGATGTCGGTCGCCTCGTACGCCGTGTCCACACCGAGCAGGCGCAGGCGGCGGGCGAGGGTGCCGAGGTGGACGTCGAGGAGGAAGCGGAGGGGAGCGCCGGGGACCCGCTGGGGGCGCTCGACGGCCCGGACCCGCACCGCGTCGCCTGCCACGGGGACGTACGACGTGGGCACCTCGCGGCCGTTCACCCACAGGGATCCGACCTCGGTCAGCGGGACGCCGGCCGACTCGACGACATGGCCCAGGGTGGAGACGCCGTCGGTGGCGAGGGGGGTGGCGCCCCGGCGCCGCTCGCTCGTGACGAACAGGGCCAGGCCGGGGTCGAACTCGACGTGGATCTCGGGACCGTTCACCCGGTCAGGATGTCACGGCCGGCGGGGAGGGGCTCAGGGGTTTTCGGCGGGGAGGCCGTGCTCCAGGACGTCCAGGCCTTGCTCCACGAGGTCGAGGAGGTCGTCCTCGAAGCCGTGCTCCGCCCAGTACAGGTAGACCTGCATCATGCCGCCGACGAGGGACGTCGCGTAGACGCGCACCTGGAGGCCGTCGGGGTCCAGGCCGGTGCGCTCGGCGAGGACGAGGCGCAGCAGACGCCCGGTCTCCGACATGCTCTCGACCATCCGGGAGCGGACGGCGGGGACCTGGACCCCGAGGTGCGCCCGGATCCGCAGCACCTCGGGGTCGTCCTCCGCCATCGCCTCGATGGCCCTGCGGATCACGTGCCGCAGCGAGTCCATCCACGGCTCCCCGGCGGGCCGGGCGCGCAACTCCTCGGCCATCAGCGGGTCGTACTCGTCCGTGAGGACGATGTCCTCCTTGGTCGGGAAGTAACGGAAGACGGTCGACGGCGACACCTCGGCCCGCTCGGCGATCTGCTCGATCGTCGTGGCGTCGTAACCCTGCTCCCCGATCAGCGCGTACGTCGCGGTGCGGATCGCCTCGCGGGTCTTGATCTTCTTGCGTTCGCGCAGGCCGAGCTGGGGGCGGTCGGCGGGGGAGAAGGAGGATCGTGCGGCCGTCATGGAGGTCATTCTCAGGCATCCCTCCCGGTGGCGGCCATCTCCGGGGTGTCGCGCATCTGGTCTCCGCCGGTCTCGGTCGCTGTCCCGGGCAGGAGCGCCGCGGCCGCCAGCGCGGCCACGAGGGCGGTGATCCCGCACACCAGCAGGACCAGGCCCATGCCGTGGACGTACGCGCTGTTCGCGGAGCCTGCGAGGTGGGCTGCTTCGGGGCCCGCCTTCGCGGCGACGAGGTGCGCGGCGACCACGGAGTCACCGGCGGTGCGGGCGGCTTCGGGCGGCAGACCAGTGACGTCCAGGCGGTCGCGGAAGGCGCCCGCGAGCAGGCTGCCGAGCAGGGCGATGCCGATCGCGGAGCCGACCTGGCGCAGCGTCAGCAGCAGTCCGGAGCCGCTGCCGGCGCGGTCGCGGGGCAGGGCGGCGAGGGCGCCAGTCATGCTCGGGACCAGCACGAAGCCGAAGCCGAGACCGGCGATGGAGAGCCACAGCGCGGTGAAGCCGTAGCCCGCGTCGGTCGTCGTACGGCTGCCGAGCAGCCCGGCGAAGGCGAGGACCACCAGGCCCCCGGTGACCGCGGCTCGGGCTCCGAAGCGGGTGGCGACCTGCGGGGCGAACTTCGCGGCGACGGACAGGCCGAGGACCATCGGCAGCAGCCGGACGCCGGTGCCGAGGGTGTCGTTGCCGAGGACGGCCTGGAGGTAGGGCGGCAGCACGAACAGCAGGCCGGAGAGGACGAACATCACGAGGGTGGCCGTGACGGCGTTGACCAGGAAGTCGCGGCGGCCGAGGAGCGTCATGTCGAGCATGGGGCGGGCCATGCGGCGCTCGCGCAGCACCAGCCCGGCGAGCAGGACCGCGCCGCCGGCGAACATGCCGAGGATCAGCGGGTCGCCCCAGCCGCGGTCGGGGGCCTCGATGATCCCGTAGATGAGGGCGCCGAGCCCGGCGGTGGTGAACGCGGTGGAGAGGGCGTCGACCCTGGGGGAGGCGGGGTCGCGGGTCTCGGGGAGCAGGAAGAGGCAGGCGGTGATGCCGATCGCGACCATCGGGACGTTGATCAGGAACATCGAGCCCCACCAGAAGTGGTCCAGCAGCCAGCCGCCGATGATCGGGCCGAGCGGCAGGCCCAGCGCGGAGCCGGTGGAGACGAGGCCGACGGCCTTGCCCTGCTCGTCGGGCGTGAACAGCGACGGCAGCACCGACGTCGCCAGCGGGGTGACCAGCGCGGCGCCGACACCCATGACCGCGCGGGCGGCGATCACCCAGTTCACGTCCCCGGCCAGCGCGCCCAGGACGGAGCCGGCCAGGAAGATCCCGAGCCCGGCGACCAGCATCCGGCGCCGCCCGAACCGGTCGCCGAGGAGTCCCGCGGGGAGCATCAGCGAGGCGAAGACGACGACGTACGTGTCCGCCATCCACTGCTGCTGACCGGTGGTGGCGCCCAGCTGCTCCGCCATGGTCGGCAGCGCCACGTTGAGGATCGTCATGTCGAAGCCGAGCGTGAGCATGCTCGCGACCAGGGCGCCGAGGGCCCACCAGCGGCGGGGATCACGCCGCGGCTCGTCGAGGTACGTGACAGTAACCATGAAATGAGAGTAGCTCTCAAAATCTAGGGAGTGTCAACCAGTAGTGACTTCCGGATGCGGTCGACGGCGTCCCGGACGCGGTCGACGGCGCCCCGGCGCACGAAAAATGGCCACGGCTCGTGAGCCGTGGCCATCAGGGAGAGAGCGGGTTACGCGTGCTGGTACGCCACCAGGGAGATGCCGACGTAGTGGACGACGAAGGCGGCCAGCGTGAAGGAGTGGAAGACCTCGTGGAAGCCGAACCAGCGCGGTGAGGGGTTCGGGCGTTTGATGCCGTAGATCACGCCCCCGGCGCTGTACAGCAGACCGCCGACGATCACCAGGACCAGGACGGCGATGCCGCCGCTGCGCATGAAGTCGGGCAGGAAGAAGACCGCTGCCCAGCCCATCGCGATGTAGCAGGGCGTGTACAGCCAGCGCGGGGCGCCGACCCAGAAGACCCGGAAGACGATGCCCGCGGCCGCCGCGGCCCAGATGCCCCACAGCAGCCACTGACCCTTGGCGCCGGGCAGGAGCAGCATGGTGAGCGGGGTGTAGGTGCCCGCGATGATCAGGAAGATGTTGGCGTGATCGAGGCGGCGCAGGATGCCGTCCATCCTGGGGCTCCAGTTGCCCCGGTGGTACAGCGCGCTGACGCCGAAGAGCAGGCAGGCCGTGAGGACGTAGATCCCACAGGCCACGCGGCCCCGGGTGGAGTCGGCGAGGGCGGTGAGCACCAGGCCCGCGACGAGGACCGCCGGGAACATGCCAAGGTGCAGCCAGCCGCGGAGCCGGGGCTTGATCGGGTGCGGCAGGGAGAGCGCGACGGGGCCCCGGCCGGCGGCCGGCCTGTCCGTGGGCGCGTCGGGGACGGGCGCAGTCATGGCCCGCATGGTACCTACGACACCGTAAGTCGCGTATCAGCGCGTCCTGGTCAACGGCCGTAACGCAAAAGGTCCTTCCGTTGAACTCCATGTGCACGCAAAGAATCCGGGAAACCGTGTGATTCCTCACGTCGCTCACCTGTGATGCCCTCTAGACAGATGCGCACTAGAATCAGATGATCAAATGAGAGTGGTCGGCACCGGATGAGCGGCTACGAAGCATCCGGGTCGCGGCCCCCACGGGGCGACTGAACACAAAATCCCTCAATTAGGAGCAATCGTGGCGCGCGACATCGCGGCTCCCACCGGCATCCCCACCCAGCACCAGGAACTGATCTCGTGGGTCAACGAGATCGTCGAACTGACCCAGCCGGACAACGTGGTCTGGTGTGACGGATCCGAGGCCGAGTACGAGCGGCTCTGCGAGGAGCTGGTCTCCAAGGGCACCTTCAAGAAGCTCGACCCGATCAAGCGCCCCAACTCCTACTACGCAGCCTCCGACCCGACCGACGTCGCCCGCGTCGAGGACCGGACGTTCATCTGCTCCGAGAAGGAGGAGGACGCCGGCCCCACCAACCACTGGATGGACCCCGCCGAGATGCGCGAGGTCTTCTCCGGGGAGAAGGGCGTCTTCCGCGGCTCGATGCGCGGCCGCACCATGTACGTCGTCCCGTTCTGCATGGGCCCGCTCGGCTCGAAGCTCTCCGCGATCGGCGTGGAGATCACCGACTCCGCCTACGTCGCCGTGTCGATGCGCACCATGACGCGCATGGGCCAGGCCGTCCTGGACGAGCTCGGCACCGACGGCTTCTTCGTCAAGGCCGTGCACTCCGTCGGCGCCCCGCTGGAGGAGGGCCAGGAGGACGTGCCGTGGCCCTGCAACCAGACCAAGTACATCTCGCACTTCCCCGAGAGCCGTGAGATCTGGTCCTACGGCTCCGGCTACGGCGGCAACGCGCTGCTCGGCAAGAAGTGCTACGCCCTGCGCATCGCCTCCGTCATGGCCCGTGACGAGGGCTGGCTCGCCGAGCACATGCTGATCCTCAAGCTCACCCCGCCGCAGGGCGCGTCCAAGTACGTCGCCGCCGCCTTCCCGAGCGCCTGCGGCAAGACCAACCTCGCCATGCTGGAGCCCACGATCTCCGGCTGGACCGTGGAGACCATCGGCGACGACATCGCCTGGATGCGCTTCGGCGAGGACGGCCGCCTGTACGCGATCAACCCCGAGGCCGGCTTCTTCGGCGTCGCGCCCGGCACCGGTGAGCACACCAACGCCAACGCGATGAAGACGCTGTGGGGCAACGCGGTCTTCACCAACGTCGCGCTCACCGACGACGGCGACGTGTGGTGGGAGGGCATGACCGAGGAGTCGCCCGCCCACCTGACGGACTGGAAGGGCAACGACTGGACGCCGGCGTCCGAGACCCCGGCCGCCCACCCCAACGCCCGCTTCACCGTCCCCGCCTCCCAGTGCCCGATCATCGCGCCGGAGTGGGAGGACCCGAAGGGCGTGCCGATCTCGGCGATCCTCTTCGGCGGCCGCCGCGCCACCGCGGTGCCGCTGGTGACGGAGTCCTTCGACTGGAACCACGGCGTCTTCCTCGGCGCCAACGTGGCCTCCGAGAAGACCGCCGCCGCCGAGGGCAAGGTCGGCGAGCTGCGCCGCGACCCCTTCGCGATGCTGCCCTTCTGCGGCTACAACATGGGCGACTACATGGCCCACTGGATCGACGTGGCCAAGGACAAGGACCAGTCCAAGCTGCCGAAGATCTACTACGTCAACTGGTTCCGCAAGAACGACGAGGGCAAGTTCGTCTGGCCGGGCTTCGGCGAGAACAGCCGCGTCCTGAAGTGGATCGTGGAGCGTCTCGAGGGCAAGGCCGAGGGCGTCGAGACCCCGATCGGCATCCTGCCGACCCGGGACGCGCTGGACACCGACGGCCTCGAACTGGCCGACTCCGACCTGGACTTCCTCCTCAAGGTCGACACGGAGGTCTGGCGCGAGGAGGCGGCCCTCGTCCCCGAGCACCTCAACACCTTCGGCGACCACACCCCGAAGGAGCTGTGGGACCAGCACCGCGCACTGGTGGAGCGCCTGGGCTGAGCCCCGCACCCCGAAAGACTCCACGGCCGGTTGGGATGCCCTGACCAGCGATCGTCACGGCCGGCCGTGGTGACAACCCCGACCGGGGCCCCGCACAACGGCGTGCGGGGCCCTTGCCGTTGCCTTCCCCTCACCCGCGCGGGTGGTTTGCCGCACCCGGTGGGCGCAACACGGCTCGTGGCGGACGGACCTGTGTGCGAAGGCCGGGACGCTGTCGCCCATGTTCACACCTTCTGTGCGATCGATCACACCGCATGTTCGATCGCTCACTCGTTCTGCGCGATCAGGGTGGCGCCGAAGCGGCGCACGGCGCACCGTGTCTCTCACGGCCCGGGCCGGGGGCGTGGCGGCCACGGTCCTGGCGCTCGTTCTGGCCCTGCCCGGAGCCGCGCTTGCCGCACCGGGCGATCTCGATCCCACCTTCGACGGCGACGGCAAGGTCGTCACCGACTTCGGCGGCTACGACGAGAGCCGCGACATGGCGGTGCAGTCCGACGGCAAGATTGTCACCGTCGGTCTCAACGAACCTCCGGCGGGCGGCGCGGCCGACTTCGCGGTGGCCCGCTACAACCCCGACGGCAGTCTCGACAGCGGATTCGGGACCGGTGGCGAGGTCCTGACCGACGTGAGCGGCGGTGACGAGGACATCGCCGACGGGGTGGCCGTGCAGCCGGACGGCAAGATCGTCGTGGTCGGCCGCAGTGCGGATCCCGCGAGCAGCGGGGGCAATGCGTTCACGGTGGTCCGCTACAACGGCGACGGCACCCTCGACGCCAGCTTCGACGGCGACGGCATCGCGCTCACCGATTTCGGCCTCGGCGGCCCCCAGGAGGCCTACGCAGTGACGGTGCAGTCCGACGGCGCGATCGTTGCCGTCGGCGAAAGCGGTGCCGATGTGGCGATCGCCCGTTACAACCCCGGCGGCAGCCTCGACGCCGGATTCGGCACCGGGGGCAAGGTGACCACGGCCTTCGCGGGCGGCAGCGCGACTGCCTACGACGTGGCGTTGCAGACCGACGGCGCGATCGTCGTCGCCGGCCGGGCCGGGTACAACTACCCGGCGAACGCCTCCGACTTCGCGCTCGCCCGCTACACCCCCGACGGGAGCCTCGACAACGGATTCGGGAGCGGCGGCAGGGTGATCACCCCCTTCGGCGAGGCCGACGTCGCCGGCGGGGTGAAGGTGCAGACCGACGGCAAGATCGTCGTCGCCGGAAGCAGTGACTTCGACTTCGCGCTGGCCCGCTACAACACCGACGGCACGCTCGACAGCGGGTTCGACGGCGACGGCAAGGTCACCACGAGCTTCGGGCCCGGCACGCTGGACGGGAGCTCCGATGTGGCGTTGCAGTCCGACGGCAAGATCGTCGCCGCGGGCATCAGCCAGTCCGACTTCGCGGTGGCCCGCTACAACGTCGATGGCAGCCTCGACAGCGGATTCGGCACTGGCGGCAAGGTGACCACCGACGTCGACAACGGCTTCTTCGACACGGCCACCGCGGTGGCGGTGCAGTCCGACGGCAAGATCGTCGCCTCCGGCAACACCGGCGACGACCGCGGCCTGGTCCGCTACCAGGTCGCCGCCACACCGCCCCCGGCCGGCGTGGACCTGTCGTTGACGAAGTCCGGTCCCGGCACGGTCAGCATCGGTGACCGGGCCACCTACAGCATCACCGTGACCAACAACAGCACCACGACCGCCGCCACCAACGTCTCGCTGTCCGACACGATCAGCGGCGTCGCTGCCTCGGTCGTCTCGGCGAGCACCACCTCGGGGACCTGCACCACCACGGGCACCGGCGCGAGCTGCTCCCTGGGCACCCTCGCCCCCAACTCCAGCGTCCGGGTGATGGTCGCCGCCGAGCCCCGGGCCACCGGCACCCTCACCGACCGGGCCACGGTCAGCGCCACGCAGTCCGACCCGGTCCCCGGCAACAACACCGCCACGGCGACCACCACGGTGAACAACGCCCGCGGCTGCACCATCACCGGCACCAGCGGCAACGACACCATCACCGGCACCTACGGCAACGACGTGATCTGCGCCCTTGGCGGCGACGACACCGTCAACGCCAGCTACAGCAACGACACGGTGTACGGCGGCTACGGCAACGACCGCCTCGACGGCGGCTACGGCAACGACACCCTGAACGGTGGCCCCGGCAACGACAACCTGATCGGCAACTACGGCAGCGACAACCTCAACACCGTCGACAACGTCTCCGGCAACGACACCGCCAACGGCGGCCCCAACTTCGACACCTGCACGACCGACTCGGGTGACGTCCGGATCAGCTGCCCCTGACCCACCACCCCACAGGACGAGGCCGGCTTCCCGAGGTGCGGGAGGCCGGCCTCACCGGTGCCTTGCCTCACCCGCGCCCGGCCTCACCCTGCCCGGGCCGGCTACTGCGAGCGGTCCTCCAGGTACCGCGTGTGCGACTCCTGGCGGCGCGCCTCGGTGTCCCGCAGGGCCGAGGCCAGGCGTTCGGCCTCCTCGCGCAGGAGCCCCAGCTGGCGCTCCAGGTGGCGTTCCGGGGGCTCCGTGCCCGGGGCCATGCGGGTCCACCAGCGGGTGCGGACGAAGGCGTCCACGGCCTCGGGCACGTCCTGCCGTACCGCCCGGGAGACGGTGTGCACGCCCTCCGGGTCCTGGGCGAGGGCCTCGGCGACCCAGCCCGGCTCCAGCAACGCGGCCAGCAGCTCGGTCAGTTCGGTGAGCCTCGCGGCGAGGGCGGGCGGCAGATCGACGTCGGCGAGATAGCCGCCGAGCTTCTCGAAGTCGGCGCGCACCGCGTCCAGCTGTGCCGACGGGCTCGGGAAGTCGGGCAGGGCGGGCCGCTCCGGCGGGGCGATCAGCGCACCCGCGCCGTAGAGCCCGGCCACCACGACCGGCCAGTACGGGCCCGCCACCCCGGTGAAGGTCAGCACCAGCCCGAGCAGCCCGCAGGCGCCGCCGGCGAGGTTCTTGCGGGACTCGAGATAGCCGAGGACCTTACTGGTAGCCACGGATCTCCTTGAAGGCGCCGTCCAGCGAGCCGTGCTCGGCGTCGAAGAGGCGGCCGCCGGTCAGGTCGGCGATGTGCGACAGCTCCGCGCGGTCGGAGTCGCCGAAGACGATCGGGAAGACGGGGGTGTCCCGCCGGGCGCCGGTGAGCCGGCGGTAGAAGTCGTCGAACTCCCCGGCCTTCGCGCCGGTGGTGTTCTCGCCGTCGGTCATCAGCACGATCGACGTGAACGTGTCGCGGTCGGCGCCGAGATGGTCGTAGGCCTTCTCCAGCGAGGTGTAGATCGCGGTGTCGCCGTCGGCTTCGAGCCCCTCGGTGTCCCGCCGGATCGCGTCCAGCCCGGCCTTCGGGTTCCCGGGGTCCACGACGTGCGTCCGTACGCTCTTCACGTCCGACCCGAACGGCATCAGCGTGACCTCCTCGCGGTCACGGAAGTCGCTCGTGAGACCGGTCAGCGCCGTCTTCAGCGCCGACAGCCGCCCGCCCTCCATCGAGCCGGAGGTGTCGAGGACGTACACGGTCCGGGAGGGGCGGCGCAGCTCGTTCTCGTACGAGTCGAGCAGCCCGTCGGCGACGGAACGGCTGCCCGGGAAGGGCAGTTCGCGCCGCCGGCTGGTGTCGAGGCCGGGCGCGGGCGGCACGGAGGCGACGACCGGGCGGCGGTGGGTGGTGTCGGTGATGAGCTTCTGCACGGCGTCGGTGCGCAGGTCCTCCGTCACCCTGCGCACGTCCTCACGCGTCCGCGCGTCGGTCGCGGTGAGCGAGGAGAGCGGGTAGTCGGCGGTGACGACGCCGTCGCGGGGGCGGATCACGGTCAGGCCCGGGATGCCCTTGAGGACGGACTCGTAGTTGAGCAGGGCGTCCACGGTGCCGCGCCGCCGGTACGCCGTCGCCAGCCAGCCCGACGAGCCCGACGTCAGCTTCTGCCCCTTGAAGAACTCCTTCAGCCGGGGCGTCGCCTTCGCCACGTCCGCGTCCGTGAGCGCGGACTGCGCGCCGGACAGGGCCGAGGCGACCGAGATGAGGGTGGAGAAGCCGGAGTTGGAGCGGGCCGGGTCGGTCATGCCGTAGGTCAGCCTGCCGTCCTGCACGGCCTGCTCGATCCGGGACCAGGTGACCTGCTCGGGCTTCCAGCCGAGCGCCTGGACGGTGGCCTGCTTGACCCCGATCGCGACCGGGCTGGACATGACCGGCGTCTCGGAGACCACCTTCTTCGCGGCCTCCGGGCGCAGCCGCAGATAGTCGTTCGAGGACAGCCACAGCGCGTCGTACGCCCCGTCGGCCTTGCCCCGGGCGACCAGGTCGACCGCGTCCAGGGTGCCCATGTAGGTGGGCCGGATGGTGACGCCGGTGTCCTTGTGGACGCGGTCGAACACGGCGGTCATGTCGCTGAGTTCGCTGGAGGCGAGGACACGGAGCGTGCCGGGCTCGGGAGCCGCCGGATCGTCCTCGTGCCCCGAGGCCGTGCAGCCGGTCAGCAGCGCGGCCGTGGCCGCCAGCAGGGCCAGCGCGCGCGTGGTGCGTCTCGTCATCCGAGGCCGCCTTCCAGCGCGCCCTGCGACCGGCTGCGCTCCAGGTACGTGCTCGCGCTGTGCAGCTCGTCCGTCAGCGACTGGACCGTGGAGGCCATCGCCTCGGTCGCCTGCACCTTGTAGGTGTCGATGGCGTCCAGAGTGCGGTAGATCTGCTGGAACGCCGAGCGCAGCGTCTCCACGCCGACGGCCGGGTCGGCGGCGATGCGCTGGATCTCCCCGCTCTGCGTCGCGAGCATCTCCGAGTTGGCCCGGATCAGGTCCTCCGTCGTGCCGCGCAGGGCGTTGACCTGCTCGACCACCTTCTTCTGGTTGTCGAGCGCGGAGGCCAGCATCACCGAGATGCGCAGCGCCGAGACGGTGGTCGTGGCGGCCCGGTCGACGCCCTTGATCAGCTCGTCGTTGTTCCGGCGTACGACGTCCATGGCGAGGTAGCCCTGCGCGCACACCGCGAGCTGGGTGAGCAGGTCCTGGTGCTTCTGCCGCACCGGGAAGAGGACGTCGGCGCGCAGGGAGTCGGCCTGCTCGGGATCCGGGACCTGGCCGATGTGGTCCTCGACGGCCCTGTCCAGGGCCTCGGTGAGGACGACGTACTCCTGGAGCTTGCCCATGGTCTCCCACAGCCGCACCCGCTCGGTCTGCAACGCGGCGTTGTCCCGGCGCAGTTCGTCCTGCCCTCCGCGCAGCGAGCCGACGATCCGGTTCAACGTGCCCTGCGAAGAGGCGTACTTGGCGACGTGGTCGCGCAGCTTGTTGCCGCCGGGCAGCTTGGAGAGGAACTTGCGGCCCTTGCTCGCGGGCAGGTCGCGCGGGTCCAGATCCTCGACCACGCGCCGGAGTTCGACGAGCGAGCCGGCGACCTTCGCCGAGGCGTCCCCGCCCTTGTCGGGCAGGCTGCGCACGGCCCGCTCCAGCATCCGGTTGGACTGCGCGGCGGCGGTGCGCATGTCACCGGCGCCGAGGGCGGTGATCTCGCCGACCTTGCCCGCGAACTCGGGCGAGCGGGCATCGAGCGCGGCGAGCCCCTTGACGTAGTCGGTGGCCTTGCGCGCCATGTCGGCCCGCACCCCGTCCTCGACGGGCACCAGCCCGCCGGCCTTGTCCCGCGGCACGGGCGCGACGGCCTCGGGCGGGGTCAGCGTGAAGACGTCCTCGCCGCTGAGCGTGGGCGTGTGCTCACCGCCGCTCGGCACCATCTTGTCGAAGTTGCTCACAGGATCCCCCCGTCATCCGCGCGCCCGGCGGGCCATCTCGTGCAGCACCGCGGAGGTGGGCACGGGCGCCTGCCGGACGCCGGTCAGCTTCTGGTTGAGGTAGGCGGCGTGGGCCGCGGTGGCCGTGACGAACTCGGCGGCGTCGCCCTGCGGCCGGAATCCGTGCCGGGCGGCGAGCCTGCGCAGGGTGGGGTCGGTGCCGAGCAGCTCCCCGAGCGCACGCCCGTTCGCGTCGAGCGGTACGACCGTGTGGTCGCTGTTGACCGTGGTGTCCGGGTAGAGGACCACGAGGTCGTCCGCGCCGGCGCCCTTCTGACCGGCGAGCAGCGAGGCGACCTGGGACTCGTACACCAGCACCAGGGGGTTCCCGGCGCCGCTGACGAAGTCCCGGAAGACCGCGTCCGAGCTGGACTGCTGGGCGCCCTGGACGCTGACCAGCTGGTGCAGCAGGGGAGCGGTGCGGTCGAGGTCCGGCTTGCCCGCGACCACCTTGCCGCCGTTGGCGACGTAGGAGGCGGCGGCGAGGTACAGCGCGCCGGAGTTGGAGGACTCCGGATCGGTGCTCGCGACGTAGAGGGTGCCGGTCAACTCCCCGTGCCGGGCAGCGCCCTTGAGCTGCTGCCAGGTGCGGTTGTGCCGGGCGGCGTCCAGATAGGCGGCCATCTTCAGCGTGCCCCGGCTCGTCCCGTCGAGCGCGGCGAGCCCGTTCGCCGCGAGCACCTCGGCGGCGCTGCGGTGGGCCACCACCACGAGGGGCGAGTAGAAGGGCCGGGGCAGCGGCTCCCGCACGTGGTACTTGGCGGCCAGCTGGTCGGCGGGCGCCTGGCTGGACGGGAAGGCGAAGTCGAATCCCTTGAGGTCCAGGCCCTCCATGGCCCAGGATCCGGACGCCTCCGTCTTCACGGTGTAGCCCTTGGCGGCCAGGGCCTTCACCACGTCGGGATCGGCGAAGAAGTCTGCCTTCTCCGACCCGATCACTCCTCGCACGGTCTTCGTTGCCGTGCCCTTGTCCTCACCGTGCCGCCCCGCGACGACGGCAGCCACCACGCCGCCGATCAGCAGGACCGCGAGGACGATTCCCGCGATACGTCTCACGCCGGGGAGCGTGCTCCCGGAATCCAACGTTCCCCGGGGCGACGGATGAACGGACGGTGTCAAACCGGCCCCGGCACTGCAACGCGCCCCAAGGGGCGCGGGGAACTGCGCGACAAGCCACAAACGGCCGGCAGCCGCAGGATGAGATCAGCCCCTACGGCGAAACGCACCCCGGCTCAAGCCAACGCAGTGCCATGGCGCCCGGTCCGCGCGTCGCTGCGGGTGCGCGCGGACCGGGGCCGTTCAGGGGGACCCGGGGTCGGGTCAGTGGGCCGTGCTGAGGTGCTTCGGCTCGGCGAGCGCGGCGGCGTGCGCGTCCATGCGCTCGGCCGCGAGGATCGCCGCCGAGGTGTCCGCGCGGGAGGCGGCGACGACGAGGGCACGGCCCGCGAGCGCGTGGGCCCGCTGGTGGAGGGCGGTGGGCTCACCGGCGGCGGACGAGGCCGCCCGCAGGGGTGCGCGGCCGCCCCGGAGCCGGGTCACCTGCTCGGACAGCCGCTCCGCGGCCGTGTCCAGGTCGGCGGACGGCGTCAGGGCGCGCAGATCGTCGGTGACGGCGAGCAGCGCGGAGAGGTGACCGGCCAGCTGGATGTCCAGCTCCTCCTCGCGCGACCGGTGGGGAAAGTCCGAGGTGGTGCCGGCCATCGTGCTGTGGACCGACTTGGTGCGGATCGGTTCGTACATGGGATGGCCTCCTGTGTCCAACAGGAAACCATCCTAGCTTGGATTTCGTCTAAAGTTGAGCCGTGTCACGGATTGCGGTCCGGCCATGGCCGCCCGTGTCCGTCGCGCCCGCTTCCGTCACGGCTGGCCGTACCCGTCGAGGAACGCCCCGATCCGGGTCACCGCGTCCCGCAGGTCCCCGACCGTCGGCAGGGTCACGACCCGGAAGTGATCGGGTTCGGGCCAGTTGAAGCCGGTGCCCTGGACGACCATGATCTTTTCCTGGCGCAGCAGATCCAGGACCATCCGCCGGTCGTCCTTGATCTTGAAGACCTGCGGGTCGAGGCGCGGGAAGAGATACAGCGCGCCCTTGGGCCGTACGCAGCTCACCCCCGGGATCTGGGTGAGCAGCTCGTACGCCGTGTCCATCTGCTCCTTCAGGCGCCCGCCCGGCAGCACCAGGTCGTTGATCGACTGGCGCCCGCTGAGCGCGGCCACGACGCCGTGCTGACCCGGCATGTTCGCGCACAGGCGCATGTTCGCCAGGATCGTCAGGCCCTCGATGTAGGAGTCGGCGTGGGCGCGCGGGCCCGAGACGGACATCCAGCCGACGCGGTACCCGGCCACCCGGTACGCCTTCGACATGCCGTTGAACGTCAGCGTCAGCAGGTCGGGGGCGACCTTGGCGGTCGGGATGTGCGTGGCGCCGTCGTAGAGGATCTTGTCGTAGATCTCGTCGGAGCAGACCAGCAGGTTGTGCCGGCGGGCGATGTCGGTCAGGCCCTTCAGCATCGCCTCGTCGTACACCGCGCCCGTGGGATTGTTCGGGTTGATGATGACGATGGCCTTGGTGCGGTCGGTGACCTTGCGCTCGACGTCGGCCAGGTCGGGCATCCAGTCGGACTGCTCGTCGCAGCGGTAGTGGACGGCGGTGCCCCCGGAGAGGGAGACCGCGGCGGTCCACAGCGGGTAGTCCGGCGCCGGTACGAGCACCTCGTCGCCGTCGTCGAGCAGCCCCTGCATCGCCATCACGATCAGCTCGGAGACGCCGTTGCCGATGAAGACGTGCTCGACGTCGGTCTCGATGCCGATGGTCTGGTTGTGCATCACGACCGCGCGGCGGGCGGCGAGCAGGCCCTTGGCGTCGCCGTAGCCGTGCGCCGAGGAGACGTTGCGGAGGATGTCCTCCAGGATCTCCGGCGGGCACTCGAAACCGAACGCGGCAGGGTTGCCGGTGTTGAGCTTCAGGATGCGGTGACCGGCAGCCTCCAGCCGCATCGCCTCCTCGAGCACCGGACCCCGGATCTCGTAACAGACGTTGGCGAGCTTGGTCGACTGGATCACCTGCATGCTCGTGAGCTTACGGCCCGGCAGCGGCTCATGGCCCGTGTTTTCCACCACGCGAGACAACGGCGAGTTTGCGTTGTTATCGCCGGTAGCTGTCTCACGCGTCACTTGCGTCTCTAGAATTCGCCGTCATGACCACCGAACGCCGGCAAGGGGCGGGGGCGTACGGCGCGCATGGAGCGGGTGACGAGCCACCGGCCCTGCCCAACGTCTACCACCCGCAGGGGGCCCCGACCCCCTCGTACGAGGGCTACGCCGACCCGGCCACCGCCCACGGCTGGCAGAACGCCTACGACGAGACCCGCGAGCTGCCCGCGATATCTGTGGCGGACGGGGCTTATGAGGCGCAGGTGCCGCATGAGCCGTACGGCTCGGAGTACGGCTCGGACCAGCCGCACGGCTCGGATCAGCCGTACGCGGCCGACGCGCACCAGCCGTACGGCTCGGATCAGCCGTACGCCGCCGACGCGCACGAGCCGTACGACCCGCACAACCCGGCGGAGCCTCGCCACCCCGACGCGCCCGGAGTCCCCGCCGTGACCGGAGCGGGCGGCGGGTCGCGTGGCCGGGCCGATCTCCGGCGGCAGCGGCAGCGGGGCGGGCGTCGGCGGCTGGCGATCGTCGCCGGTGTCGTCGGCGCGGCCGGCACCGTCGCCGTGATCGCGGGACTGGCCGGCTCGGGCTCCCCGGCCGGCGGGAACGGTCCCGCGAAGGGGGAGCGTGCCCCCGGCGCCTCCCGTACCGAGACCGGGGAGTCGGCCACGGGTTCCCCGGACGCCGAGACCGGCGCCGGTGCCACTCCCGCCGCCTCCGCCGCTCCCGCGGGGACCGGCACCACGGCCGGGCCGGGTTCGGGAGCCACGACGGCCGGCGGCCCGACGAGCACCACGCCCTCGTCCTCGCCCTCGTCCTCCGCCGAGCGGACGACCCCCGCGCCCTCGGCGACAAGCCCTTCGGTGACCGCGTCCGCCACCGACAGCCCGTGGAGCAAGGGACACGGTCACGGCAGGAAACCCCGGTAGAGCAAGCAGAATTGACGGCTCATCGGGAAGGCTGTTCGTCGGGAGGCTGTTCATAGTCAACTCCGGGACAAGTCCTTGCCCATGTGCGCCCCCGTCATGAGAATGTTCATGACAAGACAGCAGGCGACCGGAAGACCTCCGGTCGCCCACGTCGTAAGAGGGGACCCCCACATGAACAAGCCTCTCCTGGCCGCCCTGTCCGCCCTGGCGATAGCCGGGGTCGGCGCGGCGCCCGCGGTGGCCGCGCCGCAGGCCAAGGCGGTCAAGACGGTCAAGGCGGTGACCGTCAACTTCGCCGGGACGGTGTCGCTCAGCAACTGCTCCGGCTCGGTCGTCCGCTTCCCCGGCTCCGCGGACAGCGACCCCGCGCTCGTGATGACCAACGGCCACTGCCTGGAGACCGGCTTCCCGAGCCCGGGCGAGGTCATCACCGGCCAGTCCTCCAGCCGCAGCTTCGGGCTGCTGAACGCCAACGGCAGCAGGATCGGCACGCTCCGCGCCAACCAGGTCGTGTACTCCACCATGACCGACACGGACGTCACGATCTACCGGCTGACCACCACCTACGCGGCGATCAAGAGCGCGTACGGCATCAGTGCGCTCACCGTGCAGAACACGCACCCGACCGCCGGCGCCGGCATCAAGGTCGTCTCCGGGTACTGGAAGCGGATCTACAGCTGCAACATCGACGGGTTCGTGTACCGGCTGAAGGAGGGCGACTGGACCTGGAAGGACTCGGTCCGTTACACCTCCGCCTGCAACACCATCGGCGGCACCTCCGGCTCCCCGGTGATCGACACCGCCACCGGCAACGTCGTCGCGGTGAACAACACCGGCAACGAGGACGGCGAGACCTGCACCGAGAACAACCCCTGCGAGGTCGACACGAGCGGCAACGTCACCGTCCGCAAGGGCATCAACTACGCCGAGGAGACCTACCAGATCCCCGCCTGCTTCACGACCGGCAACAAGCTGAACCTGAACGCGGCAGGCTGCGTGCTCCCCAAGCCGTGACAGCGGTGGCGGTGGCAGTGGTGGTAGCGGCAGCGGTAACGGTGGCGGCCTAGAGGGGCGTACGGCGGACCGATCGGCCCGCCAGTACGTCCGTCCGCCGGCCGTCCTCGACGACGAACCGGCCGTCGATCAGCACGTGCGGGATTCCCGTCGGAAGCGTGCGGGGCTCCGCGAACGTGGCGCCGGCCGCGACCGTCGCCGGGTCGAACAGGACCAGGTCGGCCCGGTACCCCTCGCGCACCAGTCCGCGGTCCGGCAGACGCAGCCGGGCCGCGGGCCGCGCGGTGAGATGCGCGACGCACTCCTCCAGCGACAGGATGCCCAACTCCCGTACGTAGTAGCCGAGATAGCGCGGGAAGGTGCCGTACGCCCGCGGGTGCGGCTTGGTGCCCTGGAGGATGCCGTCGGAGCCGCCGGTGTGCGCGCGGTGCCGCATGATCGTGCGGACGTTCTCCTCGTGGCCCACGTGCTGGAGGATCGTGGTGCCCAGGCGGTCCTCGACCAGCAGGCGCCGCGCGGTCGTCCAGGGCGTCTCGCCGCGCAGGGCGGCCGACTCCCGGACCGTACGGCCGACGTACTCGCCGAGCGCCGGTTCGGACACGCCCGCGATCTCGATCGTCTCCCACTCCACGGGCACGCCGTGGCAGCCGTCCGAGCCGGTCACCTCCAGGTCGTGCCGGATCCGCTCGGCCGTCGCCGTGTCGGTGAGCCGGGCCAGGATCTCCTCGGGGCCGCCCTCGCTCGCCCAGCCCGGCAGCAGCGCGGCGAGGGTGGTGCAGCCGGGCGTGTAGGGATAGGTGTCCAGCGTGATGTCCGCGCCGGAGTCCAGCGCCTGGTCGAGCAGGGCCAGCAGCTCGGGCGCGCGGCCCTTGTTCACGCCGAAGTTCATGGTGGCGTGGGCGAGGTGCAGCGGGCAGCCCGCCTCCCGGGTCAGGGCGACCATCTCGGCGTAGGCCTCCAGGGCGCCCGCGCCGTAGGAGCGGTGGTGCGGGCAGTAGTAGCCGCCGTACGACGCCACCACCCGGCACAGCTCGGTCAGTTCGGCGTCCTCGGCGTACATGCCGGGCGTGTAGGTGAGCCCGGAGGACAGGCCGACCGCGCCCTGCTCCAGCCCCTCCGCGACCAGCCGCCGCATCCGGTCCAGCTCCGCGGGCGTCGCCGCGCGGTCCTCCCAGCCGACGGCGAGCGCCCGGACCGTGCCCTGCGGGACGAGGTACGCGGCGTTCACGGCGATCCCGCGACCGTCGAACCCGGAGTCCAGCCGGTCCAGGTACTCGCCGACGGTCCGCCAGTCGACGTCGATGTCGTCGCCGTACCCGTTCCACCCGGTGATCGCCCGGCGGACCTCCTCCAGCGTGCGGTCGTCCACGGGCGCGTACGACAGCCCGTCCTGCCCGACGACCTCCAGCGTGACCCCCTGCGCCAGCTTCGCGCTGTGGTCCGGGTCGCGCAGCAGCGCCAGGTCGGAGTGGGCGTGCATGTCGATGAAGCCGGGCGAGAGGACCAGGCCCTCCGCGTCCAGCTCGCGCATGGCACGCGGGCGCTGGCAGCCGGCCGCCGCGGCCTCCTTGACGATCGAGACGATCCGGCCGTCGTCGACCACCACATCGGCGCGGTACGACGGCTCACCGCTGCCGTCGACCACGTCCGCGTCCCGGATGACGAGCTGTTCCACGGTCGCTGACCTCCTGGAAGAACCTGCGGACTAGAAGAACGTACGGACGTAGTCGACGACCGTGCCGTCGGCCTCGGCCACCGGGATCATCTGCCACTTGTCGAAGGACGTGCAGGGGTGGGACAGGCCGAAGCCGACCCAGTCGCCGACCGCGACGTCCGCCTCCGGGGCGGTCCGCAGCCACAGGTGCTGGTCGGACAGGGCGGTCACCTCGATCCCGGCCGCCGGGCGCTCGGTGCCGTCCCGGCGCACCACATGGGCCACGGGCCGGTCGAGGTCGTAGGCGGCGTCCCGCTTGCCCGCGTTGGCGAAGGCCTGCTCGTCGGAGGGGCGGGAGACGACCTGGGCCCACAGCCGGAACGCGGGCTCCAGAGCCCCCTCCTCGGGCACCCGGTTGAACGGGGTGAGCCTGCTGTAGTGCACGTCGTCGTGCGAGACGTACGCGCCCGAGCGGAGCAGCTTCAGCACCGGACGGGACAGGGCGGGGATGTCCGCGAAGACGTCGGCGACCGCGTCGAACCAGGCGCTGCCGCCCGCGCTCACCACGATCTCGTCCGTCCCGGCGAACCGGCCGTCCTTGTCGAAGCCGGCGGCGAGCGCGGTGAGCCGGCGCAGATAGGCCGTCACCCGCTCGGGATCGGCCGCCGGGACCTCGCCCTCGTACCCCGCGACCCCGACCAGCCGCAGATGCTCCGCACCGGCCACGGCGTCGGCGACGGCCGCGCACTCCACCTCCGTACGGACGCCGGTACGGGCCCCTTCACCGCCCGCCAGCTCCACCACGACGTCCACCGGACGGGCGGCGCCACGCAGGGCCGCGTCCATCAGCTCGACGCCGCGCACGGAGTCGACGTAGCAGACGAAACGGAAGCCGGGGTCGGCGGCCAGGTCGGCGGCGATGCGGCGCAGGGCGGCCGGGTCCACGAGTTCGTTCGCCAGGAAGATCCGCTGGATGCCGAACGCCCGGGCCACCCACACCTGGTGCGGCACCGCGAGCGTGATGCCCCAGGCGCCGTGCTCGATCTGGCGGTGGAAGAGCTGCGGGGCCATCGAGGTCTTGCCGTGCGGAGCGAAGGCGAGGCCGTGCCGGGCCGCGTACGTCTCCATGACCTGGAGGTTGTGCTCCAGGCGCTCGGCGGACAGCGCGAGGACGGGGGTGGTGAAGCCGTCGGTGAAGAGGTTGCGGCGCTGGGCGGCCAGCTCGGCGACGGTCAGGCCCGTGGCGTCCGGCGGGAGGCCCTTGAAGCGGTGGTCCACCCGTTCCTCGGCGAGGCGGGCGAGCGCTTCGGTGCCGGTGTCGCGGGGCATACAGGCCTCCTGATCTGCGGCGTTGCAGTATTTGCAACGCTCATTGCGTATGTCGCTCACTGCTGTCTAACATCTCGGCCGACACGGGGTCAACGGAAGCCGA
The DNA here is from genome assembly GCF_040643735.1 of Streptomyces sp. NPDC047085. Taxonomy (NCBI): domain Bacteria; kingdom Bacillati; phylum Actinomycetota; class Actinomycetes; order Kitasatosporales; family Streptomycetaceae; genus Streptomyces; species Streptomyces sp. NPDC047085. The sequence goes on from NZ_JBEYUW010000003.1 coordinate 491,205, forward strand.
CGCCCCGGCACACGGACGAGGAGCCACCACCATCGTGACCGCCGACGGACATCCCAGCACCGCCCCAGACACCGTGGATGCGGCGGGCGTGGTGGATGTGGACGTCGTGGACGTGGTGGATGTCGTCGCCCTCGGCGAATCCATGGTCACCTTCCTCCCCACCCGTCCCGGCCGCCTCGCCGACGTCCCCTCCTTCGACCGGGCCATCGGCGGAGCCGAGTCCAACGTGGCCTGCGCCCTGGCCGCCACCGGCCACTCGGCGCGCTGGGTGAGCCGGGTCGGCGCCGACGGCTTCGGGGACCACCTGGTGGAAGCGGTCGGCGCGTACGGCGTCGACGTCGCCCACGTCCGGCGCGACCCGACCCGCCCCACCGGCATCTATTTCCGCACCGCCGCCGACCGCGCCACCGCCGCCCACGAAGTCGCCTACTACCGGTCCGGCTCGGCCGCCTCCGCGATGACCGTGGACAACGTGGACCTGGCGGCGGTACGCGCGGGCCGGGTCCTGCATCTGTCGGGGATCACGGCGGCGTTGTCGGGGGAGTGCCGGGAGTTGCTGCGCGAGCTGACGGCACCGAGCCCCGGCCGCCCGCTGATCTCCTTCGACGTCAACCACCGTCCCGGCCTGTGGCGCGACCCCGACGGACCGCGCGTGCTGCTCGAACTGGCGAGGCGCGCGGACATCGTGTTCGTCGGCGAGGACGAGGCCGAGGCCGCCTGGGGCGTGACCGGCGGCCCGGACTCGATCCGCACGCTGCTGGCCGAGCCCTCCGTGCTGGTGGTCAAGGAGGGGGCACGGGGAGCGACCGTGTTCGAGCGCGAGCGTGGGGACGGCGGTCGGCCATGTCCGTTCCCCGCGGGCAGTCGTGCCGCCGGGGCGGCGCCCGCCCCACAGAAGGGCGGGACCCCGTCAGCGAAAGGCGGGACCCCGTCAGCGAAGAGCGGCAACCCGTCGGCGAAAGGCGGCACCCCGCCTGCGCCGGGCAGCGTGACCCACCGCTGGCCCGCACCGACACGCGGCACCTTCGTCCCCGCCCTCGCCGTGGACGTCGTGGCGACCGTCGGCGCCGGCGACGCCTTCGCCGCGGGGTTCCTCTCCGCCACCCTCCGCGGCCTCCCCCTCCGCGCCCGCCTCCGCCACGGCCACCTCATGGCCGCCGCCGCCCTCACCACCCCCGGCGATCTCGCGCCTCCGCCCACCCGGAGCCACGCCGACCGGCTCGCCGCCCTGGACGACGACGCATGGGGGAGACTTCGACTCGGCCCCGGCTGGACGCAAGCCGAGCAGGCCCCGGAGGAGGCGATCACCCCATGAGTCAGACCGTCGACCGCGCCCTGAGCATCCTGCCGCTGCTCGCCGAGGGCCCCGCCGACCTCGGCCAGGTCGCTGACCGTCTCGGCGTCCACAAGTCCACGGCCCTGCGCCTCCTGCGCACCCTGCACGAACACGGCCTGGTCTACCGCCAGTCCGACCAGCGCTACCGCCTCGGCGCCCGCCTCTTCGCCCTCGCGCAAGAGGCGATAGAGAACCTCGACATCCGCGAGATCGCCCACCCCCACCTGGCCCGGCTCAACGAACAGTGCGGACACACCGTCCACCTGGCCGTGTACGAGGAGGGCGAGGTCCTCTACATCGACAAGGTGGACAGCCGCTACCCGGTGCGCATGTACTCCCGCATCGGCAAGCCCGTCGCGATCACCGTCGCGGCCGTGGCCAAGCTCCTCCTCGCCGACCTGCCCGAACCCGAGCGCCGCGCCCTCGCGGACAAGCTCGAATACCCCATGTACACGCCCCGTTCCACCCCCAACGCCCCTGCTTTCCTACGGGAGTTGGAGAAGGTGCGCGAACAGGGCTGGGCCACCGACCTCGGCGGCCACGAGGAGTCCATCAACTGCGTCGCGGCTCCCATCCGCGGCGCCGACGGCCGGGTCGTCGCCGCGATGTCGGTCTCCGCGCCGAACGTCGTCGTCACCGCCGACGAACTCCTCACCCTGCTCCCGCTGGTGCGCCGTACCGCGGACGCCATCAGCGGCGAGTACTCCGGAAGAACGCCCGTGACGGACCCGAAGGACCCCACGAGGGACCCCACATGACCACAACGGACCACGAAGGACCCCGCATGACCGAGAAGATCGCACTCACCCCCAAGACCCACACCACCCCGCCCGCGAAGTTCTCCCACGGCGTGAAGAAGGGCAACATCCTCCAGACCGCCGGCCAGGTCGGCTTCCTGCCCGCAGAGGAGGGCAAGCCCCCCACGCCCGCCGGCCCCACCCTGCGCGAGCAGACCCTCCAGACCCTCGCCAACGTCAAGGCGATCCTCGAAGAGGGCGGCGCGAGCTGGGACGACGTGATGATGATCCGCGTCTACCTCACCGACGTGGACCACTTCGCCGAGATGAACGAGATCTACAACGCCTACTTCGAGGAGCAGGGCCTCACCCAGCCGCCCGCCGCCCGCACGACGGTCTACGTCCGACTCCCGGCCGGCCTCCTCATCGAGATCGACGCGCTCGCCGTTCTGGGCTGAGCCGACGCTCCCGCGACACCAGTACCACGCACACGGCACGGCACCTCTCGGGGCGCCGTGCCGCGATCCCCCCTGCCCGAAAGCGCAATGCATTTACGAAGAGGACCCCCGTATGTCCCTCCCGCTCGCCGCCCCCGCCCCCGCCGCCCCACCACCCCACACCGGCGGCCTGCTCCTCCTCCTCGACGGCACCCCCGGCCTGCTCACCGTCGCCGGCATCGGCATAGCCCTGCTGCTCTTCCTGATCATCAAGGTCCGGCTGCAGCCCTTCGTGGCCCTCCTGGCCGTCTCCATAGCCGTCGGCCTGCTCGCCGGTCTCTCGGTCACCGAAATCTTCGGCACCGTCCAGCGCTCCGACGCCGTCTCCACCATCGAGTCCGGCATGGGCGGCATCCTCGGCCACGTCGCCATCATCATCGGCCTCGGCACCATGCTCGGCGCGATCCTCGAAGTCAGCGGCGGCGCCGAGGTGCTGGCCTCCCGCCTGCTGCACCTCTTCGGTGAGCGGCGCGCGCCCCTCGCCATGGGCCTGACCGGCCTGATCTTCGGCATCCCGGTCTTCTTCGACGTCGGCATCTTCGTCCTGGCACCGATCGTCTACGCGGCCGCCAAGCGCTCCGGCAAGTCGATCCTGCTCTACTGCCTGCCCCTGCTGGCCGGCCTGTCCATGACGCACGCCTTCCTGCCCCCGCACCCCGGCCCGGTGGCCGCCGCCGGTCTCCTCCACGTCCAGCTCGGCTGGGTCGTTCTCATGGGCATCGTCTGCGGCATCCCCGCCGTCCTCGCCGCCTGGGCGTACTCCGCGTGGATCGGCAAGCGGATCTTCGTCGCCGTACCGCAGGACATGGTGGAGGCCGCGGAGGAGGCCAGGCGGGCTGTGGCCGAGGAACAGCGCAAGGCCGGGGTCCGGCCGCAGGAGAAGCCCGTACCGCTCGCCACCGTCCTGGCCATCATCGGTACGCCGCTGCTGCTGATCCTCGCCGCCACCTTCTCCTCCATCGCGCTGGACCCCTCCGCGGGCCGCTCGGTCCTGGAGTTCTTCGGCAGCCCCTTCGTCGCCCTCACCCTGGCCCTGCTCCTCGCCTACTACCTCCTCGGCATCCGGCGCGGCTGGTCCCGCAAGTCCCTGGAGACGGTGTCGACGTCGTCCCTCAAGCCGGTCGGCAACATCCTGCTGGTGGTCGGCGCGGGCGGGGTCTTCGGCGCCGTCCTCAAGGCCAGCGGGGTCGCCCAGGCCCTGTCCGACACCTTCCACGGCGTGGGCCTGCCGGTGATCGTGCTGTCGTACCTGATCTCGCTCGTGCTGCGGGTCGCCCAGGGCTCGGCCACGGTCGCGATCGTGACGACGGCGGGCATCGTGGCCCCGCTGCTGACGGAGGGCCACCACTCGCAGGCCTTCGTCGCCCTGGTCATCATGGCCATCTCCGCCGGCTCGATCTTCGCCTCGCACGTCAACGACGGCGGCTTCTGGATGGTGGCCAAGTACTTCGGCATCAGCGAGCGCGACACCCTGCGGACCTGGACGGTGCTGGAGTCGGTGCTGTCGGTGGCGGGCTTCGCGGCCGCCGGGGTGGTGAGCATGTTCGTGTGAAACGTGACGTGAGTGAAACCGGGGATGGGCGGGCTGACTGGTTCCGGCACAGGGAAGTCGTCCATACTGCCGCCGTGGAGCAGCGCATAGGATCGAGCAGCCAGCCCCTGAAGGGCGAGCCCGTCAAGGGCGCCGGATTCGACCCGGCCTTCATCCCCGGGATCACGGCACCGTCGATGACGGCGGCGGAGCCGGAGGACACGAAGCCGGAGCAGCCGGTGGACGTGAAGCCGGCGGAGGACGCGACGGCCGAGGAGAAGCCGAAGGCGGACGCGGCGCCGAAGACGGCGGAGGCACCGACGGCCGACGAGGCACCGGAGTCGTCCGACGCCGAGGAACCGTCCCCCGAAGGTCCCGTCTTCGAGGCCTCCGACCGCCGGGCCAAGATCGTCGCCGACCACCGCGGCGTCCGCCTCAGCCTGGACGAGGAGGCCTGCGAGTTCCGCTGGACCGAGATCGCCGCGGTCGAGACGGAGTCCGCCCGCTTCGGCAAGCGGTTCACCGTCACCGTGCACACCCCCGACCGCCGCTGGTACCCGATCGAGATCGAGGCGGCGGCCAGGGCGCGCTTCAAGGAGTGGGAGGACCAGCTGGACGCGGTCCTCGACGCCTACTTCGAAGAGGCCTGATCCGAACGACAGGGCCTAACTGCAGTACTGGGCGGCCTTCCCGATCGCCCGGTACATGCAGTCGGCGTTCTCCAACAGCTGCAACACCGCGTCCTTGTTCCGGGAGGTCTCCCGCTCGATGACTTCGTCGGGCGGGTAGAACCCCCCGCCCGCACCGGACGTCGGATACATCTCGAAGGTGTAGTCGAAGATCTTCTGCGTACCCCACAGATAGTCGTCGATGGTCCCGTCGGTGATGTACAGATCGCTCGACTGCTCGGGCGTGTACCCGTTGCTGGCGGCCATCTTCTGCCCCACGGCCTTGAACGTGGCGGCGTCGTCGGCGGTCATCCCGGTATCCGTGTCCGCGTACGTGTACCCGAACGGCCACAGCACCAGCTCGCTGTACGTGTGGAAGTCGATGCCGGCCTTGATCTGCTGCTTGCCCCCGACGACCCGGCTCCGCACGAAGTCGGCCACGACCTTCACCTCGGGCGCGGACTCGGCGGCGGAACCACGGTAGGTCTCGGACGACTTCGAGCCCGACGACCCCCCGCAGCAGCCCCACTTGTAGTTCCAGTTCCGGTTCAGGTCGGTCCCGACGTACGACGAACCGGAGTTGGGCTGCCGGTTCTTCCGCCACGACCGGTACGACCCGCTGGCGATGTCGTACTCGCCTCCGTCCGGATTCAGATCCGGGACGATCCATATCTCCCGGCTGTTGACGAGGTTCGTGATCCGGGAGTCGGTCCCGTACCCGGCGCCGAACTCGCGCAGCAGATACAGCGCCATCTCCACGGTCAGATGCTCACGGGCATGCTGATGGAAGGTGAACAGCACCTCCGGCTCGTCCTCGTCCGTCGCCACGTTGTCGCTGACCTTGATGGCGACGATGTCCCGCCCCTGGTACGACTTCCCGATCACGCGCTTGCTCATGATGTTCGGGTAGGCCGCCAGCCGCTGGTCGATCTCGGCGTTCATCTCGGCGTAGTTGTGGTACTTGGAGTCGGCGCTGGGGAAGTCGTAGAGCCGGGCGCCGGCCCGCTGGGGCGCCGCACCCAACGGATGTACCTCGTACCCGAGTTTCCGTAGCTTGCTGATCTGCTCGGCCCGCCCGGAGACGACCACGGTCTCCTCGTCGGCCTCGTCCACGGTGACACCGGTGGCCTGGATGGCCGTACGGGTCACGGGAGTGGTGCCCTGATGGATCTCGTACTGCCGGATGTCCTGCCGGGAGTCTTCGCCGGAGGAGGAGGCCTTCCGGGCGCTGTCGGCGGTGGCGTGCGTGGCGGTGGCCGAGACGGGGGCGGCGAGGGCGAGGGCCAGCAGCGCGCCGAGTGCGGCGGTACGCCTGCTGCCACGAGCGCCGGAGCCGCGTATGCGAAGTCGCATGAACTCTCCTTGGGTCTCCAGGAATTCCGGGGTCGCCGGATGTGGGGGAGCGGAGCTGGGAGATGTCGATGGGTGCTTCAGTGCGACGTGCGGGTTGGCGCTCATGGTGAGGCGTTGGCATGGTCAGGTCAATATCTAGTCCCTCGCCAAAAAGGGATGGCATGAAAACGTCGGCAGCGCGCCACTCCAGGGGGGAGTGGCGCGCTGCGGGAGAAGCGTGCCGGATGCCGGGGGGCCGACCGGTGTACGGACGGGGGGGGGTGGGGCGGGTCAGTGGTGGCGACCGTGCCATCCGCCGTCGCGGTCGTCGCGGTCGTCACGGCCGCCGTCACGGCGGTCGTAGCCCCAGGAGGTGGAGTCGACGAGGCGGTCGTGGTCGTTGCGCAAGGTCGCGGTGTCGTGGTCGCTGTCCCACACGGACCGGCGGCGGTCCTGGTAGAGGTCGTTCCTGCTGTCCCGGCCGAAGCCGGTGTGGACGCGCACGGTGGCGTGGCCCGCCAGCCGGAAGTGCGGGAAGGTGTAGGTGTGGCCGTCCTCGTCCGACAGCGTCCACCCGTCCAGGTTCACGTCCCGGTGGCCCTCGTTGGTGACCTCCACGTACTCCCTGTTCAGGGACCGCTCCGAGCGGCCCCACGCGCCGTGCTGCACGTCGCTGATGACCACCTGTGTGCCGTACGAGCGGCCGTGGTCGTTGTCGTGGTGGTGGTCGCGGTCGGCGGCCGAGGCCGGCAGCGCCATGGCGCCCACGACGGCGGTCACCGCGACGGCGGCTGCGGCGACACGGCGTGCGGCGACACGGCGTGCGGTGACAGAAACGGAAACGGACACGAAGTCCCCCTTCGCAAGGGTGCGGGTGGCGGCCGGTCGGCCGCACGCCCACACCTTGCAGCCGTGCGGAGGGCTGATCGAGGAAGTACTGGCGCTGTTACGATTCGTGGATATATCTGTGACTCACGGCTGTAATGTCCACTTACATGACGAATGCAGGCATAGATGCCTGTTTATGCCTGTTCTGTCGAATCGTGTCCGAACACGGGACCCGAAAATGTGTAACAGTCAATGAGCCCCCACGCGACGCACATGGCGCCCATGGCACACATGGCGCACATGACTGCGCCTCACTTGAACGGAACGGTGAGCCAGGGGCTGTCGGGTTCGGACATCAGCACCCGGTGGACGTCGACCATGTCCGTGTACCAGGTCCCGAACTCCTCATCGTCGAAATGCAGACAGCGCCCGAGGATGTACCCGGCGGCGAAGTCCTTCCAGGACTTGTACGACCGCGCGGCGGCCCGCCCGGCCTCGATGACGGCGGACTCGGCCTCCTGTAGCGAGCAGTACCGGGACCCCAGCCCCCAGCGGGCCATGCCGGACGCCCGCCCGAAGTTCCACGCGTCGACGGAACCGACGAACCGGTTCTCGTCCAGGATGCCGTCGGCCCGGAAACGCGCCTCGTAACGCGTGATGCGCCCGACCAGATGCTGCACGCCCTTGATCCGAGCCTCGGTCTCCGCCTCCGGAACGGTGGGGGTGCTGGTGACCCCGTCCGGGGTGATGACCGTCTCGCCCTCCGCACGACCGCGCAGCACCCGGGCGACCGCGTCCCGCCAGTAGGCGGTGTCGACATGGCCGCCGAAGTCACGCGCGATGGTACGTCGTAGCCCGAGGGCGAACTCCCACACGGGATTGGCGCCGTCGGGGTCGAGCAGCGCACGCTGCTGGACCTGCCACTCCTCCCGACTGCTGACCCCCCACCACTCCCGGAGCGACTTGCGCTCCGCGGGATAGCCGTTGCCGTGATACGCCATGGCGTTCCAGGGCAGCCCGTGCCACACGACGAGCAGTGCGCCGCAGGCCAGCCCCTGTGCGACAGGACCCTCCAGAGGCCCGCCGAGCCGGAGCGTGCTCACCCGCGTCCGGTTCAGCGGACCCTTCGCCTGGGCTTGCGCCCACACGGCGGAGTGCGGTGGCGCTGAGGGCAGAAACGCCTCGCACGGACTGCCCGGATTGACCACGATCATGGCCGGATCGTTCGGTTCCCACACCCGGGCGAACCACCCGAGCTTCTGCCAGTCCAGCACCCGGTGCGGGTCCGGCACGGGCAGCATCCCCTCCGTGTACACGGCCCAGATCCGGCCGCCGGCAACACGGGGATCGTGCCCGAAGACGGGAATGGTCCTGCTCGGCTCGGCATCGGCCCCGTCGCGCCGTATCTCGAAGTACAGCCGGCTGTCCGCGAGGGTGTCGAAGTACGCCTTCCAGTCCTCACGCGCCTTGGCCTCGAAAAGGGCCTGCTCGATCTTCGTCGGCGGAGTCCACGCGGGCGGGGCTTGCGGGATCCAGGCGGGCGGCGTCGAGGCGGGTGGCATCGCAGACCCGAACCCTGCGGGCGGCGGACCGAACGACATGGCTTACCCTCTTCAACCTATCGCCATCTGATACGACTTGACGTGCCCCGTCATGCTATGGGACGCGAAGACGGCGGCCTCAGCGGGGCGGGCGGTGCGCCGAGGACGGCGGTGATGACGGAGCTCTCCTCCACCGGCGGCACGGGCACCCTGATGCCGCACCTTCTCCCCGGCGGTCGGCTCGACGAGTGGTGCAACACGTTCGGCGACAACCTGGTGCAGCACGCCTCCACGGAAACGCTCCGACGGACTGAGTACCGGGCGAACCAGCCGCGATCTTTCCGCTCGAAGTAACGTCAGGATGCATGGTGTCTGTGTTCACATTCTTCGGCCCGCCTGCAATCACCCTCCTTCTCTTCGCGGTTGGGGCATTCCCGTACGCGTCGTGGGTGGTCAGGAGGAAGCCTTCGCAGCCGGCCCGCTGGGCTGTGATCGGGATCGCGGCAGCTATCGCGGCGTACGGGGCCGGAACCGTCTACGGGCTCGCCTTCACCAACCCGCTCGACGTATGCGGGGACAAGACCGGCGCCGGCGTGTACGTGGATGCCGGACGGGACTACAGGCTGACATCGGCGAGCGTGGACAGCTTCCCACCGTCCATCACCTGCCACTGGACCAGCGGCCACAGCACCGAAGAGGTGTGGTTCTGGGTCCGACCTCTGCTGTACGCAGGGCTGGCCTGCGCCGTTGCCTGCTCCGCCCTGCTTCTCATCAACCGCTACAAGTACAGAAACGCACCGCGTGACAGCGAGATTGACGCGTAGACGGGTTCTCGGCCTCGGCATAGGAGCCGGTGCAGCAATCGCCCGTTCCCCGCGACTCCGGAAAGGTCAGCAAACCTGCGCCGCCCCCGCCGCTGCAGCGGCCACGCTGAAAGAGCTCAACGAGTGAATTCCCAGGCCGGCCCAGCGTGCTGCGGCAGCGTTCCGAACCATCCCACCACTGCCACATTCTCGAACAGGAAGACGACGATTGATGCGCCCCTGGACGATTGTCGGCCACGGCGACCACGACGGCGGCCACGGCCACTGACGGATCGATCGAACCGCGCGCGCCGGTTCGCGCTCAAGGGGCTCGGACCGGCACTGGCGCCACGTGACTTACCCCGTCATGCAAGGGGCGAGAGGACGGCGGCTTCAGCGGACGGGCGGCGCGTCGAGGACAGCGGTGATGACCCATCCCTCCTCCAGCAGGGCCACGCCCCCGCCCGTGAGGTGAACCTTGGCGCTGTGGGGAGGATCCACGAAGTCCGTGGGCCGCTCATAGCGAAGAATGCCCTCAAGACTCACCAGCGGCGCGCCATCCCTCGTGCCACCGTCGGGCCCGACACCGAACCGCTGCCCGACGCGCACGACACCACCCACGCACCGCACGACGCACGTGGCACTCACCGCGTCCCGCTCCTCCACCGAGCAGATCTGCAGCCGCGCGTCGGCCCGCGTGAGGAAGAGCCGCTCCTCGTGGTCCAGGACGAGGACGCGGTCGTGACCGTCGATGATCACCAGATCGTCCGCGCTCGGGTACCAGAGATCGTCGATCCGCTCGAGCACGGCCCGATAGCCGACCCGCACGGCCGTACGCTCAGCTGGCCAGGCCGCCCAGACGACTTGCCCCGCATCTTCGACGGCGGTGCGCAGGGCATCTCTCAGCTGGTCGGCGTCGAGTTCCGACACGTCCAGGGCGATCTCGGCGCACCTGATCAACACGGGTAGCCGGGCCAGTGAACCGCCGAGCGCGTTGAGGAACGCGTCGTACGCGCCCGGACCTTCATACGCCTCTATGGCGGCCAGCGTTTCTCTCAGACGTGGGGGCATCTCCGGCTCAGAGCGCCTGGTCGGCCTTCTTCAGGGCTTCGACGAAGGGGGCGAAGGCGGCGGTAGGGAAGGTGAGGGTGGCTCGGGCGGGGGTCTTGGAGTCGCGGATGGCTATGTGGCTGTCCAGGTGTGCGATCTCGACGCAGTCGTTGCCCTCGCCTCCGCCGGAGTAGGACGACTTCTTCCACTCGGTGAAGGTGATCATGTCGGTCCTCACAGCTCCTTGGCCAACTGGTGGATGAGGTCACGTGACTGCTGTGGGGGCAGTGCCTGTTCCTTCACCCTACGGAAGAGCTTTCGAAAGTGCTCCAGTTGGGCCTCGGAGTCGACGAAGGCTGTGCCGTGAGGAGCATCGCGCACGACAGTGTCCAGCCGGGGAACAGCTCCACCCAGGTGCACCATGCTGCTACCGCCTCCTGCGAAGTCGTCCAGCGTGAACGGGATGACCCGAACGGTGACATGGTTGGCCTCGGACACCTCCAGAATGCGACCCAGCTGAGCCCGGAATGCCTCGCGCCCGGCCACTCTCGTACGGAGCGCCGCCTCATGGATCACGGTCTCGTACGGGATGGGGTCGGGGTTGTCGATGACGACCCTCCGCTTCATCCTGTGCTCCACCCGGAGATCAACCTCGCTGTCCGGGAACTCGGGATTCATGTAGGCGAAGAGCGCTCGGGCGTAGGCCTCCGTCTGGAAGAGCCCCGGCACATGGATGACCGCCACGTCGTGACGGAACCTCGCGTGATGGTCCAGCTCGGCGAGGTCCTGGTAGGCGGCGGGAAGCACACCTCGGTACGCCTCCCACCAGCCCCGTGTGCGATCGGTCGTCATCGCCACCAAGGCGTCGATCAGCTTCTCATCCGCACAGGCGTAGTTGGCGGCAAGCCGACGTACTCGCTGCTCGCTCACTCCCGCAATGCCGGACTCGATCTGGCTCATCTGGACAGAGTTCACCCCGAGGAGGCCGGCTGCCTCGGTTGCCTTGAGCCCAGCGGCTTCCCGCAGTCTCCGGAGTTCGGTCCCCAAGCGCACCTGACGTGCTGTGGGGTGGCGTCGTGCCGGCACGGCGTCCTCTTTCCTCAACGGCCTTGGTGGTGCACCTCGTTCGGGCGTCAGATTACGCGACCGGCTTGCAGCGAATGAAATTTATGCCCTACCGTCAGTGACGCAATGCACACGCAACGGAAGCGCACCGCTCTGTCCTGCCATGACGGCTGCGGCAATGCCACCGCACGCGAAATCCCCTTCTTCTGGTCGGAGTTGATGACGCATGCCCGAAACCTGGGACTACACCCTCTACATCCCCAACGACCTCAGAGCGGTGACCGTCTGTCGCCGCACCCTGCGCCTGATTCTGACGCTGCACGGGTTGATCGGGCTGGTGGACACGGCCGAACTCCTGGCGACGGAGCTGGTCGCCAACGCCGTGCGACACACCAAGGGGCCGGCCGCCCTCCGCGTCCGCCGAACCACGGAGGGGGTGATCTGGATCGGGGCCTGGGACACGGACCCCGCGCCGCCGGACCCTCCACAACGACTCGACCAGGTCGCCGACCTGGAGGAGGAGGGCCGGGGCCTTGCCCTGGTCCGGGCCTGCGCGGAGGTGTGGGGCTGGCAGCCGTCGGCCCGGTTCGGGAACCGGGGCAAATACGTGTGGTGCGAACTTGTGGCCGCGTAGCTCGTTGATCACGTCGTACGAAAGGAGAGCTGATGGTCGGCTCGTCGCACGAGGCGCTGCACCGCATCTTCCAGAAGGAACCTGAGCTGCTGACGACGGCGTTACAGCGCGTGCTGAACGTGCCGTTTCCCAAGCCTCGGGAGATCGCCGCGTTGAACGTGGACCTGACGGAGATCGAACCGGTCGAGCGCCGCGTGGACACGCTGCTGCGGGCGGAGACCGACGAGGGGACGTATCTCCTCGTGGTCGAGTCCCAGGGCAAGGTGGACGAACGCAAGCGGGGCAGCTGGCCCTACTACCTGTCGTTCCTGTACGAGAAGTACCGCTGCGAACCGGTGCTCATCGTCATCACCCAGAGCAGCGCCACGGCGAGGTGGGCATCGCGCCCCATCCAGCTGGGCTTCCCCGGCTGGTACTCAATGACGGTACGGCCACTCGTGCTCGGCCCGGACAACGTGCCGGTGATCGCCGACGAGCGACAGGCCAGACAGGACCCACCTCTTGCGGTTCTCTCGGCCATGACACACGGGCGGGGGCCACGCGCCGCCGCCATACTGGAATCCCTCGTGGCCGCCCTTCAGGACATCGACCCCGACAGCGCCGCGGCCTTCGTACAGTTCGTCGACTCGTGCCTGACCGACCCTCAGGCGAAACAGATCTGGAGGGACCTGATGACGGCGACCCAGTACTTCTGGCGACACCAACTGGCGGAGCAGGTGCGCGAGGAAGGGCGTGAGGAGGGGCTTGAGGAAGGACGTCAGAGGCTCCGCGAGCTGATCTTCGGCATTCTGGAGTCGCGCGGTATCCCGGTGCCAGACGCAGTCCGTGAGCGTGTGGGTGCATGCCCGGATCTGGACCAGCTTGAGACCTGGGTGCAGCGGGCGGTGCACGCGGCGGACGCAACGGGGCTGTTCGTCGAGGAGTGAGTGTGGGATCCGGCGAGACGTACGAGGACGAGGTGTTCACCGGGGAGTGAGGGGAGCGAGGAAGGCACGCCCGAGATTCCAGGCATCGACATTTCGGCACGCCGTATGATCAGGAGCCTTCGGCCGCAAGGTAGACACGGACGTGGGCCAGCCGCATAGATGATGCGCGAAAGTCGATCCCGGAACCCTCGTGCCCCAAGGAGACTGAAATCAACGCCTCCGGTTTTGCCCTGATGTTGACCTCTCGGGCCTCCGAGTCGGTCCATCCGTTGACTTGAAAATCCGTCACGCCGGAAAACAGCAGGTAGAACTCGAATCGATTATAGGGTCTTTCGTGCCACCCTTGATCGGGACGTGAAGGCAGGTGTCCTGTGTCGAATCCGAGAGTCACCGAGTCGCCTCGTTCGTCCAGATGGACGTAGGACAGTTCACATGCCTCACGAGCAGGGGCGCTGCCCTCGTAGAGCTCCCCCAGAAACTGTGAATCCGCAAGGAGCAACTGCCATTCAGGTGCGCTCATAGTAGCTCTTCTCCCAGGTCTCAGGCAGGGAAGCATACCGACGGGAATCGATCCGGCTTACGAATGAGCGTGGACCCTGGTCCGAGCCGTCAGTGCCGATTTTGAAAGCGCTGACATGGCCGACCATGACCGAGTCGGCGCAGTCGAATTCGAGATTTACTCCGTCGCCATTGATGTCAACATGGCGCCATCTTTCCCCTGTCCTGGGAGCTGCTTCCAGGCGACCAAAGGCCGGCGGCCTCCATGAGTGGATTGCCAAGTTCTGCACCGCCAGGAACCCCAGATGACACTGGACCGTGTCAAACTCAGACGCCACCCAGTCCTGCGGTGCCGCATCCGGAAAATACGGGAGATCGATGCGGATGATCAATGTAGGTCCACGCCAACTCAGGTTGACCGACCGAATCCTCACGTGATCGCCTACTTAGGCGTGTGTCCATAGATGGACTGCAGTGCTTCAGGGTTCAGGAAAAAGTCGTCGATGGACATGGAGGCGGTGTTATCGGGATCTCCTGAAGGTGTAGGATGATCAGGTCCAAATCTGAAAGCGCTTTGAGGCAAAATTCCTGGTCCTGGACGTTGATGGAGTGGACTGCGTTCGCGAAAGCCGGATTCTCGAGCCCTTGTGCTTCGCGAAGAATTCTATTCGGCAGCAGAAGCCAGTTCCTCCGTTTTCTGTCAAGCATCCATTCGACTTGAGTGGGAAGTTCCCCTACCGCATTTTCGATGAGCTGTGCGATGCCTTCCCGAGGGGACGTGTAACGCCATCCCATGTAGGGCACCTGGTTATAGCCATGCACGGAATTGTATTCCAAAGGCAATTTAAACCAGGAAAGCTCTCCAAATCTGCTGAGGGCGCGCATTGCTTGCACATTTCGAGTCGGCATGTAACCTGCAATCACGGGCGTCGTCGTCGGGAAGCATGCCGGACAGCATGGCCGCAGCACGATCCGCCGCATCCTTACGGGGCTGCCAGTAAGGATCAGCCGGAATCACCGTCAGGTAGTTGTCACTCATCGCCCGCCTTCCCGTGCCCTCCACGGTCCGCTTTTCGTCCACCGACCCGGGCGGAGGTCCGAACGACCTGGCTTCTTCTCGACCATTGGCATCCACTCGTAGTGGGTCTCACCGGGATGCTGTCACCCCCGAGCGCGCACACGGAAACGCCCGGACCCCAAGGGAGAGATCCGGGCGTCCTTACGCCGAGATGGGGGCGAAGCTCCCGCTAGGGAGTCCCGCTACGGCATCCCGTTACGGCAACGCATGCACATGCGCCCCCACCGCGCTCGACCACGCGTTGCCGGACGCCGCGTCCCAGTTTGTCGACCAGGTCATCGCGCCCCGCAGGTCGGGGTAGGTCTTGGAGGGCTTGAAGGTGCCGCAGCCCGTGCCCTTGGCCAGGCAGTCCAGGGCGTTGTTGACCACGGTCGGCGACACGTACCCGCTGCCCGCCGCACGGGTCGAGGCCGGCAGGCCCAGGCCGACCTGGGACGGGGAGAGGCCGCCCTCCAGCTGGATGCAGGCGAGAGCCGTCAGGAAGTCCACCGAGCCCTGCGAGTACACCTTGCCGTCGCAGCCCAGCATGGAACCGCTGTTGTAGTACTGCATGTTGACGACCGTGAGGATGTCCTTGATGTTCAGGGCCGTCTGGAAGTAGGAGTTCGACGTCGACTGCATGTCGATCGTCTGCGGGGCCATCGTGATGATGAGCGAGGAGCCCGCCTTCGCGGAGAGCGACCGCAGCGCCTGCGTCATGTACGTCGCGTTCAGGCCGTTCTCCAGGTCGATGTCGACGCCGTCGAAGCCGTACGTCTGCATCAGGGAGTACACCGAGTTCGCGAAGTTCGTCGCCGACGCCGAGTCGCTGATCGACACCGTGCCGTTCTGGCCGCCGACCGAGATGATGACCTTCTTGCCGGCCGCGTGCTTGGCGGCGATGTCCGCCTTGAACTGGTCGACCGTGTAGCCGCCGAGGCCGGAGGAGTCGAGCGTGAAGCTCACCGCTCCCGGCGTCGAGGTGGCGTCCGCGAAGGCCACCGCGATGATGTCGTAGGCGGACGGGACGTCCGACAACTTCTGGACCGTGGCGCCGTTGTTGAAGTTCTGCCAGTAGCCGGTCACGGCGTGCTTGGGCAGGGTGCCACCGCCGCCCCCTCCGCCACCGGAGGACGCCGTTGTCGCCGTCGCCGCCGTCGACTTGGGCGACTCGCCCGCCGCGTTGGTCGCCGTGACCTGGAAGGAGTACGAGGTCGACGCCGACAGGCCGGTCACCGTCGCCGACGTGCCCGTCACCGCCGTCACCTTCGTACCGTCGCGGTAGACGTTGTAGCCCGTCGCGCCCGACACCGCGGACCAGGAGAGCGAGACCGACGAGGACGTCGTACCCGTGACCGTCAGGCCGCTCGGGGCGGGCGGGACCGTCGGGGTCGGGTCGCCGCCACCGCCGCCGTCGGGGCCGAGGACCGAGATGTCGTCGGCGTAGTAGGCGGCCTGGCCGTACCAGCCGTGGGTGTAGACCGTGACCGAGGTCGTGGAGGCGCCGGTCGTGAAGGTCGTCGAGAGCTGCTTCCAGGCCGGCGCGTCCGGGGTCCAGGTCGAGACGTCCGTCGTGCCGGTGCCCGTCACACCCAGGAAGGAGTAACCGCCCTGGACCCACGCGCTCAGCGTGTACGTCGAGTTGGGCTTGACCGCCACCGACTGAGTGCACTGGGCGTTGTCCTGACCGGCCGGGGTCGCCTTGAGGGCCGAGGCTCCGCTGTGCACGGGGGAGGAGACCGTCGTGCCGCTGCCCGCGGTGCAGGTCCAGTTGGCGAGGCCGGACTCGAAGCCGGCGTTCTTGGCGTTGTTGACGTCCGCCGCGGACGCGGGGGCGGCGGCGAGGCCCGCGAGGGAGAGGGCGAGGGCCGTCGCCGCCGACCATGTGCGGACCCGTCCGCTGCGTGTGCGGATCCGTCCTCTGCGTCTGGGCATGCCTGGTACGCGGTCCACTGGGGCCTCCGGTGGGGGAGTTGACGGGGAGGGAGATGGGGAGACGGGGAAGGAAGGGGGCGCAACAGCACGTGCGGAGAGGGACGGTGGCCACCGTTGGCGTACAAGTTGGTCCAGACCAATCAGACTGTCAAGAGGTCCAGACCAACCTCGTCTTCGGTTCCTCGCTCAACCTGTCCGGTTTTGGCGTGACTTGTGACCAGAGAGTTCCACACGAGCTACACAAACGCTGTTCTCCGGTCATTGGGGCGTGGATACAGTGCTCAGGTAGTCACGCAATGAAGTCGTCCTGGCCCATTGGAGTTACACCGGTGGGTCGAAGGGTGTGAAGAGCGGGGAGCTGTGCGTGCCAACTGCCGTTGCCGTGACGAGTGCCGACCTGGCGCTGCCGGCGCAGGACGAGCGGACCATGCCCGCCGTCGTGCTGTCCGACCTCGACCAGCGCCCCCTCGAGCAGACCCTCACCGAACTCCACGCCCTGACCGAGCAGTACGGGTACCTGGTCGTCGTGTGCTCGCATGCCACCCCCGAGAGCGTCGTACGACGGCTGCACACCCTGCGCTCCCTGCTGGAGAGCGACCGGATCGCGCTCTTCCGGCCCGAACTGCCCCCGCTCGGCATCGCCGTCCTCGCCCGGCAGTTGCGGCAGCTCGCCTCCTGCGACCTGAGTCCGGGCGTGCTGGCCTCGGCGGGGAGGCTGCTCACCCACTACATCCACGCCGGTGCCGTCCTCGGCTCGGTCGCCCGCCTCGACCGGGTGCCGGTCGGGCTGAAGGCGCACGCCAAGTCCTGGGTGCCGGGCAGCCAGTTCGCCGTCGTCGCCCATCCCGAGCCGCAGCTCGTGCGCACCGGACCCGGCGTCACGCTCAAGGGGCCCGAGTTCAGCACCTGGATGCTCCTCGCCAAGGGGCAGCTGCAGAGCGACTGGATCGGCGGCCTCGCCACGGAGTGGGGTGCGCACGGGCTGCGCGAGACGCCGCTGCCCGCCGAGTCCCCGGTGTGGTGGGGGACCGGGCGTCTCGTCGAGTTCTGCAGCTACCTCGCCGACCTGTCCGTGCTGTACCAACTCGTCACCTCGGTACGGCAGTCCAGCTGCCACTGGTGCGGCCTCGACGTCATCGGCGACCGCTGCGTCTTCTGCTCGGCCACCCCGCCCGTGTACGAGACTCCGGCCCCGCGCGCCCTGGAACAGCGGCGACCGCGCGGCGCACTGGAGCAACAAACGCCCGCCTGATCCGCGAGAAACCCGACCTGCGTACCCGACCTGCGTAAGTGGAGCGTGAAGCCTGACCCGCCGACCCATGTGAAACCGACCCGTCGACCCGCGAGAAACCCGACTCGCCGGCCCGCGAGATACCCGACTCGCCGGCCCGCGAGATACCCGACTCGCGAGAACCCGACCCGCCAGATGCCTGACCCGTACGAACGCGACTCACATCCCGCTCGACCGATTCCCCCAATGAGGTTGCACGGTTCATGAACTCCCGTCAGCGCCGCGGCGTGATACTTCTGATCCTCTCGGTCCTGTGCGCTCTCGGCGCGTTCGCCGGCGTGCTCTCCGTCATCCACAACGTGCAGTCAAAGGTCGGCCCCGAGGTCACCGCCTACCGGGTCCGGTCCGACGTGAAGCCGTACACCGCGCTGGATACGGGCCAGTTCGAGAAGATAACGATGCCCCGGCGGTGGCTGTCCGGCAACGCCGTCACCGATCTCCGGCAGATTCGCGGCAAGATCGCCGTCACCACGCTGCGCGCCGGCTCCCTGCTCCAGACCGACATGATCGTCGACCAGCCCGCCCTCCAGGCCGGCCAGCAGGAGGTCGCCATCATGATCGACGCCGCGACCGGTGTCGCGGGCAAGATCACCCCGGGGTCGCGGGTCAACGTCTACGCCACCTTCGAGGGAAAGAAGGAGGGCGCCCCCGACCAGTCGAAGATCATCGTCACCAACGCCCGGGTTCTCGACGTGGGTCACATCACCGCCCTCGACCCCGACCGCAGCAAGGACCAGCAACAGCCCACCGAGGCCGTCCCCATCACCTTCGCGCTGTCCACCCTCGACGCCCAGCGCGTCACGTACGCCGAGTCCTTCGCCCAGCGGGTCCGGCTCGCGCTCGTGGCACCCGGCACCGAGACCAGCGTCCCGGACAAGGACCGCACCTACGAACTCGCGACGGACAAGTGAGAGGCGGCCCGCATGCCCACCAGGATCCTCCCGGCCGGCGCGGACCCGGACGCCGTCCGCTCCCTCACCACCCTGCTCAGCCAGCTCCCCGACGCCGAACCGCAGCCGCCCGTCGCCGACTCCACCCAGCTGGTCGACACCCTGGCCCGGCTCGCCGCCGAGTCGGTCGAGGAACTCCCGGAAGTGGTCGTCGTCCATGAACGCATCGGCCCCGTCCCCGCGCTGGAGCTGATCCGCGAGGTCGCCCTGCGCCACCCGGCCGTCGGCGTCATCCTCGTCACCACCGACGCAGGACCCGGCCTGTTCGCCGCCGCCATGGACTCCGGCGCCCGCGGCCTGGTCTCGCTCCCGCTGTCGTACGAGGAACTCGCCCACCGCGTCCACGCCGTCGCCCAGTGGTCCACCGGCGTGCGGCGCCACCTCGGACACGGCGCGTCCGACCTCGTCGGTGGCGTCGGCGGTACGGTCGTCACGGTCAGCGGCGCCAAGGGGGGCGTCGGCGCCACCCTCACCGCCATCCAGCTCGCGCTCGCCGCGCAGGCCTCCGGCCGTACGACCGCCCTGGCCGACCTCGACCTCCAGACCGGCGACGTCGCCTCCTACCTGGACGTCCAGTTCCGCCGCTCGGTCGCCGACCTCGCCGCCATCACCGACATCTCCCCGCGCGTCCTCGCCGACGCCGTCTTCCGCCACGACAGTGGCCTCGCCCTGCTCCTCGCCCCCGGCGAGGGCGAGCGCGGCGAGGAGGTCACCGACCGGGCCGCCCGCCAGATCATCGGCGCCCTGCGTTCCCGCTACGAGGTGGTCGTGGTGGACTGCGGCGCCCAGCTGAGCGGGGCGGGGGCGGCGGCGGTGGAGATGGCCGACACGGCCCTGCTGGTCACCACCCCTGACGTCGTCGCCGTACGCGCCGCGAAACGGACCGTGCGCATGTGGGACCGGCTGCAGATCCGCAAGGCCGAGGAGACGACGGTGGTCGTCAACCGCCATACGCGCAGTACGGAGATCCAGCCGGCCCTCGTCCAGCGCATCACCGGCACCGCGCTGGCCCGTACCGCCGTTCCCGCCAACTTCAAGGAGCTGCAGGGCGTGGTCGACGCCGGGCGGCTGCACGAGCTGGACAGCAGGAGCACGGTCAAGCAAGCCCTGTGGGGTCTCGCCGGGGAGCTGGGCCTGGCCAAGGCACCCGAGGGCTCCTCCCACCGGGGCGGTGGCCGGCAGCGCGGCGACCGGGGGTCGGCCGGCTTCCGGCGGCGGAAGGAGTGACGGGTGCTGAGACGGCAGGGAGGGGCCCGGGACGGGGACCAGTACCGGGACCAGCACCAGCAGCTCCGGGCCGAGCACCGGGTCCAGCACCGGGACCGAGGGCAGGTCGCCATCGAGTTCCTCGGGATGACGCCGCTGATCATCCTGACTCTGGTGCTCATGTGGCAGTGCGTGCTCGTGGGGTACGCGTACACGCTCGCGGGGAATGCTGCGGACGAGGGGGTGCGGGCGGGGACGGCGGCGCATCGGGGCGGCGAGCGGCAGGCAGCGTGCCGGGCGGCCGGGCTGAAGCACCTGTCGGGGGCGTGGAAGGGGGGCGCGTCGGTGAGTTGCAGTCCCTCTGGCTATGTCACGGCTGACGTGGACCTCAAGGTCCCCGTCCTCTTTCCCGGCTCCATCGACTTCCCCGTCACGGTGCACGGCCACGCCGGCGCCGTGGAGGAGGTGAAGGACTGAGATGCCGTACGGGCGTAAGGGGTGTAAGGGGCGTACAGGCTGTAAGCCGCGCGAGAGGTGTAAGCGGCGCGACGGGCGGGACGCGGGCCAGGTCGCCATCGAGTACCTCGGGTTCATCCCGGTCCTGCTGATCGTCGGGCTGGCCGGGTTCCAGATCGGGGCGGTCGCCTACGCCGCCGAGCAGGCCGGTACGGCGGCCAGGGCGGGGGCGCGGGCGGCGTCGCTGGGGCAGTCGGCGCAAGAGGCGTGCGCGGACGCCGTCAGCGGTGGGCTGACGGTGCGGTGCTCGTCCGCCGAAGGGGACGACTCGGTCACCGTCACCGCGTCCGTCGACATCCCCGGGATCGTCCCCGGCTGGCACTTCGACCCCGCCGAGAAGACCGCGACCATGCCGCTCGACCACTGACCAGGACCAGGACCAGGACCAGGAGAAGCGAACCCATGAGTCTGCGGGCACGCATCAACACTCCGGAGGAGCACGGCAGCCGGGGCGAGGACGGGCACCTGGTCGCCTCGTACCGGGCCAAGCTGCTGGAGGAGATCGACCTCGCGGAGATGAGTTCGCTGGCCGCCGCCGACCGCCGGGCGCGGCTGGAACGGGTGCTCGGGCACATCATCAGCCGCGAGGGCCCGGTGCTGTCGACGGTGGAGCGCTCGCAGCTGATCCGCCGGGTGGTGGACGAGGCGCTGGGCCTCGGCATCCTGGAGCCGCTCCTCGAAGACGCCTCCATCACCGAGATCATGGTAAATGGGCCGGACGCGATTTTCGTCGAACGCGGCGGCCGCGTCGAGC
Organism: Streptomyces sp. NPDC047085; assembly: GCF_040643735.1. Lineage (NCBI taxonomy): Bacteria > Bacillati > Actinomycetota > Actinomycetes > Kitasatosporales > Streptomycetaceae > Streptomyces > Streptomyces sp. NPDC047085. The sequence continues at coordinate 512,360 of NZ_JBEYUW010000003.1, forward strand.
AGTTGCCGCTGCGCTTTGTCTCCGCCGACCAGCTGATGCAGACCATCGAGCGGATCGTGTCGACGGTCAACCGCCGGGTGGACGAGTCCAACCCCATGGTGGACGCCCGCCTCCCCTCCGGCGAACGCGTCAACGTCATCATCCCGCCGCTGTCCCTGACCGGCCCCACCCTCACCATCCGCCGCTTCCCGCGCTCCTTCACCCTCCAGGAGCTGATCGGCTTCGGCTCGCTCGACGAGCACATGGTGTTCCTGCTGGCGGGGCTGGTGCAGGCGAAGTTCAACATCATCGTCTCGGGCGCCACCGGCACCGGGAAGACCACCCTGCTCAACGCCCTCTCCGGGCTGATCCCGGCGCACGAGCGGATCATCACCATCGAGGACTCCGCCGAACTCCAGCTCCAGCAGACCCATGTGGTCCGCCTGGAGTCCCGGCCGCCGAACGTGGAGGGCAAGGGCGAGGTCACCATCCGTGACCTCGTCCGCAACTCCCTGCGCATGCGGCCCGACCGGATCGTCGTCGGCGAGGTCCGCGGCGGCGAGTCCCTCGACATGCTCCAGGCCATGTCCACGGGCCACGACGGCTCCCTCGCCACCGTCCACGCCAACAGCGCCGAGGACGCCCTCACCCGCCTGCAGACCCTCGCCTCCATGTCCGACGTCGAGGTGCCCTTCGTCGCCCTGCACGACCAGATCAACAGCGCGGTCGACGTCATCGTGCAGCTGACCCGGTTCGCCGACGGCGCCCGCCGCATCACCGAGATCGCGCTGCTCGACAGCCACGGTGGGGAGCCGTACCGGCTGGCGACCGTGGCCCGTTTCGCCCCCGAGCCGATGACCCCCGACGGCCGCGTGTACGGCACCTTCCAGTACTTCCCCCTGCCGCGCCGTACCGCCGAACGCCTCTACATGGCGAGCCAGCCCCTCCCTCAGGCCTTCGGCGTCGCCCACTCCGCGGACCAGCTCGCCACCCGAGAAGCCAGGTAGGTAGGCCCCATGGAATTCGACACCGTTGCCCAGCTCGCCCCGCTCGCGCCCCGAGAAGCCAGGTACAGGTAGGCAGGTCACCCCCATGGAACTCCACACCCTCGCCCAGCTCACCACGGGCATCGCCCTGCTGACCTGCGTCCTGGCCGTCGTCGGCGTCCACACCTACGCCTCCGGCCGCGCCCAGCGCGCCGCCCTCATCGACCGCCTCTCGCTCACGGGACCCGCCCCGGCCTCCGGCCGCCGGCGCCGCTTCCGCGGTCTGGACCGCCGGCTGCGCCGTACGGCACTGGGCCGCAGACTGGAGCTGAGGCTGGCCGCCACCGGCCTGGACGTCACCCCGGGCGAGTTCTTCGCCTACATGCTCGCCACGGTCGCCGCCCTCTGGCTCATCGGGCAGGCCACCCTCGCCCCCTTCTTCGGCCCGCTCGCCGGGCTCCTCGGCGTCGGGGCGGCGGTCCAGTTCCTCAACTGGCAGCGGCAGAAGCGCATCGAGCGGTTCATCAACCAACTACCCGAACTGGCCCGCATCCTGGCCAACGCCACCCAGGCCGGCCTCGCCCTGCGCACCGCCATCGGCATGGCCGCGGAGGAGCTGGAGGCCCCGGCGGGCGAGGAACTCGCCAAGGTCGCTGACCAGTTGGCGATCGGCCAGTCGATGGAGGACGCGCTGGGCGAACTCGCCGACCGCCTCCCGTCCCGCGAACTCGTCGTCCTCGTCACCACCCTGGTGCTGTCGAACCGCGCCGGCGGCCAAGTCGTCTCGGCGCTCCGGAACTTGACGGAAACGCTGGAGGAGCGCAAGGAGACGAGGCGGGAGATCCGCACCCAGCTCTCCCAGGTGACGATGACCTCGTACGCCGTCCCCGTCCTCGGTGTCGGCGCCCTCTTCCTGATGAACGGCGTCAAGGACGGCGCCCTGGACCGCATGACCGGCTCGCCCGTCGGCCAGGCCTGCGTGATCATCGCGTTCGCCCTGTACGCCGTCGGCTTCGTGCTCATCCGCCGGATGAGCCGGATCGACGTGTGAGGGCGGTGGGCTGACCCTATGATCGCGATCCTGCTCGCGCTGCTCATGGCCCTCGGCGTCTGGGGCGCCTTCGCAGGCCTGCGCATGTACCGCGCCGACGCGAAACTCCCCGGCGACCTGGCCGTCGCCCTGGAGGTCGGCGCCACCCGCACCGGCGCCGCGAACTCCCTGATCGACCGCATGGGCATGCGCTACGCCCCCGCGGTCCTGCGCCTCATGGGCCCCCGCCTGGTTGCCAAGTACCGCCGCAAGATCGACCTCGCGGGCAACCCCGGCGGCCTCACCATCGACCGCTACGCCGCCCGCCGCGCGGTCTACGGCGCCCTCGGCGGCGTCGGCTTCCTGGTGTTCCTGCTGCGCGGCCAGTGGTTCGTAGCCCTGCTGTTGTTGCTGTTCGGGGCCTTCTGGACAGAGGTCGGCATCTGGTCGGCGATCCGCGTCCGCAAGGACGTGATCGAACGGACCCTGCCGGACTTCCTGGACGTCCTCGCCGTGGTCGTGAGCGCCGGCCTCGGCTTCCGCCAGGCCCTCGACCGGGTGGCCACGCGCTACGAGGGCCCCTGGGCGGACGAACTGCGCATCACCCTCCGCCAGATGGACCTCGGCATGAGCCGCCGCCAGGCCTTCGCGGAGCTACGGCGCCGGAACGACTCCGAGCAGGTCGCCATGTTCGTGACGGCCCTCCAGCAGGGGGAGGAACTGGGCGCCCCGATCGTCGACACCCTCGTCTCCCTGGCCAAGGACATGCGCCGCACGGACGCCCAGAACGCCCGCCGCAAGGCCGCTCGCGCGGTGCCCAAGGCCACGCTGATGATCACCACCTTCATGGTCCCGGCGACCATGCTCCTGCTGGGCGCGGGGCTGATCCTGGGCTCCGGCGTCGACTTCGGCTCGCTGACGGGGAAGTAGGTGGGGTGAGCTGATGGCTGCGACGATGATGGGGGAGGGGCCGATCAGGCGGCGGTGGCGCGGACGGTTCGCCGCCGACGGCGAGGTCGCCCCACAGGGGCCACCGGCAGGTGACGACGAAAGTTGTACAGGTGGTGCGGGTGGGATCACAAATCCGGCCGAAGGCCGGACGTACCCCCACGCACCCGCACTCGCACCCGCACCCGAGAAACTCCAGATCCGCGCCCTCCAGGCCATGTGCCGCCAAGTCTTCGGCTTTCGCCTGGCCATGATCGTCCTCGCCACCCCCGCCGCCCTCCTCAACGCCGCCCCCGGCCTCGGCGCCCGCCTGGTCGGCGCCGCCGTGGTCGTCACCTTCATGGTGTCCTACGTCCTCTTCCGCGACTGGGAACGCTTCGGCCCCCTCCTCCTGCGCCACCCCACCCTCCTCGCGGCCGACACCCTCTTCGGCTCCCTCCTCCTCGTCTCGGCGGGCCCGGACACCACCCTCGCCTACGTCAGCGTCTGCACACCCCTGCTGGCCGGCCTGGTCTACAGCTGGCGCGGCGCCGCCTGCTTCGCCTCGCTGCAGTCACTGATCCTGCTGCTCGTCCACGCCACACTGAAGGCCGACCGCCAGACAGGCGTGGCCGAATCCCTCCTCCTGCCCGGCCTGTGCGTCATCGCCGGCGCGATGGGCTCCACCCTGCGCAACCTGATGCTCCGCTTCGGCGCCGCCACCGAGGCCCTGACGACGGTCCAGGCCCGCCTGGCGGCGACGGAGGCGGTGAACGCGGAACGGGCACGGCTGGCCCGCGAGATGCACGACTCGGTGGCCAAGACCCTGCACGGCGTGGCTTTGGCGGCCGACGGCCTCGCGGCGACCGCGTCCGCCGAGGCCCCCGACCCGGCCCGCATCCGCCGCCAGGCGGAACTGGTGTCCCGCTCGGCCCGCAGAGCCGCGGCGGAGTCCCGGGAACTGCTCACGGACCTGCGCAGCGAAGGGGCCACGGAGACCGGGCGAGACCTCTGGACAGAACTGGAGTCACACACAACCGACTTCACCACCCGCACAGGCTTACGAGCCACCTACCACCCCCCACCCACCACTACCCCCCTCCTCCCCCCACCCCTCGCCCGCCACCTCCTCGCCATCACCGCCGAGGCCCTGGACAACGCCCACCGCCACGCGCAGGCGACGCGGGTCGAGGTGACGGCCGGCGTCGAGGGCGACCAACTCCGCCTGACCATCTACGACGACGGCCGCGGCCTGCCCCCGGGCACCACCCTCGAACACCTCCGCCACACCGGCCACTTCGGCCTGCTCGGCATGGTCGAACGGGCCGCGTCGGCGGGAGCGCGGATCCGCGTGGGCCGGGGCGACCACGACCGAGGCACGGAAGTCCGAGTGGACCTGCCCCTACGAACCCTGACCTCTCCCCCTCCCCCTTCCTCACAACACACCTGAGCCCGAGAGGAGGCACCCGATGCAACCCCCCACCCCCCGCCAGGACTTCCCACCACCACTGCCCTCACCGCCCCCACTGCGCCTCGTGGTCGCCGACGACAACCCGGTCGTCCGAGCAGGCCTCACCGCCCTCCTCTCCGACCGCGTCGACACGACGGTGGTGGCGGAGGCAACAGACGGCAGAGAAGCCTACGAAGCGGCCCTACGACACCGCCCCGACGTCATCCTCCTCGACGTCCGCATGCCCGGCGTCGACGGAATCTCCGCATTGCCGCACCTCGTCCGGCTGGCCCCCGTCATGATGCTGACCTACAGCCACGAGACGGAGACCGTACGGGAGGCACTGCGGCTCGGGGCGGGGGGCTATCTGGTGCACGGCGAGTTCACGACGGAGCAGTTGGTGAGGGCCGTACGGGATGTCAGCGAGGGCCGACCGCATGTGACACCGGGGGCGGCGAAGGCGTTGCTGACGGAGCTTCGTTCAAGTGCGACTGCACACGCGATCCTAGAACAACCCACTCCTGCAAACCATTTTCCACCCAATCCTCTTTCGCAATTGCAATCCCCTGTGGGACAGTCATACCGGTCGCGGTTCCAGCTGAGCACCAGAGAGGCGGAGATCATGGACCTCATCGCGTCCGGCATGACCAACCAGCAGATCGCCGCCATGTGCTTCATCAGCGAGAAGACCGTCAAGAACCACATCAACCGCATCTTCGCCAAGCTCCACAGCACCAACAGGTCTCAAGCTGCCGCGAAGTGGTTGGGGGTGGCTTGAGGTGGGGATTCGGGGGAACGAATGGGTCCGGGGTTGGGTCCTGGGACCCTCCGAGAGTCCGGGTGGTCCGCCGTACGTTGTGCGGATCGGAGGCGAAGCTGGAGGGGAACATCATGAGCGCCTGGTTCAACACCGTCGTTGCGAACCTGCAGGCCCGTGCTGCCCGCAACGACAAGGGGCAGACCGCGGTGGAGTACCTCGGCATCATCGCGGTGGTCGTGGCGATCGTGCTGGCGATCACGGGTACGAGCATCGGCCAGACGATCTTCGACGCGATCACACAGAAGATCTCCGAGGTCACGGGCGGCTGATCCGCCTCCGTTCCCGTCGCGACGCAGGGCAGGCCTTCCCCATCTACATCACGGTGGTGGCGGGTCTGCTCTTTCTTGCGCTCGCCTATCTGGCTGTGGGGCAGGCCGCGGTCAATCGGAGCGGTGCCCAGACAGCGGCCGACGCGGCGGCGCTCGCCGCGGCACAGGACAGGCGTGACCAACTCGCGGGGAAATGGGTGAAGGACGTACTGGACCCGACCCAATGGCAGGCCATTTTCGACGGCGAGGTGCAAATCGATCCATCGTGCTGGCGCGCCGATCAGCTGGCCGCTCAGAACGACGCGCAGGCGCATTGCGACTCGCCGGATCCCCTCACCTTCACGGTCCGGGCCGAGACCAACAAGTCCGTCGGACGCTCTGTCGTTCCCGGCAGCGAGGAATTCCACTCGAAGGCCTCCGCCAGGGCTGTGATCGAGCCCCTCTGCACGTTCGAACTCCCTGATGGGGGCGGGGGCCACAAGGTGCTGCCGCGACTGAACTGTAAGGACCGGGACTGGGATCTGAACCCGGATGACCTCACCCACCTGCCCGGGCCCCAGGATCTCTTCGACGTCCACCTGGCCGACTGACAACGTGTAAAGAAGGAAGCAGAGCCATGAGGATTCGGTGCACTCGGAAGGCCAACAGGGGGATGGTCGCCCTGACGCTGGCGGCCGGTCTGGCCCTGGGTGTGGCCGGCTGCGGCGGTGGAGGGGGCGACGACAAGAAGCCGGAACGCTCCGCGTCCTCGTCCCGTGGGCCGAACCCCAGCACCCAGGAGGGGCAGTCGGGTGAGCCCATGGCCGAATTGAAGGGGTCGGACGGACTGCTCCTTCAGATCATCTCCGCTCAGCGTGATGCCGGTGGCTTCATCACCGTGAACGGCGATCTGAGGAACGACGGCGCCAAGAGCCTCGTCATCCCGTCGGCCCTGAGCGGCAACGAAACGGAGATCATCCGTAACGGCAAGTCCCTCGGGGGTGCCACGCTGGTCGATCCCCAGGGCAAGAAGCGGTACTACGTCCTGCGTGACACGGACGGTCGACCATTGACCACCACGGGCTTCTCGATGCTCAGGTCCGGTGACAATCTTCCGGTGTTCATGCAGTTCCCGGCGCCTCCGGCGAGCACTTCCGAGGTCGACTTCCAGCTGCCGACTTTCCCGGCCGCCACCATCAAAATCTCCGGGTGAGGCCCAAGTGACCACCAAACCCCGCCTCACCCTCACCCTCACCGCCGCAGCTCTCCTCGCCGCGACCCACCTCACCCTCGCCCACGCCGACGACACCGACCCCAGCGAACCCCCGGGCACCGAGCCGTCCGCCACCGCGCCGGTGAAGATCGACCCCACCGATCCGGACCTGAAGCTCCCGGAGGGCGCCACCCTGGCGGAGCCGAAGGTGCTGGACATCAAGTCGGTCGTCGAGGACCAGAGCGGGGACGAACGCCGGGAGGACACGAATGCCGACGTCACCTTCGCCCTGCAAGCCGAAGTCCTCTTCAGCAAGGACAGCGCCAAGCTGAGCGCCGAGGCCAAGGCCCGTATCGCGACGATCGCCGAGGAGATCAAGAAGCAGCACGCGACCCAGATCCGCGTCTTCGGCTTCACGGACAACCTCGGCACCTCCGCCCACGGCGACGTCCTCTCCAAGCAGCGCGCCAACGCCGTACAGGCGGTCCTCGACCAGGACCTGAACGACCCGAACATCACCTTCGAGGTACGCGGCTACGGCGAGCAGTACCCGATCGCCGACAACTCCACCGAAGCGGGCCGTAAGAAGAACCGCCGGGTCGAGGTCTCCTTCCCTCGCACGGAGAACTGATGGGGCCGACAGCCGCCCATTGCTTTCGGCCGATGAGGAGACCGTCGGCGTATACGTTGCGTATACTCATGGCATGCCTGACGTCATGATTCGCGTGCCCGCCGAAGTCCGTGACCAGCTCGCCGCCGTAGCGGAAGCGCGAGGAACCAGTCTCCGTGCCCTCATGCAGGAGATAGCTGCTCAGGTGCTGACTCCCGAGCAGATCAAAGCGCGGGCGGAGCGCACCCGTGCCCTGCTCGCCGAGCGGTTCGGGCATTACGTGACGGATGAGGAATCCGCCGAGATGCGGCGCAAGATGCGGGAGGCCACCGCCGCTCACCGGGCTGCTCTCGCAGAGGCGGAGTCGTCCCGTTGAACCAGATCGAACACTACGTCCTCGACAGTCCCACACTGCTGGCGATGGGAGGAGACAAGCAGGTCTCCGGTCTTATCCATGCCGCGGCGTCCAGCGAGGACGTGCGCCTGTGGGTGCCCGTCCTGAGCCTCTTGGAAGCTGAGCGCGAGCGTGCGGGGGTCGTCGCCCACGCGGGGATGCTGCTGGACGTACTCCGGGTCATCGATGACGACTACGCGATGGCCATGACCGTCGCCGAGTTGCTTCGCGACGGTGTCGCCTTCGGCGTCGCGGCAGCGGCGCACGTTGCACGACCGAATCCGATGCTTCCGGACGGGGCGCTGGTGGCCACCGTCGCGCCGGAAGCCTACGACGGGCTCGGAGTCGGGGTCATGGACCTGAACCGCTGACGATCTCGACTCCAACGGGGAGGCGGGGAGACCGACGCGAAGCATGGTTGACGGAGAGGGTCGAGGGTGGGGCCGTCGGCGGCTACCGCGTCGCGACTTCGACCCGCACCCCCACCTCCAGTCCCCACCCCTCCATCGCACCCGCCTCCGCCTCCAGCACATGCCGGGCCCGCAGGCGCGGCAGGCCCAGCCGGCCTGGCCTCATCGTGCGTACGGCAATCACGGTGAGGCGGCGGTCCAGGTACGCAACGTCGATGGGGATGCGCATACGGAAGGTGTGCACGCTGTTCGCGGGGGAGAGCAGCATGACGCCGTCGACCCCGTCACGGCCCAACAGCCCTTTGGTGCGCGCACGATAAGACGCCGCGATCTCCAAGGGCACGGAGACTGCAGCCCCGTTGCGACTCCCGTGGACGATCAACTTCCCGTACCCGTCCCGCCAACGTCCCATCCTCGATCACCTCGCCGTGACCGTACCCACGACGCTGCCGTGAACGCTTGCGGGTTGTGCACGTGGGGTCATCGAACGCGTCGACGCCTGCGGACGGACCACACCGCGGACGCAGCCACACCGATCAGTACGCCACCACCAACACCCCAGAGCTGCCATGGCGTTGTCCCGCCCTTGCTTCCCGTGCTCGTGGACGCGGCTGGCGCGGCTTCCTCGTGCTTCGACGAAGCCGAGGGTGACGTGGCCGGCGTTTTGGCCGCGGCGTACGTGAAGTCGGGCAGCGGGTACACATCGGCAGGGCCGGGGTCGCCAGGGTCCGTGAGAGCGATACGGGGGCGTACCGCACCGTAACCCAGATAGTCCGTGCGCTCCTTGCCGCTCTTGGGCTTGCTCGCGGTGTGGAGCATGACCCGCAGGACCTGGTTGTTCGTCCAGTCCGGGTGCTCGGACCAGATCAGGGCGGCGGAGGCTGAGGCGATGGCGGTGGCGTCGCTGGTGCCATGTGTCTTGCAGACTCCTGTGGCGCTGTTGATGCACGATGCGACCATGTCGGCGCCCGGCGCGACCAGGTCGACCTGGGGGCCGTGCTGGGACTCCCGAGTTGCCTTGACGTTTCTGTCGATCGCCCCGACGCCCACCACGCCAGGAGTAGCGGCCGGGAACTCCAACTCGTTAAGGGCGTCACCCGTGTTGCCTACGCCAGCGAAGATCAACTTTCCCCTGGTCAGTGCGTAGGAGACGGCCTTGTCCAGTTCCCCCGAATGCGCGGTACTCCCCTGCGAGATGTTGATGACCTGAGCATCTGAATCAGCCGCGAACCGGATGGCCTTGGCCATGTATGTGGGGTAGTCGTCCGGGTTGCCGTCATCGCGACTTTGCTCGATGAAGTCCGGGATGCGAATCGGCAGGATCTTCGCGCCCGGTGCCAAGCCGTACGAACCATTGGCCGCATCTCGGCCCCCGGTGCCGGCGATCAGGGCAGCCATGCCGGTGCCGTGTCCGTCGTAGTCGGTGCGTTCGTTACCGGGATGATTGGAGAGGTTCTTCCCTGCCACCACTTGACCGCGTAGGTCGGGGATGTTGGCTTGTACGCCGGTGTCGATCACCGCGACCGTGATGCCCTTGCCCGTGCTGGTCTTCCACAGCTGCTCGGCCTGCATGGCGTCAAGGTGCCACTGCTGGTTGCGGATGGTGTCAGCGTGCGCGGGCGTAACGGCGGCGATCGCCCACAGGGAGCCTGCGACGGCCGCCACGGAGCGTCCGCGTCGTCTGGCCTGCTTGCTGCGGGTGCGCATGGTCATCCTTCTCGTTGTGCGTGTTCATCAGGCCCGCTGCGCAAGCCGGGCGTGCTCGGTCGGTCGGTCCCGTCCTCTGAGCCGTGAGTCGTGAGGATGTGCGAGCGCTCGTCATGAGCAGACCGTTCGCCACGCTTCGGTGATGAGGTGGAGGCGTCGCGGCTTCCGCCGCCGTGCGGCACCGAAGCATTTGTGCTCGTTCCTCGTGCGGGTCCGGCCCCTTGCGGGCCAACTCCTGCCTGTCCACGCTGTGGGGACTTCCTGGGTTGGCCCCCGATGATTCCGCCGGAACGCGCGGGCGTTCGAGGGTCCTTCGATCCGCCCTGAGAGTTTGCCACGCGGTCCTTGCCGCGGGTCGGCGTCGCCCTGGTGTTGCCACCGGCCGGCACGCTGCCACGACCCACGGGCATCTGCTGACTGGGGGCACCGCCGATCACATTCCCCCGGGGAATCGCCCCAGTGGGCCGTCCCGCTGTTGGCGAGAGTGGACGGCCGCCGGTGACGCCGTTGGCGCCCCTGGCGGGGGCGGAGCCAAGGGGTCCGCGTACAGGGCCGGGCTGCCCGCCGGTCATGCCGGGGCCGAAAGGGCCGCAGACTCCGCGCCCCGGCATCTGCGGACCAGTAGACGTGCCGTGCCCGGACCGGGTGGCCAGTGAGCCCCGGCCCCCGTACCCAGGGCGTTCAACCTCTTCCGGTACACCAGGCCTCAGTGTCGGTCCGGCCGTGAACGGAGGCGGGATCGGCCCGCTCGTCGACGGTGCCCAGCCGTCCGGAACAGTCGGTCCTACTGGCGACACCGAAGGGGAGGGATGAACTGCTGGAGTCGACGGCACGGTTTCTGCGCTGTCGACCGCCGTATTCGTCACGTGCACGGGATTCAGTGGGGCATCGGGGCTGTCAGCCGGGTTCCTCAGGCGGGACTGCGTGACTACCCAAGGTGCCGGATCCGTCCCGCCAGGACTGGGGCCGATGGTCCTCTCGCGTGCGTACGGCTCTTTTCGCCCGGCCGTACTTGCGTCGGTGTCCGCCGTCGTGGTCGGGACCGCGACGGGTACGTCGCCGCGAATGTCAGTAGGCACGAACTGTTCCGGCAACTCCGGAAACCTCGGCGCCTCCAGCGAGTTGATCCGCTCCGTCGAGGCCGTGTACGACTGGGCGAGCTTCATCATCAGCATGCCGGCCTCGGCGCCGTCGTTGGCGTACTGGGTCTTGGCCCTGCTCACCTCGGAGTCCGACGGGCCGCCGTCGTGGTTACCGACGTCCGTCGCCTTCGCCGCGTGCGCGTCGAGCACCGAGCGCGCGGTGGCGCTCTGGTCCTTCAGCTTCTCCAGTTGTGGTTTGACCTCATGCAGCGTGTCCGCCGCATGGCCGAGCCACTTGCCTGCCGTCTCGCTGTAGTCGCCCAGGCTCAACGTGGCCAGCGCAGCCTGATGGCACCACGTGCGGAAGGCATCACCGCCCTCACCATGCCACTCGACCGCCAAGCTGTGGGTTCGCAGGTCGCCGCCGATCTCGGTGATCGTCTTCGCTGCGTCGACCAGCAGGTCACCGAGGGCACTGGCCGTCGGCCCGTCCGCGGACTCGACCATGGCCCACAGTTGCTCAGGGTCCTGAACCAGGAACCGGGACTGCCGGACCGTCTCCCACAGACGGCTGCCCATGTCAGACATGGGTCCGCCCCTCGTTCGCCGTCGGCAACGCCCCACTGCCGCGCTTGTCCGACACGGGCATCACAGACCACCCGCTTCCGTGTCCTCCGGCACGGACCCCTGCGGGCCGTGGCTCGCACCGCGGGCGCTGCTCAGTCCACCGCTGTGGGCAGTCAACCTGTCGGCCTCGACCCGGATCCGGCTGAGCCGGGCGCGTACGTCGTCGTCGACACCGCGATAGTTGCGCTTCGACGCTTCAACCGTGACAACCAGCCCTTCGATCTGCAGCGCCAGCATCTTGGACAGCGTCTCCAGTTGGGTATGCACCCGGGTGTAGGCGGCGTGCAGCGCGTCGGCTTCGTCGAAGGTGCCCAGACGGCCCGTTGGCAGGGCGCCGTGCGCGATCCTGTGCGGGGCGGCCTTCGAATGCTCCAGCCGGGTCAGGAGGTCATCCACGCGGTTCTTGAAGGTCGTCAGGGTTTCGTTCTCGACGCGTAGGTTCAGTGCCGTGGCAGCGCCGACGCCTGCGAAGGAACCGAGTCCCGAGGCGGCGATCGCTCCCGCAACCGCCGCCAGATCTGCGACAGTTGAGTGCGGTTCCCCCGCGCTGTCGACGGCCATCACGCCCTCCCCCTACGGCCAGCTTCTCCATGAGCACCTCGGGTCGCTCACTGACGGTGCCCCAGTCATACCTGTGTGTAACTGGAGCGACTTACGCAAGATATCCGCGATCTTGTGTCTTCACCGAATCCCGTTGCCCTCGTGGCGTGAGGCTGGCCGAATTCCGGGCACACCGCGCGCCGAGCCGCCTCACTGCTGCCACGTCCGGCCTGCTCAGACGCGGCGGCTCGGTGAGAGCGGGCTGCCGCAAGGCGCGGAGACCGTGCCGAGAATGGCCGATGCGAGACGGTGGTCCGGCTCCCTCACCCGACAGCGCCGAGTCGCGGATTCACCCTGTCGTGGCCACTGTTGCAGCTGGTCACATCCCTCGACATGAGTAGGAGTACTCAGTCGCCGTGGCGGAGCGCGCGGATAACGTGCGTTGTGACTGCGAAGTAACGTCCGCAACAGCAGGCTCAGGCAGCGCCGTTGAGGCGTACAAGGGGGAGGGATCGCTGGTGGCGTGGGACGAGTGGGAGCAGCTGAAGGCGGATGCGGTGGCACGCGGCTCCACTCACATGCGGCTGAACCAGCTTCCGGCCGATTTGGGTGGTGCTTCGGGCGCTTCAGGCGGTGCGGTCTCGGGCCGTCTGAAGTCGGAGAAGAGGGTCTGGGTCAAGGTAGGCGAAGCTGTCAAAGGCCTGAAGGGCGACGTCGGCAAGGCGCTGAAGAAGCTGGAGGACGGGCAGTCGGGCCTGGGGGACACGTCCGGCTGCCAGTCGGCGGCGGCGCAGAAGGAGCTGTGCGACTCCTGGAAGAAGTACGTCGGTGATGTGAGCGACCGCTGCGGCGAGTTAGGCGGGCTGCTGGAGCGTTCGGGGCACGACCTGCACATGCTCGACTCGGACGTCAGGGCGGAGCTGGACAAGATCAAGCTGAAGTACCAGGACACCGAGGCGCTCGGTGGCCAGGCGAAGGGCAGGTAACCGGCGGCCATGGATCTTGCGACGCTGAAGGCTTTCAAGCCCTCCGAGTACGAGGAAGCCGCCGACGGGTACCGGGCCACGGGTGACATGGCCAGTTCGGCCAAGGACACGGTCGAGAACCAGATCTCCGCAGGGATCCGCGACCAGCTGAAGGGCGAGACCGCGGAGGCCGCTCTGCGGGAGCTGAAGGAGCTGTCGAAGAACTTCCACTACATACAGACCGAGTGCGGCCTGGTCAGCACCGCATTGAACGGTCTCGCGTTCGACATGGCGGCGGCGAAGCGGAAGCTGGAGGCGGTGCTTGAGGACGCGCGCGCGGCCGGCTGCACGGTGGGCACGGACGGCTCGGTCACCTATCCGGCAGGCGGCAAGGAAGTCGACGGCAAGGTGCCTGAGGGCGGCACCATGCCACCGGGGACGAGCCCGACGGATCCGACGTCGGCGTCGCTGGAGCGTTCGGCCGCCAACATCCACCCGAATCCAAATTTCGGGAAGGCGCAGGAGTTCGCGAACCGCATCGGCGACGCTCTGCAGGAAGCGACGGACGCGGACGCGAAGTGGGCGCCGAAGCTGCGTGCCCTCAAGGCCGACGACGACCTCGTGGTCACCAACCGGGACTGGACCGATGTCAAGGATGACACCGGTGGAGTCTTGAAGGGGGCCGACAAGTACCTCGGCTCCCTCAAGAAGCCGCCCAAGGACGGCGATCCCGAGGCAAACGCGGAGTGGTGGAAGAGCCTCACAGACGAGGAGAAGGCCGCCTACATCTCCGTCCACCCCGACTCCATCGGCGCAATGGACGGGCTCCCCGCCACCGTGCGCGACGATGCCAACCGCGTCGTGCTGGCCGAGAGCAGGGGCGAGTACCAGGGCAAGCTGGATGCCTGGATGAAGAAGGAGCCTGAGCGCTACCGTGCGTACATCAGCCCTGTCACAGGGCTTGAAGTGAAGGGTGCGCAGGTCGAGACCGATGAGTGGAAGGAGTGGAACGAGAAAAAGCAGGATCTGGAGGGTCGAATCAGGGGAATGGATGCCATTCAGAGACGCTTCGATGCGACCGGAACCGACGGTCTTCCTGAGGCATACCTTCTCGGGTTCGACCCTGAGGGTAAGGGGCATGACGGTAAGGTCATTCTGGCGAACGGGAACCCGGACACGGCTGACCATACGGGCATTTATGTCCCTGGTACGGGGACGCTGCTGCAAGACATCGAGAAGGACACGAAACGCGGGGAGGCCCTGTGGCATGAAGCACACAGGTACGCACAGGGCGAAAAGGTCTCCACGATCACTTGGTTCGACTACGATGCACCGCTGCAGGCGAAGCCCTTCGACAAGGGCGCCGGCCTTTTCCCGGAAGCAATGTCCGATGAATGGGCGGCGAAGGGTGCACCAGGCCTGCAGCACTTCCTTGACGGAAATCTCGCAGCCCATCGGGCGGAGTCCGGGAACAACCCGGGTCACATCACCCTGATCGGGCACAGTTACGGCACCACGCTCATCGGAGATGCGGCGAAGACGCGTGGCTGGCCTGAGGGGCCGCTTCCGGTGGACGACATCATTGCCGCAGGCAGTCCGGGCATGCAGGTGAAGCACGCCGCGGACCTTGGCATCAGAAGCGATCATGTGTGGGCCATGAAGGGAGGCGGAGACGATGAATTGGTGCGAGTTGGCGGAAAGTACCTTGCCGGCTTGGGGGATGACTGGACGATTCCCACCGATCCCGAATTCGGTGCGAACCTCATGGAATCGGATGCCGAGGATCACGGAGCTTTCTGGGACGACGGTTCGACGAGCCTGCGCAATCAAGGTCTCGTCATCGCTGGACAATATGACAAGGTGACCCTTGAATAAGGCACATGCTATCTCGGTATGCACGGCATTGACGGCCGTCCTCTTGGGAGGGTGCTTTCACGTGAGCGGCGAGAAGAAGGTTGAAATCCGTGACGAGCAGGCTGTCAAGGAGAGCGTCGAGCGTGCTTCCAGTGAGATTCTCGACATCCTGGCGGTGAAGGGAAAGGTGACCGAGTCGGGTGCTTTTTCCGTCCCCTGTTCGTCCTATGCCTCCGAAGATAAGGTGCATCGCATGCGTCACCCGTGGAGCTCCTACGGCGTGCCGGGCGAAGACCTAAAGAAGGCCATGGATCGACTACGAAAGGAACTTCCCGCTAAGGGCTGGAAAATCGTCAAGGACGGCCCCGACAAGAGCAAGGCAAAGCTTCCGCAAATCGTGGCCAACTCGCCCGACGGTCACGTGTCCGCCGACCTCCGGCTTTGGATCGAGCCCGCCGAGAGCAAGCGCTCTTCAATGATCGAAGCCACTGTCGTTTCCGATTGTTTCCGCAGTAAGTCCGGTACTGCGCCCGAAACGGGTTAGAAAAAGAGGGACCAGGGGTTTCGGGGCATTCGACCCAGGGTGAACGCTCGTGGGTCTACGGCCCCGATCCCCTCGGCTTCGCCGAGCGAGAAGAGCTGGGTTCGGCCTGTTGCCTGATCTTCTGGCGGCTACAGCAGATGGTCCCACCCCGCCATAGCCCCGGCCTCCGCCTCCAGTACATGCCGGGAAGGGAGCCTGGGCAGGCCCAGGCGGCCCGGTTTCATCGTGCGTACGGCTATGACGGTGAGGGTGCGGTCGAGATAGACGACGTCGATCGGCATCCTTTAACCCGGGCCCGATAGGAGGTCGCGATCTCCAGTGGAACGGAGACCGTGGCCCCGCCGCGACTCCCGTGGACGATCAACTTCCCCTGCCCGTCCGCCAATGTGCCATCCTCAGGCCACCTCCGCAGGGACCGTACCCATGAGGCTGTGGTGAACGCCTGTCCAAAGGCCCTCGGGAGTAATGGAGTTGTCCCACTCGGCGCCAGCCACTAGGAAGGCCCCATGACTGGACTCGGTGTCGTGTTCCGTCCTCAGCTTCCTCCTGAGCGGCTTCGGGCGGTGGCCCGGCTTGCGGATGAGGTGGGGTTGGAGGAGCTGTGGTTGTGGGAGGACTGCTTTCTAGAAGGTGGGGTGTCCACGGCCGCGGCCGCGCTCGCCTGGACCGAGCGGGTGCGGGTCGGGATCGGGCTGTTGCCCGTGCCGCTGAGGAACGTGGCCGTCACCGCGATGGAGGCCGCCGCGCTGGAGCGCATGTTCCCCGGCAGGGCCGTCCTGACCGTCGGGCACGGCGTGCAGGACTGGATGGGGCAGGTCGGCGCGCGGGCCGCCTCGCCCCTCACGCTCCTCGGTGAGCATCTGGACGCGCTGCGCGCCCTGTTGCGCGGGGAGCGGCTGAACGTGCGCGGCCGATACGTCACCCTCGACGACGTCGCCCTCGACTGGCCCCCGGCCGCCCCGATGCCGGTCCTCGCCGGCGCCACCGGGCCCCGTACCCTCGCCCTCACCGGCGCCCGTGCCGACGGCACCCTGCTGACCGCCTCCACCTCGCCGGACGGCGTACGGCAGGCCCGCCGGATCATCGAGGAGGCGCGAGCGGAGGCGGGGCGGAGCGGGCCGCACCAGGTCGTCGTCTATCTGCTGGCCGCCACGGGGCCCGACGCGGCCGCCCGGCTGCGTGCCGAACTCACCGCCGAGGGACTGGGGTCGGCGCCGGACGTCGGTGTCGCCGGGGACGCGGGTGCGGTGGCCAAGGCCGTGCAGCGGATGGCCGAGGCGGGCGCCGACACCGTCGTCCTCCAGCCGACGGCGGACGAGCCCGACATGGAGGGCTTCCTGCGGTTCGTCGCGGAGGAGGTCCGGCCCCTGGTGCCGTAGCGTTCGGAGCTTCGCAGGTCGCCGGGCATTGTCAGTGGCGGGTGTCACACTCCCAGGCATGACGGATGCGCACAGCAGCGACGTGAGTCTGCGGGAAGTGACGGAGGAAGACCTGCTCGTCCTCCACGCCTACGAACAGGACCCGGAAGCCGTCCGACGGTCGAGGTTCACGCCCCGGCCGAAGGACGCCTTCCTGGAGCACTGGCGGAAGCGCGTGCTCGGCAATCCCGACGGCCTGGTGCGGGCCGTCACCGTCGACGGTGAGGTGGCCGGGAGCATCGTGTCCTGGACGGCGGAGGAGGGGCGGCGGTTCGTCGGGTACTGGCTCGGGCGCGCGTACTGGGGCCGGGGCGTCGGCACCCGCGCCCTCGGCCTCTTCCTGGCGCTCGACCCCGTCCGGCCCCTGTACGCCGACCCCCATGCCGGGAACACCGCGTCCGTCGCCCTGCTGGAGAGGCACGGCTTCGAACGTGTCGACATGAACGGCGAGGAGGACGACGGGTTCGTTCTCCTGATGCTCAGGTAGGAGCCCGCCCCCGGGGGACGGTCAGTCGGTGTCGGTGGCCGGGCGCTCTCCGGTCGCGCCATCGATGAGCTCGCGCACGATGTCCATGTGGCCGGCGTGCCGCGCGGTCTCCGTGACCATGTGGACCAGCGTCCAGCGCAGGGACACGGAGTGGTCCCGCCACGCCGGGCGGCCCAGCGCGTCCAGGGACAGCTCGGTGATCGTACGGTCCGCCGCCTCGCGGGCACGGCCGTAGAAGGCGAGGATCTGCTCCGTCGTCTCGTCGGCGGCGACGGACATGTCCTCACTCTTGTACGGGTCGAACCACAGCGGTTCCGCCTCGCGGCCGAAGGTCTCCACCAGCCAGCCGTACTCCACCGAGGCCAGGTGCTTCACGAGGCCGAGCAGGCTCGTCCCGGTCGGGGTCAGCGGGCGGCGCAGTTGCTCGTCGTCCAGTCCGTCCAGCTTCCACAGCACCGCGTCCCGGTGGCGGTTCAGGCTCGCGTGCAGGATGTCCTTCTCGGCGGCGGTGTAGCCAGCCTCTCGGTTCGTCATGGCCGCGGAAATTAGCAGGACGCACTGACAACGCCTTGGGAGCATGGCGCGCATGACTGCTGATCGCACGTTCGAGGACCTGGTGGCGGAGGGTGCCGCCGTGCCCACCGAGGGATGGGACTTCTCCTGGTTCGAGGGACGGGCCACCGAGGAGCGGCCCTCGTGGGGGTACGCCCGGTCGGCGGGGGAGCGGCTGGCCCGGGCCGAGGCCGCGCTCGACATCCAGACCGGGGGTGGCGAGGTGTTCGACTTCGCGCTGGCCACGGCCGCCCCGGCCCGTCCGCCGCTGCTCGCCGCCACGGAGGGCTGGCCGCCGAACGTGACCAAGGCCACCGCGCTGCTCCGGCCGCGCGGTGTGGTGGTCGTCGCGGCGCCGGACGACGCGCCGCTGCCCTTCGCCGACGAGGCCTTCGACCTGGTGCTCAGCCGGCACCCGGTGACCCCGCACTGGGCGGAGATCGCGCGGGTGCTGCGGCCGGGCGGCACCTACTTCGCCCAGCATGTCGGGCCGAGCAGCGTGTTCGAGTTGGTGGAGCACTTCGTCGGACCTCAGCCGGACGCCACGCGCAATGCCCGGCACCCCGACCGCGAGCGCGCCGGGGCGGAGGCGGCCGGACTGGAGGTCGTGCACCTGCGGGCGGAGCGGCTGCGGATGGAGTTCCACGACATCGCCGCCGTCGTCCACTTCCTGCGCAAGGTGATCTGGATGGTCCCGGGCTTCACGGTCGTGGCGTACGAGCCCCAGCTGCGCGCCCTGCACGAGCGGATCGAGAAGGAGGGCCCGTTCGTGGCGCACAGCACCCGGCAGCTCTTCGACGTCCGAAAGTCGACGCTGTAGCAAGAGGGATGGATGGGGACAAACAGGCTCGCAGTCCACTCACGGTTTCTCTGCGGTTTCCACATCGTTATCCGCCGCGGTTCACATCCGTCCCACACGTCACGTAAGTTCAGACCAAGGTAATTCGCGTCAGCAAAACTGCGCGGGCGGCACCGCGCAGTGGAGGGGGCTGCGCGGTGCTGCGATACCCCGGAACCACGGAGCGGAACGGTCAAGTCACCGTTCGCTGACCGGGTAGCCCGTCGGAGGGACCCCGAGGCGACCCGCCGATCGGTCACCAAGACGGCCCAAACCCTCTTGATCCCTTGCGATCCGCCCGGATTCCCTGGGAATCCGTTGTGAACAAGCCATGAAACACCGCTGAAGGCGGCGTTCCGGAGGCACCGGGGCGTCGCCGGACGACTCCGCAGAGTAGTTGTGTTGCGCCGATGCACGCACCATCCCTTACGAAGGGTTATGGTGGAAGCCCCCCCTCGGGCCGGTCCGTCTCCCCCCCACGGACCGGCCCGTTTTTTCATGGGGACCCGAGCGGCCCTTTCCATGGGACCCGCGAAGCCTGATTTCATGGGGAACCTCAAAGCACCCGGCAACCGTCCCCCACCCGAGGGGCGCCCCCTGCACGGGTACGCTGCAAAACCCGCCCAACCCCCGGAGGGTCCCGTGAACCTGCGCGACAAGCTGCGCGGCCTGCTCGTCAGGCTCTACGCACGCCGGGTGGAAGGCCACCTGGACCACGCTCAGGTGCCCAAGCACATCGGCGTCATCATGGACGGCAACCGCCGCTGGGCGAAGGCCGCCGGTTCCACCACGGTGCACGGCCACCGGGCCGGCGCCGAGAAGATCGAGGAATTCCTCGGCTGGTGCACCGAGACCGACGTCGAGGTCGTCACCCTGTGGCTGCTGTCCACCGACAACTTCGACCGTCCGCAGGAGGAGCTGGTCCCGCTCCTCGGCATCATCGAGGACGTCGTCCGCACTCTCGCCGCCGACGGCCGCTGGCGGGTGCACCACGTCGGCACCCGCGACCTGCTGCCCGCCGGGATGCAGCGCACCCTCAAGGAGGCGGAGGAGACCACCGCCCACGTCGACGGGATACTCGTCAACGTGGCCATCGGCTACGGCGGACGCCAGGAGATCGCCGACGCCGTGCGCTCCATGCTCCTCGACGCCCAGGACAAGGGCGTGTCGATCGAGGACCTCGCCGAGTCCGTCGACATCGACATGATCGGCCGTCACCTCTACACCGGCGACCAGCCCGACCCGGACCTGGTCATCCGCACCAGCGGCGAGCAGCGGCTGTCCGGTTTCATGCTCTGGCAGACGGCCCACTCCGAGTACTACTTCTGCGAGGTCTTCTGGCCGGCCTTCCGCAAGGTCGACTTCCTGCGCGCCCTGCGCGACTACGCCGCGCGCCACCGCCGCTACGGCGGCTGAGCCCGGCCGGACCCGGCTGAGCACGGCTGAACAGCACGGATCGCACCGCCCGGCCGTACGCCCCCGCCGGCCCGCCACGCGTCCGCCGCACCCCGGCCCACCCCGAACGCCCCGCCCCTCACCACCGAGGCGGGGCGTTCGACTCATCCCGCTTGGGGCGGAAGTAACCAGGAGTTCACCGGGGCGCCGATGGCCGCTTTTGCATGGCTGTGCATATTCGAGGGCATAAGCCAAGCAGGTCGACGCCCGAACCACGGGCGTCGGATCTCAGCGGGCGGCACGTGGCCGTCCGCCCGGGAGGCCCTTTGCACCAGCCCGACCGTGCAGCCACCGCACGGAAGCAGCCGCGGAGGGCCGGTGTCCGGCCCGCCCTGCGCGGAGGCCGGGGACCGGCCGCAATGCTCCTTCCCTCCCGGCCCGGCTTCCACTTCGTCGCTCCCCGACCTCATCCGAGGGGGTACGTCCTTCCGTGGTGACCAGCACAAAGCGCCACAAGCCCGACCGGCGCACCTATGTTCTCGACACCAGCGTCCTGCTGGCCGACCCGAACGCCCTGACCCGTTTCGACGAGCACGAGGTCGTGCTCCCGATCGTCGTGGTCACGGAACTGGAGGCCAAGCGGCACCATCCCGAGCTCGGCTACTTCGCCCGCCAGGCCCTGCGCCTGCTGGACGACTACCGGGTCAAGCATGGTCGCCTCGACGCCCCCATTCCGATCGGGGAACTGGGCGGAACCGTGCGTGTCGAGCTCAACCACTCGGACCCCAGCGTGCTGCCCACCGGCTACCGCCTGGGGGACAACGACTCCCGCATCCTCGCGGTGGCTCGGAACCTGCAGGCCGAGGGGTACGACGTCACCGTCGTCTCGAAGGACCTGCCGCTCAGGATCAAGGCCTCCTCCGTCGGCCTGCTGGCCGAGGAGTACCGCGCCGAACTCGCCATCACGGAGAACTCCGGCTGGACCGGAATGTCCGAACTGACGCTCTCAGGCGAACAGGTGGACATCCTCTTCGAGGAGGGACACGTGTACGTCCCGGAGGTCTCCGACCTCCCCGTGCACACGGGTCTGACCATCCAGTCCGAGCGCGGCAAGGCGCTCGGCCGGATCTCCGCCGAGGGCAACGTCCGCCTGGTGCGCGGCGACCGGGAGGCGTTCGGCATCAAGGGCCGCAGCGCCGAGCAGCGCATCGCGCTCGACCTGCTGCTCGACCCGGACGTCGGGATCGTCTCGATGGGCGGCCGGGCCGGCACCGGCAAGTCGGCGCTCGCGCTGTGCGCGGGCCTGGAGGCGGTCCTGGAGCGCCGCCAGCACCAGAAGGTGATGGTCTTCCGGCCGCTGTA
This sequence comes from Streptomyces sp. NPDC047085, assembly GCF_040643735.1. Lineage (NCBI taxonomy): Bacteria > Bacillati > Actinomycetota > Actinomycetes > Kitasatosporales > Streptomycetaceae > Streptomyces > Streptomyces sp. NPDC047085. The sequence continues at coordinate 533,798 of NZ_JBEYUW010000003.1, forward strand.
CGCGGTCGGCGGGCAGGAGCTGGGCTATCTGCCGGGCACCGAGGCGGAGAAGATGAGCCCCTGGGCCCAGGCCGTCTTCGACACGCTGTCGGCGGTCACCAGTCGCGAGGTCATCGAGGAGGTCACCGCGCGCGGGATGCTGGAGGTGCTGCCGCTCACCCACATCCGCGGCCGGTCGCTGCACGACGCGTTCGTGATCGTGGACGAGGCGCAGTCGCTGGAACGGAACGTGCTGCTGACCGTTCTGTCCCGCATCGGTGCCAACTCACGGGTGGTTCTGACGCATGACGTGGCACAACGGGACAATCTGCGCGTGGGGCGCTACGACGGTGTGGTCGCCGTCGTGGAGAAGCTGAAGGGACACCCGCTCTTCGCGCACGTCACCCTGACGCGCTCCGAGAGGTCCCAGATTGCGGCGCTTGTGACCGAAATGCTGGAGGACGGGCACGTCTGATGTACATCTGACGGACATCTGACGCTGATCCCTTATGTGTTGGCGCCGTCCGGCAAAGGCCAAGAGCCTAGCCGGGCGGCGCCGACGCGCGTGGAGCTTTCCTGAAATCCCCAGGGCCAAACAGGATGTGAGCTTTCACACGCAACGCAGAATTGCCACGCGGCGTCCGGTTGCGGCAGAGTCTCACTCCTGTCAGGCCCCGCATACGACACACCTGTACCCCCAGCGGTACGGCACCACAGAAGCACCACCAACTCCATAGAGTTCGTCGTATGCCGCCCGAGCACCACGCGGCGCTCCCCTCGGGGGAGTTGCCCACCGGGCCCGCGCCTCCCGTGACCCCGCAGTTGGGAGGCCAGTGCCAGGGGCACGATTGCGTCCGCCAGGGTCACCGAAGCGGGCGATGCTGGAAGGAAACCGTGTGAGCCGGATTTCGGTCCGGGGATTCGCAGTGGCCTCGGCCACCGCGGTCACCGCTGTCGGAAGCGTCGTCGGCGTTGCCTCGGGCAGCACCGCGCAGAACAACGACGCCGAGGCGACGGCGGCAGACGCCACCCTCCTCGCGGACATACCCGCCGGCCAGCAGGCCCAGGTGCAGACCGCGTCCCTGACGCAGCAGGCCGACGCGCAGGCCATCGCCGCCGACGCGAGCGCCAAGAAGGACGCCGAGGCCGCGGCCCGCAAGGCTGCCGCCGAGACCGCCATCGCGAAGAAGGCCGCTGCCGAGAAGGCCGCCAAGGAAGCCAAGGAGCGCCTGGAGGCGAAGGCCGCGGCGAGCCGCGACAGCGCCCGTGACGCCTCGAGCTTCCCGGTCCAGAGCTCGTACTCCGTCGCGCAGATCCAGGCGATGGCGCGCCAGATGGTCGCGGCCGACCAGTTCCAGTGCTTCAGCAACATCGTGTCCCACGAGTCCGGCTGGAACTACCACGCGGTCAACGCCTCCTCGGGTGCCTACGGTCTCTTCCAGGCCCTGCCCGCGAGCAAGTACTCGTCGGCCGGCTCCGACTGGCAGACCAACCCGGCCACCCAGATCAAGTGGGGCCTCAACTACATGAACAGCCGCTACCACAGCCCCTGCGGCGCGTGGTCCTTCTGGCAGGCCAACCACTGGTACTAGGCGCTCCGCTGGGTTCGGCCGACTGAGCAAGTGCGGGCCGGATGTGGCTGGTCGCGCCCACGCGGCGGAGCCGCATATCAAACGCGGCCCCGCGCCCCTTTGGGGGGCGCGCCCGGTGGACTCGCTCAACCTTGCGCAGCCCCTCCCCGTCCTAGGGGGAGGGGCTTTCGCCCTGTACGGTCGTACGCGACGACTCCAGGGGGGAGTGGTGGCGAGCACCCGGGGACGCGGGGGAAGAGGACGGATCATGTCGCGAGTGCCAGGGTGGCTCGGCCGACTGGGCGCCGGGCTCACCGAGATCAGCGAGCGCCTGGACGAACGCCGGGCCGAGGTGGAGAAGGAACACGGCGACCCCGGCTCCACCGCCCCCTCGGTCACCATCTCCTCGGCCACCGCTTCCTCGCCCGCCGGCCCGGAACCGGCCGCCGACGGCCGCGCCGCCGAGCCCGCGGCCCCCGCCCCGCCGGCCACCGCGCCGGCCGGCTCCCGCCCCGACCCCGCGCAGGCCGTGCCCTGGGGTGTGCGGGTCGCCGCCGAGGCGGGCTGGCGCGTGCTGGTGCTCGCCGGGACCGTGTGGGTCCTGATGCGGGTCATCAGCGCCGTCCAACTGGTGGTGTTCGCCTTCGTCATCGCCCTGCTGATCACCGCGCTGCTCCAGCCGACCGTCGCCCGGCTGCGCCGCTACGGCGTGCCGCGCGGGCCGGCCACCGCGCTCACCGCCATCTCCGGGTTCGTCGTGATCGGGCTGATGGGCTGGTTCGTGACCTGGCAGGTCATGGAGAACATCGACACCCTCTCCAGCCAGATCCAGAGCGGCATCGACGACCTGCGCAACTGGCTGCTGAAGAGCCCCTTCCACGTCACCGACAAGCAGATCAACCAGATAGCCAAGAACCTCCGCGAGGCCATCGGCGCCAACACCGACCAGATAACGTCTGCGGGGCTGGAGGGAGTTCAGGTCGTCGTCGAGACGCTGACCAGCATTCTGCTGGTGTTCTTCTCGACGCTGTTCCTGCTGTACGACGGCGAGCGCATCTGGCAGTGGTTCCTCAAGCTGGTGCCCGCCGCCGCCCGCCCGGGCGTGGCCGGCGCCGGTCCGCGCGCCTGGCGCACGCTGACCGCCTACGTCCGCGGCACGGTCCTGGTCGCGCTGATCGACGCCATCTGCATCGGCATCGGCATCTACCTGCTCGACGTGCCGATGGCCGTCCCGCTGGCCGTCTTCATCTTCCTGTTCTCGTTCATCCCGCTCGTCGGCGCGGTCGCCTCCGGCGCGCTCGCGGTGATCGTGGCGCTGGTGACCCAGGGTGTCTTCGCGGCCGTCATGACCCTCGTGGTCGTCTTACTGGTCCAGCAGATCGAGGGGCACATCCTGCAGCCGTTCATCCTGGGCCGGGCGGTCCGCGTCCACCCGCTCGCGGTGGTCCTGACGGTGGCCGCCGGCGGCATGGTGGCCGGCATCGGCGGCGCGGTGGTGGCCGTACCGCTGGTGGCGGTGACGAACACGGTGGTGGGCTATCTGCGCGTGTACTCCCAGGAAGCGGCCCTGAAGCAGCCCGCGCCGTCGACGGCATCGGAATCCACGGCGACGCCCCGCACGGACGCGGAGCAACCGGCGGTGGCCCCGGCCACCGCCGAGGAGAACGCCTAGGGCCTGTCTTCCGGATCTTGCCGGGGTCGCGGGGTCTGGCACGCACATCTGCGGCGTTGTCGTCGGTCGCCGACGCTCCGCGTCGACTCCCTCCTCCGCCTTGCAGCTGCACGCACCAGACCCCGCTCGGGTCCGCCAGGAGGCTCGGTCGGCAGGAGCCGGCCTGATCCGGAAGACAGGCCCTAGCCATCGCCCAGGCCCCGGTCCGGGTCCGCACCGGCGGCATGACGAAGGCCCCCGCCCACGGAGAGTGGGAGGGGGCCTTCGGGCGCCGTTGCCCTTGCCGGCTCCGGTGCGGTTGCCGGTGCCGGTGCCGGTTCTGCCTACTCGGCCAGGACCGCCTCGGCGTCCAGGGTCACGCCGACCGCCTGGATCACGGACGCGATCTTGAACGACTCCTGGATCACCTCACGGTCGACGCCGGCCTTGCGCAGCACCTGCTCGTGCGAGTCCAGGCACAGCCCGCAGCCGTTGATCGCGGAGACCGCGAACGACCACAGCTCGAAGTCGACCTTGTCGACACCGGGGTTGCCGATGACGTTCATCCGCAGACCCGCGCGCAGGGTGCCGTACTCGTGGTCGGACAGCAGGTGCCGGGTGCGGTAGAAGACGTTGTTCATCGCCATGATCGCGGCCGCGGACTTCGCCGCGGTGTACGCCTCGGGCGTGAGGTTCGCCTTCGCCTCAGGCTCCAGCTCGCGCAGCACGATCGGGGAACGGGAGGCGATGGCGGTCGCCAGCACCGTGCCCCACAGCTGCTGCGCGGGCAGGTCGGAGTTGCCGATGACCGAGCCCAGGTTGAGCTTGAGGTCCTTGGCGTAGTCCGGGATGCGGGACTTCAGCGAGTCGAGCGACATGGGTCACTCACCGGCCAGCAGCGCGACCGGGTCCAGCGTGTCCTCGCCCTTGGTCCAGTTGCAGGGGCACAGTTCGTCGGTCTGCAGGGCGTCCAGGACCCGCAGGACCTCCTTGGGGTTACGGCCGACGGAGCCGGCGGTCACCATGGAGAACTGGATCTCGTTGTTCTGATCGACGATGAAGACGGCGCGCTTGGCGAAGCCGTCCTCGCCTTCGATGCCCAGGTCGCGCATCAGCTCGTGCTTGGAGTCGGCCATCATCGGGAAGGGCAGGTCACGCAGGTCGTCGTGGTCCTTGCGCCAGGCGTGGTGGACGAACTCGGAGTCACCGGAGAAGCCGAGGATCTGGGCGTCACGGTCGGCGAACTCGTCGTTCAGCTTGCCGAACGCGGCGATCTCGGTCGGGCACACGAAGGTGAAGTCCTTGGGCCACGCAAAGATGATCTTCCACTTGCCCTCGTAGGTCTTGTGGTTGATCGTCTCGAACTCCTTGCCCTTCTCCAGCGAGACGCAGGCGGTCAGTTCGAACTCGGGGAACTTGTCACCGACAGTGAGCACATGCTCTCCTTGCAGCGAGGAAAGACCCCTTTTGAGGGTGTTTCCCATGGGTTGGACGCTGATGATGTTGGCACAGGGTGCATTGATTAGGGAAATAGCTACACTCGGTCATGTTGATCGGAGGTAGTTATCAGTGACTGTCAGTAGCGGCAAGCGGAAGCAGCCGAGCCTCTCCCAGCTGCGGGCCTTCGTCGCCGTGGCCGAGCACCTGCACTTCCGGGACGCGGCCGCCGCCATCGGCATGAGCCAGCCCGCCCTGTCCGGCGCGGTCTCGGCGCTGGAGGAGGCCCTGGGTGTCACCCTGCTCGAGCGTACGACGCGCAAGGTGCTGCTCTCGCCCGCGGGTGAGCGCCTCGCAGTGCGGGCCCGGGCGGTGCTGGACGAGGTCGGGGCGCTGCTGGAGGAGGCGGAGGCGGTCCGGGCGCCGTTCACCGGGGCGCTGCGCCTCGGGGTGATCCCGACCGTCGCGCCGTATCTCCTGCCCACCGTGCTGCGGCTGGTGCACGAGCGGTACCCGCAGCTCGACCTCCAGGTGCACGAGGAGCAGACCGCGAGCCTCGTCGAGGGCCTGAACTCCGGACGGCTCGACCTGCTGTTGCTGGCCGTGCCGCTCGGTGTGCCCGGGGTCGTCGAACTCCCGCTGTTCGACGAGGACTTCGTGCTCGTCACCCCGCTGGACCACTGGCTCGGCGGCCGCGAGGGCATCCCGCGCGAGGCGCTCAAGGAGCTGAACCTGCTGCTCCTGGACGAGGGTCACTGCCTGCGCGACCAGGCCCTGGACATCTGCCGGGAGGCCGGGCGCGAGAACGCCCCGGTCACCACCACCGCGGCCGGACTCTCCACCCTGGTCCAGCTCGTCGCCGGCGGCCTCGGCTGCACGCTGCTGCCGCGCACCGCCCTGAAGCTGGAGACGACCCGCAGCACCCAGCTCCTCACCGGCGCGTTCGCCGATCCCGCGCCGAGCCGCCGTATCGCCCTCGCCATGCGCGGCGGCGCCGCCCGCGGCGCCGAGTACCGGGAACTGGCGGCCGCGCTGCGCGAGGCCATGAACCCGCTGCCGGTACGGGTCCTCGAGGACCGGTCTCAGGTTGATCAAATCGATCAAATGAGTGTCGAACAAAGGTGATATGAGCGCCTCGAAGGCCCAACTTCTGTCAGCTCAGGACAGCCGGGAAATACCCGGCTGAAATATGCCCCCGAACTGATACACATACCCCCTCGGTGCGACGTGTCAGGCGTCTGTGCGAAAAGCCAAGGGGTGTGATGTCGGACGTTCGGAATGCCCTCGACGGCGCCGGCTACGGCCGGCTCGCCCACGCGCTGACCGAGTGCGGGCGCGAGGGATTCACCGGAGAACTGCGGGTGTCCGGCAGCCCCGGCGGTGCCTTCCACCTCCGCGACGGGCTCGTCGTCGCCGCGGCGAGCCCCGGCTCCCCCGGCCCCGAGGCGCTGCTGCTGCGCTCCGACCGGATCGACGGCGAGCAGTGGGCCCGGCTCGTACGGGAGTCCGACGGGGCGAGCTGGCCGGCCGCCGGGCTGATCGCCCACGGCTACGCGGGGGCCGCCCAGCTCAGAGTCGTGTGCGTGATGGCCCTGCAGGACGCGGCGTTCGCCGTCCTCGCGGGCACGGTCGACGCCTGCGAACGCGTCACCGGCACCGAACCGCACGCCCCGATCGCCGTCGGCGAGGCGCCCGCCCGGCTGCTCCAGGAAGCCGTCCGCAAACTGACCGCCCTGGCCGGGCTGCCGTACCCCGTGCGACCGGACCGGGAGCGTCCCCGCCCCGCCGCGGCCCCGCCCGCCTGGCCGCTCTCCCCGCTGCAGCGGGAGCTGTTCGCCCACGCCGACGGCCGCTGCACCGCCCGCGACCTCGCCTTCCGCACCGGGCGCGGGGTCTACACCGTGACCGTGGAGATCGCGCGCATGCTCGGCGAGGGAATCCTGGAGTGCGCTCCGCGGCCCGCCGAGATCCCGGTCCGGCTGCCGTCACGGGCGCCCCTGGTACGTCCGCGCGAGCCGTCGCCCCCGCCGCAGCACACACCCGAGCAGGCCCCCGTCCCCGCCGAACTGCCGCGCCGTGATCCCGGCGCCAGCGGCATCACCGAAGCTCTCGATCCGCCGAAGAGCGGGACGAGTTGGAGGGGGTTCTTCCGCCTGCGGCACCACGCCGCCGATTGAGAACGCCGTGTTGTCGGCCGTAGCGGCCGAACCCAGTTGAGAAACGAGGGAGTTCACCACAATGGACCACGAAGCCCTGGCGCGGGAGATGCGCGGGCTGCGAGAACGGGTCACCGGAATAACCGACACCGCGCTCGCGGCGGCCGACGGCATACTCATCGCCGCCGACACCACGGACACGATCGACCCCGAGGGCCTCGCCGCCCTCGCGGCCGCGGGTCTGGGCCTCGCGCGCCGCACCACCGAGGCCACCGCGCGCGGAGCGCTGCGGCAGACGGTGACCTACGGCAGCCACGGCTGCGTCGCCTACTACGCCGTCGGCGACACCGCCCTGATGGTGGTGCTCGGCGACGAGGGCCTGGACGTGGACCGCCTGCACCGGGCGACCCACCCGGCCCTGGACCGTATCGACTCGATCCTCACCGACAAGACCCCTGAGGGAGTGTGAACCATGGCGACGAAGCGGATGACGCCGGGCTTTTCCGACCAGGTGATGAGCCTGGTGAAGTCACTGCGCACGGACGCGCCGGACTGTGTCGCGGCCGGTGTGGTCGACATGTCGACCGGCATGCTGCTGTCGTACGAGACGGTCGACAACCACCCGCCGGAGGTGCTGGACCTGCTGGCGGGCGCCACCCTCGACCTGTTCCAGGGCCGTACGGTCGTGATGATCGAGGACGTGTTCAAGGAGCGCCGGGGCATCGCCGACGACACCCACTTCTTCCAGGAGATCCTCGTCAACAGTGAGAACCTCACCCACCTGTTCATCCGCATGACCGAGCAGCAGGACGTCGTCGCCGTGGTCGTCTGCCGCAAATCCGTCAACGTCGGCATGCTCTTCGCCCAGTCCCGAAGGGTCGTCCGCGAACACAACCTGTGACGGAACGGCACGAGGGCCCCTTCCCCGTGCCGGAGAGGGGCCCTCGTGCCCATGCCTACTCCGTCCGCAGTCCCTCCGGGCGCATCAGGCGGAGCAGTGGGGGGAGGCTGAGGAGGGTTACCGCCAGGACGACGGCCGCGCCGAAGCCGGTCATGGAGAGGACGCTTGCCCAGTCCACGGTGACCGGGGTGGCCGCCATGCGGAGCAGGACCGCACCGAGGGCGAGGCCCACCAGGGAGGCCAGCAGGAGGCCCAGGGCGATCGGGACGGCCGTCTGCCACAGGACCGAAAGGCCCAGGGTGCGGCGCCGGGTGCCGAAGGCGACCAGCGACGACAGCAGCTTGCGCCGCTCGCGCAGCTGTTCCAGCTGGGAGACCAGCAGGCTCGCGCCGATCAGCGCCAGCACGCAGGCCGCGCCGATGAACAGGCCGGTGCGCAGGGAGGCGAACTTCGAGGACTCCTCGGTCGACGACCAGCGCCACGCGTTGGAGAGGGGGTCCACCCGCGCCGCGGTGTTCCGCACGTACTCCTCCGCGTCCGGCACCGACGGATCGAGCCGGACGTAGACCTGGTTGTACAGCGTCGGCAGGGCCTTGGCGGGCAGGGCGGACGGGGTGACCAGCAGGCCGCCACCGCCGTGCAGCAGGGAGTCCTCGCGGCTGGTCACCTTCCGCACGCCGGCCGGAACGGTCCACGTGACCTCACCGCCGCGCGTCCCGTCACCGTACGAGGCGTCGATGTACACGTGCCGGCCGGGCCGCATCATGGCGCGTGCCGTGGCGTCGTCCGCCGTGTCGCGCAGCGCGAACGCGTCGCCGTCCCGGCACGACGGCAGATGGGCCACCTCGCGCAGGGCCGCGCAGTCGCCCATGGTCAGACTGATGTTCTGGTCGGGGTCGAGACGCTTCTCCGAATACGATCCGCCGGCCAGGGCGACCGAGACCCGCACGCCCTTGGTGTGGTCGAACTCCCGCTCCACGTCGGCCAGTCGGCCCGTACGGTCCAGGTCGATCTGCATCTGTGCCCGGCCGGTGTCCCGGCCGGTGTCCTTGGTGTACTGGCTCTGCACGCCCGCGAAGAGCATCTGCAGCGCGATCGCCCCGGCGACCGCCACCGCGATGCCGTTGACCATGCGGGCCGCCGTACCGCTGCTCAACTGCAGCCGTCGTACCGCCAGTTGCCAGGACACCGAGCCCGCGCCCAGCCGGGCGACGACCCGCTCCACGACCCACGGCAGCAGCGCGGTCACGCCGACCAGCAGCAGCATCACGCCGCCGACGACGAGGTACTCGTTGAAGTTCCCGTTCTCCCGGCCCTGGCCGACCATCGGGTAGAGCGCCGCGAGGCCGGCCAGGGGCAGCAGCAGCCGCCACCACAGGCGCCGGCGCGCCGGCTTGGCCGTGCGGACCACGCCGAGCGGCTCGACGACCACCCCGCGCATCGCGAACAGCGTGACCAGGACGGCGGCGGCCGGGACCGCCACCGCGACCAGCAGGGCGAGCGCGGGGGAGGGGTCGAGGTAGCTGGGGAACACGCTCTCGCCCAGGATCTCCACCGAGCCCGCCACCTGGCGCCCGACCAGGAAGAACCCCGTACCGACGACCAGCCCGAGCAGGGCCCCGGCCAGTGCCTCGCCGGCCGCGATCCGCCGGATCATCCGACTGTCGGAGCCCACCAGTCGCAGCGCGGCCAGCCTGCGGTCGCGCCGCTCGCCGCCGAAGCGCACGGCCGCGGCGATGAACACCGCCACCGGCATCAGCAGGACGACGAACACGACCAGGACCATCATGATCAGCACCGGGTCGGCCTTCTCGGACGTCGGGTGCGGAACACCGAACGCGGTCAGCCGCTCCACCCGCGAGCCCCCGTCCCCGGGGTGCATGCCCCGGGCGCCCGCGTAGTACGCCAGCTCGTGCGAGCCGATGAGGCCGCTCTCGCCGATCGTGCCGGTGATCCGGTACGGCAGCCGCTCGCGCAGCAGCTTCGCGCCGTCGGAGGAGAGCAGTTCCTTCAGCGCGGGCGAGACCACCATCTCGCCCGGGCCCGGGAAGCGGTCGAGGCCCGGCGGCAGCGGCGCCCGCGCGCCCTCGGGTTCGAGGAGCCGGCCCCGGACGTCCTTCGAGTGCCATGTGGTGTCGGTCGACGCGAGCAGCAGGGTGTTGTCGGCCTTGGGCGGGGCGGTGCTGGAGGAGGAGTAGTCGTAGCGGGCGTTCCCGACCCGGTCGCGCATGGTGAACACGTTCGGCAGCGCGGTCGTCAGCAGCAACAGCGCGACGCCCAGTCCGACGCCGACCGCGGTCAGCAGCATCCGGACCCACCCCTCGCGCCCGCCGGCGAAGGCGAACCGGGCCCCCATGCCGAGGTCCCGCGACCACTGCCGCACGTTCATATGGCGCGCTCCATGTCCCGGGACTTCCCGTCGCGTACGACGATCTCGCGGTCGGAGTAGGCGGCGACCCGGGCCTCGTGCGTGACGAGGACGACGGCCGCGTTGGTCGAGCGGGCCGCGTCCGTCAGCAGTTCCATCACGCGCTCGCCGTTGAGCGAGTCCAGCGCGCCGGTCGGCTCGTCGGCGAACAGCACCCGGGGCCCGGTGACCAGCGCCCGCGCCACCGCGACCCGCTGCCCCTGGCCGCCGGAGACCTCGCCGGGCCGCTTGCCCTTCAGGTCGTCGACCTCGAGCCGCTCCATCCAGCCCAGTGCAGCCTGCTCGGCCGCCTTGCGGGAGGTGCCGTTCAGCCTGAGCGGCAGCGCCACGTTCTCCACGCAGGTCAGCTCCGGTACGAGCTGCCCGAACTGGAAGACGAACCCGAACTCGCTGCGCCGGAGCGCGCTGCGCTCGGCGTCGGACATGGTCGCCAGCTCACGGCCGGCATAGGTGATCGAACCCGAGTCGGGCGGCACGATCCCGGCGAGGCAGTGCAGCAGGGTGGACTTGCCGGACCCGGAGGGGCCCATCACGGCGACGACCTCGCCGGGGTGGATGGAGAACGCGGCGCCGTCCAGGGCGACCGTGGGGCCGTAGGCCTTGCGCAGGTCCTCGGCGGCGAGCAGGGAGCCGGGCGGGGGAGTCATCGGGCCACCTCCGCGCTGAGCTTGTCGAGGCGCGCGGCGGTCAGTTCCAGCCAGCGCAGGTCCGCCTCCAGATGGAACAGGGCGTGGTCGCAGATCAGCTGGTCGGCGAGGTCGCCCTTGCGCTTGCGGTCGGTGAGGATCCGCATGCTGCGCAGGTGCTCGGCGCGCTGGGTGTCGAGGATGTCGGCCGCGTTCCGGTGGGTCAGCAGCGCGAGGACGACCTTGGTGTACAGCGTCGACTGGAGGTACTCCTCCGGCTTCTCCGGGGTGGCGAGCCAGCGCTCGACGTCGGTGACGCCGGCGTCGGTGATGGCGTACCGCTTGCGCTCGGGTCCGCCGCCCGTCTCGATCCCGTCGACTTCCACGAGCCCGTTCTTCAGCAGCCGGGACATGGTCGAGTAGACCTGGCCGTAGTGCAGCGGCCGGTCGTGACCGAACTTCTCGTCAAAGGCCCGCTTCAGGTCGTAGCCGTGTCGGGGGCCGGACTCCAGGAGTCCTAGGAGGGTGTGACCGATGGACATGCCCGCACTCTACACACGGTGTATACGCGGTGTGTATACGCCCCGTGTCATAGTTCCGCAACAGCCCACGGTGAACCGCCGGCCAAGCGGAATCCGATCGTCAGGCAACCCTGCGGCAGCGGGAGCCGTCGGTTCCCTTGGGGCGGGTGCTGATTCTCACGTCCGTAAAAGAGCGGATCAGACGCCCTTTGTCATAGAGGCGGGTGTTAGCTTTCGGAGCTGACCCCGACACGGAAGCGGAGCCAAGAGACCCATGGGACGAGCGGAAGAGAGACGAGCGCGGCAGCGCGGCGGCCACCGCGCGGCGCCCAGGCGACGCTCGGGGTCCCCGGCGACCGCGGCGTCCGGCAAGCCCCCCAAGGGCCGAATACGCCGGCTCTTCACCTGGAAGAAGATCCTCGGCACGTTCTTCGGCTTCTGCCTGCTGTGCATCGGCGGCTTCATCGTCCTGTACATGTCGGTCGACGTCCCAAACAAGGGCAACATCGCCGCCCAGCGCCAGAGCAACGTCTACAAGTACAGCGACGGCTCGATCCTGGCGCGCGACGGCGAGGTCAACCGCGAGATCGTCGACCTGTCGAAGGTGCCGCGGAAGGTCCAGCTGACCTTCGTCGCCGCCGAGAACAAGTCCTTCTACAGCGACCCCGGCGTCGACCTCAAGGGCACCGCCCGCGGCCTGGTCAACACGCTGTCCGGCAAGGGCAAGCAGGGCGGCTCGACGATCACCCAGCAGTACGTCAAGAACTACTACCTGAACCAGGACCAGACCGTCACCCGCAAGCTCAAGGAACTGGTCATCTCGCTCAAGGTCGAGCGGGAGAAGTCCAAGGACGAGATCCTCGCGGGCTACATCAACACCAGCTACTACGGCCGCGGCGCCTACGGCATCCAGGCCGCCGCGCAGGCCTACTACGGCGTCGACGCCCAGAGGCTCTCGGTCGCGCAGGGCGCCTACCTGGCGGCGCTGCTCCAGGCGCCGAGTCAGTACGACTGGGCGGCCGCGAGCCCCACCGGCAAGCGTCTGGTGACGGCACGCTGGAACTACGTCCTGGACAACATGGTCAAGGAGGGCTGGCTCGACCAGTCCGAGCGCCAGGGCATGAAGTTCCCCTTCCCCAAGGAGCCCAAGGGTGCCCCCGGCATGGAGGGCCAGAAGGGCTACCTGGTCTCCCTCGCCAACTCCCAGCTCGAACAGAAGCTGATGAAGGACGAGGGCCTCACCCGGTCCGAGGCGGCCGCCAAGGTCGAGGACCAGGGCTGGACCATCACCCTGAACATCGACCCGAAGAAGCAGGCGGCGCTGGAGAAGGCCGTCAAGGCCGAGCTGACCAGCAAGCTGGACCCGAAGAAGCGCAAGGTCGACGGTGACGTCCAGGCCGGCGCCGTGTCCGTCGACCCCAAGACGGGCCGGATCGTCGCCCTGTACGGCGGCACGGACTACTTCAAGCACTGGCAGAGCAACGTCACCCGCAAGGACTTCCAGCCCGCCTCGACGTTCAAGCCGGTCATCCTCGCCGCCGCGCTGGAGGACCAGGCCACCACGCAGAACGACAAGCCCATCAACGCCGACACCGTCTACGACGGCACCAACCGCCGCCCGGTCCTCGACCACGGCAGCAAGGTCGGCTTCGCCCCGCCCAACGAGGACGAACGCAGCTACGGGAAGATCACCGTCCAGAAGGCGATGAACAACTCCGTCAACTCCGTCTTCGCCCAGATGGGTGTGGACGTGGGCATGCCCAAGGTCATGGACACGGCCAAGGAACTCGGCATGGACACCGAGGGCATGCAGGCGGTGCCCGCCCAGACCCTCGGCTCGATGGGGGCCAGCCCGCTGGAGATGGCCGGCATCTACGCCACCTTCGACAACCACGGCTACAAGGTGACCCCCAGCATCGTGAAGTCGGCGGAGCAGAAGGACCACTCCGTCGAGATGCCCGACCCGATCGGCAGCCAGGTGATCAGCCGCACCGCCGCCGACACCGTCACCTCCGTGCTGACCGGCGTGGTCGACGACGGTACGGCCCGGGACTCGGTGGCGCGGAACCCGCTGCGCGACGGCCAGCAGGTGGCCGGCAAGACGGGTACCTCCGACTGCAACCGCTCGGCCTGGTTCACCGGCTACACCCCGGACCTGGTCACCTCCGTCGGACTGTTCGGCGAGGCGGCCAAGGACGGCGGCACCAGCTGCGAGGGACAGCCGATCAAGAAGTTCGCCCATGTCTCGCTCAAGGGCGCGATGGGCGGCGGCCGCGTCAACGGCGGCGGTCCGCCCGCCAAGATCTGGGCGGCCTACACCTTCGGCGTGACCGACGCGGCCAAGTTCGACCTGAACACCACCCAGGGCGCCGCCGTCGAGCCGACGGACACGCCGACGTACAGCGAGTCCCCGACCGAGACGCCGTCGCAGACGCCGACCACTGAAGCGCCGACGTCCGAGCCGCCGACCCGGACGCCGTCGCAGACGCCGACGACCACCACCCCGACCCAGACACCGCCCACGCAGACTCCGACGCAGACGCCGACCACCGGGCTGCCGACGACGGGCACCTCGCCCGAGGAACCGTTGAACCCCGACGGCCAGATTCAGTAACACGGCCCACGGTCCACACAGGGCACAGCGAAGGGCGCCCGGCACACGCCGGGCGCCCTTCGCGTCGTCACACCACCTGTCGGCGGAGGTCAGCTCCGGTTCAGCTCGAACCAGACCACCTTCCCGGTGGACAGCCGGGTCGCGCCCCAGCGCCGAGCCATCTTGTTGACCAGGTACAGACCCCGGCCGCCCTCGTCGGTGGCGCGGGCCTGGCGCAGCCGCGGCAGCTGAGGCACGTCGTCGCCGACCTCGCAGCGCAGCACGTCCGTGCGCAGCAGCCGCAGGGTCACCGGACGCTCGGCGTACCGCACCGCGTTCGTGACCACCTCGCTGACCAGCAGCTCCACCGAGTCCGTCAGGTCCTCCAGACCCCAGCGGGACAGCGCCTTCCGGGCATGCCGACGCGCCTTGCCGGGGGCCGCGTCCTCCGGCTCCAGCGTCCAGTACGCCACATCGCTCGGCGCGATCCCGTCGAAGCGGGCCGCGAGCAGCGCGATGTCGTCGTCCCGGTCGCCCGGCCCGAGCATGTCCAGCACCTCGTCGCAGAGGGCCTCCAGCGGCGGCGGATGATCGGGACCGGTCAGCTGCGCGGTCGCGGCCAGCTTCTCCCGCAACTGCTCTATGCCGGTCCACACGTCCCGCAGCCGGGACTCCACCAGGCCGTCGGTGTAGAGGAGCAGCGTCGCCCCGGCGGGCGCGTCCAGCTCGACCGCCTCGAAGTCGACACCGCCGACCCCGATCGGCGCCCCCGGCGGCACCCGCAGCACTTCGGCCCGGCCGCCCAGATGCAGCAGGACCGGCGGCGGATGACCGGCGTTGGCGATCGTGATGCGGTGCGTGACCGGGTCGTAGACCGCGTACAGGCAGGTCGCCATGCGGTCGGTGCCGAGCCGCTGCGCCTGCTCGTCCAGGTGGTGCAGCACCTCCTGCGGGGGCAGGTCGAGCCCGGCCAGGGTCTGCGCCGTCGTGCGCAGCTGGCCCATGATCGCCGCCGAGGTCATGGAGTGCCCCATGACGTCACCGACGACCAGCGCCACCCTGCTGCCCGGCAGCGGGATCGCGTCGTACCAGTCGCCGCCCACCCGCGCCGTCTCCGCGGCCGGCAGATAGCGCGAGGCCAGCCGCACCCCCGTCGGATGCGGCAGCGTCTCGGGCAGCATGGTGCGCTGCAACTCGTCGGCGATGTACGCCTCCCGGCCGTACAGCACCGCCTTGTCGATGCCGAGCGCGCTGTGCGTGGCCAGCTGCGCCGCCACCAGCAGGTCGTCCGCCTCGAACGCGAGCCGCTCCGGGCGGCGCAGGAACAGCGCCGCGCCGATCACCCGGCGCCGGCCGCGCAGCGGCGCGAGGATCGCGTGCTGCCCGCCCGGGACCAGCGACTCACCGTCCTCGCCCAGCAGTTCCGGCAGCGCGGCACGCGCGCCGGGGGTGTCGGCGAACACCGGCCGCACCCCGCGCAGCACCTCGTTGAGCGCGCCGCCCGGCCGCACCTCGCACAGCTCGGCGGTCACCGCCGACGGCCCGGAGAACGCGGCCAGGCCCGAGGGGTCCGGCTCCGGCTCCGGGAACAGCGGCGGCAGCTGGCCCTCGGCGCCCCGCTCGTCCGGTATCCGGTCGGCGCGGCGCAGCCGCAGCACCACCGGGCCGGTGGGCCGCTCGTCGCCGACCGGCAGCGGGTCGCGCAGATAGACCAGGATCGCGTCCGAGAACGTCGGCACGGTGGCCCGGCACAGCCCCATCACGATCTCGTCCAGATCGATGCCGCGGGCGATCCGCCGGGTCGCCGCGCCCACGAACCGGAGCCGGTCCCCGTCGCGGCGCATCGGCATCGGCCGCCCCGGCGGCAGACCCCGCCCGGTACGGCGCTCCTGGCCGCCCGGCGCCCGCTCCTGCTCGGCGCCCGGCTGCGGAGGAATGGCCTCCGCCGGACGCGGCCGATGGGTGCCGGACTCCGCGGTGGCCGGCTGGGAGTGCTCGGGGCCGTTGACTGGGGGCTCCTTCCCCTGGTTCTTGCCCTTGTTCCCCTTGCCGCAGGGCGCTGTCGTCCCCGGACCGGAGGGTGGGCCGTCCGCTCGCGCCTGTGCCGGTAAGGCCGAGGGGCCGAGCGGATCCGGGGTACGCAGGAGCGCCCCGCGGGTCTCCGCGGGGTCGACGCCCGGCTGGGGGCGTTCGTAGGAGGTGGGCTGCTCCGTCACGCGTGTCGAATCCATCCGTCCGGGGCTGCGCGCCCGGCGCGCAGTTGGTCCCGCCGAAATCCCGATACCCGGAATACGTGCCCCAGGAACGGAATTCCCGCGTGGTCAGAGGTTGCTCGTGTGCCGGCGGCGAAGCCCGCAGGGCCCGCCTCCGTCTTGCCCTCGTACCCCTCGCTCACGTCCTGCCGCCCCTCGGTGACGTTCGGTCAAGCCCGGCGCATGCTCCGGGAGTTACAACTCAGCGCCCTTGCGGAGGACGATCCTACGGTTGTGGTCCGGGGGCGCATCAAGGGTCTCATGAGGACATGTGCACGGGCGTACGGTCCCAGTCCTCGGGGAGTGACGGTACCGCCCAGGACGGATCCGGGCGCCAGTGCTGCCAGCCGTCCGCGAACGGCGAACCCCAGGCGCGGATCACGTCCACCGCGGCCCCGCCGGCCGCCCGCACCCGCTCGGCGGTCCCCGCGTCCATCAGCCCGTCCCGCTGGGCCTGCGCGAACTCGTCCTCGTCACGCCAGTGCCAACTGCGGTCCGGGTGCACGGAGATGTCCAGGAAGTGATCCTCGGAGTCCACACCGTGCGCCCAACGGACCAACGGCTGCTCAAGGTTGACGTACCAGTTCTTGAACCGCCAGCCCGGCTCCCAGAACAGCCACACCGACCACGGCTCGCCGGGCCGCGCCAGCTTGAGCACACCGGTGCCGAACCAGCGGTCCCGCTGCACCGTGCGCGGCTTGGTGTAGCGGGACTCCAGCGGCTCCACGTGCACGGGCGTGCCGTCGGTCAGCACGGGCTTCACGCATTCCGTGCCGGGGGCGAGCCACACCGCGAGCAGCTCCTTGTCGTCCCGGACGACAGTGACGGGCCGCGCGATGTGGACGTGATCGCCGGCGTTCTCCCGGTACCGCCACAGGATCTGGCTCCCGGGGGTCCAGTAGGTCGCAGGGCCCGCTTCCACTCGTCTCACCGCTCCGTCGTCCGTCATGGACAGATATTAGGTGGCCTAGGCATACGACGCTGCGGCGCGGGTCACGGTTGCGGGCAGGTGGCCGGAAAGATTCGCTCGCGGCTGCGAGCACGCTACGGACGCGCTACGGGCGGGTCATCCGCAGCACGTCCAGCGCCTCGTCCAGCTGTTCCAGAGTGAGGTCGCCGCGCTCCACGTAGCCGCCCTCCAGGACGACTTCGCGGATCGTCCTGCGCTCGGCGAGGGACTTCTTGGCGACCTTCGCGGCCTCCTCGTAGCCGATGTACTTGTTCAGCGGGGTCACCACGGAGGGGGACGACTCGGCGTACTCACGGGCCCGTTCACGGTCGGCCTCGATGCCGTCGACGGTCCGGTCGGCCAGCAGTCGCGACACGTTGGCGAGCAGCCGGACGGATTCGAGGATGTTCTTCGCGATGACCGGGAGCATCACGTTCAGCTCGAAGTTCCCGGAGGCGCCGGCGGTGGCGATGGTCGCGTCGTTGCCGATCACCTGGGCGGCGACCATGAGCACGGCCTCGGGGATCACCGGGTTGACCTTGCCCGGCATGATCGAGGAGCCCGGCTGGAGGTCGGGCAGCCGGATCTCGGCGAGCCCGGTGCGCGGACCGGACGCCATCCAGCGCAGATCGTTGGCGATCTTCGTCAGCCCGACCGCGATGGTCCGCAGCTGCCCGCTGGTCTCCACGATCCCGTCCCGGGCGCCCTGCGCCTCGAAGTGGTCGCGGGCCTCGGTCAGCGGCAGCCCGGTGACCCGGGCGACCTCCTCGATCACGGCGGCGGAGAACCCGGGCGGGGTGTTGATCCCGGTGCCGACGGCGGTGCCGCCGAGGGGGAGTTCGGCCAGCCGGGGGAGGGAGGCCTTCAGCCGCTCGACGCCGTACCGCACCTGGGCCGCGTACCCGCCGAACTCCTGCCCGAGGGTCACGGGCGTGGCGTCCATGAGGTGCGTACGCCCCGACTTCACGACGTCGGTGAACTCCTCGGACTTGCGCGTCAGCGAGGCGGCCAGGTGGTCGAGGGCGGGGATCAGGTCATGGGTGACGGCGGCCGTAGCGGCGATGTGGATCGAGGACGGGAAGACGTCGTTGGACGACTGGGAGGCGTTGACGTGGTCGTTCGGGTGCACGTCCCGGCCGAGCCGCTCGCTCGCCAGCGTCGCGACCACCTCGTTGGTGTTCATGTTGGACGACGTGCCGGAGCCGGTCTGGAAGACGTCGACCGGGAAGTGGTCGTCCCACCTGCCCTCGGCGACCTCTGCGGCGGCCTCCTGGATCGCGTCGGCCGTCTCCTTGTCGAGTACGCCGAGTTCGGCGTTCACCTTGGCGGCGGCGCCCTTGATCCGGGCCAGCGCCGCGATGTGGGCGCGTTCCAGTCGCTGTCCGGAGATCGGGAAGTTCTCGACGGCACGCTGCGTCTGTGCGCGCCACTTGGCGGTGGCGGGGACGCGGACCTCGCCCATGGAGTCGTGCTCGATGCGGTAGTCGCTCATGGCGGTTATAGCGATCGGGCACGCCGGGTTGTTCCCGTTCGTTACGCTGAGTGAGTGATCGACCGCAAGGGGGTACGTCGTGGGTTCTGCGTACGGTGACTGGCTCCGACAGCAGCGGGAGACGGCGGGGCTGACGCAGCAGGAGTTGGCGGAGGCGGCGATCATGTCGCGGACGCACATCGCGCACATCGAGGCGGGGAGGAGGGTGCCGTCTCAGGAGGACGCGCGGAGGCTGGACGGGGTGCTGGGTACGCGGGGCGCGCTGACCAGTTTCCGGCCGGGGAGTGAGCGGAGACCGGTTGCGGCGCATTTCGAGGCGGCGATGGCGTTGGAGCAACAGGCGTCGGTCATCCGGGAGTTCGCGCTGTCGTTCGTTCCTGGGATTCTCCAGACGGAGGCGTACGCGCATGCGGTGTTCCGGGATACGTCCTTCCCGCCGCTGGTCGGGGAGGAGCGTGCGCAAGCTGTGGCCACACGAATCGACCGGGCGCGGATCCTCGAGAACCCCCGCGCGCCGATGGTCTGGGCACTGTTCGACGAGGTCGTGTTGCGGCGGCAGATCGGCGGGCCGGAAGTGATGGCGGGTCAGCTCGAGCACCTCGGACGGCTGGTCGAGGCTGAGCGGATCCGGCTGCACATCGTGCCGATGGGGCATGGAGGCCACCCGCTGCTCGGTGGCATGGTCACCCTGATGTGGTTCGAGGATCAGCCTCCGGCCGCCTATGAGGAAGGCGCCTTCGCGGGCACGCTGCACGACGAACCGGCCCTGGTCGAGCGAATTCGGGGCGCCTACGATCTCGTGCTTGGAGATGCTCTCCCGCAGAAGGAGTCGCTGGCTCTGATGCGGTCGATCGCGAAGGAATACGGTCACCATGACTGAGCAGCACGTAATTCCCGACGCCTCCGCACTGAAGGGCTGGCGCAAGTCGTCGTACAGCGGCGGGAACGAGGGCAGCTGCCTCGAAGTGCTGGACCACCACCCCCACGGCCTCCCCGTCCGCGACTCAAAGGCCCCGCACGGCCCGGCGTTGGTGTTCGGCGCGTCGGCCTGGTCGTCGTTCGTGACCTGGGTTGTCGGCCCGTCCGGCGTTTGACGGAGAGGGGACGGGCAGGGGCGGCGGGGGCGAGAACCGTCCCCCGCCACACCGCGGGTGTCACGCCAGCCCGGGACCCCGCACCGGGATCGACGTGAACGTCGGCTGAGGCGCCGGGTCCTGGAAGAAGTCGTTGCCCTTGTCGTCCACGACGATGAACGCCGGGAAGTCCTCGACCTCGATCTTCCAGACCGCCTCCATGCCCAGCTCCTCGTACTCCAGGACCTCGACCTTCTTGATGCAGTCCTGGGCGAGACGGGCGGCGGGGCCGCCGATGGAGCCGAGGTAGAAGCCGCCGTGGGCGTCGCACGCGTCGGTGACCTGCTTCGACCGGTTGCCCTTGGCGAGCATCACCTTGGAGCCGCCCGCCGCCTGGAACTGCTCCACGTAGGAGTCCATGCGGCCGGCCGTCGTCGGACCGAAGGAGCCGGAGGCGTAGCCCTCGGGGGTCTTCGCCGGACCCGCGTAGTACACCGGGTGGTCCTTCAGGTACTGCGGCATCTCCTCGCCCGCGTCCAGCCGCTCCTTGATCTTGGCATGCGCGATGTCGCGGGCCACGACCAGCGGGCCGGTCAGCGAGAGCCGGGTCTTCACCGGGTACTTGGTCAGCTCGGCGAGGATGGTGTCCATCGGCTGGTTGAGGTCGATCTTCACCACGTCGGAGGACTCGTCCAGGTGCTCGTCGGTCGTCTCCGGCAGGAAGCGCGCCGGGTCGGTCTCCAGCTGCTCCAGGAAGACGCCCTCGGCGGTGATCTTGGCGACGGCCTGGCGGTCGGCCGAGCAGGAGACGGCGATCGCGACCGGGCAGGAGGCGCCGTGGCGGGGGAGGCGGACCACGCGGACGTCGTGGCAGAAGTACTTGCCGCCGAACTGCGCGCCGATGCCGATCTTCTGCGTCAGCTCGAAGACCTTCTCCTCCAGCTCCTTGTCCCGGAAGCCGTGACCGAGCGGCGAGCCCTCGGCGGGCAGCTCGTCCAGGTAGTGCGCGGAGGCGTACTTCGCGGTCTTCAGCGCGTATTCGGCGCTCGTACCGCCGACGACGATCGCCAGGTGGTACGGCGGGCACGCGGCCGTACCGAGCGAACGGATCTTCTCCTCCAGGAACTTCATCATGGAGGCCTCGTTCAGGACGGCCTTCGTCTCCTGGTACAGGAAGGACTTGTTGGCCGAGCCGCCGCCCTTCGCCATGAACAGGAACTTGTAGGCGCCGCCGTCCGTGGCGTACAGCTCGATCTGCGCCGGCAGGTTCGAGCCGGTGTTCTTCTCCTCCCACATCGTGAGCGGAGCCATCTGCGAGTAGCGCAGGTTGAGCTTGGTGTAGGCGTCGTAGATGCCGTGCGAGAGGTGCCTCTCGTCCTCACCTTCGGTGAGGACGTTCTGGCCGCGCTTGCCCATGACGATCGCGGTGCCGGTGTCCTGGCACATCGGGAGCACGCCGGCCGCTGCGATGTTCGCGTTCTTCAGCAGGTCCAGGGCGACGAACTTGTCGTTGGACGACGCCTCGGGGTCGTCGATGATGCGCCGCAGCTGGGCCAGGTGGGCGGGCCGCAGGTAGTGCTGGATGTCGTGGATGGCCTCCTCGGCCAGCTTGCGCAGCGCCTCCGGCTCCACCTTGAGGAACGTGCGCCCGTCCGGTCCCTCGACGGTGGACACGCCCTCCGAGGTCACCAGCCGGTAGGGGGTGGTGTCCTCTCCCTGGGGAAGCAGATCGGTGTACGCGAACTCAGGCATCTCAGCCCATTCCTCACTCTACGGACGGCGCCCGCCGACGCTGGCGGGCCTCACCAGCGTAGAACCTGCCGACGGCGCGGAACCTGTGAGGTAAGGCTCACTCGGCGCGATCATCGGACACGCGCGCCGTCCACACCCCCTAGTCGCGATCTATCGCGTTTCGGTACGCTGCTGTCGTGGACCTTCAGAAGCACGCCCAGCCCCAGGACACCGCGCCGGACACCGCGCCGCGCGTGTCCGACCTGCGCGCCTCGGACGCCGACCGTGACCGTGTCGCCGACATCCTCCGCGAGGCCCTGGCCGAGGGCCGGCTGACCGCCGAGGAGCACGCCGAGCGCGTGGAGGGGGTGCTGCACACCAAGACGGTCGGCGAGCTGGACGCCTTCATCCGCGATCTGCCCGCCGCCCACCAGCAGGCGACCGCCCCCGCCTACGCGCCGGTCCCGCCCCGCCCGGCGCCCGGCACGATCCCCGACGAGGCCGACGCCAGCGTGGTGGCCGTCTTCAGCAGCGCCATGCGCCGGGGCCGCTGGCGCGCCGGGCGCCGGCTGCACGCGTACGCGGTCTTCGGCAGCGTCGAGATCGACCTCAGCGAGGCGATCTTCGAGTACCAGCAGGTCGTGATCAAGGCCGTCTCGGTCTTCGGCGACGTCCAGATCCGCGTCCCCGAGAACGTGACGCTGCGCGGCACCGGCGGCGGTGTCCTCGGCAACTTCGAGGTCGACACCCTCGACTCGGTCGAGTCCGACGCGCCCGTGGTCTACGTCGACGGCTGGGCCGTGCTCGGCAACGTCGAGGCGCGCCCGAGGCGCGGCAAGCGCGTGGCGGACATCCTGGAGCGGGTCCACGAGCGGGTGCAGGAGCGGGTCCAGGAGAAGCTCGACAAGAAGCTGCGCAAACACCTGGACCGCTGACGGCCGGTGGACCGCCGACGGGGGGCGTGAACGCGCCATCTGCACGCCCGCGGTTGGAAACGCTGTGCATAGGCGCGCGTACAGCGGGTAGGGCTTGCTGCATCGTCTCTCGCTCGCGAAGCCGTCGTCAGGAGTAGACCGTGCTGCAACCGCCGATCTCGTCCTTGCAGGTAGCTGCCGTTCCGGCCCAGCGGGTGCCAGCACGCGACAGGGACCAGGACACACCGTGGCACACCGACGCGGTGTGCCGGCGAGACGAGGCCGGCCTCTTCTTCGCCCCGTCGAAGGAGCCCACCGCCGCCCGGCTCTCCCGTGAGGAGGCGGCCAAGCGCGTCTGCGCCCGCTGCCCCGTCATGGTCGAGTGTCGCGAACACGCCCTCCTCCAGCCCGAGCCCTACGGCGTCTGGGGCGGCCTCACCGCGGCCGAACGCCGCGTGGTCCTGGCGAGGCGCCGCCGGCGCGAGGTCGAGCTGAAGAAGACGGCGAGGGCAGCGGCGAACCGCATGGCGGGCTGAGGCAGGCCGTAGACACGACGATGGGCGCCCTCTCCGCACAGAGGGCGCCCATTGCCATGCGGCAGGCCAGGTGTTGCCTGGCCCGTCGGTTGTTACTTGGCCCGGTCGAAGTCGATCGCGCTGTAGGCCCGGAGCTTGCTCAGCCGGTGCTCGGAGTCGATCCTCCGCACGGTCCCGGACTTGGACCGCATCACGATGGAGTCGGTCGTCGCCGTCTCGGACCGGTACCGCACGCCGCGCAGCAGCTCACCGTCGGTGATGCCGGTGGCGACGAAGAACACGTTCTCGCCCTTCACCAGGTCCTCGGTCGTCAGCACCCGGTCGAGATCGTGCCCGGCGTCGATCGCCCGGGCCCGCTCCTCGTCGTCCTTCGGCCACAGCTTGCCCTGGATGGTGCCGCCCAGGCACTTCACGGCACAGGCCGAGATGATGCCCTCGGGCGTGCCGCCGATGCCGAGCAGCAGGTCGACGCCGGTGCCCTCGCGCAGCGCGTAGATCGAGCCGGCGACGTCACCGTCGGAGATCAGCTTGATCCGGGCGCCGGCCTCCCGGACCTCCTTGATCAGGCCCTCGTGCCGCGGCCGGTCGAGGATGACGACGGTGACGCCCTCCGGCGTGGACTTCTTCGCCTTGGCGATCCGGCGGATGTTCACGGCCACGGGCGCGTCGATGTCGACGAAGTCGGCCGCCTCCGGGCCGGTGACCAGCTTGTCCATGTAGAACACGGCGGACGGGTCGAACATGGCGCCGCGCTCGGCGGCCGCGAGGACGGCGATCGCGTTGGGCATGCCCTTGGCGGTCAGCGTGGTGCCGTCGATCGGGTCGACGGCGATGTCGACCTCGGGCCCGGTGCCGTCGCCCACCCGCTCCCCGTTGAAGAGCATCGGGGCCTCGTCCTTCTCGCCCTCGCCGATGACGACGACGCCGTTCATCGACACGGTGGAGACGAGGGTCCGCATGGCGCGCACCGCGGCGCCGTCGGCGCCGTTCTTGTCACCGCGCCCGACCCAGCGGCCCGCGGCCATCGCCGCGGCTTCGGTGACCCGGACGAGCTCCAGGGCGAGGTTCCGGTCGGGAGCCTCGGAGGGTACGTCGAGCTCGGACGGCAGGTGGTGATTTTCGGTCATCGGAGCGCACCTTTCTGATACGACGACGGCCGGATGAGGGTGTTGAACTCCGACTCTATCGTTAGGCAGACAAAATGAGCAGGGGACCCCACGGATGAGCGCTCCGGGCACCTGCGACGATAGGGGGCGTGGCAGGTACGTACGGCAAGCAGAAGACGGTCCGGGACATGATCCTCTCCCTGGCCGTGATCGGAATCGCGGCGGCGGTCATCTACGTCTTCGTCCCGCACGACGATCACGCTCCCGACATCAAGAGGGTCGACTACCGGGTCGAGCTGCTCACGGCACGGCGTGCGGCGAGCTACCCGGTGGCGGCACCCGAGGGACTGCCGAGTACCTGGAAGGCGACCTCCGTACGCTTCCAGGGCGACGAGGGCGACCGCTGGCACCTCGGGTTCCAGGACCCCGACGGCCAGTACGTGCAGATCGAGCAGTCCACCGAGAAGCGCGCCGACGTCATCGACCAGGCCAGCCAGGGCGGCTCGGCGACGAAGCGGACCGAGCGGATCGACGGCCGTACCTGGACCCGCTACACGGGTGGCCGCTACGACGCCCTCGTCCTGGAGGACACCCCCGGCTCCACCACGGTGGTCGCGGGCACCGCGTCCTTCGACCGGCTGACGAAGATGGCGACGGCGCTGCAGTTGAAGTGAGCGCTCGGCGCACGAGACATGAGAAGAGGCCCCCGGCACTGCCGGGGGCCTCTTCTCGTGGGGGTGTGGGGGCGCGGGGGCTCAGACGGTCGTGACGACGTCGTCGAAGGCCAGGCGCGGCGAGCGCGGGTACCAGGCGTCCGGGCCCGGCTTGCCGATGTTGACGACCATCAGCGGGGTGTGGTCGTCGTCCAGGAACTCCTTGCGGACGCCCTCGAAGTCGAAGCCGGTCATCGGGCCGGCGGCCAGGCCGGCTGCGCGGACGCCGACGATGAAGTAGGCGGCCTGCAGGGCGGCGTTCATCGCGGCGGAGCCCTCGCGGGCCGGGCGCTCGGCGAAGAAGACGTCCTTGGCCTGCGGGAAGGCCGGGAACAGGGCGGGCAGCTCCTCGTGGAACTCGTTGTCCGCGGAGAGGATCGCGACGAGCGGGGCGGTGGCGGTCTTGGCCTGGTTGCCCTCGGCCATGTGCTGCACCAGGCGCTCGCGGGCCTCGGAAGAGCGGACCAGCGTGATGCGCAGCGGGGTCTGGTTGAAGGCGGTGGGGCCGTACTTGACCAGGTCGTAGATCGCCTGGACCTGCTCGTCGGTCACCGGCTCGTCGGTGAAGGCGTTCGCGGTGCGGGCCTCGCGGAACAGCAGGTCCTGGGCGGCGGGGTCAAGAACGAGAGACATGCGTGACTTCCTCGGGGTGCGCGTCCGGCCCGTGACGGACAGGGCCGGCTGACGGTGACGAACCTACGCGAGGTATGTTCAACCTTCAACAAAAACCGGGGTGTGGTGAGCCGCTTCACAGCGCAGATCCGCTGGACGGTGCTGATTGATCCACCGCATCGCCCCACGCGCTGCCTACTCGCCCTCCCCCTCGGCCTGCGCGGCCTCCTCCGCCTCCTCCTCGGCCAGCGCCGCGTCCAGGCGGGCCCGCGCCCCCTCCAGCCAGCGCCGGCACACCTTGGCCAGCTCCTCGCCGCGCTCCCACAGCGCCAGGGACTCCTCCAGCGTCGTACCGCCGGCCTCCAGCCGCCGTACGACCTCGATCAACTCGTCCCGCGCCTGCTCGTACGAGAGCGCCTCATCCACCTTGCTGGTCATCCACCCACCCTAGACAGCGGCCATCAGCCATCGACACGAACCGTGAACTCACCCTCGGCGACCCGCGCCCGCAGCGCCTCGCCCTCCGTCACTTCCTCCGGATCGCGCACCACGTGCCCGTCGGCCCTCTGCAGCACCGCGTAACCCCGCTTGAGCGTGGCGGCGGGGGAGAGGGCCACCACGCGCGCGTGCGTGTGCGTCAGCTCGGAGTCGGCGCGGTCCAGGAGGTGGCCGAGGGTGCGCCGGCCGCGGTCCAGCAGCGAGGAGACGTGGTCGGCACGCTCGTCGATCATCCGGTGCGGGTCCTCTATCGAAGGCCGGGCCAGCGCGTGCGCGAGCCCCCGCTCCTCCCGCTCCAGGAACGCCCCCACGCACCGCCGCGCCCGGTTCCGCAGCAGCCGCACCCGCTCGAACTCCTCGCCCACGTCCGGTACGACCTTCTTGGCCGCGTCGGTGGGCGTGGAGGCGCGCAGGTCGGCGACGTGGTCCAGCAGCGGGTTGTCCGGTTCGTGCCCGATGGCGGAGACGACGGGCGTACGGCACTCCGCCACCGCCCGCACCAGCTGCTCGTCGGAGAAGGGCAGCAGGTCCTCCACGCTGCCGCCACCGCGCGCGACGATGATCACGTCCACGTCCTCGATCGCGTCCAGCTCCTTCACGGCCTGCACGACCTGCGGGACGGCGTGCACGCCCTGCACCGGGACATTGCGCACCTCGAAGCGGACGGCGGGCCAGCGGTGCCGGGCGTTCTCCAGCACGTCCCGCTCCGCCGCGGAGGCCCGGCCGCAGACCAGCCCGATCAGCTGGGGCAGAAACGGCAGCGGCTTCTTCCGCTCCGCCGCGAACAGCCCCTCCGCCGCGAGCGCCTTCTTCAGCTGCTCCAACCGCGCCAGCAGCTCGCCGACGCCCACGGGCCGGATCTCGGCGGCCCGCAACGACAGCTGCCCCCGGGGCGCGTACCACTCCGGCTTGGCGAGCACGACGACACGGGCGCCCTCGCCGACGACATCGGCGACGGCGTCGAACACCTGCCGGTAGCACGTCACGCTGACCGAGATGTCGTACGACGGATCCCGCAGGGTCAGGAACACGACCCCGGCGCCCGGCCGCCGCGACAACTGCGTGATCTGCCCCTCGACCCACACCGCCCCGAGCCGGTCGATCCAGCCCCCGATGAGCCGGGAGACCTCACCGACCGGGAGCGGCGCTTCGGGCGACGTGTTCACAGCCATGCGCCGAGCGTAACGGCCCCCACCGACAACCCGCCCCGCCGTCGCCCCGCGGCCTGCCCCCGGGTCGCGGCCGGTGTCGGACATGCGCCCGCGTCATCCCGGAACGGGACCGGCACGCGATCTCGGCGCCCTCGAACGCGGCCTTACGATGGGTCCCATGACCGCTTCGCCTGGCCGCCGTGTCCTGCTCGCCGCCCCTCGAGGCTACTGCGCCGGTGTGGACCGCGCCGTGATCGCCGTCGAGAAGGCCCTGGAACAGTACGGGGCCCCGATCTACGTCCGGCACGAGATCGTCCACAACAAGTACGTCGTGCAGACCCTGGAGAAGAAGGGCGCCATCTTCGTCGAGCGGACGGAGGAGGTGCCGCCGGGGAACATCGTCATGTTCTCCGCGCACGGCGTGGCACCCGTCGTCCACGAGGAGGCCGCGCGCGGCCGTCTCGCCACCATCGACGCGACCTGCCCCCTGGTCACCAAGGTCCACAAGGAAGCCGTCCGCTACGCCAACGAGGACTACGACATCCTCCTGATCGGCCACGAGGGCCACGAGGAGGTCATCGGCACCTCCGGCGAGGCCCCCGACCACATCCAGCTGGTCGACGGCCCCGAGGACGTCGCCAAGGTCCAGGTCCGCGACGAGTCGAAGGTGGTCTGGCTGTCCCAGACCACCCTCTCCGTGGACGAGACGATGGAGACCGTCGACGCCCTGAAGGCGAAGTTCCCGGGCCTCGTCTCCCCGCCCAGCGACGACATCTGCTACGCCACCCAGAACCGCCAGCTCGCCGTGAAGCAGATGGGTGCCGAGGCCGAGCTGGTCATCGTGGTCGGCTCGCGCAACTCCTCCAACTCCAAGCGCCTGGTCGAGGTCGCCAAGCTGGCCGGCGCCCGGGACGCCCACCTGGTGGACTTCGCGAGCGAGATCGACGAGGCCTGGCTGGAGGGCGTCACCACGGTCGGCGTCACCTCCGGCGCCTCCGTCCCGGAGGTCCTGGTCGAGCAGGTCCTGGAGTGGCTCGCCGAGCGCGGCTACGGCGACGTCGAGCTGGTCAAGGCGGCGGAGGAGTCCATCACGTTCTCGCTGCCCAAGGAACTCCGCCGTGACCTGCGCGACGAGGCGGCCGCCCTGGTCGCCGAGCGCGGTGGATCGGGTACGGCGGACGCGTGACCGTTTCCACGTCCTGGACGTCGTCCCGTACGTCCAGGACGTGACTGTCCGTCGTGCGTCGTAACGTGGGGCCATGCAGATCTTCGGCGTGGACATCGGCGGATCCGGCATCAAGGGTGCCCCAGTGGACCTGGAGAAGGGCGACCTGGCCCAGGAGCGGTGCAAGGTGCTCACCCCGCACCCGGCGACGCCCGACGGCGTGGCCGACGGCGTGAAGCAGGTGATCGACCACTTCGGCTGGACGGGTCCGGTGGGCCTGACCTTCCCGGGAGTGGTCACCGGCGGCGCCATGATCCGTACGGCTGCCAACGTCGACAAGAGCTGGATCGACACGGACGCGCGTGCCCTGTTCGGCGACCGGCTGGGCGGCCTGCCGGTGACGGTGGTCAACGACGCGGACGCGGCGGGCGTCGCCGAGATGCAGTTCGGCGCCGGCCGCGACCGGCAGGGCACCGTCATCCTGCTCACCTTCGGCACCGGCATCGGCAGCGCCGTCTTCGTCGACGGCGTCCTGGTCCCCAACACCGAGCTGGGCCACCTGGAGCTGAGCGGTCACGACGCGGAGAAGCGGGCCTCCAGCAAGGCCAAGGAGGACGAGAACCTCACCTGGGAGCACTGGGCGCGCCGCGTGCGCAAGTACCTGGCCCACGTGGAGATGCTGTTCTCGCCCGAGCTGTTCATCGTCGGCGGCGGGGTCAGCCGCAAGGCCGACAAGTTCCTGCCGCTCATCGAGGGCGTCAAGGCCGAGATCGTGCCGGCGCAGCTGCAGAACAACGCGGGGATCGTCGGAGCGGCGATGCGGGCGTCCCAGATGCAGCAGGGTGGCCAGGGGTAGCCGGGCAGCAGGGGCTTGCCGTGCGGCAGCGGGGCCGGGCCGCAGGGGGGCCGGGGGCGTGCCGCAGGGGGCTTGCCGAGCAGCGGGGTGAGGCCTTGCCGGGCCGCAGGGGCTTGCCGGGCGGCGGCGGGGCCGGGCCGCAGGGGGCCGGGGGCGTGCCGCAGGGGGCTTGCCGAGCAGCGGGGTGAGGCCTTGCCGGGCCGCAGGGGCTTGCCGGGCGGCAGCGGGGCCGGGCCGCAGGGGGGCCGGGGTCGGGCCGCAGGGGGCTTGCCGAGCAGCGGGGTGGGGCCTTGCCGGGCCGCAGGGGCTTGCGGGACGGGGCCTCGGCCCGGTGGTGGCCGCCCGTCGCTCAGCCGCGGCGCCGGCGCCTCCGTACCCACCGCACCCGGCGTACGAGCACGATCACCCCGGCGGCCAGTGTCCCCCCGTACAGCCAGCCCGCCTGCGTGGCGAGCCCGGTGACCAGGCCCATCATCCGGCTGAGCAGCCCCGCGCTGCCGTCGGCGACCGGGAACAGGCCCACGGCGAAGGCGATGGGGACGACGACCGGCGCGGTCAGCAGGTCGCTGCCGCGCACCCACAGCGCGGTCGCCACGCACACCGGCAGGAACAGCACCCCGTACACCGTCAGGGACGCCCCGAACAGCACCTGGTCCAGGCAGCCGAGCAGGAACATGGCCGCCATGCAGAACAGGCCCCCGCCGAGCCCGGTGAGCCGGGGGTTCGGCAGCCGCCGGCCGGGCGGCACCGGCCGGGCGACCCTGACCCGCCGCGGGTCCCGCTGCGCCGCCGGAGCGGGGCGGCGCACGTCGGCCGGGCGGCGTACCTCGGACGGCCTGCGCACGTCGGACGGCCTGCGTACGTCGGCCGCGCGGCGCCGCGCCTGGGGCGGCAGGTGCGCGGGTGGCGGCGTGCCGCGTCGCGATCCGTCGTTCGGGGGTCGCGTTCTGTGCTGCTCCATTGGACCAACTTAGGTCTGTTTATGTGCCGAATCGCCCATCAGACACGCCGATGAGGAGAGCTTGGCCGGACGTTCGACGCTCCCGGGAGCCGCCCGGCGTGGACGCCGTAAACTGGTGGATCGGCCAGTGTCGGTCTCTGGCCCCTGGCACCCACCCCCTGGCCCACTCATCTACGGGAAGTCGCAACGTGTCGCTCACGATCGGAATCGTCGGCCTGCCCAATGTCGGCAAGTCGACCCTGTTCAACGCCCTGACCAAGAACGACGTGCTGGCGGCCAACTACCCGTTCGCCACGATCGAGCCCAACGTCGGCGTGGTCGGCGTCCCCGACTCCCGCCTCGCCAAGCTGGCGTCGATCTTCGGCTCCGAGCGCCTCCTTCCGGCCACGGTGGACTTCGTCGACATCGCCGGCATCGTGCGCGGCGCCTCCGAGGGCGAGGGCCTGGGCAACAAGTTCCTCGCGAACATCCGCGAGTCCGACGCGATCTGCCAGGTCATCCGCGCCTTCAAGGACGAGAACGTCGTGCACGTCGACGGCAAGGTCTCGCCGAAGGACGACATCGAGACGATCAACACCGAGCTGATCCTCGCCGACCTCCAGACCATCGAGAAGGTCCTGCCCCGCCTCCAGAAGGAGTCGCGGATCAAGAAGGACGTCGCGCCGAAGGTCAAGGCCGTCGAGGAGGCCAAGGAGATCCTGGAGAAGGGCGACACCCTCTTCTCCCAGGGCATCGTCCAGGGCACCGAGCGCGCGGAGCTCCTGCACGACCTGCACCTCCTCACGACCAAGCCCTTCCTCTACGTCTTCAACGTCGACGAGGACGAACTGACCGACGACGACTTCAAGAACGAGCAGCGCGCCCTGGTCGCCCCCGCCGAGGCGATCTTCCTGAACGCCAAGCTGGAGGCCGACCTCGCCGAGCTGGACGAGGACGAGGCCCTGGAGCTGCTGGAGTCCGTCGGCCAGCACGAGCCGGGCCTCGCCACCCTCGCCCGCGTCGGCTTCGACACCCTCGGCCTGCAGACCTACCTGACGGCCGGCCCCAAGGAGTCCCGCGCCTGGACCATCAAGAAGGGCGCCACCGCCCCCGAGGCCGCCGGCGTGATCCACACCGACTTCCAGAAGGGCTTCATCAAGGCCGAGGTCATCTCCTTCGACGACCTGGTCGAGACCGGCTCCGTCGCCGAAGCCCGCGCCAAGGGCAAGGCCCGCATGGAGGGCAAGGAGTACGTCATGCAGGACGGCGACGTGGTGGAGTTCCGCTTCAACGTGTGACCGAGCGATTACCGCACGCCGACTGGGTTCTCTTGGCGTGCGGTTTCCGCGTCAGTTCCGGTGGTGGTTCCGCACGGCCGGGACTGAGGTGAGGCCGATGCCGAAGCTGTCCTGATACACCGTGAGCACCTCGTCGTCGGAGGACAGCTCCCGCACCTCGCGGGTTCCGTCGAGCCCGGTCGTGGTCAGTGTGCGGCCGCTGAGGGTGATCCGCCCGCCGTCCTTGGTGAGGCGGGAGCACACCAGCGACTGTGTGAAGTGCGAGGCCGGCGAGGTGCTGTGCCACCAGGCTCCGGCCACGAAGTCGCCGAGGGCGCGCGGGCGCAGCTCCAGCCGGTACTGGGGCTTGTCGTCCCGCAGCACGTCCAGGTCGCCGTGCGGCTCCGGGCCGGGGGCCGCCGCGATCCGCAGCGTGCCGCCGGGGTCCACCTGTTCACCGCGCTCCCCGAAGACGAGCGGGAAGTGGCTCAGCGCCCCGAAGCCCACGTCGGCCAGCCAGTCACCGCCGTCCGCCGTCCGCACCCGCAGCGCGAGGTGGTCGTACGGGATCCCGAGCTTCCCCTCCTTCCCGTACACGCGCGCCGCCAGCAGCGTCACGTCGAATCCGAGTGCGGCGAGCAGCGCTCCGAACGCCCCGTTCAGTTCGTAGCAGAACCCGCCCCGGTGCGCGCCCACCACCTTCTCCAGCAGGCGTCCCTCCTCCAGCACGATCTCCTCACCGAGGTGGATCGACAGGTTCTCGAAGGGCACGGTCTGAAGGTGCCGCAGTTGCAGCTCCCGCAGGGCGGCGTCGGTGGGCGCGGCGGGGCGAGCGGCCCCGAGACGGCGGAGATAGGCATCGGCCTGCGCGGCATCCATGCCCCCAGTCTCCAGCCACCCGTCACGTCGGGCCCACTTGATGACAGCCTGTCGCCCACGACCTTCTCGGCAGCGAGTTGACGACGGCCGGTCTCGGCGGAGCGGGTCGGGCCGGGGCGGGCGGACCGTATCGTATTTCTGGGGTCGGGGGATGGGGACTCGTGGGTTCCGGGGTGAATTCTCCGCAACTCTGCCGCATATATGCGCTGTTCGCTAGGCTTCCCTGCAGTGTCGGGATGGCACCGTAAGGGGAGGGCCACCGTCGTGGACGGACGCGATCGGCTGGAGAAGCACCTCTACGAGCGGGAAGACGAGGTGACGGCCGCTCAGTACGCCGTGGAGCAGATATGCGCGGGCGCCGGGGACGGCGAGGGCAAGCGGGGTGGCCTGCTGTTCTTCAGCGCGGCCGCGGGGCTGGGCAAGACGACCGTGCTGGGCGAGGTCCGGCGCATAGCCGCCGCCCGGGGCTGCACCGTGCTGTCCGCCCGAGGCAGCGAGCAGGAGCACACGGTTCCCTTCCACGTCGTACGCCAGCTGCTGCAGCCCGTCCTCGCGGCCTGCAGCGAGGCCGAGCGGCGCGAGATCTTCGGCGGGTGGTACGAGATCGCCGGGCCGGCGGTCGGTCTGTTCGCTCAGCAGAACGGTTCCGCCGTACCGGACCCGCAGGGCGTCCGGGACGGCCTGGACTGGGTCGTCACCCAGGTGGCCGTGCGCCGGGCACCGGTCGTGATCGTCCTCGACGACGCCCACTGGGGTGATCTGGAGTCGCTCGCCTGGCTGGCCGCGTTCGCGGTGCGGGCGCGGGAACTTCCCGTGCTGGTGGTCCTCGGCTACCGCCCGGACGAAGTACCCGCCGAGGCCCAGACGTTCCGCGAACTGATCGACGGCCGCAGCGCACGCCCGATCCGCCTGCACGCCCTCAGCCCGGAAGCGGTGGGCGAGCTGGTGCGGAGTTCGCTCGGCGCGGGAGCCGACGACCTCTTCTGCCGCGAGTGCTGGGTGGTCACCGGCGGCAACCCCTACGAGGCCGTCGAGCTCATCGCCAGGGCCCAGGACCGCGGCCTCGCCCCGGACGCGGAGTCGGTCCCGCTGCTGCGCGAACTCGGCGCGAGCGCGCGCGGCACCGGACTGGTCAAGCGGCTGGAGAGCCTCGGCCCCGCCGCCGTCCGGCTCGCCTGGGCCGCCGCGGTGCTCGGTACCGAGATCTCCCCGGAGCTGGCCGCTGCGGTGGCCGGACTGCCACCGGCCGAGGCCCAGAGCGCACTGGACCAGCTGCGGGTCGCTCGCATCCTCACGGGCACCCGCACGCTGGAGTTCATCCATCCGCTCATCGCCACCGCCGTGTACCAGGCCATCCCGCCGGCCACCCGCACCGCGATGCACGGCCAGGCCGCCTGGGCGGTGGCCGACGCGGGCCTGGGCATCACGGCCGCCGCCCGGCACCTGCTGGAGACCCATCCCGAGGGCGACCCGGAGACCGTCCGGCAACTGCGCGCCGCCGCGCGCGAGAACCTCCGCCTGGGCGCGCCCGACGCCGCCCGGCGCTGTCTGGAACGCGCGCTGCGCGAACCACCGGCGCCCAAGGACCGCGCGGGCGTGCTCTACGAACTCGGCTGCTCCGCCCTGCTCACCGCCCCGGCCACCACCGTCAACCACCTCACGGCGGCCCTGGAGCAGCCCTCCCTGGACTCCGCGCTCCGGGAGGACGTCACCTTCCGGCTGGCCCAGGCCTTCGCGCACAACGACCAGCTCGCCAACGCGGCCGCCGTCGCGGAAGCCGAGGCCGCCCGGACGGAGTCCCCCCGAGCGCGGCTGCGCCTGCAGGCGGCGCACTATCTGTGGCTGGTCTTCGACGCGCACGAGGCGCAGGCGCCCGTACGCTCGGCCCGGCTGGCGCAGCTTGCCGAGCAACTGTCCGGAACGGGCATCGAGGAACGGGCCCTGCTGTGTCTGCGCACCTGGGACGCGATGCTGCGCGGGGAGCCGGCCGCCGACACGCTGGCCGTCGCCGCACGCTCCCTGGGCCTGAGCTACACCGACCCGGAGTGGGGCTTCGAACTGCCGAGCATGACCGCGCTCAGCTACATGTACGCCGACGAGTGCGACCGCGCGGAGGAACTGTTCACCTCGGCCATCGCCGAGTGCGAACGGGTCGGCTGGGGCGGCGCCCACCTCTCCTTCGGCTTCACCCTCCTCGGCCTGGTCTGGTACCGGCGCGGGATGCTCGGCAAGGCGGAGGACTGCGCGCGTGAGGGAGTGCGCCTGGCCGAGCGGGTGGGCCCCCGCGTGCCCGCCCAGTGGTACGCGGTCGGACTGCTGCTCGACGTCCTGCTGACCCGGGGCCGGGTCGAGGAGGCGCTGCGCGTCGCCGAGACGTACGACTTCGCGCCCCCCTACCCGAACGCGGTGGTCTTCCCCGACACCCAGACGGTCTGCGGACGGCTGCTTCTCGCGCGCGGTCTGCGCAAGGAGGCCGAGGCCCAGCTCACCGCCGCCGGGAAGCGGCTGGAGGCCAAGGGCATCCTCAACCCGACCTGGTGCCCGTGGGCCGGACACCTCGCAGTCGCCGTCGCCGACGAGGACCCCGGGCGCGCCCGCGCCCTGGCCGCGGAGATGCTGCGCCGGGCGGAGCACTACGGCACGCCGACCGCCATCGGCGAAGCGCTGGCCTTCAGCGCGGCGGTGGCCGAGGACGGCGACGCCCTGCCGCTGCGGGAGCGCGCCGTGGAGGTACTGAGCGGGTCCCCCAACCAGCACGCGTACGCGGAGGCGCTGATCGACCTCGGCGCTGAACTCAGGCGCGCCGGCCACCCCGACCGCGTGGCCGAGCTGCTGTCCGAGGGTGTCGAACTGGCGGACCGGTGCGGTGCCGACCTTCTCGCCGAGCGAGGCCGCGCGGAGTGGGCCAAGGCCGGACTGCGGCTGCACGGGCAGCGCACGGTGGTGCAGCGCGGAGTGAGGGCGGCGGGGCACGGCTGACCCCGCCCGGGGAGGGCGGTTCAGATGCCCGACACCCGCGCCACCGTGAACGGCGTCTCCGGTACGCCCGGTCCCATCGGGCCGCCCTTGTCGAACTGCGAGCGCACGACCAGGAGTCGGCCGTGGGAGCGGGCCAGGGTGGTGGGGACCTGGAGGGCCGGGTCGGTGAGGCGGTGTTCGAGGCGGGCGGTGGTGCCGTCGGCGGACAGGCGCCAGCGGGTGAGGGTGTTGGTGGCGTTGTGGGCGGCCCACAGGGTGCGGTGGGACAGCTCCAGGCCGTCGCCGTGGACGAGGTCGCCGCCTTGGAGGGTGACCTGGCGTACGGCGCCGGTGACGGTGTCCACGCGGAAGAGGCCGCCGCCGGTCATGTCGACGGCGAACAGCAGGCGTCCGGTCGGGTCGGCGACGATGCCGTTGAGCGTGAACGAGCCGGACGGGTGGGACGGCACGGCGCCGCTCAGGTCGTAGTGCGGGGTGAGGGGCAGACGGCCGCCCCGGGCGCGGGCCACCTCGGCGGGGGTGACGCGGTAGAGCACGGGCAGCACGCTGTCGGTGAGGTACGCCGTGCCGTCGTCGGTGATCACCAGGTCGTTGAGGAAGCGGGTGTCGCCGGCCGGTACCTCGAAGCGGGCGACGAGGGAGCGGTCGCGCAGGTCGTAGACGTCGACGCCGGTGGTGGAGTCGATGACCCAGAGCCGGCCCGCGCGGTCGGCCTTCAGGCCGTTGGCGGTCGTACGGCCGTCCGCTCCCGCCGGCAGGAAGACCTCGGCGGTGCGGCTGCCGGCCGCGGCGCGGTAGACGGCGCCGGTCGTGTACGAGCCGACGTACGCGTCGCCGGTGCGCGGGTCCAGGGCGATGCCCTCCGGGTAGACACGGTCGCCGGGGAGGGTGAAGGCGGTGGCGATGCGGGGCCGGGTGGCCGCCCGGGCGGGGAACGGGGCCGCGGCGACGGCGAGGGCGGCGGCGGTCGCGGTCAGGAACGTGCGGCGGGGCGTCGACACGATGAGTGCCTCTCGGTTCGATTCGGGTTCTCGCTTAGCGACGAACATGAACGTAAGTTAGAGCTCTAATCATCGACAAGGGATTAATTTCAGCCAGAGCGCGAATGGGTGTACGTGCCCGCTACCATGCGCGGATGACGTCCATGCCCGCCGCCGAGCGCCTCGGCTCCCACCTCAAGCGGGCCGAGCAGGCCCTCAACGCGACCAAGACCGCGGTCCTGAAGCCGGCGGGTCTGACGGTCGCGCAGTACGCCGCGCTGCTCAACCTCTCCGGCAACCCCGGCATCTCCGCTGCCGCCCTGGCCCGGCTGTGCGGAGTCACCCCGCCCACCATGAACACGGTCCTGAAGAACCTTCAGGACCGTGACCTGATCGTGCGCACCCCGCACGAGTGGCACAAGAACGTGCTGGAGACCCGCCTCACCGACGCGGGGCGTGCCGTCCTCGCCGACGCCGACACCCGTGCCGTACGGGTCGAGCGGGCCCTCGCCGCCGAGTTCACCGACGACGAGCGCACCGCGCTGACCGCGCTGCTCGCCCGCTGCGTCCGCGTGCTGGAGGAACAGCGCCCCTCAGGACCATGAGGCCATGGGCGGGTAGGGCGACGGATCCGTCACCCAGCCGGCCACCAGCACCAGCCGGGACGCGCGGTCGACGGCGAGGAAGCCGAAGGGGCGGTCGAAGAGGGCACGGACGACCGTGGTCTCGTAGCGGTACTGCGGGACGCCGCCCGGGGCCGCCATGACGGCCGTCACCGCGCCCGCCCGGAAGCCGAGCGCGCCGAACCGGGCGACGGCGGACTGGCGGGCCGTCCCGATGGCGAGCGGGGCGTCGCTGATGCCCGGGAAGTGGGCCGCCCGCTGGTCCTGGGCCGTGACCAGCCCGAAGAGGCCGGCCCGCGCCAGCAGGTCGTGATCGGCGCGCACCTCGAACGCCGCCGTCCGCACGTCCAGCGTGACCGGCTCCGGCGCGGTGGCCGGCTCGCGCTCCACGTGCAGGCCCGGACCGACGTGCCCGAGCGGGAGCCGCCCGCCCTCGGTGACCGCGAGCGCGCGCTCCACGACCCCGATCCCGGCCGCGAGTACCTGACCCGGCGTCATCCGCTCCTCGCCGAGCACCAGATGCACGTCGAGGCCGTTGTCGCCGGGCACGGTCAGCGCGGTCACATAGCCGTCCGGGGAGCTCGTCACGCCGACCCGGTCCGGCCGTACGCTCCGGCGGTGCAGCCCGAGCAGCGAACGGCCCTGCCAGGGCCCGGCCGCCGGGCGCAGCATCGTCTCCGTGAACGGGTGCCGCCAGTCCGTGCGCAGCGAAAGGGCGCTCGCCAGCACCATCCGCGCGTCCCGCGTCAGCGTCACCGGCATCCGCTCGACCAGCCCGCCGGTCCGCTCCGCCGCCCAGGCGTCCAGCCGCTCTTGCGCGGTGACCAGATCGTCCCCGAACACGCCCTGCGTCCGCGCCGGCAGCCCCGCCCGCCACTCCTCCCGCAACCGCAGCGCCTGATGCGTCCACAGCCCGAGCGCCGCGTCCAGCCCGGACACGTCCTCCAGCCCGGCCAGCAACTCCCGCGCGGCGGCGGCCGCCTGCTCCGCGGGCACCCCGAGCGCCGAGGCCAGCTCCGCCCGCGCGGCGCCCGTCGCACCATCCGCCAGGAAGGCCAGCAGCGGCCACACCCCCGGCGCCGAGAGCACCGTCCCTTCGGGAAGCGCGTGCGCCCAGCGGGCGGTGAGGCCGTTGACGTTCCGGACCGTCTCGGCCGCGACGCTGCTCATACCGTGCTCTCCCCGTTCTCCCCGTTGTCCCAGTCCTCCCCGTTCTCCCAGTCCTCCCAGGGCTTTTCGACGAACTCCAACGGGTCGGTGACCCAGCCCGCCGCCAGGACCAGTCGCGCGTGCCGGCGCAGCGCGAGGAAGCCGAAGGGGCGGTCGAAGCGGGCCCGGACCTGGGCCGTGACGTAACGGACGGTTGGTGCCGCGCCGCCGGGGATCCCCCCGAACGCGTTCACCGCCGCCGCCTCGAACCCGAGGGCCCCGAACCGTGCCGTCGCCGTCTGCCCGGCCGATCCGATGGCGAGCGGGGAGCCGCTGATGCCGGGGAAGTGCCCCTGCCGGGCGTCCAGGGCCGTCGTCAGCCCGAACAGCCGGTGCAGTTCCAGCAGATCGTGGCTCGCCGTCACGTCGTACGCGGCCGTGGTGACGTCCAGCGTGGGCGGCTCCGGTGCCGTGGACCACTGCTTCACCACGGACAGGCCCGGCCCGACCTCGCCGTACGGCAGCCGGGAGCCCGGTACGACCGCGTGCTCGCGCGCGAGGATGCCGATGCCCGCGCCCAGCACCTGCCCCGGGGTCATCCCCTCCTCCCCGAGCAGCAGATGGACGTCCAGCCCGTCGGTGCCGAGCACCCGCAGCTCGGTGACGTGTCCGTGCGGGGTGTCCGCCACGCCGACCCGGTCCAGGACGGAGGTCCGCCGCCACAGGCCCAGCCGCTCGGTCCCGGCCCAGGGCTCGTACGCCGTCTCCAGCGGTGTCTCCTCGAAGGGCCGCAGCCACCGTGTCCGCAGGGTGAGCGCGCTCGCCAGCACCAGCTCGGTGTCCGGCGTGAGGGCCACCGGCATGCGCTCGATCAGGCCGCCGGTCCGCTTCAGCGCCCAGGCGTCCAGGGATTGGTGGTCCACCGAAGGATCCCCGGTGAGCACGCCGTGCGTGTCCGCGGGCAGCCCCGACGCCCACGGCTCGCGCAGCTCCAGGGTGCGCTTGGTCCACAGGCCCACGGCGCTGTCCAGTCCCGCCATGGCGGCCAACCCGGCGAGCAACTCCCGTGCCGCCTCGGCCGCCTGACCGGCCGGAAGCCCCACGGCCTCCGCCAGCTCCGCCCGGGCCGCCCCCGTCGCACCGTCCGCGAGGAGGGCCAGCAGGGGCCAGACGGCGGTCGCCGAGAAGGCTGTGCCCTCCGGGTGCGCTGCCGCCGCCCAGCGGGCGGTGAGGCCGTTCACCGCCCGGACCGTCGCGCCGTCGAACCGGCTGCCCACCCTCATTCCGCCCCCACTTGTGCCGCGCTTACCATGCGCACTCGTACATCAGCCCGGCCGCCTGCCGCTCGCCGCCCCCGCGGCTGCCGCCGCCCGACCCAGGAGCACGGTACCGGTGTCCATACCTCCGCCCAGCGACCCCCACCAGCCACACGGGCCGTCCCAGCCGCCCCAGCCGCAGCAGCAGGGGCCGTACGGGCCGCCGTCGTACCCGCAGCCACCGGCGTATCCGGGCCCCTCGGCGTACCCGCAGGGGCCGTACAACCCCTATGCGCCGCCCGGGTACCAGCCGTGGGGCCAGGGTTACCGCCCCTACAACCAACCGGCGCCCGTCAACGGCCTCGCCATCGCCTCCCTGGTGCTCGGCGTGCTGTGCTGCCTGCCGGGCGTGGGGCTGCTGCTCGGACTGATCGCGCTGGGGCAGATCCGCGGCCGCGATCAGCGCGGCAAGGGGCTGGCGATCGGCGGCTCGGTGCTGTCCGGGATCGGGCTCGCGCTGTGGGTGCTGCTGCTCACCACGGGCGGCCCGTCCGACATCTGGCAGGGGATCAAGGACGGCGCGCGCGACGGCGCGAGTGTCTCGCTGGCCAAGGGCGAATGCTTCGACGCGCCCGGCGGACGGCTGAGCGGCGAGGCGCGCGACGTCGACAAGGTGCCCTGCGCACGCGAGCACGACGGCGAGGTGTTCGCCTCCTTCCAGCTCCGCGACGGCCGTTACCCCGGCGACGACTCCGTGGCCGACAGCGCGGACAAGCGCTGCTACGACCTCCAGGACACCTACGCGATGGACGGCTGGGCCGTCCCCGACGACGTCGACGTGTACTACCTCACCCCCACCGAGGACAGCTGGACGGCCGGCGACCGCGAGGTCACCTGCGTGTTCGGCAACGTGACCGAGGGCGAGAACCTCACCGGCTCGCTCCGCAACGACGAGACCGTCCTCGACCCCGACCAGGTCGCCTATCTGAAGGCCGCCCACGTGCTCAACGCGGCCATGAACACGGCACCG
Organism: Streptomyces sp. NPDC047085; assembly: GCF_040643735.1. Taxonomy (NCBI): domain Bacteria; kingdom Bacillati; phylum Actinomycetota; class Actinomycetes; order Kitasatosporales; family Streptomycetaceae; genus Streptomyces; species Streptomyces sp. NPDC047085. The sequence goes on from NZ_JBEYUW010000003.1 coordinate 573,822, forward strand.
GACGCGGAGTACGTCGAGGACGACCTGCCGGGGCACAAGGCCTGGGCGGGGCGCGTGTCGGCGGCCCTGGCCGAGCAGGCCCGGATGCTGCGCGGGCACGACTGGCCCGCCGGTGCCCGCACGCCGGTCACCGCCGTGGCCGCCGACCTGGACCGGGCGCGCGCGGAGTGGACGAAGGCGGCGAAGGCCGAGGACGCCGACGCCTTCTACCTGCACTACGACACCGGCCTCAAACTCCTCGCCCCGAAGGTGTCGGTCCCCGCGCGCAAGGCCCTGGGGCTCGAGACCACCCCGCCAGTCGACGACGACGGCGGCTCGGACGACGGCGGCTCCGGCGACGGAGGCGGTGCGGCCGCCGAGGTGTGATCGTCGGTGGAGCGGGGAGCTATAGCGGGGAGAAAGTGCCTGGGTAAAGCCCTCCCCAGGGCCAAGTCATCACATCGAGTGATTCTCTGGCCCTTGCTTGCGTGGGACAACCCACGGTTGCCAGGCTGTTGCTGTCTGTACAACCTGATGGGAGCGGCCAGTGACTTTCGGTGAGCAGCCGGCGTACCTGCGCGTCGCGGGTGATCTCCGCAAGAAGATCGTCGACGGTTCACTGCCGCCCCACACCCGCCTCCCCTCCCAGGCCCGCATCCGTGAGGAGTACGGCGTCTCGGACACGGTCGCGCTGGAGGCCCGCAAGGTACTGATGGCCGAGGGGCTGGTCGAGGGCCGCTCCGGCTCGGGGACGTACGTGCGCGAGCGACCGGTGCCGAGGCGGGTGGCCCGCTCCGGATACCGGCCGTCCGGTGGCGCCACGCCCTTTCGGCAGGAGCAGGCCGAGGCCTCGGCGCGCGGCACCTGGGAGTCCAGGAGCGAGCAGGCCGAGGCCGGGGCCGCCATCGCCGAGCGGCTGGCGATCAAGCCGGGCGAGCGGGTCATGCGCACCAAATACCTGTTCCGGGAGTCGGGGGAGCCGATGATGCTCTCCACCTCCTGGGAGCCCCTCGCCGTCACCGGCCGCACCCCCGTGATGCTCCCCGAGGAGGGCCCGCTCGGCGGGATGGGCGTCGTCGAGCGCATGCGGGCCATCGACGTCATCGTGGACAACGTCACCGAGGAGATCGGCGCCCGCCCCGGCCTCGCCGAGGAACTCCACATTCTCGGCGGGGTCCCCGGACACGTGGTCCTCGTCATCCAGCGCACCTACTACGCCTCCGGCCGCCCGGTGGAGACCGCCGACGTCGTCATCCCGGCCGACCGCTACCGGGTCGCCTATCACCTGCCGGTGAAGTAGCGCCCACGGCCACCGCGCACGCCAGCGAGGCACCGCGGAGGACCCGCAAGGCACCGCGTGCGGCCCGCGAAGCGCCGCGCGCGGCCTGTGAAGTAGCGCACATCGGGTACGCCGCTCGGGCGTGCCCCGCCGCCCAACTCCCGGCCCACTCCTCCATCGGCCGCTGCAATCCGGCCGTTCTCCCAGGTGATCGGGTGTCCGCCCGTGCCACCCCGCCCCATGACACCAGTGCTCACGGGGGCGCGTTCGTTGTCGTGCGCCCCCTGTGTTCTGGCTGGTTGCGTACCTCTTTGTGAAAAGACGTATTCGCTGCGTGAAGGTTGGGCGTACGCTCAGGCATATGCGGATTGCGGTTTCCTTAGGCGAGGCAGCCGGGCGTGGGGGAGGGCGGGGCAGTGCGAGAAGGAACGGTGGGGGCGATGAGTGAGGGTGCGGTCGCTCTGCCCTGGATCGTCATACGACAGGACGACAACGGCAATCGCTACCGCGTGGGCCGGTACGCCACCCGGGCCGAGGCCCAGAAGATCGCCGACAGTCTCGATGACCGCGGCCACAAGCAGCTCTACTGGGTCGAGCGCATCGGTCAGAACGGCGACGGCACGCACAACTGACCTCAGGTGCCCCCGACCGACCATCGGAGGGCTCCCGTAGGCTCCGCCCATGACCGAACGGATCGTGGTGGTGGGAGCCGCCCTGCTCGACGCGGGCCGGCTGCTCGCCGCACGCCGTAGCGCGCCCCCCGAGCTGGCCGGGCGCTGGGAGCTGCCCGGCGGCAAGGTCGAGCCCGGCGAGCGACCCGAGGACGCCCTGGTGCGCGAACTGCGCGAGGAACTCGGCGTCGAGGCCGAGGCCGTCGAGCGCGTGCCGGGGGAGTGGCCCCTGAAAGCCCCCTACGCCCTGCATGTGTGGACCGCCCGCCTGCTCCCCGGCTCGGCCGCTCCGGAGCCCCTCGAGGACCACGACGAACTGCGCTGGCTCACCCCGGACCGGCTCTGGGAGGTCCCCTGGCTCGACCAGGACGTCCCGGCGGTCCGCGAGATCGCCGCCCGCCTGGCCGCCGGAACGCGCTAAGCGCTCCGCTGGAAGTGCCGTGATGTGCCGTCGATTGTCTGCGGCGCCGTCGTGGCTGGTCGCGCAGTTCCCCGCGCCCCTTCAGGGCGCTGCCGAACCGCAACCGACTTCGCCCGACCTGCTTGGCGGGACAGGCGACTTGGCGGGCCGCGGGATCCGAGGGGATCCGAGCTCGTCGGCGGTTCGCCGAGTGTCACGGCGGGCCGGCGGCACCGAATCCCTGGCGTGCCCGTCCGGGCCGGTGCGGCACGGTGGGGGGCATGCGGTGCGTCCCCAGGTCCCCGTGCGGACCGTGCGGCGCGCCTCGTACGCCGTTCGTGCCACTGTGCGCCCACCCGCGCGGTACTGCCCCGCGAATACCGGGTATGTCCCCATTAACCCCGTGAAAACGGACACGTATGGGCTGGCTGGCCTGGGAAGTGATCGGCGTGATCGACACCGAAGGCAACTGGGCCGAGTGGACCTTTCCCGCGGAGCCGGGCGCCGTGCGCAGTGCCCGTGACGCGGTCCGCGGCCAGTTGCAGGGGTGGGACCTCTGCTCCCTCGCCGACCTCGCGGCGCTGCTGGTCAGCGAGCTGGTGACCAACTCCCTGCGACACGCCACCGGACCCATCGGGGTACGGCTGGTGCGCCCGGCCCGGACCGGCGACGCCCTGCGGGTGGAGGTCTCCGATCCGCTGCCGGACCCACCGCGCGAACGTGTCGCCCGCCCCGAGGACGAGAACGGCCGGGGACTCCAACTGGTCGCCGGCTCCTCGCGGCGCTGGGGCACCCGGCCCGGAGAGACAGGCAAGACCGTCTGGTTCGAACTCGCGGTGCCCGGGTGAACCGGGGGCACACCAGGGTGGCGACGGGGGCATGCCGGGGGCGGCGGGGAGCAGCGCGGGGTGTACATGCGCCGGTGTGCCGTCCATGGCCGATTTCTGTCCAACGGAGCATTGCCCGTTGCGTGATTCGAGGGCGTGTCCGCTGGTTAGAAGACTGGATGTGTTGTCGCCGCCCGGTCCGAAAAACACCTGGACCGAGCTGTGATCGTGAACACCGTGTCATGCGGCGCCGTAGTGCTGGATACTGCGGGCAGCCGCCCCCGGTGACCGGTGCCGGGCGCGGTGAGCTGGAGGGGACGGTTCGCGTGAGCGAGATACCAGCGAAGGCCACGGAGTCCGAGGACCCGTCGGACGGCGCGGGGAGTCAGGCCGCGGAAGGCGCCGCGGTGCCCGGAGACGCCATGTGGCAGAGCAGTCCGCCCGGCTCCATCTACGACTACATCAAGGTCGCGTCCTTCTCCATCGGCCCCGGGGGACTGGTCGACCAGTGGAGCCTGCGCGCCGAGCAGCTCTTCGGCATCCCCGCCGGGCGCGCCGTCGGCATGGACCCCATAGAGGCCTTCATCGACCCCGACCTGCGCGACCGCGGGCAGCGCAAGATGGCCGAGATCCTCGACGGGCGGGAGTGGACCGGGGTGGTCCCCTTCCGGGCGCCGGACGCGGAGGACGGGGCGCGCGGCGAGGACGGGCTCGCCGAGGTCTACGTCATGCCCACCCGGACCGCCGAGGGGGAGAAGGCCGCCGTCTGCATCGTCGTGGACGTCCGCACCCTGCGCAGCATCGAGACCGACCTGGCCGCCTCGCAGGCGATTTTCGGTCAGTCTCCCTTCGGATTCCTGCTGATCGACACGGATCTGAGAGTGCGTCGGGCGAACATGCGGTTCGCCTCCATCTTCGGCGGGACCCCCGACGACCACCGTGGCAAGGGGGTGCACGACTATCTGCCGCGCGGTGAGGCCGAGCGGGTGTCGGCCACCCTGCGGCGGGTGCTGGAGACCGGCGAGTCCATCACCGACATGCATGTCACGGGCTTCGTACCGGACTCCGAGGAACGCCGGCACTGGTCCGTCAACCTCTACCGCGTGCACAGCGGCAGCGGCCGGCCGATCGGTATCGCCTGGCTCGGCACCGACATCACCGCCCGCCGCGCCGCGGCCCGCGAGGCCGCCGCCGCCCGGCGCAATCTCGCCCTGCTCAACGAGGCCGGCGCCCGCATAGGGAACTCCCTCGACCTGGAGACCACCGCCCGCGAACTCCTCGACGTCGTCGTCCCCGGCTTCTGCGATCTCGCCACCGTCGACCTCTACCAGGGTCTGCTCACCGGCGACGAGACCCCGCCCGGCCTCGCCGACGGCAGCGCGGAGCTGCGTCGCGTCGCCTTCGCCAGCGCCGTCTCCGACGGACCCTTCCCCGGTTCCGGCGAGTCCGTCGCGGTCGGCGCGGTCCACCACTTCCCGTTCAACTCGCCCTGCGCGGACGCCCTGCGCACCGCACGGCCGAAGCGCGTCCCCGGCGAGGAGGGCGGGCTCGTGCAGTCCACGCTGGCCGTGCCGATGGTCGCCCACGACACGGTCGTAGGTCTCGCGCGGTTCGCCCGTACGAAGGGCAGCGAGCCGTTCGGGGACCGCGACCGGGACCTCGCGGTCGAGCTGGCCGCGCGGGCCGCCGTCTGCATCGACAACGCGCGCCTGTACCGCCGTGAGCACGAGCGCGCGCTGATACTGCAGCGGTCCCTGCTCCCGCCGGGCGACCCCGAGGCGTCCGGCCTGGACATCGCCTGCCGCTATCTGCCCGGCAACGCGGCCACCGAGGTCGGCGGTGACTGGTTCGACGTCATCGAACTGCCCGGCCACCGTACGGCGTTGGTGGTCGGCGACGTCATGGGGCGCGGGCTGCGCGCGGCGGTCGCCATGGGTGAACTCCGTACGGCCGTCCGCACCTTGGCCCTGCTCGACCTCGAACCCGCCGAAGTACTCTCCGCGTTGGACGAGATCGCCCGGGGCCTCGGCACGCCCGGCGGCGTCCAGCAGGCCACCCGGACGGCCCGCCAGCCGCGCGACGCGGACCTCTCCGAGGTCTACCTCGCGACCTGCGTGTACGCCGTGTACGACTCGGTCACCCGGCGCTGTACGTTCGCCAACGCCGGGCATCTGCCGCCGGTGCTGGTGGAGCCCGGCGAGGCGGCCCTGATGCTCGACGTGCCCCCGGGGATGCCGCTCGGTGTGGGCGGCGAGCCCTTCGAGGAGGTCGAGGTCGAACTCCCCGAGGGCGCCCTGCTGGCCCTCTACACCGACGGCCTGGTCGAGTCCCGCGACCACCCGCTGGACGAGGGCCTGCAGGCCTTCGTCGGCGCCCTCACCGACCCCTCCCGCCCCCTGGAGGACGTCTGCGACCACGTCCTCAACACCCTCGACACCCACCACGGCGAGGACGACATCGCGCTGCTCATGGCCCGGGTGCAGGGGCTGCCCGCCGAGTCCGTCGGCGACTGGACGCTGCCGCGTGAGCCGCGGAGCGTGGGGCGGGCGCGGGAGTACGCCCGGGGGCAGCTGCTCAGCTGGGGTCTTGAGGGGCTGGTCGACACCACGGAGCTGCTGGTCAGCGAGCTGGTGACGAACGCGCTGCGGTACGGCGAGGGCGAGATCAGACTCCGCCTGCTCCTGGACCGGACGCTGGTGTGCGAGGTCTGGGACTCCGGCCTGGTCCAACCGCGCCGGCGCCGCGCCCGGGACACCGACGAGGGAGGGCGCGGCCTGCAACTGGTCGGCCTCCTCAGCGCGGCGTGGGGCTCCCGCCGGACGCCTCGCGGCAAGACGGTCTGGTTCGAACTCCCCCTCCCCGGCGGCGAAAACCCCCTCACCGACCCCGCGGAAGCGCTACTGAGCCTCTTCTGACCGTGCTTGCCCACCCACCCACCCGACTCGGCCAGCTACAGGGGTGACCGTCACAGGGGTGAGGTGGGCTTGGTCGGCTCGGTCGGCTGGGGGTGCTGGCGGGGGTTGGTTGTGCTGTTCCGGCTGGCTGCGTGGGTGCGGTCACGGGTGGGGTGGGCTGTCGGCTCGGGCGCCTGGGGGTGTCGGCCGGGAGTCTCCGTCGGCTGTGTGGGTGCCATCGTGGGCCGGATGGGTGTGATCGGGTCGGCCGGGTCTGGGGCTGAGGCCACTCCATCGCCTCGCAGTTGCGTCCCGATCGAGATGGGTCCGTCGGGGGCAGCCGTCAGCCGCCAGCCGTGAAGGGAGCTTGGGGCCGTGGGGGTTGGCAGGGTGTGGTCAGTGGAGGTGGAGGCGGTTGCGGGTTTGGGGGCCGCCGAAGGTGGTTGGGGGGCCTGCGTCGGGGTCTTCGGTGAGGAGGATGCCGCCGAGGACGGCGCCGGGGAGGCCGGCGGGCAGGGGGGCGGAGGCGGCGTAGGGGTTGCCGTGGGTGCGGACGTCGCGTTCGGCGAGGTCGCGGGCCTCTCGGGCGAGGGTGTCGGCCTCGGCGCTGTGTCCGGGCGGCTCGCGCAGGGACATCCCGGAGGTCTTGGCCGAGACCGTCGCCGTACCGCCGTCCAGCGTTCGTATCGCCGCCGACAGTCGTGTCCGGGCCTCCGCGCCGACCGCGCCCCGGTGCACGGTGACGTAGTCCTCCGCCTCGCCGACCGTGCTGCGGGCCACGAGCAGGGCGGCGGCTTCGATCACCCCGGACCGGCCCACCTCCAGCCGCTCCACCGCCCGCGCGATCCGTCGTAGCGCGTCGACGGGGTCGTACGGCCCCGCGGTCAGCTCTTCCCGTACGGCGGCGAGCACGCCGTCGGCGTGGGCGAGGCGGGCGTGCAGTTCGCCGGCGGTGAGGGAGACCGGGGCATCGCCCTTCCGCGCGGCCGCGATCTCCGCCTCCGCGCCGGTCAGCGCGGCCGGCACCATCCCGGCCGCCTCCCGCAGCTCGGCCGCGAGCCGCTCCACTCCGCCCACGAGGACACCGGCCTGGGCGATCGCGCCCTCGGCCGCGCGCAGATGCCGGGCCGCGCGCCGGTCGTCGTGCGCGTCGGCGGCCTGGCGGGCCTCGTTGAGCTGGGAGGTGGCGAACACCAGGCGGTCCTTGGCCTGTTCGACGGATCCGATGACGGGCTCGGCCGCCGACGGGCCGTACCGGTCGTGCAGTGCGGACGCGGTGCCATGGGCCGCCGCCGTCCGCGCGGTCAGGTCCCGGAAGCGCCGTTCGGCGACCGCCAGCGCGCCGTCCACGCCCTCCTCCAGCCCCCGCAGCCGGTCCATGGCGTCCGCCTCGGAATCCAGCCGCCGCCCGGCCTCCGCGCACCGCCCGACCACTCCGACCAGCGCCTGCCGCCGGGCGCTCGCCTCCGCCGGAACCCCCTCCTCGTACCGCCCCCATATCGCGAACGCCGCCGCCAGCTCGGTCTCCGCCGCCCGCACGGCATGCCGGAACGGCTCGACGGCCTCCTCCCCGAACCGGTCGGCCACGAAGGGGAGTTCCTCCTTGCAGCCGCGCACACAGTCGTCGGCCAGCACCAGCGCGGCACGGGCCTGCCGCTCGGACTCGGCCGGCGTGGGCACGGGCGGCGCCGTCGACACCAGGCCCGGAGTCGTCCGGGTCCGGGCCCGCCGGGTGCGCCGCAGGTAGCCGTACCCGGCCAGCACCCCGGCCGCGCCGACCACGACGAGGGGCATCAGCAGATCGGTCGCCGACGTGTCGTCCTGATCCGCCGCGGCGGCACTCGCGACCGGCCGGTCCGGGGCCACGGGAACCGGATCTCCCGCGCCGACCGTCATCACCGGCAACGCCAGCCACCCGGTGCCGATCACGGCACCCACCACGGCATGCGCCACCCGCACCCGTATCTGCGCCGCGACACGCCGGGGTCGGCCCCGAACCAGGGAGGACGTCACATTTCGGAGCGTATGGGGAGGTAGGCGCCTCCGCGAGTGGGGCGGATACGGCTGGGGGACGAGAACAACAGGGGTTCGGGATGGACAGCGCACGGCACGACCGAGAAGCAGAAGAACCGACGGAAGCGGCTGCGGAAGTGCGGACGGAAGAGCCAGCGGAAGTGCCTGCCCCGGTGACCGCCGATGCCGCCGACGGCGAGCACCCCCCACAGGGGCCACCCGCAGCCGACGACGTGAGCCGCACGGGTGGTGCGGGTGGGAGCGAAAAGACCGAAGGCGAAGCCGAGGGCAAAACCCCCCGCCACCGCCTACGCACCCTTCGCCGCGCCACCCTCCTGGTCCTCCTTCTCCCCCTCCTCGCACTCCTCACCGCAGAGACAGCCCTCCGCCTCAACTACGCCGGCACCCCGAAACACGGCACTCACACCCGCCACAAGGACGCCCTCTGGCTGGGCCATGCCTGGATCGACGGCCGCAAGACCGACGCGGACGTCACCGCCCTCGCCCACCGCCTGGAAGGCACCGGCATCCGGGACCTGTACGTCCACGCGGGCCCCCTCGAGCACGACGGCACCCTCCCGAAGTCGGCCTATCCCAGGGCCCGCCACCTGATATCGGCCCTGCACCGCGCGGCGCCCCACGTCCGCGTCCAGGCCTGGCTCGGCGACAAGCTGGCGACCGAGGACCGCGACGGCCTGCGTCTGGACCGCGCCGCCACCCGCACCGCGATCCTCGCCTCGGCCCGCCGGATCCTGGACGCCGGCTTCGAGGGCACCCACTTCGACCTGGAGCCGCTCCACTCGGGCGACCGCGACTACCTCACCCTCCTCGACGACCTCCACGCCCTCACCCGCGCCCGCCACGCGCAGCTCTCCGTCGCCGCCCACCAGATCGACCCTCTCCCGGCCCTCCACTCGGTCGCGGGCACGCTCACCGGCCACCCCAAGTGGTGGTCGCAGGCCTATTTCGGCCAGGTGGCCCGCCGCGTCGACCAGATCGCCGTGATGTCGTACGACACCGCGCAGCCGATGGAGAGCCTGTACGGCGGCTATGTGGCCCAGCAGACCAGCCTCGCCCTGGAGGTCACGCCCGACTCGACCGACCTGCTGATGGGCCTGCCCTTCTACCACGACGACAACCTCGGCCACTGGGCCCGCGCCGAGACCGTCCCGGCCGCCGTACGCGGCGTCCGCCTGGGCCTGTCCCGCACCGACGCCGACCGGGCCCGCTTCGGCGTCGCCCTGTACGTCGACTTCGCGGCCACGGAGGCGGACTGGCGGGCGTACCGGGAGGACTGGTGCGCCTGACCTGGCCCATGACCTGACCCATGGCCTGACCCTGACCTGACCGGGGCCCGTCGTTCCTAACGGATTCCATACGCGGGAGCGCCGAGCCGAGCCTGGCGCGATTCCTACCCCGGTGGGAGCATTTTCGTCATGCACATGTACCTGGTCGCCGCGGACGTGTTGCTCGTGGCGCTGATGGTGGGGTTCGGCCTCGCGGGTATTACGCGGGGCTGGGTGATCCCGTTCGGCCGGCACCGGATCCTGCGGCCGAAGCTGTGGGGGTACGGCCAGCTGATGGGTGCGTTCGGGTTCTCCCTCTGGATGTTCCTCGGGGTCCTCCCCACCCGGTTCGATCTGCTCGCGCTCAGCGGCTGGTTCATATTCATGGCGAGCCTGGGCGTCACGGCGCTCGCCCAGCGCCCCGGCCGCACCCCCGGACCCCGGCCCTGATCGCTGGGAGTGGTCTACCTCTGGCCGTTCCTTTCATGACCCATGACCTCTACGAACTCCGCCTCCTGATCTTCGACCCCAGCCACACCAGCGGGTCGTACTTGCGGTCGACCGCCCGTTCCTTCAAGGGGATCAGGGCGTTGTCCGTGATCTTGATGCTCTCGGGGCAGACCTCCGTGCAGCACTTGGTGATGTTGCAGTAGCCGAGGCCGTGTTCGTCCTGGGCCGTGGTCTTGCGGTCCAGGCCGGTCTCGGCGGCCGCGTCCAGCGGGTGCATGTCCAGCTCGGCGACCCGCATCAGGAAGCGCGGGCCCGCGAACGCCTTCTTGTTCTCCTCGTGGTCGCGCACCACATGGCAGGTGTCCTGGCACAGGAAGCACTCGATGCACTTGCGGAACTCCTGCGAGCGGTCCACGTCCTCCTGCATCATGCGGTACTCGCCGGGGCCGAGGCCGGCCGGCGGCACGAACGCCGGAACCTCCCGCGCCTTCTGGTAGTTGAAGCCGACGTCCGTCACCAGGTCCCGGATCACCGGGAACGCGCGCAGCGGCGTGACCGTGATGGTCTCCGCCCGGTCGAACACCGACATGCGTGTCATGCACATCAGCCGCGGGCGGCCGTTGATCTCCGCCGAGCACGAACCGCACTTGCCCGCCTTGCAGTTCCAGCGCACGGCCAGGTCGGGCGCCTGGGTGGCCTGGAGGCGGTGGATGATGTCCAGGACCACCTCGCCGTCGTTCACCTCGACGGCGTAGTCCGTCAGGCCGCCGCCCTCGACGTCACCCCGCCACACCTTGAAGCGGGCCTCGTAGCTGCTCACTCGTACAGCTCCTCTTCGGCGAGGTACTTGACCAGCTCCTCCTTCTCGAAGAGGGCGAGCAGGTCCGGGCGGATGGGTTCGGTGGTCTCCCGGGCGAGGCGGATCTGGCCCCGGGCCGGGTCGCTCGCCGCGAGTCCCCCGGTGGGGTCGACGAGCGTGCAGAGGAGGTTCACGTTGCGCCAGGCGCGGTCCATCGCCGGATGGTCCTCGCGGGTGTGGCCGCCGCGCGACTCCCCGCGCTCCAGGGCGGCCCGCGCCACGCACTCGCTGACCAGCAGCATGTTCCTGAGGTCGAGCGCGAGGTGCCAGCCCGGGTTGAACTGGCGGTGCCCCTCGACCCCGGTCCGGCGGGCGCGTACCCGCAGCTCGGCCAGCTTCTGCAGGGCCTGCTCCATCTCGCCCTCGCGGCGGATGATGCCGACCAGGTCGTTCATGGTCTGCTGGAGCTCCTGGTGCAGGGTGTACGGGTTCTCCGGCGGGCCCGCCTCGCCCTCCGTCTCGGCGGAGAACGGCCGCAGGGCCTCCGCGGACGCCAGGTTGACCTGGGCGTCGGCGACCTCGGGGCGTTCGGTCACGCCCGCCGCGTACTCCGCCGCGTGCCAGCCCGCCCGGCGCCCGAAGACCAGCAGGTCGGACAGCGAGTTGCCGCCGAGCCGGTTGGAGCCGTGCATGCCGCCCGCGACCTCACCGGCCGCGAACAGCCCCGGCACCCCGCGCGCCGCCGCCGTGTCGGAGTCGACCGCGATGCCGCCCATCACGTAGTGGCAGGTCGGCCCGACCTCCATCGGCTCCGCCGTGATGTCCACGTCCGCCAGCTCCCTGAACTGGTGGTACATGGACGGCAACCGGCGCTTGATCACCTCGGCCGGCATCCGCGTCGACACGTCGAGGAAGACCCCGCCGTGCGGGGAGCCCCGGCCCGCCTTCACCTCGGCGTTGATCGCGCGGGCCACCTCGTCGCGGGGGAGCAGCTCGGGGGGACGCCGGTTGTGGTCGGGGTCCTCGTACCAGCGGTCGCCCTCCTCCTCGGACTCCGCGTACTTCTCCTTGAAGACGTCCGGGATGTAGTCGAACATGAACCGCTTGCCGTCGGAGTTCCGCAGCACCCCGCCGTCGCCGCGCACCGACTCGGTGACCAGGATGCCCTTGACCGACGGCGGCCAGACCATGCCCGTCGGGTGGAACTGCACGAACTCCATGTTCAGCAGCGGCGCGCCCGCGAGCAGGGCGAGGGCGTGCCCGTCGCCGGTGTACTCCCAAGAGTTCGACGTCACCTTGAAGGACTTGCCGATGCCCCCGGTCGCGATCACGACCGCGGGTGCCTCCAGGACGAAGAAACGGCCGGTCTCGCGGTCGTAGGCGAAGACTCCGCTCACACGTGAACCCGCGGCGGAGCCGCTGTCGGGCACGGTCTTCAGGACCCGCGTGACCGTGCACTCCTGGAAGACCTTCAGCCGGGACTCGTAGTCCCCGGTCTCCTTGAAGTCCTCCTGCTGCAGCGCCACGATCTTCTGCTGGAGCGTGCGGATCAGCTCCAGGCCGGTGCGGTCGCCGACGTGCGCGAGGCGCGGGTACTCGTGGCCGCCGAAGTTGCGCTGGGAGATCTTCCCGTCCTTCGTACGGTCGAACAGCGCGCCCCAGGTCTCCAGCTCCCACACCCGGTCCGGGGCCTCCTGCGCGTGCAGCTCGGCCATCCGCCACTGGTTGAGGAACTTGCCGCCGCGCATCGTGTCGCGGAAGTGGACCTGCCAGTTGTCGTGCTCGTTGACGTTGGCCATCGCCGCCGCGATGCCGCCCTCGGCCATCACCGTGTGCGCCTTGCCGAACAGCGACTTGCAGATCACCGCCGTACGGGCGCCCCGCTCGCGCGCCTCGATCGCGGCCCGCAGCCCGGCGCCGCCGGCACCGACCACGACGACGTCCCACTCCTGCCGGTCCACCACGGACATCAGTCAGTTCCTCACTGGGGTCTCTAGAAGAAGCGCGGGTCGTCGAAGACCCCGGACGCGACGAGATAGACGTAGAAGTCGGCGAGCGCCACGCTCAGCAGCGACGCCCACGCCAGCTGCATGTGGCGGGCGTTGAGCCGGCCGACGAACTGCCACGCCTTGTAGCGCACGGGATGCTTGGAGAAGTGCTTGAGCTTGCCGCCGACGATGTGCCGGCACGAGTGGCAGGAGATCGTGTACGCCCAGATCAGCACGATGTTGACCAGGAAGACGAGGGTGCCGAGGCCCATGTGGCCCCAGCGGTAGTGCGTGTCGCGGAAGGACAGCACGGTGTCGTAGGTCAGCACGCCGGCGACCAGGAGCGCCGCGTAGAAGAAGTACCGGTGGATGTTCTGCAGGATCAGCGGGAAGCGGGTCTCGCCGGTGTACTTCGCGTGCGGCTCGGCGACCGCGCAGGCGGGCGGGGACGCCCAGAAGCTGCGGTAGTACGCCTTGCGGTAGTAGTAGCAGGTCAGCCGGAAGCCGAGCGGGAAGATCAGGATGATGATCGCGGGGGAGATCGCCCACCAGCCGCCGAACACGTCGGCGTTCGGGCCCGCGTGCATGGTTTCGCAGTTCTGGGCCAGGCACGGCGAGTAGAACGGCGAGACGTACGGCGCCGCGTAGTAGTCCGCGTTCGCGAAGGCCCGCCATGTCGAGTACACGACGAAGGCGAACAGACCGGCCGCGGTGACGGCGGGCGCCAGCCACCAGCGGTCGGTCCGCAGATGCGGTGCGACGATCGCGGCGCGCGTACCGCTGCGTACGCCGCCGCTGTTCTGTTGGGGTTCCGTACCAGTGGCCAAGGTCAGGACTCCGGTCGGTTCAGGGGTCGGGGGAGCGGGCCGGGCGCCCCCTGGACGCGTGCCGGACGCGCTCGGGGGCGTGCCGGCCGCGCTCAGGGCGCGTGCCCGCTCAGGGGGCGTGCCGGTCGCGGGCGCCCAGACCCTCGTCGTCCGAGTCCGTCCACAGGTTGAAGTCGTACGGGGCGTCGGAGATCGTGACGAGTTCGGGCTTGCGTTCGGCTGCGGGGGTGTTCACCGAGTCCCGCAGCAGCGACACGCTCTCGCGCAGATGGTCGGCGTCCGTCCGGACGCGGCGCATCTCCAGCCCACGGCTGTCGATCTGCTTCTCCAGGCGTCCGAGCGACCGGTTGAGGTCCTCTAGGCAACGCTGGACGGATGTCAGTTCGTCGTGCACGGACATGACGTGACCTCACTTCCGCGGATCCCGGGGACCCTGGGCGGCGACGTTCATGCGCCTTGGAGTGTTGCGCGTCACACCTGGTGCTGTGAAGAGATGTGCATCGATTGGCGCAGGCGCGTCGGTGCATCTCCGGATGTGTGTTGCGCCGCACGGGTGGGCTTACTCGCCGTCGTCGCCGTGTCTCCCGCAGTCGCCGGATCCTTTCCTCTTCAGTGGATGCATAGATCTGATCAGCTCCATATACCCCCAAACGTGATCATAACGCCCGCGGCTTTCCGGAGGTAGCAGAGATGTCCCACGACGGCGTCAGCCCCCGTGCGGTGATGCGTGCGGTCGCCTTCCTCACCGCGGGCGTCCTCGCGGTGCCCCTGCTCGGCGGGTGCGGGTCCGACGAGGAGGCGAGCAAGCCGCTGGCCGCGCAGGACATCGCCCTCGTCGCCCGGGACCAGGTCGCCTCGGGCGGCACGCTGAAGTGGGCCGTGGACGCCGTACCGGAGACCCTGAACGCCTACCAGGCCGACGCCGACGCGGGCACCACCCGGGTCGCCCAGGCCGTGCTGCCCTCGATGTTCCGGCTCGACGCGAACGGGCGTCCGGTGGCCAACCCCGCCTACCTGGAATCCGCCAAGGTCATCGAGACCGAGCCGCGCCAGGTGGTGCTGTACAAGCTGAACCAGCAGGCCGTCTGGAGCGACGGCCGGGAGATCGGCGCCGCCGACTTCGTCGCCCAGTGGCGCGCCCTGTCCGGCAAGGACAGCGCCTACTGGACCGCCCGCAACGCCGGCTACGACCGCATCGAGAAGATCGAGCGCGGCGCCAGCGACCTCCAGGTCCGGGTCACCTTCTCCCGCCCCTACGCCGACTGGAAGTCGCTGTTCTCCCCGCTGTACCCGAAGGACGTCATGGGCTCCCCGGAGGCCTTCAACGACGGCGCTCGGCGCAAGCTGCCCGTGACCGCGGGCCCCTTCATGCTCGACAAGGTCGACACCGCTACCAAGGACGTCGTCCTCACCCGCAACCCGCGCTGGTGGGGCAAGCCCGCCAAGCTCGACCAGATCGTGCTGCACGCCGTGCCCCGCGACCAGCGGGCCGCCTCACTGGCCGACGGGACCGTGGACCTCGCCGAGATCGACGCGTCCGAGGCCGAGCGGATCGGTCTCGCCGGCGGCGCGAAGGGCCCCGGCAGCCCGCTGGTGGGCGGCGGCAGGACCTCCGCCAAGAAGCTGCGCGCCTGGGCGCTCGCGCACGGCTTCGACTCCGACGACGTGCACGCCGGCGAGAAGAAGCTGCGCAAGGCCATCAGCCGGTACCTGGAGCAGCAGGAGGCGCTGCGCACCTTCGACGTGCGCAGGTCGCTGGAGCCCGCCTACACCCAGCTCGCCCTCAACGGCGCCGGCGGCCCCCTCGCCGACGAGCGGGTCCGCCGCGCCGTCGCCCGCGCCCTCGACCGCAAGGAGCTGGCCAAGGTCGTCCTGACCCCGCTGGGCCTGCCCGCCGTTCCGGTCGGCAGCCACCTCGCCCTGTCCGGGCAGGCGGACTACGCCGACAACAGCGACGCCCTGGGCGGCCAGGACACCAAGGAGGCGCAGGCCCTGCTCGCGGACGCCGGCTGGGTCGCCGGAGGGCCGGTCAAGGAGCAGAAGAAGGCCGAGAAGGCCGCCGGACCCGAGGCCACGAAGGACGACGAGGACGCTTCCGAGGGCGGCACGGACGGCGCGTACATCGTCGGCGAGGACGACAAGAACCAGGACGACAGCGCCCGCAAGGGCGAGGACGACAAGGACGACACGGGCGACAAGAAGGACGACAAGAGCGAGCGCCGGGGCCACGGCGGGGAGGGCGGCAAGCGCCTCGCCCAGGACGGCAAGCAGTACTCCGGTCAGGGCGGCGCCCCGGGCGCCTACGCCCCGAAGGGCACCGCCGCCCCCGCCGGCGCGGTCGCCGCGCCGCTCGCCAAGGACGGCCAGGCGCTCGACCTGCGCTTCGTCCTTCCCTCCGGCCCCGGCTCGGAGACCCTGAACACCGTGGCCCAGCGGATCTCCGGGATGCTGGAGAAGGTCGGCATCCGCACGACGATCACCAAGGTCTCGGACGAGAGCTACTTCAAGGACCACATCGCCTCCGGCGACTACGACCTCGCCCTGTACTCCTGGCCGTCCACCGCCTTCCCGGCCACCGACGCCCGGCCGATCTACGCCAAGCCGGTGCCGGCCGCCGACGGCTCGGTGAACGTCGAGCAGAACTACACGCGGGTCGGCACCGACCAGGTCGACCAGCTCTTCGACGAGGCGGCGGCCACACTGGACGAGGACGAGGCGCGGGATCTCATCCGCAAGGCCGACTCGCGGATCTGGGCCGCGGCCGGCTCCATCCCGCTGTACCAGCGGCCGCAGCTGGTCGGCGCCCGGAAGAACCTGGTCAACGCGGGTGCGTTCGGCTTCCAGACGCCGATCTACGAGGACATGGGCTACCTGAAGAAGGGGGCGAAGATCTCGCCGAGCCCGTCCGGCAACTGAGACCCCCGTGGCCCTGAGGAGGCCGACCCCCTCGGGGCCACGTAACATGGGGTGAGGCCGTGGCATGTCAAGCCCGGCAGGGCCCGCGTCACACGGACGTACGCAGAGGGCCTTCCTCACACCCCGGGAGTACGTCGCAATATGGCCACGCGCCACGACATCCGCAACGTCGCCATCGTCGCCCACGTCGACCACGGCAAGACCACCATCGTCGACGGCATGCTGAAGCAGGCCGGCGCGTTCGCCGCCCACCAGCTCGACCAGGTCGACGACCGGGTCATGGACTCGAACGACCTGGAGCGTGAGAAGGGCATCACGATCCTCGCCAAGAACACGGCGGTCAAGTACCACCCGAAGGACGGCGGGGACCCGATCACCATCAACATCATCGACACCCCCGGCCACGCCGACTTCGGCGGCGAGGTCGAGCGCGGTCTGTCGATGGTCGACGGTGTCGTGCTGCTGGTGGACGCCTCCGAGGGCCCGCTGCCGCAGACCCGCTTCGTGCTGCGCAAGGCGCTCCAGCAGCGCCTGCCCGTCATCCTGTGCATCAACAAGACGGACCGCCCGGACTCCCGCATCGACGAGGTCGTCAACGAGACCTACGACCTCTTCCTCGACCTGGACGCCGACGAGGAGCAGATCGAGTTCCCGATCGTCTACGCCTGCGGCCGTGACGGCATCGCCTCGCTGACCAAGCCGGAGAACGGCACGGTCCCCGCCGACAGCGACAGCCTGGAGCCGTTCTTCTCCACGATCCTGGAGCACATCCCGGCCCCCACCTACGAGGAGGAGGCGCCGCTCCAGGCCCACGTCACCAACCTGGACGCCGACAACTTCCTCGGCCGTATCGCGCTGCTGCGCGTGGAGCAGGGCGAGCTGCGCAAGGGCCAGACGGTCGCGTGGATCAAGCGTGACGGCTCCATCAGCAACGTGCGCATCTCCGAGCTGATGATGACCGAGGCGCTCACCCGCAAGCCCGCCGAGGTGGCCGGCCCCGGTGACATCTGCGCGGTGGCCGGTATCCCGGACATCATGATCGGCGAGACCCTGGCCGACCCGGAGAACCCGGTCGCGCTGCCGCTGATCACGGTGGACGAGCCGGCGATCTCCATGGTCATCGGCACGAACACCTCGCCGCTGGTCGGCCGCGGCGGCACCGGCAAGGGCGCCGACGCGAAGTCGGCCGTCAAGGACCGTAAGGTCACCGCCCGCCAGGTGAAGGACCGCCTGGACCGCGAGCTGATCGGTAACGTCTCGCTGCGCGTCCTCGAGACCGAGCGTCCGGACGCCTGGGAGGTCCAGGGCCGTGGTGAGCTGGCGCTCGCCATCCTGGTCGAGACCATGCGCCGGGAGGGCTACGAGCTGACCGTCGGCAAGCCGCAGGTGGTCACCAAGGACGTCGACGGCAAGGTCTACGAGCCGGTCGAGCGCATGACCATCGACGTGCCCGAGGAGCACATGGGCGCGGTCACGCAGCTCATGGGCGTCCGCAAGGGCCGCATGGACAACATGTCCAACCACGGCTCCGGCTGGGTGCGCATGGAGTTCGTGGTCCCGTCGCGCGGTCTGATCGGTTTCCGTACCGAGTTCCTGACCCAGACCCGCGGTACGGGCATCGGCCACTCGATCCACGAGGGCCACGAGCCCTGGTTCGGCGCGCTGCAGACCCGCAACAACGGCTCGCTGGTCGCCGACCGCTCCGGTGCCGTCACCGCGTTCGCGATGACGAACCTTCAGGAGCGCGGCGTGCTCTTCGTGGAGCCGGGCACCGAGGTGTACGAGGGCATGATCGTCGGTGAGAACTCCCGCTCCGACGACATGGACGTCAACATCACCAAGGAGAAGAAGCTCACCAACATGCGGTCCTCGACGGCCGACGTGGCCGAGTCGATCGTGCCGCCGCGCAAGCTGTCGCTGGAGCAGTCGCTGGAGTTCTGCCGTGACGACGAGTGCGTCGAGGTGACCCCGGAGGCCGTTCGCATCCGCAAGGTGAACCTCGACCAGCGTGAGCGCGCCCGCGCCGCCAGCCGCGCCAAGCACGGCTGATTCCGGAGCAGTTGAGCCCGGGTGTCCCCAGGATGGGGGCATCCGGGCTTTTTGCAACCCGTTTTCCGGGCGACCATGTCCGACTTGCGGAGATCGCTGCCCGATAGCCATGTAACAAGTCCGTTTCGCGCACTCTTCGGTCGAACAGTTTGTCCAGATTTTGGAAGATGCGGCCGCGAGCTGTGACTGAATTGAGATCTACGGGCAGTGGTCGGTGGTCGACCCATGGCAGATAGTTAGCCGCGTAGCGCTCGGGTCAATGGGTCTCGCGCTGTGGGGACAGCGCCGACTCACGAGCACCAGGGGGTGTCTGACCCTCCGTCAGGGGTGTCGGAGGGAAGACGGAAACCCTCTCCTGTAGGTGAACACGTGGAGTCATGAGGAGGAACCCCCATGCGCGGTGTCACACGCACCAGGTGGGTCAGGTCGTCGCGTCCAGTGGTGTGATCCGGCCGTAGAACTACGCGCGTCCTCCTGCGGATTCCCGCGGTCTCGCGCGCTCTCAAGCTACCCGGACACCTCCCACACCCATACCTGCGAAACGGACGAACCGTGACAAGTCCTATCGACATCGAGGGCGGCGGGCCGTCGGTGGTCGTCGACGGCGAACCAGAGCCGAAGGCGAAGACCGAGTCCGTCCAGCTCGAAGGCCGGTCTCCCGGCCAGCTGATGTGGATGCGCTTCAAGCGCGACCGCTCCGGAGTGATCTCGGCCTATGTCGTGGCCTTCTTCTTCCTGATCGGGCTGCTCGCGCCGCTGATCTCCAAGCTGTACGGCAAGGACCCCTACACGATCTACGCCGACGAACGCCCCGAGCTCTTCGACAGCGCGGGTGTGCCGGTGCAGCCCAACGGCGGCATCAGCGGCGAGTTCTGGTTCGGGCTCGAACCCGGCAACGGCTACGACGTCTTCACCAAGCTGCTCTACGGTATCCGCACCTCGCTGATGATCTCGCTCGCCGTCACCGTCACGGTCGTCATCACCGGCATCCTGCTCGGCGTCGCGGCCGGCTACCTCGGCGGCAAGGCCGACTTCATCATCGGCCGGATCATCGACTTCCTGCTGGCCTTCCCGGCCCAGCTGTTCTTCATCGCGAGCATGCCGGTCGTCGTCTCACTGTTCGTCAGCCCACGCGACGAGACCCCCACCTACGTCCGCGTGGTCGCCCTCATCCTCGTCCAGTGGTTCCTGGGCTGGATGAGCCTCGCGCGCATCCTGCGCGGCACCTCACTCGCCCTGCGCGAACGGGAGTTCATCGAGGCGGCCCGGGTCAGCGGCGCCTCGCCGTGGCGGATCATCCGCAAGGAGATCCTGCCGAACGTCGTCACCCCGCTGCTCGTGCAGTCGACGTATCTGCTCCCCGCGTTCGTGACGGCCGAGGCGGGCCTGTCCTACCTCGGTGTGGGCATCGTCGAACCGACGCCGGACTGGGGGCAGATGTTCTCCAAGGCGTCCACCGAACTGGTGATGCAGAACGACATCACCTACATGTTCTTCCCCGGCATCTCGATGATCATCTTCATCGTCGCGTTCAACCTGCTCGGGGACTCGGTCAGGGACGCCTTCGATCCCAAGACGGCTCGCTGACCGAGCGGTTCACGCACATCACCGCACAATCACGGCACATCACTGCACATTCACAGCACATCACTGCACTTTCAGCAGAGTTCTTCGCACTGGTGACACAAGAACGCACTGGTGACACACAGATGGGTGGGAATCTTCGTGATGAGTAGGGGCGGACGCCACGTATACGGCGCACTCTCCGTGCTCGCGGCCGGAGCTCTTGTGCTCACCGGTTGCAGCAAGGGCGGCAGCGACAGCGGCGGCGACAACCAGAAGGACAAGGAGAACGCCAAGCGCCAGCAGGCGTCCATCAAGTTCGGTGGCGTGGCGGACTCCACGGGGCCGGCCGCCGAGGTACCCGGCGCCAAGCCCGGCGGCACGATGGAGGTCCTCCAGCGCGACAGCTACGCCCACCTCGACCCGGCGCAGATCTACGTCTCCGACGAGGGCTCCCTCGCGACGCTGCTCCACAGAGGCCTCACCGGCTACAAGGCGACCAGCGACGACGGCTCCAAGCACGAGGTCGTGGGCGACCTCGCCACGGACTCCGGCACCACCACCGACGGCGGCAAGACCTGGAAGTACACGCTGAAGGACGGCATCAAGTTCCAGGACGGTTCCCCGATCACGTCCAAGGACGTCCGGCACACCGTCGAGCGGCTCTTCGCCCCGTTCATCAACCAGGGCCCCACCTACCTCCAGCAGTGGCTGGCCGACACCCCGGGCGCCAAGTACCGCGCGCTCCTCAAGGACGGCCCGTACAAGGGCAAGCACCTGCCCGCCTCCGTCCTGGAGACCCCGGACGACAAAACGATCGTCTTCCACTTCAAGACCGCGCACCCCGACCTGCCCTACGCGCTGGCCATGGCGGGCTACGCGATCGTCTCCGAGAAGGGCGACACCAAGGAGCGCTACGACAAGGCGCCCGTGGTGACCGGCCCGTACAAGATCCAGTCGTTCAAGTCCGGCAAGTCGATGGTGCTGGTCAAGAACACCAACTGGGACCCGAAGACGGACCCGATCCGCCACCAGTACATCGACCAGTTCAACATCACGTTCAACCAGCAGTTCGAGACCTCCACCAAGGCCCTGCTCGCCGACAGCGGCGCGGACCAGACCGGCATCAGCTTCAACAACCAGGTCGACGCGGGCAACCTCTCCAAGGTGCTGCGCGACCCGAAGATGAAGGCCCGCACGGTCTCCGGCTACCAGCCGTACGTGGGTCAGATGAACATCAACATGCACCACCCGGCGCTGCAGGACAAGAACGTCCGCATGGCCATCGCCTACGCCCTGCCGATCACGCCGTTCGTGCGCGCCTTCGGCGGCAACGACGCCATGGAGGTCGCCGGCGGTCTGATCTCCCCGACCGTCTCCGGCTACGACGCCGCCTTCGACCCGTGGGGCAAGAAGAAGAAGCCCGCCGGTGACCCGGCCAAGGCCAAGGAGCTGCTGAAGAAGGCCGGCAAGCTCAACATGAAGCTGACCTTCGGCTACATCAACACCCCCGAGGGCCAGCAGTACTCCACCGCCATGGCGGCGGGCCTGAAGAAGGCCGGCTTCGACGTCCAGCGCCAGGAGATCCCGGCCGAGACCTACTACGACCAGGTCTCCAAGCTGGACAACAACTACGACATCTTCCACACCGCGTGGGGTGCCGACTGGCCGTCCGCCTCGACCGTGATCCCGCCGCTGTACGACGGCCGCGTGATCGCCGACGGCGCGCAGAACTACTCGCAGATCAACGACCCGAAGATCAACAGCGAGATCGACCGCATCAACCAGATCACCGACCCGGTCAAGTCCGCGGCCGAGTGGGAGAAGCTCG
The DNA here is from genome assembly GCF_040643735.1 of Streptomyces sp. NPDC047085. Taxonomy (NCBI): domain Bacteria; kingdom Bacillati; phylum Actinomycetota; class Actinomycetes; order Kitasatosporales; family Streptomycetaceae; genus Streptomyces; species Streptomyces sp. NPDC047085. Next base: position 595,594 of record NZ_JBEYUW010000003.1, read on the forward strand.
ACCAGTACATCGTGAAGGACAGCGTCAACGTCGTCCCGACCGCGTACTACAAGCAGACCCAGATCGCCGGTTCCAAGGTCGGCGGCCTCGTCTATGACGACGTGATCGGCGGCGTCGACCCGCGTCGCCTGTTCATCAAGTAACCGTCCCCGTCCCCCTCCGGTACCCGGCGCGCCCACACCCAGGGCGCGCCGGGTACCCCCGGACCGCCGACGTCAGAGAGCTGCCCCTGCCATGCTGCGCTTCCTCGTCCGCCGGACCCTCGGTGCCGTCGTCATCCTCTTCCTGCTGAGCATCGTCACGTTCATTCTGTTCTTCGGGGTACCCCGGGACCCGGCGCTGCTGATGTGTGGCAAGACCTGCAACCCGGACAGCATCGCCAACATCCACCATGTGCTCGGCCTCGACAAGTCGATCCCCGAGCAGTACGGGATCTTCCTGCACAACCTCGTCATGGGCAGCGACCAGTTCGCCCAGGGCCCCTGCCCCGCCCCCTGCTTCGGGTACTCGTACCACACCAACGAGCAGGTCTGGGGCACGCTGATCGACCGGCTGCCCACCACGGTCTCGCTGACCCTCGGCAGCGCCATCTGCTTCCTGCTCCTCGGCCTCGGCACCGGTCTGCTCGCGGCCTGGCGGCGCGGCACGCTGGCCGACAAGACGGCGACCGCCGTGTCCATGGTCATCGGCTCGATGCAGATCTACTTCCTCGGCCCGCTGGCCCTGGCGATCCTCGTCTACCAGACCCACTGGTTCGACAAGCCCGCGTACAACGACTTCACCAAGGACCCGGCCGCCTGGTTCACCGGGCTGATCATCCCCTGGGTGATCCTCTCCACGATCTTCGCCGCGCAGTACACCCGTATGGCGCGCTCGTCGATGATCGAACAGCTCCAGGAGGAACACGTCCGCACCGCCCGCGCCAAGGGCATGTCCCGGCGGTACGTCTTCTTCCGCTACGCCTGGCGCGGCTCGCTGATCCCCATCGTCACCATCTTCGGCATCGACCTCGGGTCCCTGCTCGGCGGCGCGATCATCACCGAGTACACCTTCAGCCTGCCGGGACTCGGCCAACTGGCCGTGCAGTCCGTCTTCTTCAGCGACCTGCCGCTGCTGCTCGGCGTGATGCTGTTCGCCGCCGCCATGATCCTGCTGTTCAACATCATCGTCGACGCCGCGTACGCCTTCATCGACCCGCGCGTGCGGCTGTCCTAGGAGCACTGTCGTGACCACTCTGACCAAGGAAGCCGAAGCTCCGGTCCCGGCCGGCTCGGGCCCCCTGCTCTCGGTGCGGGACCTGCACGTCAGCTTCAAGACCGAGGACGGCGTCGTACGGGCCGTCGACGGGCTCTCCTTCGACCTGGAACGCGGCAGGACGCTCGGCATCGTGGGGGAGTCGGGCTCCGGCAAGTCCGTCACCAACCTGACCGTCCTCGGCCTGCACAACCCGATGTTCACCACCGTCGAGGGCGAGATCCTGCTGGACGGGAAGGAGTTGACGACCGCCCGGGAGTCCGAGCTGGAGAAGCTGCGCGGCAACAAGGTCGCCATGATCTTCCAGGACCCGCTGACCGCGCTCTCCCCGTACTACACCGTCGGCCGGCAGATCGCCGAGCCGTTCATGAAGCACACCGGCGCCTCCAAGAAGGCGGCCTGGGAGCGCGCGGTGGAGATGCTCGCCAAGGTCGGCATCCCCAACCCCAAGGAACGGGCCAAGGATTACCCGCACCAGTTCTCCGGCGGTATGCGCCAGCGCGCGATGATCGCCATGGCGCTGGTGTGCGACCCCGACCTGCTGATCGCCGACGAGCCGACCACCGCGCTGGACGTGACCGTGCAGGCGCAGATCCTCGACCTGCTCAAGGACCTCCAGCAGGAGTTCGGCTCCGGCATCGTCTTCATCACCCACGACCTCGGCGTGATCGCCGACATGGCCGACGACATCATGGTGATGTACGCGGGCAGCGCGGTGGAGCGGGGCACGGTCGACGAGGTGCTGCGCGCGCCCCAGCACCCGTACACCTGGGGCCTGCTGAACTCGATGCCGCGCCTCGACTCCGACCCGAACGCGCCGCTGGCCCCCATCCCGGGCGCCCCGCCCTCGCTGCTCAACCCGCCGTCGGGCTGCCGCTTCCACCCCCGCTGCACCTTCCAGGACCGCGTCGACGGCGCGGGCCGCTGCGTCAGCGACCGCCCCCTGCTGGCCCCGGACCGGGCCTCCGCCTGCCACCTCACCGCGGAGCAGAAGCGGACCATCTTCATCGAAGAGATCAAGCCCCGGCTGGGCTAGGTCGTCATAGGAGGACACCGTCATGACAGAGGACCTGGTCCTCCCGGCCCCGAGCCGGAAAGCCGCCGCGGCGGACGGGGAACCGCTGCTGCAGGTCTCGGGGCTGACCAAGCACTTCCCGGTCAAGGGCGGCTTCCCGATCCGCCGTACGGTCGGGCATGTCCAGGCGGTCGACGGCATCGACCTGACCGTGCACGTGGGCGAGAGCTTCGGTCTGGTCGGCGAGTCGGGCTGCGGCAAGTCGACCACGGGCCGGCTGATCACCCGGCTGCTGGAGCCGTCGGGCGGCACGATCTCCTACCGCGGCCAGGACATCAGCCACGCCTCGCGCAAGCAGCTGGCGCCGATCCGGTCCGAGATCCAGATGATCTTCCAGGATCCGTACTCCTCGCTGAACCCGAGGCAGACGGTCGGCAAGATCATCTCGGGTCCGATGGAGATCAACGGCATCGACCCGGAGGGGGGCACCGAGAAGCGCGTCCGCGAACTTCTCGAGATCGTCGGCCTGAACCCCGAGCACTACAACCGCTTCCCGCACGAGTTCTCCGGCGGCCAGCGGCAACGCATCGGCGTGGCCCGGGCGTTGGCCCTGGAGCCGAAGCTGATCGTGGCCGACGAGCCGGTCTCCGCCCTGGACGTCTCCATCCAGGCGCAGGTCGTGAACCTGTTGCAGCAGGTGCAGAAGGACCTGGGGATCGCGTTCCTCTTCATCGCCCATGACCTGGCGGTGGTCCGCCACTTCTCGCAGCGCGTGGCGGTGATGTACCTCGGCAAGATCATCGAGGTCGGCGACCGGGAGTCGATCTACACCCGCCCCCGTCACCCCTACACCCACGCCCTGCTGTCCGCCGTCCCCGAGGTGAGCCTCACGGACGACGACGCACCCGCGCGTGAACGCATCCGCCTTGCGGGTGACGTGCCCTCCCCGATCAACCCCCCGTCCGGCTGCCGCTTCCGCACCCGCTGCTGGAAGGCCCAGGACAAGTGCGCCACCGAGGAACCCCCGCTGGTCCAGATCTCCGGCAACCGCACCGACCACCTGACGGCCTGCCACTTCCCGGAGGACCCGACGACCGAGGCCCGCGACGAGGACATCGTGCTGGACCCGGCGTTGGCGGCGCTGGAGGAGTCGGGGGACTCGGGGAATTCGGGGCAGGCATAGCGTCCGCCGCGTCGCGGGAGCGGTGAAAGACCGGTGAAAGACCACGGAAAGCCCCCTGCCCGATGCTGGAACGCAGCGGTGGGCGACCGGTATGGACGGCTGCCCGCCGGGTCCGTTCCATCGGAAGGGGAGAGCACCGTGGAGCACACCATCAACGCCGAATCGTTCGGCGACCAGGGCCTGCACGCCGACACCGAGGTGCCGCAGCAGCCCGAGTTCATCCAGGTCCGCCTCCTGGACAAGATCGAGACGATCCAGAACAAGCAGATCGACAGCTGACACCGGCTGACACCGGCGGCGGGCCTGGCCCGCCGCCGGTGCCGTCTTCCGAAGGAGACGATCGTGAAGCTGCCACGGGTCAAGGCGGAGCACGCCCCGCACCGCTTCGACGACGGGACACTCCGGCTCGGCGGCGGGGTCTACGGGGTCGCGGCGGAGATCGCCGATCCACAGGGCTGGATCTGGGACGCGCTCACCATGCTCGACGGCACCGCACCGCCGGACCGCATCGAGCGCGGACTCGCGGACAAGCACCCCGCGTTGGGAGCCGAAGGCGCCCGTCGGCTGCTCGCCGAACTGCTGGCGACCGGCTACGTCGAGGACGCCTCCGCCGACCCTCCGGACGGCCTCACCGACCGCGAGCGCGAGCGCTACAGCAGGAACCACACCTACTTCCGGTACGTCGACCTCCGCCCCGGCACCGACCCCTGGTCCTCTCAGCTGCGGCTGAAGCGGGCCCGCGTGACGGTGCTGGGCGTGGGCGGCGCGGGCAGTCATGCCGCCTGGTCGCTGGCCGCCGCCGGCGTGGGCGACCTGCACCTGGTGGACCCCGACGTGGTCGAGGAGTCCAACCTGAGCCGGCAGGTGCTGTACACCGAGTCCGATCTCGGCCGCCCCAAGGCGGAGACCGCGGCCCGCCGCCTCGCCGCCGTCAACTCGGCGGGCCGCTACACGCACGAGACCCGCCGCGCCGACACCGAGGCCGACCTCACCGAACTCGCCCGGGACCGGGACGTCTTCGTCCTGTGCGCGGACGAGCCCCGCGGCGACCTCATCCGGAAGATGACGAACCGGGTCTGCGCCGCCCTCGGCGTGCCCTGGGTGTCCGCCGGCTACAGCGGCCCCCTGGCGACCGTCGGCGTGTACGCACCCGGGGGTCCCTGCTTCGAGTGCGTCGGCGCGGGTGAGGAAGCCAAACTCAAGCCCGGTTGGACCCCGCACCTGGGGACCGCCGGCGCGTTGGCCCCCGCCGCGGGGATCTCCGGGCAGTTCATCGCCCACGAGGTGATCTCCCTGCTCACCGGCATCGGCACGACCCCGCCCGGCTTCGTGCGCGGCGTGAACCTGATCGCCCCCGACCAGCACGTCTTCGTCCGCCACCCGGCCCGGCCCGACTGCCGGCTGTGCCGACCGTGACGGCGGCACCGCCGAAGCCGGATCCCATGGTCGTCCTGCACCCGCTGGAGGTGCGCCGGGACCGGGACGAGTGGATCGTCGGGCGGCAGGGCAACGAGCAGGTCGTCGCACTGCCCGAGATCGGACTGGCCGCGCTGCGGCTGCTGACCGAGGGCCGCACGGTGGGGCAGGCCCGGGCCGCACTGCGCCGGGACACCGGCCGTGACCTCGACGTCGGGGCCTTCGCCGAGTCGCTCGCGGCGGCCGGGCTGGTCGCCGCGATCGGGGAGCGCCGGTTCGAGACCGAGCCGGTTCCGGTCTCCTTCCCCCGACTGCGGCAGCGGCACGTCCGCTGGGCTCTGCACCCCGTCCTGCACGCCTTCGTCCTGGCCGTGCCGCTCGCCGGGCTCACGGCCGTCGTACTGCGACGGCGTGGTCTGCCCTCGTGGGACGACCTGGTGTGGGCGCACTACGGCACCGTCAACCTCCTTGTGCAGTCCCTCGTCGCCTGGTGCCTGATCGGCCTGCACGAACTGGCGCACCTGGTGACCGCGCGGGCCGCCGGAGTGGCCGGCCGGGTCCGGCTGGGCACCCGGCTGCAGTTCCTGGTGGCGCAGACCGAGGTCTCCGGGATCTGGCTGAAGGACCGCCGTGCACGGCTCACCGTGTACCTGTCCGGGCTCGCCCTGGACGGCGCCGTCTGGGGCGGTTGTCTCCTCGCCCTGGCGGCGGGCGTCCGCTCGCCCCTGCTGCCCGTCGTGGCGATGACCCTGGTCACCTCGTTCGCCAACCAGTGCCTGGTCTTCATGCGCACCGACCTGTACTTCGTCGTCCAGGACCTCACCGGCTGCCGCAACCTCTACAGCGATGCCGGGGCCTACCTCCGCCACCTCGCGGCCCGCCTCCTGCGACGGCCGAGCCGGGACCCGCTGGCCGCGCTGCGCCCCGGCGAGCGGCGCATGCTGAAGGCGTACGCGACGGGCGCGGTGGCGGGCACGGTCATCTGCGTCTTCGTCGGCCTGCGGCTCCTGCTGGACGTCACCTGGCCCCTGCTGGCCCGCTCGGCCCACCGCCTGGTGACCGACGCGGACCCGCTGCTGCGGCTCGACGCCCTGGTCACGGTCGTGCTCCTGACCGCACTTCAGTCGCTGTGGGCGCGGCTGTGGTGGCGCCGGCACGGAAGGCGGGTACGCGGGGCGGTGCGGACCGTACGGAGGTGGGCGCAGCGGCGTACGGTCTGAGGAGACCGCCGGGGCCCGTGTGCGAACCTCCGCACGTCGGACGGACGTTGCCCGGCCATCGCCCCTGCATTACGTTCTGTGAATGCGCACCCCCCGGCTTTGCTTCCGCCTGCTCGGCCCCCTGGAAGTCGAGATCGACGGGCGACCCGTCGTGCTCACCGGGCGTCAGCGCGCGCTGTGTGCCGCGCTCCTGCTCCACGCGAACCACGTGGTCTCCGTCGACCGGCTGATCGACTGCCTGTGGGACGACCGCCCGCCCGGCGCGGGCGCCGCGCGTGTGCGGGCCCTTGTCGCGGAGGTCCGGCGCGCCCTCGGCCCCGCCGGCCCGAGCCTGCTGACCACGCGCCGACCCGGCTATGTCATGCACGCCCGCCCCGACGAACTCGACCTGCTCGCCTTCGAGAACCTCGTCGAGGACGGCTCGCGCGCAGCCGCCCGCGGTGACTGGGACACCGTACGGCTCCACACCGAGCGGGCCCTCGGCCTGTGGCGGGGCGAGCCGCTGCCCGACCTGCCCGAGGCGGCCGTCCAGGAGGCCGAACGCCGGCGCCTCGGCGAACTTCACCTCGTGGCCCGCGAGAGCGCGGCCGAGGCGGACATCGAGACCGGCCGCCACCGGCAGGCGATCGCCGAACTCCTGCGCCTCACCGCCGCCCACCCGCTGCGCGAACGCCCGCACGCCCTGCTGATGCGCGCCCTGCGACGGGACGGGCGGACCGCCGAGGCCCTGGAGCTGTACGGCGCGCTGCGCCGCCGCATGGTCGACGAACTCGGTGTGGAACCCTCGGACGAGATACGGACCCTGCACCAGCGCCTCCTGGGAGGCGGCACCCGGCCGGCCGTACGGCCTCCCGACCGGCCGCTCCTCACCCCGGCCGCACCCGCGTCCTCGACGGCACCCGCGTCCTCGGCCGCACCCGCGGTCCCGGCCATGCCCGAGCGCCGCGTACCGCGCCAACTCCCGTCCGTGCCCCGCCGTTTCGTCGGCCGCGACGACGAACTGCGGCGCCTGGACTCCTGCCTGCGGACCGCCGAACCACTCGCCCTGATCGTCGGCCCGGCCGGCGTCGGCAAGAGCGCTCTGGCCCTGCACTGGGCCCACCGGGTTGCGGACCGGTTCCCCGACGGGCAGCTCTACCTCGACCTGCGCGGCTTCGACAACGCCGAGCCGATGACCCCCGAGGAGGCGCTGTCGCTGCTGTTGCAGGGGCTGGGCTGCGTCCCGCGCGACATCCCGCTCGGCACGGACGCGCAGACCGCCCTGTACCGGACGCTGCTGGCGGACCGCCGGGTCCTGGTCGTCCTGGACGACGTGGCGGACGCCTCGACCGTACGGCTGCTGCGGCCCGCCTCCGCCGGGTCACTGACCCTCGTGACCAGTCGCGACAAGCTCAGCGGGCTGGTCACCCTGGACGGGGCGTACCGGGTGTCGTGCGACGTCCTCGACAGCGCCGCCGCCCTGGAGCTGATCAGCGCCGCCGTCGGCTCCGAGGCCGTCGCCGCGGATCCGGGGGCCGCCGCCGAACTGATCGAACTCTGCGACCGCCTGCCGCTGGCCCTGTGCGTGGCCGGCTCCTGGATCGGCGACCGGCCCGGCAGCATCCGGGCCTACGTCCGCGACCTCGCCGACCGCGGCCGACTGGCCCGGCTGCACGTCGAGGGCGAGGAGAGCGTCGCCGTACGCGCCGCCCTCGACCTGTCGTACGGCGTCCTTCCGGAGGAAGCCCGGCGGGCCTTCCGCTTCCTGGGCCTGCTGCCCGGCACCGGCCGGTCGCTCGCCGCGGCCGCCGCGGCCGCGCACACCGACGTGGCGCACACGGCCGACCTGCTGCGGCTGGCCCAGCGCGTCCACCTGCTGCGGGACGTCGACCACGGCCGCCCCGCCTGGCACGACCTCGTGCACGAGTACGCCCGCGACCGCACGGCGGCCGAGGACACCGCCGCCGAACGCGCCGCCGCCGTCGAACGCGTTCTCGACCACTATCTGCAGAGCATCGTCAACGCGGCCGCCGCCGCGGGTCTGTACGTCATGCGCAGTCGTCCCGACGCGGTCGACGGCTCCCGGCCACGGGAGTTCCGTACGATCGAGGAGGCGTACGCCTGGTTCGACGCCGCGTGGGACGACATCGCGGCCGCCATCGGTCACGCCGCCGAGCACGGGCCGGCCCGGTTCGTCTGGTGGCTGGTCGACGCGTTGCAGGACCTCTTCCACCACCGTCGGCCGCTCTCCGACTGGATGCGGCTGGCCGTCCTCGCCCGCGAGGCCGCCGACCGCGCCGGGGACCGGCCCGGTCAGGTCGCGATGCGCATGTCCGTGGGCCACGCCCGCTGGCGCAACGGAGACCTGCGCGGCGCCCTGGCCGAGTACGAGCAGGCGGAGGAGCTGGCGCGGCGCGCCGACCTGGCGTACGGCGAGGCCGTCGCCCTCCAGGGCAAGGGCGTCACCCTGAAACTGCTGGGCGAACCGCTGCGCGCCCTGCCCTGTTACCGGCGCGCGCTCGCCCTCTACCGTGCGCTCGGCAACGTCAAGAACGAGGAGATCATGCTGATCAACACCGCCTCGCTGAACCTGGCCCTGGGCCGGATCGGCGCGGCCGAGGAGGCGGCGACCGCGGCGCTGGCCCTGATCGGCGAGGCCGCGCACCACAACCGTGCGATGGCCCTGGTCAACCTCGCCCTGGTCCGCCAGAAGCAGGCCAGGTTCGCCGAGGCGGAGGCCGCGCTGCGCACCTGCTTCCTCGTCTCCCGCGACTCCGGCTCCACCTACGCCGAGGCGGTGGCCCTGGAAACACTTGGCCGGGTGCGGGCCGACGCGGGCCGGGACGAGCACGCACTGCTCGCCTATGAGGACGCACTGGCCGTCTCCCTGCGGGTGGAGAACCGCAACTGCCAGGTCGACTCGCTGGTGGGTCTGGCGTCCGTCAAGCTGCGGGCCGGGCGGGCGGGTGAGGCGACCGGCCATCTGGACGCCGCCTTCGAGATCGCCGAACGCACCGGTCACCGCGCGGGCCTGGTCGAGATCCTGCTGGAACGCGCCGTCGTCGCCCGCGCGGCCGGCCGGCCCGCCGACGCGCTGGAGCACCTGGAGCGCTCTGAGCGTCTGGCCGCCGACGGCAATCCGCTCACCCTGCCCCGCGTTCACGTCGCCGCGGCGGTGACCCGGCTGGAGAGCGGAGACCCGGCCGGAGCCCTGGACGCGGCGACCCGGGCGGTCGGTCTGGCCCGGGACTCCGGTCAGCGCCTGGTCCACGCCCGCGCCGCCCTGGCCCTGGCCGCCGTACACGAGGCGTACGGCCAGGCGGAGTCGGCCGCGGCAGCCCGGGCCGAGGCCGCGGCCCTGTTCGACGCGACCGGCACCCCACTCCTCGCCCGCGCGGCCCTGCCCGGCCCGTCCCACGGCCCCGGACGGCACCTGCCCCCGGCCCGGCACCGGCACCGCGAGCTGCCCCAGGACGCGGAATCCCGGCTCGGCCTGTATCTGACCGAGCACTTCACCGAGTTCGCCGATGGCAGCGACGACAGCGACGACAGCGACGGCTGAGGCCGGTTCAGCACGGGCTCGCCGCCCAGGTTGTGGCGCCGGCGGGCATCAGGCCGGGGTCCCCGGCCAGGATCCGCTCGTGCAGGGCGCGCAGTTCGGCGCCCGGCTCGCATCCCAGCTGCTCGGTCATCCGCAGGCGCAGCAGCTGGAAGCAGTCCAGCGCGTCCGCCTGCCGGCCGACGCGGTACAGGGTGAGCATCAGCAGGCCGGCGACCTTCTCGTCGAAGGGATGCATCTGGGACAGCCAGTTCAGCTGCGGCAGGCACTCGTCGTGCCGCCCGGACCGCAGAAGCAGCTCGGTGCTGCCGACCAGCGCCTCCCGGTGCTCGCGCCGCAGCGTCACCCGCGCGGATTCCGCCCATGCCGTACGCACGTCGGACAGCGGCTCGCCGCGCCACAGCTCCAGGGCCTGCTGGTACAGATCGAGGGCGAGTTCCGTCCGCCCGTCGCGTCCGACCCGCTGGGCCTGACGTACCAGAGCACGGAACCGCGTGCTGTCGACGCTCTGTTCGTCGACGGCGAGGACGTATCCGCCTCGTCGGCGGGACAGTTCGAAGGACTTGCCCTCCCGGCCGGCGCCGCCGAGCGCCTTGCGCAGCCGGGTGGCCTGGATGTACAAGGCATCGCGCGGATGCTGGGGCCGCCGCTCGGGCCACACTCGCTCCGACAGGACCTCGTCGGACACGAAGGTGCCGGGGGTCCAGGCCAGCGCGGCCAGCAGGAGTTTCGTGCCGTGCGGGAGCGGCACCCTGTCGCCGGAACGGGCGCGTGCCTCCACGCAGCCCAGCAACTGTATGTCCATGGCGTACCCCCGTATCCGGAACAACTGGGTTCACCACTGTGCACGCCGGCTGTTCGGCCGCCGCACGGATCCCGCATGGCCAGTACCTCAGCGGAACCCGCGTGGCCGGAACGTCAGCGGCACCCGGCTGCTCCGGGGCCGGTCATCGAAGGCCCGCCGCCGGGCGCGCCACCGTGATGATCTCCGGACAGCCGGGGGTCACCGGCCCCCGTCCCCAGTCCCCGTACTGCTCCACGACGGTGAGCCCGGACTCCGTCAGAAACCCTTCCAACGCTTCCTTGTCCAGGAACCGGAGGACGCTGTGGCTGGCCCGGGGGGCCGGCCAGCCGACGCCTTCATAGTTCTCCGTGAACCGGACCCGGCCGCCGGACAGGCCGCCCTCCACCTCGTGCCACACCCGCACCGGCGTTCCGTCGTCGGCGGTGACCTCGTACACCCGCTCCGGGGTCCACCGCTCCCAGGCACGGGCGCCCGGATTCCGTGTCTCGAACACGAACCGCCCGCCGTCCCCGAGGGCCGCGCGGACGGCGCGCAGACAGACCTGGATCTCCTCGTCCGTCACCAGCACCTGGAAGGCGTGCCCGGTCATGACGACGAGGTCGAACTCCCCCTGCCAGAGCCGCGCTCGCGTGTCGCCGAGCACCCACTCGACGTCGGGCCGAGCCCGGCGCGCCTGCACGAGCATGGCGGCGGCCGGATCGAGCCCCATCAGCCGGCCCGAGTGCCCCTCGGCTCTGGCCCGCCGCAACAACTGCCCGGTACCGCACCCGACGTCCAGCACCGAGCCGGCCGCCATCACCAACTCCAGGTAGAAGTCGTCCCCCGGCCCCCATGGATTGAGGCCGTCGTACAGCGCCGCGAGCGAGAGATCGCCGAACGAGTGATCCACCACCGCGGCAGTGTGCCACACGATGTTGAACGACGGGTCAGGATCGGCGCACTTCTTGAGGGGTTCTCAACTCCTCACCATCACCTGCGGGTTGCCGCATTCCTCATTCCTCCCGGAAAGGAGGAAGGCCCGCGTCTGGGGAGACACGGGCCTTCGATCCCCTGGAGCGGACGCTCATGGGCTCGGGTCAATGGGCCGGTGAAAGTCCGTTCCGCAAGGCGGCGGCTGACGGAAAGGGGTGTGTCAGACCGCGGCCTCGGGGTCCTTGGAGAGGCGGGGGGCCGGAATGGTGTCCGCCGTCTCCGGGTAGTGGCAGGCCGTCAGGTGGCCGGGCTTGTTGCCCTCGACCTGGACCAGCGGCGGGGCCTCCGTGGCGCACTTCTCCGTCGCCTTCCAGCAGCGGGTGCGGAAGCGGCAGCCGGAGGGCGGGTTGATCGGGGAGGGCACGTCGCCGGTGAGGCGGATGCGTTCGCGCGGCACCTCGTCCACCGTGGCCTCGGGAACGGCGGAGAGCAGGGCCCGGGTGTAGGGGTGGCGCGGGTTGTCGTACAGGTCCTCGCGGTCGGCGATCTCGACGATCTTGCCGAGGTACATGACCGCCACGCGCTGCGAGAAGTGGCGGACCACCGCGAGGTCGTGGGCGATGAAGACGAACGCGATGCCGAGTTCCTTCTGCACCTTCTGGAGAAGGTTGACGACCTGCGCCTGGATGGAGACGTCCAGCGCGGAGACCGGCTCGTCGGCCACGATCAGCTTCGGCTCCAGGGCGAGCGCCCGGGCGACACCGATGCGCTGGCGCTGGCCGCCGGAGAACTCGTGCGGGAAGCGGTTGAAGTGCTCGGGGTTCAGACCGACGATCTCCAGCAGCTCGCGGACGCGCTTCTCGCGGCCGCCGGCCGGGTTGATGTCGTTGATCTCCATCGGGCCGGAGATGATCTTGCCGACCGTCTGGCGCGGGTTCAGCGAGGCGTAGGGGTCCTGGAAGATCATCTGGATCTCGGACCGGATCGGCGCCAGCTGCCTGCGGCCCGCGTGCGTGATGTCCTGGCCGCGGTAGCTGATCTTGCCGCCGGTCGGCTCCAGCAGCCGGGTGATCAGCCGGCCCGTGGTGGACTTGCCGCAGCCGGACTCGCCGACGAGGCCCAGGCTCTCGCCCTCGGCCACCTGGAAGTCGAGGCCGTCCACGGCCTGGACCGCGCCGACGGTCCGCCGGATCGGGAAGCCGCCCTTGATCGGGAAGTGCTTGGTCAGCCCGGAGACGTCCAGGAGGGGGTTCGTGTTGCTCATGATCGTGAAATCCCGTCTTGTCCGTCAGTTGTGCCGGGTTCCGGCGAAGTCGGCGAAGAGTTCCTGCTTCTGCTCCGCGGTGAGGTGGCACGCGGAGCCGCGGCCCTCCAGGACCTCCAGCTGGGGGCGCTCGGTGGAGCACAGACCGCCCGCCACCTTCTCGACGAAGGTGCAGCGAGGGTGGAAGCGGCAACCGGTCGGCGGGTTGAGCAGCGAGGGCGGCGAACCCGGGATCGGCGTCAGCGGGACGTCGACCGAACCGTTCAGGCTCGGCATGGAGTTGAGCAGACCCAGCGTGTAGGGGTGCTCCGGTTCGCTCAGCACCTGCTTCTTGGTGCCGCGCTCCACGCACCGGCCGCCGTACATCACCAGCACGTCGTCCGCGATGTCCGCGATGACACCGAGGTCGTGGGTGATGAAGATGATGGCCGTGCCGAACTCCTGCTGGAGGTCCTTCAGCAGGTCCATGATCTGCGCCTGGACCGTCACGTCGAGCGCGGTGGTCGGCTCGTCGGCGATCAGCAGCTCCGGGTCGCAGACCAGCGCCATGGCGATCATCGCGCGCTGGCGCATACCGCCCGAGAACTGGTGCGGGTAGTCGTCGACCCGCATGTCCGGCTGCGGGATGCCGACCCGGCGCAGCATCTCGATCGCACGCTTGCGGGCCTCGGCCTTGGAGGCGCCCGTGTGCTTGCGGTAGGTCTCGCCGATCTGCTTGCCGATGGTGTGGTACGGCGACAGCGAGGCCAGCGCGTCCTGGAAGATCATGGACATCTTGTTGCCGCGCAGCTGCTCGAGTTCCTTCTCGGAAGCGGTGAGCAGTTCCTTGCCGTCGAGCAGGATCTCGCCCTCGATGGCGGTGCGGGCGCGGTCGTGGAGGCCCAGGATCGTCAGGTTGGTGACGGACTTGCCGGAGCCCGACTCACCCACGATGCCGAGCGTCTTGCCCTTGGCCAGGTCGAAGCTGAGTCCGTCGACGGCCTTGACGGTGCCGTCCTCGGTGGAGAAGTGGACCTTCAGGTCCTTGATGGAGAGGAACGGCTGCTGATCGGTGCTCGTCACGGGGACGCTCCTGGGGGGGGTGATGCGGGGGGTCGGGAGTAGGGGCGGAGGTCAGGCGAGCCGGATCCGCGGGTCGATGAGGGCGTAGACGGCATCGACGAGGATGTTGAAGAAGACGATGGCGGCAGCGGCGACCATGGTCACCCCGAGCAGCATCGGCAGGTCGTTGGCGTCCACCGCGGTCAGCGCGAGCCGGCCGATGCCCTGGAGGCTGAAGACGGACTCGGTGATGATGGCACCGCCGATCAGTGTTCCCATGTCGATGCCGAAGATGGTCACGATCGGACCCATCGCGCCGCGCCAGGCGAAGCGGAAGAACACCGAGCGCCGGGACAGTCCCTTGGCGCGGGCCGTACGCACGTAGTCCTCGCTGAGCTGCTCGACCAGCTGGGAGCGCGTCATGCGGGTGTAGTTGGCGGTGAAGATGATCGACAGCACCAGCCAGGGCAGCAGCAGACCAGAGGCCCACTTCGCCGGGTTCTCGGTGAACGGGGTGTAGGAGGGCTGGTCCAGGATGCCGAGCTGCTGCACCAGGAAGAACATGGCGATGTAGCCGACGAAGTAGATCTGCAGCGAGGAGCCGATCAGCGAGAACGAGCTCGCGATCTTGTCGGCCGCCTTGCCCTGCTTGACCGCGGCGATCATGCCGGTGCCGACGCCGATGATGAGGAAGAAGAACGCGGCACCGAGAGCGAGCGAGACGGTCAGCGGCATGCGGTCCTGGATCGTGCCGAGGACCGGCTCGCGGTTGGTGAAGGAGAAGCCCAGGCAGGGCGCGTTGCAGTTGCCGAGGCCACCGTAGTCGCGGCCCAGGAAGACGCCCTCCAGCCAGTGCCAGTACTGCACCGGCAGCGGGTCGGCGATCCCGAGGTTGTGCCGGACCTGGGCGAGCAGTTCCGGCGTGCACACCTTGCCGCACGCCATACGGGCCGGGTCACGCGGGAGCGCGTAGTAGAGCATGAAGGTGACGGCGCTGATGATCAGCAGAATGACAAGTGCGCCGAGCACTCGGCGGACTAGGAAACGGAACATGGCGTGACTTTCCGGACGGGGCGCCGTCGCCGGGATGTGGGGAAGCGAGTCGGATGGGACCGGGGCGGCGGGGTCGCCGCCGCCCCGGTAAGCGGGATCAGGCCTTGGCGAAGACCTTGCCCAGGGCGATGCAGGTGTTGCCGGAGTCGTAGATCACGCCGCCGACCTTGGAGCCGTAGAAGTAGTTGCGGATCGGGTTGTAGTCCGGAACCACCGCGGCGAGGCGCATGATCTGCTCGTCGACGTCGCCCCACATCTTGGTGGCCTTGTCCGCGTCGGTCTCGGCCGTGGCGGCGGCGATCGCCTTGTTCACGCTGGTGTTGTTCAGCTGCGGCCAGTTGACGCCACCGTCGGCGATCTGGCTGCCGTCGAAGCAGGGCTGGATGACGGCGTAGCCGGCCGGCCAGTCCGGGCCCCAGCCCGCGGCGAACATGTCGTACTCGTTGTCCAGCTGGCCGATCTGGCTGTAGAAGGACGTCTTGTCGACCTGCTTGAGGACCGGGGTGAAGCCGGCCTTGGTCAGCGCGGTCTTGATGGCGACGGCCTGCTTGACGGAGTTGTCGGACTGCTGCATCGCGACGACGATGCGCTGCCCCTCCTTGCCGGCCTCCTTCAGCAGGGCCTTGGCCTTGTCCGGGTCACCCATCGGCTTGGTCTTCTTGCCGTACAGGTCGAAGTCCTTGTGACCCGGGGTGAGCGGGCTGATGATCGTGGTAGCGGTCGCCGTGGACAGCGAACCACCGCGGATCTGCTTCAGCTGCTGCGACGGCCACGCGTAGTTGAGCGCCTGGCGGACCTTGACGTCCTTGACGCGCGTGGTGTTGATCGCGAAGTAGTAGCAGGTGGTGTCGACCTGGGTCAGGACGCGCTGCTTCAGCGTGGCGTCCGTCATCACCTTCTGGATGCGCTCGGCAGCGACCTCGTTGAGCACCGACAGCGTGTACTGGTCGTTGCCCTTGTCGGCGATGTAGCGGTCGGTGGAGGCCAGCGACTGGAAGCCGAACTGGAACTCGAACTTGTCCGGGTAGGCGTTGCGGATCGGGTCCGTCTCGGCGACCCAGTGCTCGTTGCGCACCAGGGAGGCCGACTTGCCGATGCTGCGGTTGGCGATCTTGTACGGGCCGCAGGAGAACGGGCGCTTGTCGTACTTCTCCTTGGTGTCGTGCTTCTTCGGCACGATGGAGAAGCCGCGCATCGCGAGCATGAAGTTGAAGTCGGCGTGGGCCTCCTTCAGCTTGAACGTGATGGTCTTGCCGTCCACCTCGATCGACTTGAGGTGCTTGCCCTCGTAGGGGCCCTTGTACTTGTCGCCGCCGGCCAGCCAGCTCTGCGGGTAGCGCGGGCCCTGGGTGACGAACTTGGCGAACAGACGCTCGAAGGTCCAGCGGACGTCCGCGATGGTGACGTCGGCGCCGTCCTCCCACTTCACGTTGTCCTTCAGGGTGAAGGACCAGGTCTTGCCGCCGTCCTTGACGGTGCCCGCGTCGGTGGCGAGGTCACCGACGAGGGTGGTGTTGCCCTTGGAGTCGACCTTGTAGCCGGTCAGACCGCGCAGGAACAGCACGGAGCAGGCACCCTCGTACGAGGAGTACAGCTGCGCCGGGTCCAGGTGGTCCCAGTCGATCTGGTCGAGGGTGTAGATCGTGCCGCCCTTGCGGGCGCCCGGAACCTCGGGGGCCGGACCGGTGGAGTCGGCCTTGGTGCCGATGGCGATCGTGGCGGCCTTGGCCTTGTCCACGGAGGGGGCCTTGTTCGAGCCCGCGCCGCCCGCGTTGCCGCTGCTGCACGCGCTCAGAACGGTGCTTGCACCGGCCGCCACACCCGTGGCTATGAGGAAGTTTCTGCGGGAAAAGGACATGGCTTACCTGCCTAGTCGATCGATGGATGAGAGATGCTGACCAGCCGGACGGCGGTGACCGGACGGGGATGGGGACTCAGCGCTTGGACTTCGGGTCGAGCGCGTCGCGCACTGAGTCACCGAGGAGGTTGAAGGCGAGGACGAAGAGGACCATCGAAACGCCCGGGAAGATCATGAACGTGATGTCGTCCGAGTAGAACTGTGCACCGCGTCCGATCATCACGCCCCAGTCCGGGGTCGGGTCGATCATGCCGACACCGAGGAACGCGAGACCCGCCTCGGCCGTGACGTAGGCCGGGAGCATGAGGGTCGACTGGATGAGGATCGGGGTCCACAGGTTGGGCAGCAGTTCCTTGAAGATGATGCGGGCCGGGGAGGCACCGGTGACCTTGGCCGCCTCCACGAACTCCCGCTCACGCAGGCCCAGCACCTGACCGCGCAGCAGTCGCGCGATGGAGGCCCAGCCGAAGGCGGACAGGACGAGGATCAGGCAGGTGGCCCGCATCCAGGCCGGGACATCCTCGTCGAAGGGGACGAACATGCCGTAGACGACCGGCATGAAGGCGATGAAGAACAGCGTCGACGGGAACGACAGCAGGATGTCGATGACCCGGCCGATCAGGTAGTCGGTCTTGCCGCCCAGGTAGCCGGCGGTGACGCCGACCACCACGCCGAGCGCCGTGGTCAGCAGCGTGGCCGCGGTGGCTATGAGCAGCGAGGTGCGGATGCCGTAGAGCAGGAACGTGAAGACGTCCCGGCCGAGCTGCGGCTCGATGCCGAACCAGAAGTCGGCGGAGATGCCGCCGTTGGGTGCGACCGGGTAGGCGAAGTCGTTGAGCAGACCCGGGGTCTCCTGGCCGTACTGCTCGTACGGGTTCTTGCCGTAGAGCTTGGCGATCAACGGAGCGGCGATCGCGATCACGAAGAAGAAGATCACGACGTACGCCGACACCACGCCGGTACGGTCGCGCTTGAAGCGGGTCCAGGCCAGCCGGCCCGGGGAACGGCTCTCGCTGCCCTTAGGGGTGGAGGGCGAGGGTGACTTCTCGACGGTCTCGTCGGTCACCTCGAGCGGGGCAGCCGCAGATGGAGTTGGGGGGGTCATGGTGCTCCTGGCCCAAGGGAGGGTCTGATGACTCCGCAGGGCGCTCCCCTACGGGCTACGCCGGACTTTTTCAACGCAATTCATTCAAGGTCAATAAATTCTCGGTCGCCTTGGTGGTCTCTTTACCTTCTTTACCCGCACTTGATCATTCCGTAGCTACGCGGGTAGCACGCCGTAATCAATCCGTGCTTCTCATCGGACTAATTGGACGAATCGGGCAAGGAGTTCGTTATGCGGACGGTGGTGTGTCGAAATGCGTACATCGACGCGTCGCAATCCAACGTTTCGGCAACGTTGCGCGGAGATCCATTGCGCCCCCAGCGCAAGATCGTCAAGGCGCATGCAGGCGTCTGCCTGCATTCGGGTGACGTGTCCCCCTAAAGGCTGCCTAATCGGGCGACATTCGAGCGGTAATCCAGCTGCAATCGAGCGGCGTGCATGTGGCGTGCGCCATATAACCCGATATTGGCCGGTAATGATCAGTGATCGCGAGGTGAGCACGGAGGAGGCACGCATGCGGGGAGTCACGCACGCCCGATGGGCCGCCGGCGCGCTGCCGGTGGCGGTCGCGCTGGCCGTCGCCGGCTGCGGGGGCAACGGCTCGAGCAGCGGCGGCGCGGTCGGCACCGCGGTGCTCAGCTCCTCCTGGGGCGACCCGCAGAACCCGCTGGAGCCCTCCAACACCAACGAGGTCCAGGGCGGCAAGGTCCTCGACATGATCTTCCGGGGCCTGAAGAAGTACGACCCGAAGACCGGCAAGGCCACCGACATGCTCGCCCAGAGCATCGACACCCCGGACTCGCAGAACTTCACCGTCCGGATCAAGAACGGCTGGACCTTCTCCAACGGCGAGAAGGTGACCGCCCGCTCGTTCGTGGACGCTTGGAACTACGGGGCGAGCCTCAAGAACAACCAGCGGAACGCGTACTTCTTCGGCTACATCCAGGGCTACGACAAGGTCCACCCCGCCGGCGGCAGCCAGAGCGCCGACACCCTGTCCGGCCTCAAGGTCGTCGACGACCACACCTTCACCGTCAAGCTCGACCAGAAGTTCTCCAGCTTCCCGGACACCCTCGGCTACGCCGCCTTCGCCCCGCTGCCCCGCGCCTTCTTCACCGACCACGCGGCCTGGCTGAAGAAGCCGGTCGGCAACGGGCCCTACACCATCGAGTCCTACACCAGGGGCTCACAGATGGCCCTGAAGAAGTGGGACGCCTACCCCGGCCCCGACAAGGCCCAGAACGGCGGAGTGACGCTCAGGGTCTACACGGACAGCAACACCGCCTACACGGACCTGATGGCCGGCAACCTCGACCTCGTCGACGACATCCCCGCCGCCCAGCTGAGGAACGTCAAGGGCGACCTCGGCGACCGCTACATCAACACCCCGGCCGGCATCATCCAGACCCTCGCCTTCCCGTACTACGACCCCAGGTGGAACAAGCCGGGCTCGGAGAAGGTGCGCACCGGCCTGTCCATGGCGATCAACCGTCGGCAGATCACCGACACGATCTTCCGCCAGACCCGCACCCCGGCCACCGACTGGACCTCCCCGGTGCTCGGCCCGGACGGCGGCTTCCGGGCCGGCCTGTGCGGCACCGCCTGCGACTACAACCCCACCGAGGCCAAGCGGCTCGTCAAGGAAGGCGGGGGACTCCCCGGCGGCCAGGTCAAGATCACGTACAACGCGGACACGGGCTCGCACAAGGAGTGGATCGACGCCGTGTGCAACTCGATCAACAACGCCCTCGGCAACGACCGGGCCTGCGTCGGCAACCCGGTCGGCACCTTCGCGGACTTCCGCAACCAGATCGGGCAGCACCGGATGAGCGGCCCGTTCCGCGCCGGCTGGCAGATGGACTACCCGCTCATCCAGAACTTCCTCCAGCCGCTGTACTACACCAACGCCTCCTCCAACGACGGCAAGTGGTCCAACAAGGACTTCGACCGCCTCGTCGACCAGGCCAACGCCGAGACGGACCAGGCCAAGGCCATCGCCACCTTCCAGAAGGCCGAGGGGATCGTGCGGGACAACATGGCCGCCATCCCGCTCTGGTACCAGAACGGCAGCGCGGGCTACTCCGAGCGGCTGTCCCATGTGGCGCTCAACCCGTTCAGCGTCCCCGTCTACAACGAGATCAGGGTCAGCTGACCCGCCATGGGACGCTACGTCGTCCGGCGACTGCTCCAGATGATCCCGGTGTTCGTCGGATCCACCCTGCTGATCTTCCTCATGGTCAACGTGATGGGCGACCCCATCGCCGGGCTGTGCGGCGAGCGCGCCTGCGACCCGGCGACCGCCGCCCAGCTCCGGAAGGAGTTCGGGCTCGACAAGCCGGTCTTCCCACAGCGCTACCTCACCTACATGGGGCACGTCTTCACCGGCGACTTCGGCACGGCGTTCAACGGCCAGAAGGTCACCGAGCTGATGGCGACGGCGTTCCCCGTCACCATCCGGCTGACCATCGTGGCGATCCTCTTCGAGATCGTCGTCGGGATCACGCTCGGCGTCGTGACCGGCCTCAGACGCGGGCGGCCCGTCGACACGTCGGTCCTGCTGCTCACCCTCGTGGTGATCTCCGTCCCGACCTTCGTCACCGGTCTGCTGCTCCAGCTGCTGCTCGGCCTCAAATGGCACTGGATCAGCCCCTCGGTCCACAACGGCACCTTCGACGAGCTGCTCGTGCCCGGCCTGGTCCTCGCCTCCGTCTCGCTCGCGTACGTCACCCGGCTCACCCGCACGTCCATCGCGGAGAACAAGCGCTCCGACTACGTCCGTACGGCCGTCGCCAAGGGGCTGCCCCGCCGCCGGGTCGTCGTCCGGCACCTGCTGCGCAACTCCCTGATCCCCGTCGTCACCTTCATCGGCTTCGACATCGGCGCGCTGATGGGCGGCGCGATCGTCACCGAGCGGATCTTCAACATCCACGGCGTCGGCTACCAGCTCTACCAGGGCATCCTGCGCCACAACACCCAGACCGTCGTCGGCTTCGTGACCGTGCTCGTGCTGGTCTTCCTGGTCGCCAACCTGCTCGTGGACCTGCTGTACGCCGTACTCGACCCGAGGATCCGGTATGCCTGAACAGCCGTACGAGCCCGACGGCGGCGCGATCGCCGGCACCGGCATGGGCGGCGCGATGGACCTCGCGGCCAGCGAGGCCAGCACCCTGGAGAAGACCCCCGGCGGTCCTGAGGGCACAGGACCTGGGGCCAAGCCCCGGTCGCTGTGGTCCGACGCCTGGCGGGACCTGCGCCGCAACCCGGTCTTCGTCGTCTCCGCGCTGGTCATCCTCTTCCTGGTCTTCATCTCCCTGTGGCCCTCGGCGATCGCCCCCGGCAGCCCCCTCAAGTGCGACCTGGCCAAGTCCCAGGAGGGCTCCCAGCCGGGCCATCCCTTCGGGTTCGACGGCCAGGGCTGCGACGTCTACACGCGGACCGTGTACGGCGCCCGCGCGTCCGTCACGGTGGGCGTGTGCGCCACGCTCGGGGTCGCGCTCCTCGGGTCGGTGCTCGGCGGCCTCGCGGGCTACTTCGGCGGCGTCTGGGACTCGGTCCTGTCCCGGATCACCGACGTCTTCTTCGCCATCCCGGTCGTCCTCGGCGGCCTCGTCCTCCTCTCCGTGGTGACCAGCAACACGGTCTGGCCGGTCATCGGGTTCATGGTGCTGCTCGGCTGGACCCAGATCTCCCGAATCGCCCGCGGCTCGGTCATCACCGCCAAGCAGAACGACTACGTCCAGGCCGCCCGCGCCCTCGGCGCCTCCAACTCCCGCATCCTGCTGCGGCACATCGCGCCCAACGCGGTGGCGCCCGTGATCGTCGTCGCGACCATCGCGCTCGGCACCTACATCGCGCTGGAGGCGACCCTGTCCTACCTCGGCGTCGGCCTGAAGCCGCCCAGCGTCTCCTGGGGCATCGACATCTCCGCCGCCTCCCCCTACATCCGCAACGCCCCGCACGCCCTGCTCTGGCCCTCCGGCGCGCTGGCGGTCACCGTCCTGGCCTTCATCATGCTGGGCGACGCGGTGCGCGACGCCCTCGATCCGAAGTTGAGGTGAGGGCGTGGTGCTGTGTGAAGCGGGTGATCCGGGCGTGGGTTTCGGGGCCGGGGAGCGGGATGGCTCGGGTGGTCGGCGGGGTCGGTCGAGGGGTGGGCGTGGTGGAGTCGCGGGCGCTGTCCGGGGGGTGGGGTGGGGGAGGTCCGGGCCGGTGGATGCGCTGCTCTGGGCCTCCGGCGCGCCGGCGGTCACTGTCCTGGCCTTCATCATGCTGGGCGACGCGGTGCGCGACGCCCTCGATCCGAAGTTGAGGTGACGGCGCCGTGCTGCTCGAAGTACGCGACCTGCACGTGGAGTTCCGGACCAGGGACGGGATCGCGCGGGCCGTCAACGGGGTGTCGTACGCCGTCGACGCGGGGGAGACGCTGGCGGTGCTCGGCGAGTCCGGATCCGGCAAGTCGGTCACCGCGCAGGCCGTGATGGGCATCCTCGACATGCCGCCGGGCCGGATCACCGCCGGCGAGATCCTCTTCCAGGGCCGGGACCTGCTGAAGCTGAAGGAGGAGCAGCGGCGCGGGATCCGGGGCGCCGGGATGGCGATGATCTTCCAGGACGCGCTGTCCGCGCTCAATCCCGTGATGACCGTGGGCGACCAGCTCGGCGAGATGTTCGTCGTGCACCGGGGCATGTCGAGGAAGGACGCGCGGGCCCGGGCGGTCGAGCTGATGGACCGGGTGCGCATCCCCGGCGCCGCCCAGCGGGTGCGCGACTACCCCCACCAGTTCTCCGGCGGCATGCGCCAGCGCATCATGATCGCCATGGCGCTGGCACTCGAGCCGGCCCTCATCATCGCCGACGAGCCCACCACCGCCCTCGACGTCACGGTCCAGGCCCAGGTCATGGACCTGCTCGCGGAGCTGCGGCGCGAGTACGACATGGGGCTCATCCTCATCACCCATGACCTGGGCGTCGTCGCGGACGTCGCCGACCGGATCGCGGTGATGTACGCGGGGAAGATCGTCGAGTCGGCGCCCGTCCACGACATCTACAAGAGCGCCGCCCACCCCTACACCCGGGGCCTGCTGGACTCCATCCCGCGCCTGGACCAGAAGGGCCAGCAGCTGTACGCCATCAAGGGCCTGCCGCCGAACCTCATGAACATCCCGCCCGGCTGCGCCTTCCACCCCCGCTGCCCCATGGCCCAGGACGTCTGCCACACGGACGTGCCCCCGCTCTACGAGGTCTCCGAGGACCGGGGCAGCGCGTGCCACTTCTGGAGGGAGTGCCTGCATGGCCGCGACCACTGAGCAGGTCACCGAGCCGATCCTGGAGGTCAGCGGCCTCGTCAAGCACTACCCGCTCACGCGGGGGATCCTCTTCAAGAAGCAGGTCGGCTCGGTGAAGGCGGTCGACGGCGTCGACTTCACCCTCGCCAAGGGCGAGACCCTGGGTATCGTCGGCGAGTCGGGATGCGGCAAGTCGACCGTGGCGCGGCTGCTTTGCAGCCTGGAACGGCCGACGGCCGGCTCCATCCGGTTCAAGGGCGAGGAGATCACCCGGCTGTCCGGCCGGGCCCTGAAGGCCGTGCGCCGCAACATCCAGATGGTCTTCCAGGACCCGTACACCTCCCTCAACCCCCGCATGACGGTCGGCGACATCGTCGGGGAGCCCTACGACATCCACCCCGAGGTCGCCCCGAAGGGCGACCGGCGCCGCAGGGTGCAGGAACTGCTGGACGTGGTCGGCCTCGACCCGGAGTACGTCAACCGCTATCCGCACCAGTTCTCCGGCGGCCAGCGCCAACGCATCGGCATCGCGAGGGGCTTGGCGCTGCGCCCCGACATCATCGTCGCCGACGAGCCGGTCTCCGCCCTGGACGTCTCGATCCAGGCCCAGGTGATCAACCTGCTCGACCGCCTCCAGGCGGAGTTCGACCTGTCGTACGTCTTCATCGCGCACGACCTGTCGATCGTCCGGCACATCTCGGACCGGGTCGGGGTGATGTACCTCGGCCGGATCATGGAGATCGGCACGGAAGAGGAGATCTACGAGCACCCCACGCACCCCTACACCCAGGCGCTGCTGTCCGCCGTCCCGGTCCCCGACCCCGACGCCCGGGAACACCGGGAGCGGATCATCCTCACCGGGGACGTGCCCTCGCCGACCCTGATCCCCTCCGGCTGCCGGTTCCGCACCCGCTGCTGGAAGGCGCAGGAGCGCTGCGCGCTGGAGGTCCCGCCGCTGGCGGTCCCGGCGGTACTCGCGGACGTCTCCGGCCCGGCGGCGCACGACTCGGCATGCCTCTTCGCGGAGGAGAAGCGGGTCGTGCCCCCGGAAGTCGTGCCTCCGGAAGAGCTGTCGGGCAACGGCAACGGGCCGGGATGACATGGCGCACCCCGGCCCGTTCAACGGCACCCGCACGGCCGTACGCTGTTCACCCTCGCGTGTCCGTATATCGGTACCGCTTCCGTGAAGTTGCCTGCGTGTTAACGCAGTTCACGACGGTTTGCTGCGTTATGCGAGCGAACGCTGGGCCAGCGAACGCTTGATGAAGTCCAGCTGCAGCCGCAGCAGGTTCTCCGCGACGGTCTCCTGCGGGGTCATGTGGGTCACCCTGGACAGCGGCAGCACCTCGTGCGGACGGCCGGCGGCCAGCAGGGCGGAGGACAGCCGCAGGGAGTGGGCGACGACCACGTTGTCGTCCGCCAGCCCGTGGATGATCATCATCGGCCGGTGCGGTTCCGCCGGGTCGACCAGCCCCGCGTCGTCGATCACCGAGTTGCGGCGGTAGACCTCCGGCTGTTCGTCCGGGTGCCCGAGGTAGCGCTCCTCATAGTGGGTGTCGTACAGGCGCAGGTCGGTGACCGGGGCGCCGACCACGGCCGCGTGGAAGACGTCCGGGCGGCGCAGCACCGCCAGCGCCGCCAGATAGCCGCCGAAGGACCAGCCCCGGATGGCCACCCGGTCCAGGTCCAGCGGGAACTCCTCGGCGAGGGCGTGCAGCGCGTCGACCTGGTCCTGGAGCACCATGGCCGCCTTGTCGTCCCGGATCGCCTTCTCCCACGCCGGCGAGCGGCCCGGGGTGCCCCGGCCGTCGGCGACGATCACCGCGAAGCCCTGGTCGGCGAACCACTGCGAGGTCAGGTGGGCGTTGTGCGCGGCCACCACGCGCTGGCCGTGCGGGCCGCCGTAGGGGTCGAGCAGCACCGGCAGGGGCGTGTCGCCGTGGTAGTCCCGTGGCATAAGCACGGCGCACGGAATTCGGCGTGCGCCCCCCTCCCTGAGGGTCACCCGCAGGGACATACCAGGATCTTCGGCGTACGACGTGACAGTCGCCGTCCGTTTCCCGTCACGCAGCACCTGGACACGCGTCCCGGGGCTGTCCAGCGTCGCGGACACCAGCACCGTCACGTTCCCGGACCGCGTCGCCGAGTGCACGCCGGGTTCCTGAGACACGCGCTCCACGCCGAGTTCGTTGACCCGGTAGACGTGGATCTCGCCGATCTCCGGCGCCTCGGTGGCCTCTGCCGCCTCGCCCGCCGAGGCCGTGACCAGCACGTCGTCCGCCGACACGTCCAGCACCGAACGGATGTGCAACTGGGGCCCGGTCAGCGGGCGTTCGCCCACCGACAGCACCCGCGCGCCACCCTCGTCGGCGATCCGCACGAGCTGACCGGACGGGTTCCAGCACGGCACCCCGGCGAAAAGTTCCAGCCATGTTGGATCTTCGTCCGCGTGCACCATCCGGGTCGCCCCGGAGTCCGGGTCCACCGCCAGGAACAGCTGGCTGCGCTGGTCCCGGGCCTGCACCAGCAGCAGCGGCGCCCCGGCCTCTGACCAGTGCACACGAGCCAGATACGGATACCGCGTCCGGTCCCACAGGACCTCCGTGCGCGTCCCGTCGAGGCCGGCCACGAACAGGCGTACGTCCGCGTTGGGCGTCCCCGCCGCCGGGTACGCCACGTGGTGTGGCTCACGTTCGGGGTGGGCCGGGTCCGCGATCCACCACCGCCGCACTGGTGTGTCGTCCACCCGCGCCACGAGCAGCCGGTCCGACTCCGGGGACCACCAGAAGCCCCGCGAACGCCCCATCTCCTCGGCCGCGATGAACTCGGCGAGGCCGTAGCCGACCTGCTCCTCCTCCTTCTCCAGCAGCGCCCGGTCGTTCCCGCCCTGCGCGTCCACCACGCGCAGCGCGCCCTGGGCGACGTATGCGACGTGCCGCCCGTCGGGCGCCGGACGCGGGTCGATCACCGGCCCCGGGACCTCGAGTTCACGCGCCGTCCCGGCCCGCAGCTCGGCCACGAAAAGCCGCCCTGACAAGGCGAAAGAGGCCAACTCCACGGCCGTGTCGGTGGCGTAGCCGACGATGCCGGCACCGCCCTCCCGGCTGCGTTCCCGGCGCGCCCGCTCCTCGGGCGACAGGTGCTCGGAGACACCCCCCAGCAGGACACCGGGATCGGCCGCCACGCGCTCCGAGCCGTCCTCCGGGTCCAGGATCCAGAGGGAGTTGGCCCGGTCCGTGCCGGAACTCGAACGTAGGAACGCGACACGCGAACCGTCCGGTGCCACGGTGAACGCACGCGGCGCGCCGAGTGTGAACCGCTGCGTTCGGGCGTGCCGGCGGGGGAAGGAGTCAACCTCGGTCGTCATACCCTGACCATATTGGCCATGCGCCCCCTTGTGCGGCAGTGCGCCGAGCTATGCGCGAGCACGGATAGTTATGATCACTACCGCTGAGTGGGTATCAACCTGCCGACGCGCGCGTGCGTCGGCTGTACTGAGTACCGAAGTTACATCCCCCATAGTCCGAACCCCCCGCATCCCTGGGATCTTTGGAGGTGAGCCGCCGTGGCACTCTCGATTTCGGCGGTGGTGCTGCTGGCGATCATCGTCTTCCTGCTGATCAGGAGGTCGGGACTGAAGGGCGGTCATGCGGTCGTGTGCGTCCTGCTCGGCTTCTACCTGGCCTCCTCCACCGTCGCCCCCACGATCAACGAGCTGACGACCAACGTCGCGAGCATGATCGGCAGCATCAAGTTCTGAGGAGCTGAGCCGACCGCCGACGGGGCTTGAGCCGGCCGCTGTTGATGCGTTGCCGTGGGGCCGCCCGTTTCTCGGCAGGGCGGAGTGGGTGCGCGCTGGGGAGGGCCGCCCCTTCCATCACACCGGGGGGTGATTGGCAGGAATGGGCCACGGGGTGCAGGTGCCCTCCTGCGGGAGCAGGCATGACCTGCGACTGTCCCTCTGCGTCCTGGCCCAGATCCACCAATCACCGGACGAGGGGAGGACGGGAGAGGTGTGTGCGGCACATGTGACTCATGGGGTCACAGACCCGCCCCCCTCCGGTCGTCAGCCGCCAAGCCGGCCCGGCGTGCTGGCGAGGCGCGACCGCGTCCCTCAGTACCGGCCCGCGACGCAGCGGGCCCAAGGGCCGCGCAGGTGTTTGGGGTCGGAGATGGGCCGACTGTTGAAGGCGCCATCGGAGCGCCCCACGGCAGTACCGACCGGCTGGTTGCCTGGGGCCTTCCGCACGAGGCGGCGGCCCATGTCGTGGCCGAGCTGGCGGCCAACGCGGCCACGCACGGGCGGCTCCCCGGGCGCGGCTTCCGTCTCACGCTGTACGTGATCCGCGAAACTCTCCGTATCGAGGTGACCGACACGCGCTGTGACCGTCTGCCCGAGCTGCGGGTGCCCCTCCAGGGCGTATGGCAGCCCTGGACGCGGAGTCCGGCCGGGGCCTGCTCCTCGTGGACGCGCTCGCGGAGCGGTGGGGTGTCGCCGAGGGGCGGTTCCCGCGCAAGACCGTGTGGGCCGAACTGCGCCTCCCGCCGCCGGGTCCGCGCCCGAGTCCTGGACCGGCGGCGTCCGCCTCGTAGGGTGGTCCCATGACGGAACTTCCCGCCCGGCGTCTGCTGCTCGTGCACGCGCACCCGGACGACGAGTCGATCAACAACGGCGCGACCATGGCCAAGTACGCGGCCGAGGGCGCCCATGTGACCCTGGTCACCTGCACTCTCGGTGAGCGCGGGGAGGTCATCCCGCCCGAGCTGCGGCATCTGAGCGGTGCCGCGCTGGGCGCGCACCGGCGCGGTGAGCTGGTCGCGGCCCTGGGCGAGCTGGGCGTCACGGACGTCCGGCTGCTCGGAGGCGCCGGCCGCTACGGCGACTCCGGGATGATGGGGCTGCCCGACAACGACGACCCCGCCTGCTTCTGGCAGGCCGACGTGGACGAGGCCGCCGGGTCCCTCACCGAGGTGATCCTGGAGGTCAGGCCACAGGTTCTCGTCGCCTACGACGACAACGGCGGGTACGGCCACCCGGACCACATCCAGGCCCACCGCGTGGCCATGCGGGCCGTCGAGCTGGCGGCCGAGCGGGGGCACGTCATGGACAAGGTCTACTGGAACCGCATCCCGCGTTCCGTCGCCGAGGAGGCCTTCGCCCGCCTCCAGGACGAGCTTCAGGGCGGCCTCCAGAACGAGGTGTCCGCGCTGCCGTTCGAAAAGAGTGGCACGGTGGACGACCTTCCGGGCGTGGTGGACGACGAGCGTGTCACCACCGCGATCGACGGCACCGCCCACGCCGCCGCCAAGGCCGCCGCGATGCGCGCCCACGTCACCCAGATCGCCGTGGCGGAGCCGTACTTCGCGCTCTCCAACGACCTGGCCCAGCCGCTGTTCACCACCGAGTACTACGAGCTGGTGCGCGGCGAGGCGCGGCCCGACGGAAGCGGAGCCGGGATCGAGACCGACCTGTTCGCAGGTGTCCCCGGCGCCCCCGATATCCCCGGTGTCCCCGTCGAGGAGGCGTCATGAGCAGCGACGGACGCGGTTCGATGCTCGCCCAGCCCCTGCAGCGGCCCTCGGCCGGGCGGATCGCCGTCTACCTGGGGTTGTTCCTGCTCGGCGCGGTCGTGGCGCTGGCGGGATCACTGGTGCAGGCCGCCTGGTTCCCGGGCGGGCTGCTGCTCGCCCTCGCGGGCGCGGCCGGGCTGTTCCTGGGCGGGGCGTACGCGCTGGGCAGTCGCGCCGGGGCGGTCGCGCCGGTGGTCGGCTGGGTCGTCACCGTCCTGCTGCTCACCGCCGCCCGTCCGGAAGGGGACTTCCTGTTCGGCGCGGGCGGAGGCTCGTACCTCTTCCTGCTCGGCGGGATGGCCGTCGCTGTGATCTGCGCCACCATGGGCCCCGGGCGTCAGTCCGGGGGCGGTCCTGCCCGACTTGGCAAGTGACGTACCACTTCGCCGTGCGGCGCGCGTGCGAGTCCGGTGTGGGTTTCCGCAGCGGTCATGGGATACGCGCCAGACGTGGCCAGTATGGTGGTGCGCGCCGCCGAGATGCCCGCTGAGGTCGTGACGGGCGGCGGAGCCAACCGGGAGAACCTGCCTTGAGTCGTGAAACTGACACTCCGTCCTCCGGGCCCAACGGGCGCGGCGGAGCCGCATACCCCTCCGGCACGCCGCCGTACGGGACCCCCATGGCTACCGACGCCGGTGCGAACGCGGGCCGTTCGAGCACGCAGCCGGAGGAGAAGAAGACCGAGACCACGCTGACGACCCGGATCCGGATCAACATCCCCGGATCGCGGCCCATCCCGCCGGTCGTCGTGCGCAAGCCCGTCGGTGACGCCGAGGGCGCCGGGGACGACAAGGCCGCCGAGCCGCGGCCGGCGCCCGCCGCACCAGCGCCCACCGGCACCGTGGAGCCGCCCGCCGAGCCCGCCGCGAAGGCCGAGGAGAAGCCCGCCAGCGACTGGTTCGCGCCCCGCAAGTCCGGCACGCCCAAGGGCGGTCCGGGCGCCGGCGGCACGAACGGGGCCGGGATCAGCGGTGGTTCGGCCGCCGCGGCCGGCAGCTCCGGCGCCCGGCCGAACGGTTCGGGCGGCGCGGCCGGTACGGGCGCCACAGGCGGTGCGGCCCCCAAGGGCGGCACGCGTGGCCCCGGTGCCCCCGGTGCCCCGGGCGGCGCGGACGCGTCCGGTGCCACCGGTGCACGTCCCGCCGGCCGGCCCGGTGGCGTCGTCGGCTCCATGGGCCGCCCCGGCGCCTCCCGTCCGGGCGGTGCGAAGGGCTCCGGTCTGCCCAGCGCCACCGGCGGCCCCGTCGCCCCGGGGCACGGCGGCGGCACCGGCTCCTTCGACGTGACCGAGGCACTGGCCGCCGGTTCGCTGGGCGGCTCCCGTTCCGGCGCGAACGGTGAGGGCGAGCCCAGCCGCGACGACCTGCCGTACTTCTCGGGCAACGGCGGCCAGGGCAACCTCGGTGCCCCGGGTGCCCCGGGTGCCTCCGGTGTGGGCGGCGCGGGCGTCCCCGGCGGGCCCGGCGGCCCCAGCGGGTTCAGCGGGACGAACGGCCCCGGCGGCCCCGGCGGCCCGCAGGGCCCCGCGGGCCCGACCACCGGCCCGGTCACCGGCGACAGCCCCCTGGCCCCGCCGGCCGACGGCCGCGGTGACTTCGACTTCGGTGCGGGTGTCGGCGAGCCCTTCGGCGGCCCGGCGGGTCCGGCCCGTGCGCCGCGCAGCGCCCTCACCGACCTCGACCTTCCCGGCGGCCCCGGCGCGCCTGCCGGTCCGGGCACGGCCCCCGGCGGTCTCGGCCCCGGTGGCGGGCTCAGCGACGACACCGCGATCCTCACCCCGCAGGTCCCGGCCCCCGAGCCGGGCGGACCCGGCTACCGCGCCCCGGACAACGTCTCCGGCCACACCGTCACCAGCGGCATCCCGGTCGTCCCGGCCGCCGGCGGTGCCCCGTTCGGCTCGGGCACGCACCCCGACGGCCCGGTCCCGCACACGGCGCCCAGGCCGGCCGCGGCCGCGCCGCCCAAGGCCCAGGCCAAGCCGAAGAAGAAGGGCCGCAGCAAGCTCGTGCTGCTCGCCGTCGGCGTGGTCGTCATCGCGGGCGGTGCCTACGGCGCCGGGCTGCTGATGAACCACACCGACGTGCCCAAGGGCACCACCGTGCTCGGCGTGGACATCGGCGGCGGCACCCGTGACGAGGCCGTCAAGAAGCTCGACGACGCCTTCGGCGACCGGGTCAACAAGCCGCTGAAGCTGGCCGTGGGCGGCAGCACGGTCTCCCTCACCCCGGACAACGCGGGCCTGCAGTTCGACTTCCAGGCCACGGTGGGCGAGGCCGCGAAGAGCGACTACAACCCTGTCTCCGTGATCGGCTCCCTCTTCGGGCAGAAGCGGGAGATCGAGCCGGTCATGCCGGTGGACGAGGAGAAGCTCCAGGCCGCGCTCCAGCAGACCGGCGGCGGCTCCGGCTCCGTCACCGAGGGCGGCATCACGTTCCGGTCCGGCAAGGCCGTGCCCGTGTACGGCAAGGCGGGCAAGGCCATCGACGCGGCGCAGTCGACCCAGGCGGTCGAGCAGGCGTACCGCACGCTGGTGGAGACCGGTACGGCCGCCCCGGTGACCGTGCCGACGACCACCAAGCAGCCGACGGTCTCGAACGCCGAGGTCGACCGCGAGATGAAGGAGTTCGCCGAGCCCGCGATGTCGGACAGGGTGACCGTGATGACGGACGCGGCGCACTCGATCCCGATGAGTCCGCAGAACTCGCTGTGGAAGTTCCTCAGGGTGGCGGCCACGCCTGACGGCAAGCTGACGGACAAGCCCGACCTTGCCGCCCTGAAGCAGCTGTACGGCAAGACGTTCGACGGCGTGCTGATCACCCGGGCGACCGGCAAGAAGACGCCCGTCACGCCGCAGGACGTCTACGTCGCCCTGCGCCAGGCACTGCTGAGCAAGACCAACCGGGTCGCGGTCATCCCGACGAACCCGAGCTAGGAGCACGTACGACCACACGGCGGGGGCGTCCACCGGGCGCCCCCGCCGTCGTGTCACCCGGTGTCATCCGGTGTCACCCGTGTCATCCGGTGTCACCCGATCCGCATGACATCTGTCATCCGGCAGTCAGGACCGCCGACACTGCCGGGCACCCGGCCCGCGCCGGGAGCATGGACGCCATGACAACGACAGCGGCACCGCCCACCACCACCCCGGTGGTCGGGTTCGACCAGGTGACCAAGACGTACGGCAGCGTCCGGGCCGTCGACGGCCTCTCGCTGAGGCTGTACCCGGGCGAGACCGTCGCCCTCCTCGGCCCGAACGGGGCCGGCAAGTCCACCACCCTCGACCTGCTCCTCGGCCTCAAGCACGCCGACGCCGGCACGGTGAGCGTGTTCGGCACCAGCCCGCGCGAGGCGATCGTCGCCGGGCGGGTCGGGGCCATGCTGCAGAGCGGCGGGCTGATGGACGAGGTCACCGTGGCGGAGCTGGTGAAGCTGTCCTGCTCGCTGCACCCGAGGCCGTACAAGCCCGCCGACGTGATGGCCCACGCGGGCATCACGCAGATCGCCGACCGCAAGGTCAACAAGCTGTCCGGCGGCCAGGCCCAGCGGGTCCGCTTCGCGCTCGCCACCGCGGGCGACAGCGACCTGATCGTCCTGGACGAGCCGACCACCGGCATGGACGTCTCCGCCCGCCAGGCCTTCTGGGCCACCATGCGCGAGCAGGCCGACCAGGGCCGCGCGGTCCTCTTCGCCACCCACTACCTCGAAGAGGCCGACGCCATCGCCGACCGCGTGCTCGTGCTGCACCGCGGGCGGATCCTCGCCGACGGCACCGCCGCCGAGATCAAGGCCAAGGCGGGGGCCCGCAGGGTCTCCTTCGACCTGGAGGGCGAGATCGACGAGGCGGCCCTGCGCGGCCTGCCCTTCCTCACCTCCATCGATGTATCGGGCCAGACCGTCCGCATCCAGTCCTCCGACGCCGACGCGACCGTCCACGCCCTGTACGGCCTCGGTGTCTACCCCCGCAACCTCGAAGTGGCCGGGCTCGGCCTGGAGCAGGCCTTCGTCGCCATCACCGCCGCCGAGGAGGCGAAGCAGTCGTGAACAGCCTCATCAAGCTGGAACTGGCCCGTGCCCTGCGCAACAAGAAGTTCCTGTTCTTCTCGGTGCTCTACCCCTCGTTCATCTACCTGATCTTCTCCAGCAGCTCCGGCTCGAACGAGAAGGTCGACGGCACCGGGCTGACCGTCGCCACCTACCTGATGGTCTCCATGGCCTCCTTCGGTGCCCTGACCGCCGTTCTGATGGGCAACAGCGAGCGCATCGCCAAGGAACGCGAGAGCGGCTGGGTACGGCAGCTGCGGCTGACCCCGCTGCCCGGGCGCGGCTACGTCCTCGCCAAGACCGCCAGCGCGGCCGTGGTCAGCCTGCCGTCCATCATCGTGGTGTTCCTGGCCGCCGCCGCCATCAAGGACGTACGCCTGGACGCCTGGCAGTGGCTCGCCCTCACCGGGGTCATCTGGGCCGGCAGCCTGGTCTTCGCCGCGCTCGGCGTGGCCATCGGGTACGTCGCCTCCGGGGACGCGGTCCGCCCCATCACGATGATCATCTACTTCGGTCTGTCGATCCTCGGCGGCCTGTGGATGCCGTCGACGAGCTTCCCGCAGATCCTGCAGGACATCGCCAAGTGGCTGCCCACCCACGCGTACGCTGCCCTGGGGAGGGCGATCGAACAGAGCCAGGCCCCGCACGCCACCGACGTCGCCATCCTCGCCGTCTACTTCGTCCTCTTCGCGGGGGGCGCGGCCTGGCTGTACCGGAAGGACACGCTGAAGGCGTGAGCACGATGACGGAAGACCCGCTGACCGGCCGGACGCCCCCGCGGCACGAGGTGCGGATCGGCTGGCCGCCCCGCAACCGGCGTGAGCTGACGGTCAAGGTGCTGTGGATCGGCGTCTGGCTGGTCTTCCTCAGCTCGCCGGTCCACGACCTGGTCAGCGGCCATCACACCACCGGCGCCACCGTGGCCGGTGCGCTCGGCCTCGCCGCCTTCGTCGGGGTCTACCTGTCGCTGGTCTTCCGCAACATCGGCCGGCCGTTCTCGGGCCCGGTCGTCGTGGTCCTGCTGGCCGTCCTCGGCATCCTCGCCCCCGTGCTGGCCTACACCCTCGGCAGCGCCTGGCTCGGCCTGTTCGTCTACCTGTCCGTCGCCAGCGGGGCCACCCTGCCGCTGCGGGCGGCCTACTGGGCCATCCCGGCGACGGGGGCCGTGATGTACCTGGTGGGCCTGCACTCCAGCGAGAAGGAGGCCCGCGGCCTGGTCCTGCTGGTGGTGCTGATCGGCTTCGCGATGACCGGCGTCGGCCAACTCGTCCGTACGACCATCGAGTTGCGCAAGGCCCGTGCCACCGTCGCCCAGCTCGCCGCGAACGAGGAGCGGCTGCGCCTCGCCCGCGACCTGCACGACCTGCTGGGGCACTCGCTGTCGCTGATCACGCTGAAGAGCGAGCTGGCGGGCCGGATGCTCCCCGACCACCCCGACAAGGCGGCCCAGCAGGTCGCCGACATCGAACAGGTCAGCCGGCAGGCCCTGGTCGACGTCCGCGAGGCCGTCACCGGCTACCGCCGCCCCCGCCTCGCCGCGGAACTCGCGGGCACCCAGGTCGCGCTGACCGCCGCCGGGGTCGTCGCCGAGCTGCCCGGCGAACAGGACCTCGCCGGAGTCCCCGAGGAGGCCGAGTCCGCGCTCGCCTGGGCGCTGCGCGAGGCGGTCACCAACGTGGTCCGGCACAGCGGCGCCGACCGGTGCGCGGTGGAGCTGCTGCACCGCCAGACCCTGGACGGCCCGGTCCTCGAACTCACCGTCCAGGACAACGGATCCGGCGGCAACGGCAAAGGCCCCGGCAACGGTCTGACCGGGCTCACCGAGCGCCTGGAGAAGGCCGGCGGCACCCTGGAGGCGGGGCGGGTCAAGCACGGGTTCCGGCTGGTCGCCCGGGTGCCTACGGCCGCTTCGGCGGACGTAGGATCCGGGGCATGACGAGCACGATCAAGGTCCTTCTCGCCGAGGACCAGTCGATGGTCCGCGAGGCCCTGGCCGCCCTGCTCGGCCTGGAGGACGACATCGAGGTCGTCGCCCAGGTCGCCCGCGGCGACCAGGTGCTGGCGGCCGTCGGCGAGCACGGCGTGGACGTGGCGCTGCTCGACATCGAGATGCCCGGCTGCACCGGCATCGAGGCGGCGGCCCAGGTGCACCGGGAGCACCCCGGCGTGAAGCTCGTCGTCCTCACCACCTTCGGCCGCCCCGGCTATCTGCGCAGCGCGATGGAGGCGGGCGCCGACGCCTTCCTCGTCAAGGACGCCCCCGCCGCCCAACTCGCCGACGCCGTCCGCAAGGTGCTGGGCGGCGAGCGCGTCATCGACCCCACCCTGGCCGCTGCGGCCCTGGCCGAGGGCGCCAACCCGCTCACCGACCGCGAACGCGAGGTGCTGCGCGCGGCCGCCGACGGCTCCACCAACGCCGAGCTGGCCCAGGCCCTCCACCTCTCCCAGGGCACGGTCCGCAACTACCTCTCCACGGCCATCCAGAAGCTGGCGGTACGGAACCGTGCGGAGGCGGTGCGGATCGCGCGGGAGAAGGGGTGGCTGTGAGGAACGGCGGTCAGTTCAGCAGGGCGCGCGCCTCACGTGCCTGGGCCCGGGCGCGTTCCTCGGTGTGCGGATCGACCACGCCCACGAGATCGGCGTAGGCGTCCAGCTCCACCGCCCCCTCGACGAACTCCCCTCTCTGCACCAGGAGTTGAGCCCGCTCGTAGCGCAGCCGAGCCGGATGGGACGGCAGCAACAGGGCCAGCTCCACGGCCCACAGCGCCACGTCCGACCGCTCGGGCCGAGCGGTCGCCCACGCCCGCACGTTGTTCACGATCCGCTGAACCACCTGCAGAGGCGTCGCGGGCGCCAGCATCGAGGGCTGCAACGGCGCCCCCGTCGCCCCCACCACCAGCAGATCGACATCCGTGCCGCTCAGCACCCGGCCCCCGTCGAAGGGATCCGCCAGGACCAGCTCCTCGGCCGTGCCGAACCCGACAACGAAGTGCCCCGGCAGCGCGACCCCGTACACCGGCGCCCCCGCCCGCCGGGCGACCTCCAGCCACACCACCGACAGCAGGATCGGCAGCCCGCGCCGCCGCCGCAGCACCTCGTGCAGCAGCGAGGACTCCAGCCGCTCGTAGTCCCCGGCAGAGCCGGAGAACCCGCAGCGCCCGCCCAGCACGCGGCACAGCGCCTCCGCCCACGCCGACGGGCCGCCCGGCCGGTACGGCAGCTGCCCGGCCAGCCGGTCCAGCTCCAGCTGGGCCGCGTCGATGCCGTTCTCGTCCAGCGAGCCGTCCGCCTCCGCGCCGATCAGCAGACACAGCGCCGACAGATCCGGCCGCTCCGACCGCGCCTCCTCGGCGAACCGCCGCCGCACCTCGGCGGACCGCTCCGGCGATGGGGGGTACGGGGGCGGCAGATACGGAGGACGCCTCGCAGGCTCACGCCTGTCCACACCGATCCCTATCCCCACCGAGAGCCGGTCTCATCCGGCCCAGGACGCTGCTTTACGTCCGCGCCGGGCGCCTGGTGCCGGTTGTCCTGCGCGGGCTGTGCTGCCTGGCGCTGATCGTCGTGCCCTTCCGGCGCCGGGTGCCGGTCGGGGCTTTCGCCCGGGGCCGGGTGTCGGCTGTCCTGCGCGTCGTGTGCTGCCTGGCGCTGGTCGTCGCGTTCTTCCGGCGCCCGGTGCAGGTCGGGGCTCTCGCCCTGAGCCGGCTGTCGGTTGTCTTGCGCGACTGGTGCCTGGTGCTGGGCGTCGTGCTCTTCCGGCGCCGGGGGCCGGTCCTCGTCCTCGTCCGGGGCTCGGTAGTGGTGGTACGCGTGATGTGGGGCGAAGCCGAGGTGGGCGTACAGGGCGCGTGCGGCCTCGTTGTCCTCCTCGACCTGCAGCCAGGCCGCCGAGGCGCCCTCGTCCAGGGCGCGGCGGGCCAGGGCGGCCATGACCTCGGTGGCCAGGCCCTGGCGCCGGCGCGCGGGGTCGACCTCGACCGCGGCGAACCCGGCCCACCGCCCGTCCACGACACACCGCCCGATCGCCGCCGGAGGCTCTCCCTTCGCACCGGGCACGGTCGCGAACCACACCGACGGCCCGCTGCCGAGCACCCGCAGGGCCACCTCGCTCACCCCCTTGCGCTGGTACCGGGCGAGCCACGCCTCGTCCGCCGCCCGCGAGAGCACCACCCCGGCACCCTCGGCCCGGTCCGCGACCGGCGCCAGGGACGCGGTCCACAGCTCGGCGGTGACCTCCCGCGTCCAGCCGCGCCGCTCCAGCTCCGCGCACAGCAGCTCCTGCGTGCCCGCGGCGCCGGTCGCGGTCTGTATGTAGGCGGGCAGGCCGCGCTCGTCGTACCAGCGTCGTACGGCCGCCAGGGCCGCGTCGAGCGGCAGCCCCGGATCGCCGAGCGGCAGCACGCTGTTGGCGCGCCGGGTGAACCCCTGTGCGGCCCGAAGCTCCCACCCGCCGAGCCGCTCGCTCTCCACCGGGCGCCACGCCCGGGCGGTGACGCGGGCGAGTTCCTCGTAGGTGGCCGCGGGACCCCGGCGACGCGCCGGAGCGGGCGGCACGACCTTCCCCGCGACCAGCGCGGATTCCGGGATACGGACCCGTCGACCGTCCCGTCGTGTGATCATGAGCACGCCGTCGTCCCATGATGTGAGAACACCCACCGTGTCGGTGAACTTCTCACTCGCGGTACCCGCTTCGGTGAGCCGCCGTACGGAGACTCGTTTGCCCACGTCAGCAGGGGTGATACGGACCTCGAGCTGTCCTGCCGCCGAGATTTCCACTGGTCAGTTCACCCCTCCTGTTCGGATCATGCTCCGGAACGGAGATACTAGGGGCGGGCATCGACGACGCCGCGCTCCCGCGCGCCAGGCGGCGGAGCCTGAGGAGGCCCGCCAGCGCCCTATCGAGGAGGAACGACAGCGTGACCTACGTCATCGCGCAGCCTTGTGTCGACGTCAAGGACAAGGCGTGCATCGAGGAGTGCCCGGTCGACTGCATCTACGAGGGCCAGCGGTCCTTGTACATCCACCCGGACGAATGCGTCGACTGTGGTGCCTGTGAGCCGGTCTGCCCGGTCGAGGCGATCTTCTACGAGGACGACACTCCGGAGGAGTGGAAGGACTACTACAAGGCGAACGTCGAGTTCTTCGACGAGCTGGGCTCTCCCGGCGGCGCCAGCAAGCTCGGCCTGATCGAGCGGGACCACCCCCTCATCGCCGCGCTGCCGCCGCAGGGCGAGTGACCGTAGCCGCGGCTTAGCGGCCTGTATCAGCGCCGCCTCGGTCCCGTACGGCTCGATCGCCTTGATCGCCGCCGTACGGGACCGAGGCGTTTGCCGTACCGACGAAAGAGAGCAAGTTCCGTGTCCGCAGTCTCCGATCGTCTGCCCACCTTCCCCTGGGACAAGCTGGAGCCCTACAAGAAGACGGCCGCGGCGCACCCGGACGGCATCGTCGACCTCTCCGTCGGCACCCCGGTCGACCCGGTCCCCGAGCTGATCCAGAAGGCCCTGATCGACGCGGCCGACTCACCGGGCTACCCGACGGTCTGGGGCACCCCCGCACTGCGTGACGCGATCACCGGCTGGCTGGAGCGCCGCCTGGGCGCCCGCGAGGTCACCCACCGCCACGTCCTGCCGGTCGTCGGCTCCAAGGAACTGGTGGCCTGGCTGCCGACCCAGCTGGGCCTCGGCCCCGGCGACAAGGTGGCCTACCCGCGCCTGGCCTACCCGACGTACGAGGTCGGCGCCCGCCTCGCCCGCGCGGACTACGAGGTCTACGACGACCCGCGGGACCTCGACCCCACGAACCTGAAGCTCCTCTGGCTGAACTCGCCCTCCAACCCCACCGGCCGGGTCCTCTCCAAGGACGAGCTGATCGGCATCGTGGCCTGGGCCCGCGAACACGGCGTCCTGCTCGTCTCCGACGAGTGCTACCTCGAACTGGGCTGGGAGGCCGACCCGGTCTCGGTCCTGCACCCCGACGTCAACGGCGGCTCCTACGACGGCATCGTGGCCGTCCACTCCCTCTCCAAGCGGTCCAACCTGGCCGGCTACCGCGCCGCCTTCGTGGCCGGCGACCCGGCCGTCCTGGGGCCCCTCCTGGAGATCCGCAAGCACGGCGGCATGATGACCTCGGCGCCGACGCAGGCGGCGGTCGTGGCGGCCCTCGGCGACGACGCCCACGTCCACGAGCAGCGCGAACGCTACGCCGCCCGCCGCGAGGCCCTGCGGGCCGCCCTGCTGGGCCACGGCTTCCGCATCGAGCACAGCGAGGCCAGCCTCTACCTCTGGGCCACCCGCGACGAATCCTGCTGGACCACCGTCGCCCACCTCGCCGACCTCGGCATCCTCGTGGCCCCGGGCGACTTCTACGGCACGGCAGGCGAAAACTTCGTCCGCGTGGCCTTCACGGCAACGGACGAGCGGGTCCGAGCAGCGGTCTCTCGGCTTTAACCGCTGTGGGCAATCGTTCCGCAGGGCGGAACGGGTGGGCACAGCCTGTGGCACCGGGTGCGGCCCCAGCACCGCCCGGCCCCTGCTGACGTAGGACACAGCAAACGGGGCCCAGGGAACTCCCTGGACCCCGTCGGCATCGGCCGTCGGCCGCGGACGTCAGCCGCCCAGCGGCAGCCCCTGCAGCGGCAGACCACCCTTGGTCAGGGAGTCCGTCGGCAGGTTGCCACCCTTCGCCGCACCGGAGGCCGCGTCGCCGAGGACGCCCGCCGCGGCCCCGGCCGTGTCACCCGCGGCCTTCTGCGCCACCGGCGCCGCCTTCTTCACGGCACCGCCGCCGGTCTTGCCCGCGGCCGGCACCGCCTTCTCGACCGCCTGGCCGCCCGCCGCACCGGCGAGACCGGTGACGTTCTGCGCGGCGCTGTCGACGGTGTTGCCCGCGTGCGCCCCGTCCACAGCGGTCAGACCGCCCAGGTTCGGGGTGGCCGCCGGCAGGTTCGTGGCCGCGCCGGCAGAGCCGGCCGCACCGACCCCGGCAGCCGCTCCCGCTGCGACGAGCAGCGCGGCACGGGCGATCCGGCGGGTCAGAGGGAGGGACATGATGCTCCATTCGACGGGAGAGAACGGTGTTGGTGTCCGGAGTCGGACGCCGTGACTACCGCTCGAAGCCGACGAAGGTTGCGGACGCCAAAGGTAAAGAATGGATAACGCATCGCATTATCAGGTGTGGATAAAAACGGGCAAAGGCCCGATCACCTGAAAGCGCGCAGAATCCTTACGTCCCTTGATTCCCAAGGGCGGCCGACAAGGACGTGGAACAAGCCCGCCGAACCGTGCCGTCCGCGGCCGTACAACCCGTCAGGGTGAGGCGCCGTACTACTGTCCGGTCACGATTCGGACCGCCCCCACGGACCGCTCCGCCCCCGAGGCCCCCGTGGACCCGGCGGTCCCCGTGGACCCGACGCTGTGCCAGTCGCCCCCGCCGTTCCCTGCGGTCCACTCCCGGCCCGCGTACGCGACCCGCTGGATGTGCAGCCCCGAGGCGTTGGCCACCGCCCAGTGCGCCAGCTGCCAGCCCCGCTCCCGCTCCGTGCGCCCGGTCGCGTCCGTCCGCGTGCCCTGCGGCACCGGAACGGTCACCGTCCGCCCGTGCGCGGTCGCCGTCACGCTCGGGGACGGAGACGGCGACGGAACGGCCGTACCGCCCACCACCGCACCGGTCTCCTGCAGCGCGTCCCGCCCGAAGTCGCGTACCAGCGCGGCCCGTACCGCGTCCGGACCCGTCGCCGGGGCCGTGCCGGTGTCCGTGGCCGCGTGCTCCGGGCGTCCGTCGCAGGTCAGCGCCGCCGCCGCGTACCCGGTGAGCGCCGCCGCCAGCAGCGTGGCGTCCGGCTCGTGCTTGGCGTACGCCTGCGGATAGCCGCTGCGCTGCACCCGCTGGGCCGCCACCGTCAGCGGCAGGTCGGTGTACTGCGGCACCCGCGCCAGGTGCGCGTAGAAGATGCCCGCCGCGTACGCCGGGTCCATGATCTGCTTCTCGGTGCCCCAGCCCTGCGAGGGCCGCTGCTGGAACAGGCCGAGCGAATCCCGGTCGCCGTGCCGGATGTTGCGCAGCCCCGACTCCTGCAGCGCGGTCGCGAGCGCGATGGTCACCGCCCGCTCCGGCATGCCTCGGCCGGTGCCGACGGCGGCGATCGTCGCCGCGTTCGCCGCCTGCTCGGGCGTGAACTCGTACGACGCCCCGTCGTGCGTGTCCGAGACCACCTTGCACCCGCGCACGGCCCCGCCTCCGGTGACGTACTGCACCACGAGGTAGGCACCGACGGCGGACAGGACCAGAAGCGCGGCACCGATACGGAGGATGCGGCCGCGACGCTTGGGACGCGTGGGGGACGGCTCTGACACGCGTACAAGGTACTGGAGTCCGAAACCCGCCTCGCGGCGGGTCCGCGGACCGCCGGAAACCCGCTCGTCGCAAGGGGCGCGCTAGGGTCGGGGCCATGGCCGACACCTCGCTTGACCTCACGCTGGACGCCGCGGCGCTCACCGCGCAGCTCGTGGACATCCCCTCCGAGAGCGGCACCGAGAAGCCCCTCGCCGACGCGATCGAGACCGCCCTGCGCGCCCTGCCGCACCTCACCGTGGAGCGCTACGGCAACAACGTGATCGCCCGGACGGACCTGGGCCGCGCGGAGCGGGTCATCCTGGCCGGCCACATCGACACCGTGCCGATCGCCGACAACGTGCCCTCCCGGCTGGACGAGGACGGCGTGCTGTGGGGCTGCGGCACCTGCGACATGAAGTCCGGCGTGGCGGTCCAGCTGCGCATCGCGGCGACGGTCCCGGCCCCCAACCGCGACCTGACCTTCGTGTTCTACGACAACGAGGAGGTCGCCGCCGACCTCAACGGTCTCAAGCACCTCGCCGATGCCCACCCGGAGTGGCTGGAGGGCGACTTCGCGGTCCTGCTGGAGCCCTCCGACGGCCAGGTCGAGGGCGGCTGCCAGGGCACCCTGCGGGTGCTGCTGAAGACCACCGGCGAGCGGGCCCACTCGGCGCGTGCCTGGATGGGCTCCAACGCCATCCACGCCGCCGCCCCCATCCTGGCCCGGCTCGCCTCCTACGAGCCCCGCTGGCCGGTCATCGACGGGCTGGAGTACCGCGAGGGCCTGAACGCGGTGGGCATCGGCGGAGGAGTGGCCGGCAACGTCATCCCCGACGAGTGCGTGGTCACGGTCAACTTCCGCTACGCCCCCGACCGCACCGAGGAGGAGGCGATCGCGCACGTCCGCGAGGTCTTCGCCGACTGCGGCGTGGCGGAGTTCGTGATCGACGACCACAGCGGCGGCGCGCTGCCCGGCCTGTCCCACCCGGCCGCGGCCGCCTTCATCGAGGCGGTGGGGGGCACCCCCCAGCCCAAGTACGGCTGGACCGACGTCTCCCGCTTCTCCGCGCTCGGCATCCCCGCGGTCAACTACGGCCCCGGCAACCCGCACTTGGCCCACAAGCGGGACGAGCGGGTCGAGGTGGCGAAGATCCTCGCGGGCGAGGAGCGACTGCGGAACTGGCTCACCGCGTAGGGATCGCGGGACGGGTCCCGGGAGGCGCAACCTTTCCGGACATTCATATGTACCCCCTCCGTAACCCGCGTAGATCTACGCTGAGGTCGAACTACCGGCAAGCGGAGGGAGCGCACATGGCTACCGGCAACCCCGCGGGGAAGAAGCAGCCGCCGGACGAGCAGCGGCTCGGACCGGTCCTCCGACGGCGAGGGCAGGTGATGCCCAGCACGACCGACCAGCGGCTGCTGGACGAGCGGGCCCCCTCGGACTGGGTGCACACCGACCCCTGGCGGGTGCTCCGCATCCAGTCGGAGTTCATCGAGGGCTTCGGCACGCTCGCCGAACTTCCACCAGCCATCAGCGTGTTCGGCTCGGCCCGGACGCCGGTGGACTCGGCGGAGTACGACGCGGGGGTCCGGCTCGGCCGAGGGCTGGTCGAGGCCGGCTGGGCGGTGATCACCGGGGGCGGACCCGGGGCCATGGAGGCGGCCAACAAGGGCGCGTCGGAGGCGGGCGGCGTCTCGGTCGGGCTCGGCATCGAGCTGCCCTTCGAGCAGGGGCTGAACCCGTACGTCGACATCGGCCTCAACTTCCGGTACTTCTTCGTCCGCAAGATGATGTTCGTCAAGTACGCGCAGGGTTTCGTGGTCCTGCCCGGCGGCCTCGGCACCCTCGACGAACTCTTCGAGGCCCTCACCCTCGTCCAGACCCAGAAGGTCACCCGCTTCCCGATCGTCCTCTTCGGCAGCGAGTACTGGGGCGGCCTGGTGGACTGGGTGAAGAACACCCTGATCGCCCAGGGCAAGGCCTCCGAGAAGGACCTCCTCCTCTTCCACGTGACGGACGAGGTCGAAGAAGCGGTAGCCCTGGTCTCCAAGGAAGCCGGCCGCTGACCCGCCCCCGTTTCCCACCCACCCGTCTCGGTTTTCAGCCGACCGAGACGGCTGGGCGGGTGGGAAAGCGGGGGTCCGGGGGGCGGAGCCCCCTGGTACCTAGGCCACGCCTCGGCGCGCCACCGCAGGGGGACGGTGTCCGGCGATGGACGCCACCATGTCGAGGACCTGACGGGTCTCGGCGACCTCGTGGACGCGGTACACCTGCGCGCCGAGCCACGCGGACACGGCCGTCGTGGCCAGCGTGCCGATCAGCCGTTCCTTCACCGGCCGGTCGAGCGTCTCGCCGACGAAGTCCTTGTTGGACAGGGACACCAGCACCGGCCACCCCGTCGCGACCATCTCGCCCAGCCGCCGCGTCGCCTCCAGGCTGTGCCGGGTGTTCTTCCCGAAGTCGTGCCCGGGGTCGATGAGCACCGACTCGCGCGGCACACCCAGCGCCACGGCCCGCTCGGCCAGCCCCACGGTCACTTCGAGAATGTCGGCCATGACGTCGTCGTACGTCACCCGGTGCGGACGCGTACGCGGCTCCACACCCCCCGCGTGCGTGCACACCAGCCCGGCCCCGTACCGCGCCGCGACCTCCGCGAGCCCCGGGTCGACGCCGCCCCACGC
Organism: Streptomyces sp. NPDC047085; assembly: GCF_040643735.1. Lineage (NCBI taxonomy): Bacteria > Bacillati > Actinomycetota > Actinomycetes > Kitasatosporales > Streptomycetaceae > Streptomyces > Streptomyces sp. NPDC047085. The sequence continues at coordinate 639,173 of NZ_JBEYUW010000003.1, forward strand.
GTCGTTCAGCAGATCGGCCCCCGCCTCGCACACCGCCTCGCCGACCTCGGCCCGCCAGGTGTCCACGCTGATGATCACATCGGGGAACCGCCGCCGTACCTCCGCCACGAACCCGACGGTCCGCCGCGCCTCCTCCTCGGCCGTGACCTCCTCGCCCGGCCCCGCCTTGACCCCGCCGATGTCGATGATCGCGGCACCCTCGGCCACCGCCTGCTCCACGCGCGCGAGGGCGGGCTCGTCGCGGAACGTGGTCCCCTGGTCGTAGAAGGAGTCCGGGGTCCGGTTCACGATCGCCATGATCACCGGTTCGTGCGGCCCGAATTCCCGCTTGCCCAGCCTGAGCATCCCCTGTGACCTCTCCTCTTGCATCCCGCACCACGGCCGCCTGCGACCCTAACTGTCAGACTCGCATGGCACGATCGGACCCAGACACATTTGGCGCCCGGCACAGCGTCCGGCTCATCGAACGTGGGGACCTCTACCGATGGTGATGTTCTTGTTCCTGGTCGTCGCGCTGGCCGTCGTGGTCACCGCGGTGACACTCGCCGTGGTGGGCGGCGGCGAGAGCGCCCCGCTCCCGGAGACCGCCCCGGAGCGGCTCCAGGACGCGCTGCCGCCGGACCGCCCGCTGAGCGGCGCCGACGTGGACAGTCTGCGCTTCCCGGTCACCCCGCGCGGCTACCGCATGGCGGACGTCGACGACGCGCTCGGCCGCCTCGCCGCCGAACTCGCCGAGCGTGACGCCCGTATCGCCGACCTGGAGTCCGCGCTGGCCGGCGCCCGCGCCGCCGCCGCGCACACCCGCCTGGACAAGCCCGAGCAGGAGGACCGGCCGTGACCGTCATCGGACCCGACGGCCTGCGGCGCTGCCCGTGGGCGCTGACCACCGAGGACTACGTGGAGTACCACGACGAGGAGTGGGGTCGCCCCGTCCACGGCGACGACGCCCTCTTCGAGCGCCTCAGCCTGGAGGCCTTCCAGTCCGGCCTGTCCTGGATCACCATCCTGCGCCGCCGCCCGGGCTTCCGCGCCGCCTTCGCCGACTTCCGCATCGAGAAGGTCGCCGCCTTCACCGACGAGGACCGCGACCGCCTCCTCGCCGACCCGGGCATCATCCGCAACCGCGCCAAGATCGACGCCACGCTCGCCAACGCCCGCGTCCTCGCCGACTGGTCCGAGGGCGACCTGGACACCCTGATCTGGTCCCACGCCCCGGCCCCGGACACCCGCCCCGTGCCCAAGGCCCTCTCCGACGTGCCCGCCGTCACCCCGGAATCCACGGCCCTGTCGAAGGCACTGAAGAAACGCGGCCTCAAGTTCGTCGGCCCGACGACGGCCTACGCCCTGATGCAGGCGTGCGGCCTGGTGAACGACCACCTGGAGGCGTGCGTGGCCCGTAGCGCCCCGTAAGGGGCGCCACGCGGCGGGCGTCACCGCCCCAGGTACTTCGGCTTCTCCTTGTTCACGAACGCCTGCACCGCGATCGCGTGATCCTCGGACTGCCCCGCCCGCGTCTGCAGCTCGTCCTCCTTCTCCAGCGTCTCGGCGAGCGAGTGCGTCAGCCCGTAGGCCACCGCCTCCTTGATCGCCGAGTACGCCACCGTCGGCCCCTCGGCCAGCTTCCGCGCCACCTTCTCGGCCTCCGCGCGCAGCTCGGCCGCCGGCACCACCCGGTTGGCGACGCCCAGCTCCAGCGCGTCCTGGGCGCTGATGCTGCGCGGGAAGAGCAGCAGGTCGGCGGCGCGGCTCGGACCGATCACGCGGGGCAACGTCCAGGACACGCCGGAGTCGGCGGTCAGCGCGACCCCCGCGAAGGAGGTGTTGAAGGAGGCCGTGTCGGCGACCACCCGGTAGTCCGCGGCGAGCGCGAAGCCGAAGCCCGCCCCGGCCGCGACCCCGTTCACCCCCGCCACCACCGGCTTCGGGGCGCCGACCAGTGCCTTCACGATCGGGTTGTAGTGCTCCTTGACCGTGCTCATCGTCTGCCCGGACCCGGTCTCCCGGTCGGCGGCGAGCAGTCCGATGTGCTCCTTGAGGTCCTGGCCCACGCAGAACGCCCGGTCGCCGGCGGCGGTCAGCAGGATCGCCCGTACGGCCGCGTCCCCGGCCGCGGCCTCCGCCGCCTCCCGGAGGGCGACCTTGGTCGCGATGTTCAGGGCGTTCATCGCCTCGGGGCGGTTCAGCGTGATCGTCGCGAGTCCGTCGCTCACCTCGTAGAGCACGGTGTCGGCCATGGGGTGTCCCCTCCGGTGTCACGGCTGGTGACGTACCGCTCGGTACGTCTCTGTCCGAAGGACAGCATGGCGGAGATCGTCGTCCGCGGGCCGGAGCGAACGTGTGACCTGCGTCAAAGAAAACCGGAGTGGAGTCGCCCGGCAGGTGTCCGCGCGACGGAGCAGTATCGCAGCCACATCCCCGAATTGAGTGGTTTTGCTCGCGCGCGTTGCCCAAGCGATGCCGACTGATGTTGGTCATCGGGTCCTGAGATGCGGGATAATGGCTTGGAAGCAATGTGTTCGATGCCGGTGTCGCGTGTCCGCCTCAGGATCGCGGGTGCCCTCCGAGGGCTGTCGGCAGACGATGAGCCTGGTTTCAGGAAGGGGAACGAGCATGGCGGCCATGAAGCCGCGGACGGGTGATGGCCCGCTCGAGGTGACCAAGGAGGGGCGGGGCATCGTCATGCGCGTTCCGCTCGAAGGCGGCGGTCGACTCGTCGTCGAGCTGACCCCTGACGAGGCCGAGGCGCTCGGCGACGCCCTCAAGAAGGTCGTCGTCTGACGCGCCCGGATTCCTTGCCTTCCGGCTGCCCCGGCATCGTATGCGGTGCCGGGGCAGCCGCGTTTCCGGACCCGGGCAGGGTTTTCGTCTCCCGCCGGTTCTCCGTCTCCCGCCGGTTCTCCGTCTCCCGCCGGTTCTCCGTCTTCCGGCCGGACCGGTGCGTCAGCGCTTGACGGCGCACAGCAGCCCGTCGCCCACCGGCAGCAGCGACGTCACCAGCTCCTGGCTCTCCCGCACCGTGCGCAGCAGTTCCCGCAGCCGCAGCACCTCGGTCGGCTGGGGCCCCGAGTCGACCGTACGGCCGTTCGCGAAGACGCCCTCGAAGACCACCAGACCGCCCGGCCGCAGCAGGCGCAACGATTCAGCGAGGTAGTCGGAGTACTCCAGCCGGTCCCCGTCGCAGAAGACGAGGTCGTATCCGGCGTCCGCGAGCCGGGGCAGGACGTCCAGGGCGCGGCCCGGGATGAACCGGGCCCGGTTGCTGGCGAAGCCGCAGGCCCGGAACGCCTGCCGGGCGAACTGCTGGTGCTCCGGCTCCGGATCGACGGTGGTCAGCACACCGTCCGGGCGCATGCCGTGCAGCAGATGGATTCCGGACACCCCGCACCCGGTGCCGATCTCCGCGACGGCCTTCGCGTCCACGGAGGCGGCGAGCAGTCGCAGCGCGGCGCCCGTGCTGGGCGCCACCGAGCGCAGCCCTGCCTCACGGGCCCGCTCACGGGCCCAGCGCAGTGCTTCGTCCTCGGCGACAAAGGCGTCGGCGAACGCCCAGCTCGTCTGCCGGTTGCCGGTAATGACCCTCTCCTGTCCCCGTGGTTGCCTCGGCGTGACTGTATCCGTTGGCGCCGGGAACCCGCAGATGGGACTGTGCGTTTAAGAGGTTGAGCCGGTGGCCCGGGACACGACGGGGGGTAAGAGGTGGATCAGGACGCCGACCACATGCTGACGCAGCCGTATGAGCCGGATCAGCGTGTATCAAATTCTCGTAAAACCGCTTATCCGGAGCTAACGGGCGAGGTGGCTATGGTAGGGGCTCCACTGGACACCACCAGAGCCGACAGGGGAGGTGCGGCCGCGCCTGAGGATCGGGGAGGAGTGCTGCGGCGCTTCCTCGGGTCGGCAGGCAGGCCGAAATCCGTGACCGACACCGCTGCTGACAGCCACGCCACCGGTTTCGCCGCAGGCGACACCCAGACCGCGACCTTCTCCACCGACGCGGACGGGCAGGCGTGGACTCCGCCCACGTGGGAGGAGATCGTCAGCACGCACAGCGGCCGTGTCTACCGGCTCGCCTACCGCCTCACGGGCAACCAGCACGACGCCGAGGACCTCACCCAGGAGGTCTTCGTCCGCGTCTTCCGCTCCCTGTCCACGTACTCGCCGGGCACCTTCGAGGGCTGGCTGCACCGCATCACCACCAACCTCTTCCTGGACATGGTCCGGCGCAAGCAGCGCATCCGCTTCGACGCCCTCGGCGAGGACGCGGCCGAGCGCCTGCCCAGCCGCGAGCCCACCCCCCAGCAGGTCTTCAACGACGCGCACTTCGACGCGGACGTCCAGCAGGCCCTCGACACCCTCGCGCCCGAGTTCCGCGCCGCCGTCGTCCTGTGCGACATCGAAGGACTGTCGTACGAGGAGATCGCCGCGACCCTCGGCGTGAAGCTCGGCACGGTCCGTTCCCGTATCCACCGTGGCCGCTCCCAGCTCCGTAAGGCCCTCGCCCACCGGTCGCCGGAGGCGCGGAAGGCCGAGCGGCGCCCCTTCGCGGCCCGTGTCCCCGCTCTGGGGGGAGGGGGCGCGACCGCGTGAGTGGATCCCGACCGAAACCCGCTGAGGCGCACTTCGCCGAGCAGCACCTGGGAGACCGGCTCTCCGCCCTGGTGGACGGAGAGCTGGGTCATGAGTCGCGCGAGCGCGTCCTCGCCCACCTGGCCACCTGCGCCCGGTGCAAGGCGGAGGCGGACGCGCAGCGGCGCCTGAAGAACGTGTTCGCGGAGGCGGCACCGCCCCCGCCCTCCGAGAGCTTCCTGGCCCGCCTCCAGGGCCTCCCCGCGGGAGGTGACGTCAACGGCGGCGGCGCGCCGACGCCCGGGGGAGGATTCCTCGGGCGCGGGGCCGACGACGGCGTCTTCGGAATGAGACGCGGCGAGCGCTTCGAGTTCGGCTACGTGCCGGCCGCCGCCGCGCACTCCGCCGTGCCCGCGTCCTCCGTCGTGCCCGATGAGCGGGGCTTCCGCATCCATCCCGTCGGCCGTCCGGACGCCGACCGCTCCGCCTCGCGCGGCCTGCGGTTCGCGTTCGTCGCCGCCGGGGCGGTGTCGCTGGCCGCCGTCGCCCTCGGCGGCGTCACCGGCGCCCTCCCCGCCGACGTCACCGCGGACGCCCGCGGCGGGTCCGGCGCGGGCACCAACGTGAGCCCGGCCCGCTCCTCGGGCACGGGCGCGGGCACGGCGACGCCGGAGACCCAGCGGCGTCGTTCCACGGGCCCGCTGCTCGTCCAGGGCGGGGGCCTGCTCGGCCAGACCCCGATGGCGCCGACCTCCATGTCCGCGCCGCTGGTCCCCGGCGTGCAGGGGCCCGACACCGGCCAGGTCCGGGACGCCGTGCACGACCTGGCCGCGCCGGTGATGGCCGGTGCGGCGGCGGTCTCCCCGCTGATACGCCCGCTGAGCGAGACCACGCCGCTGTCGCCGGGCCCCTGGCCCACCGCGACCGGGGTCACCGGCCCCGGCACATTGTCCGCCCCCGTCCCCGACACCACCTCCGCGCCCTCCCCCTCGCCGGACCAGGCGCCCTGACCGGCCCTGCGCCGGACTCCCCGAACCTGGTTGAATCCCCTGAGGCCGTGCCCGCGGCGCTGACCCGGGCACGGGATCGACGTTCCGCGGACCCCGCCGAGACGCGCGGCCGCGGCCAGCCGTGGGGAGAGCATGAACGAGGGGAACCCGACGCACGTCCCGCCGCAGGAGCAGGGGGACCCCGGGGAACAGCCGTCGGCGGGGGCCATACCGACCGACGGCGACTTCGAACTCCCCAAGCCGCGGCCTGCGGCGGTTTCGGCGGCGGTGACGGAGCACGGCGGGGCCGAGAGCACCACCACGCCCCCGGAGCCGTCGGCTGCCCCGGCGGAGAGCGAGCGGAGCGCTGCCGAGGTGTCCCCGCCCGGTGCGGTTGGCGGTGAGCGGGTTGGGGCGGTCTCTGGCGGTGTCGAGCCGGGCGCGACGGTCTCTGGCTTTGCCGAGCCGGTCGGGGCGGTTCCTGGCGGGGCTGAGTCGGCCGAGGGTGACCTGGGTGTGGTTGAGCAGGCCCGGTCGGGTGCGGTTGGCGGTGAGCCGGGCGGGGCGGTCTTTGGTGGTGTCGAGCCGGTCGGGGCGGTTCCCGGCGGGGCTGAGTCGGCCGAGGGCGACCTGGGTGTGGTTGAGCAGGCCCGGTCAGGTGCGGTTGGTGGTGAGCCGGGCGGGGCGGTCTCTGGCGGTGTCGAGCCGGGCAGGGTGGTTCCTGGCGGTGTCGAGCCGGTCGGGGTGGTTCCTGGCGGTGGTGAGGCGACCGCTGTCGAGCAGCGCCTGGCTGAGTCCGTCGCGGCGGATTCGGTAGCAGTCGGGGGCGGGAGCCCTGAGGCCGTCGCCGAGCGGCCCAGGCCCCTGCACGACCCCGATCCCTACGGCACCCCGCCGTACGGTGAGCCGGGCCCCTGGGCCCCCGCGCCGCCGGTGCAGCACCCGGCGACGACACCGGCGCAGGGGACGGTCGTACCGCCCCAGATGCCCGCGCCCATGCCCGCACCCGCAGTCCCGCCGGCACACGCGCCGGTGGACTCCGTCGCGCCCGCGCCCATGGCCCCGACCGGGTCTGTCCCGGCCCCGGCCCCCGCCCAGCCACTGGCCCCGACCGCCCCCGCCCCCGCCCCGGCACCGGATCCGGCCCTCGCCCAGACGTCGGCCCCTGTCCCGCAGGACCCTGCTCCGGCACAGCCCTCAGCCGAGGCGCAGTACCCGGCCCAGCCGCAGGTGCCCGCGCCCCCGCACAGTCCGGGCGCTCCCGGTCCGGCTGTGGCGGCCGAGGGAGGGGCTGGGGGGAGGTATGACCCGTGGGCTGCCGGGACTCCGTCGCAGCAGCGGAGTGGGCAGGGGCAGGTGCCGTTGCAGCAGACCGGTGCCAAGGTGCTGACGGCCAAGCAGCGCAAGCGGCGGGCGTGGGGCCTGCTCACCGGGTGGACGCTGACGGTCGCTCTCGTCGCGGGCGGCATCGGCGGGCTCGTCGGTGCCTATGTGGAGCGGGAGGGCGTCGGAGACGTCCACCTGCCGCAGGCGGGCGCCGCGCCTGCCGGGCGGGCGCCGGACAGCGTGGCGGGGATCGCCGCCCGGGCCCTGCCCAGCGTCGTCACGATTCACGTGCGCGGGGACGACGAGGCCGGCACCGGCACCGGCTTCGTGCTCGACGCGCGCGGGCACATCCTCACCAACAACCACGTCGTCGAACCCGCCGCGTCCGGCGGCGAGATATCCGTGACGTTCAGCAGCGGCGACACCGCGAAGGCCAAGGTCGTCGGCCGCGACACCGGATACGACCTCGCCGTCGTCCAGGTCAGCGGCGTCCGCGGGCTCACCCCCATGGCCCTGGGCAACTCGGACGACGTCCAGGTCGGTGACCCCGTCGTCGCCATCGGCGCCCCCTTCGACCTGGCCAACACCGTCACCTCCGGCATCATCAGCGCCAAGGAACGGCCCATCACGGCCGGCGGCGACAAGGGCGACGGCAGCGACGTCAGCTACGTCGACGCGCTGCAGACCGACGCCCCCATCAACCCGGGCAACTCGGGCGGCCCCCTCCTCGACTCCCGCGCCCAGGTCATCGGCATCAACTCCGCCATCCGCTCGGCCGACGGCGGCTCGGACTCCGGCGAGGGCCAGGCCGGCTCCATAGGCCTCGGCTTCGCCATCCCCATCAACCAGGCCAAGCGCGTCGCCGAGGAACTGATCAACAAGGGACACGCCACCCACCCGGTGATCGGCGTGACCCTCGACATGGGCTACACCGGTGACGGCGCCCGCATCGGCACCAAGGGCGGCAACGGCGGCCCCGCCGTCAACCGCGGCGGCCCCGGCGACCGCGCGGGTCTGCGGTCCGGCGACGTCATCACCGAGGTCGACGGACAGCGCGTCCACTCGGGCGAGGAGCTGATCGTCAAGATCCGCGCCCACCGCCCCGGCGACCGGCTGCGGCTGACCGTCGAGCACGGGGGTGTGGAACGTCAGGTTCCGCTCGAGTTGGGCGCCTCGGAGCAGAACTGACACAAGTCTCACCTCGGGACGGTACCGGTCGGACAGGTACGCCGGGTACCGTTGAGCGACCGAGGACATCGCAAGGAGCTTTCAGGTGTTCAATGACATAGGGCCGCTCGAGCTGGTGACGCTCATCGTCCTCGCCGTGCTCGTGTTCGGTCCGGACAAGCTCCCGAAGTTCATCCAGGACACGATGCGCACGATCCGGAAGATCCGGGAGTTCTCGGAGAGCGCCAAGCAGGACATCCGTAACGAGCTCGGTCCCGAGTTCAAGGACTTCGAGTTCGAGGACCTGAACCCCAAGCAGTTCCTGCGCAAGCAGCTGGACAACGACGAGCTGGGGCTCAAGGAGATCCGCAACGGCTTCGACCTGAAGAAGGAGATGGCGGAGATCACGGACGCGGTCAACGGCCATGAGGGCAGCGCCTCGTCGTCCTCCTCCGCGTCGTCCGCCTCGTCCTCCTCCTCGGACGCGTCGTCCTCCTCGTCCTCCTCCTCGGACGCGTCGTCCTCCTCGTCCGGCGGGCGTCTCGACATGACCAAGAAGCCCGAGACGCCGGGCAAGGACGACCACCCGCCCTTCGACTACGACGCCACGTAGTCACGACATCGGCGGCCGCCTCCCGACACGCGCACCGCACGGTGTGCGCGGCGTGACGCGTTTCACAGCGCGCACCTGCCCCGGGCGCCGTGAACAGGCTGCCTGAACGACCCACGCGCCCGGCGCTTTCCCTGCTGTCTTCAGCGGTGTGGATATGCTGCCGAGTTGTTGTGCGGACCGGACGAGTACGCCCGAAGGGGGGCGGGCCACCCCGGTCCGACGAGAGCGAGGAGGCGTCCGGGTAATGGAGACGACGAGTCGGGTGGGCGCGCAGGCGCCGGCCGTGGCGGGTGAGCAGCAGTTCCCCGCCGCCCCGCGCACGGTCGACGGCTACCTGCAGGCGCCCTTCCCGTGGTACGGCCTCGACGAGGCCTTCACGGGGCCGCGTTGGCTGATGCAGGTCGGTACGGCGGCCGACGGCGCCGTCGAGCACGGGTCGATCGGACACGGCGACGAGCCCTCCGTCCGCAACGAGCATGTCGCCGCGTCCGGGGAGGAGGCGAGGGAGAAGTTCGCGGTCGTGGTCACCGTGCCCGTGAACCCGTCCCGGCACAGCGCCGACGGCACGGGGCTGCTGGAGGCGACCTCGGTGTCCTCGGCGGCCTGGCTGGCCGGTGTGGGGCTGCTGTCGTTCACGTGGCCCGGGCAGATGGACCACAGTCTGCGGGACGACTGGCTGGACCAGCAGACGGAGACGGCGTGGGCCCTGGCCGACGACCTCGAGGGCCCGGAGTGGTCCAGGCTCTCCCTTCCGGTGGACGGCGTGGCGACCGCGTTCCATTACCGGGAGTCGGAGTTCGGGTGGGTGCTGGCCGGGGCCACCGAGGCGGGGGTCCATCTGGGCGCCTACGGGCGGGGGATGAGCGCGTACGGGCTGGGGTTCGCCGTGGTGAAGGACATCACCGCGTACGCGTAGCCGGCCGGGATCGACGGAAAAGGGGCGCCGGATCGGTTCGGCGCCCCTTCGTCGTTCAGCCGTGCTGAGGGGTCAGAACTTGTTCTTCGGGGTGATGCCCAGGGACAGGCCCGACAGGCCGCGCTGACGGCCGCCCAGCTTGCCGGCGATGGCGCGGAGGGCGGAGCCGGCGGGGGAGTCCGGGTCGGTCAGGACGACCGGCTTGCCCTCGTCGCCGCCCTCGCGGAGGCGGACGTCGATCGGGATGTTGCCGAGGACCGGGACCGTCGTACCCGTGGTGCGGGTCAGGCCGTCGGCGACCAGCTGGCCGCCGCCCGTGCCGAAGACGTCGACCATCTCGCCGCAGTGCGGGCAGGGCAGGCCGGACATGTTCTCGACCACGCCGACGATCTTCTGGTGGGTCTGGACCGCGATGGAGCCGGCGCGCTCGGCGACCTCGGCCGCCGCCTGCTGAGGCGTGGTGACGACCAGGATCTCGGCGTTCGGGACCAGCTGCGCGACGGAGATGGCGATGTCACCGGTGCCGGGCGGCAGGTCCAGCAGCAGCACGTCGAGGTCGCCCCAGTAGACGTCCGCGAGGAACTGCTGGAGGGCGCGGTGGAGCATCGGGCCGCGCCAGACGACCGGGGCGTTGCCCGGGGTGAACATGCCGATGGAGATGACCTTCACGCCGTTCGCGGACGGCGGCATGATCATGTTCTCGACCTGGGTGGGCCGGCCGTCGGCGCCCAGCATGCGCGGCACGCTGTGGCCGTAGATGTCGGCGTCGACCACGCCGACCTTGAGGCCGTCGGCCGCCATCGCCGCGGCCAGGTTGACCGTGACCGAGGACTTGCCGACGCCGCCCTTGCCGGAGGCGACCGCGTAGACGCGGGTCAGGCTGCCCGGCTTGGCGAAGGGGACCTCGCGCTCGGCCTGGCCGCCGCGCAGGGCCGCCGCCAGCTCCTTGCGCTGCTCGTCGCTCATCACGTCCAGCGTGACGTCGACGCGGGTGACGCCCTCGACCCGGGAGACGGCGTCGGTCACGCGCTGGGTGATCGTGTCGCGCATGGGGCAGCCGGAGACGGTCAGGTACACGGTCACCGCGACCGCTCCGTCCGCGCCGATCTCCACCGATTTGACCATCCCCAGTTCGGTGATGGGTCGGTTGATCTCGGGGTCGTTCACCGTCGCCAGTGCCTCGCGCACCGCGTCTTCCGTAGCCATAAGGACGATGGTACGGCGAGCCCAGGGGCCTCCGGGTAGCCCCTCAACGGTCTTCTGCGTCACGTCCGGGCGACCGTTCCGACCGTTCCGCCGGGAATACGGCATGCCTGCGGTGGCCGTCGGGGCGGCTCCGCTCCTCCATCTCCTTGACCAGGTCCTGCAGCTCGGAGCGGATCCAGTCGCGGGTGGCCACCTCGCCCAGGCCCGTGCGCAGCGCGGCGATCTCCCGGGTCAGGTACTCGGTGTCGGCGATGGACCGCTCGTTCTGCTTGCGGTCCTGCTCCAGGTTGACCCGGTCGCGGTCGTCCTGCCTGTTCTGCGCCAGCAGGATCAGCGGGGCCGCGTAGGAGGCCTGCAGGGACAGCATCAGGGTCAGGAAGATGAACGGGTAGTTGTCGAAGCGCAGGGCGGCCGGCGCGAAGACGTTCCACACCACCCACAGGATGATGACGACCGTCATCCAGACGATGAAGCGGCCCGTGCCGAGGAAGCGGGCGATCTTCTCCGACAGTCGACCGAAGGCCTCGGGGTCCCACTCGGGCAGGTACCGGCGCCGGGGCGGGCGCGGCATGTCCAGGCGGGGGACGCGGTGCCGGGTGGTGGCCGTGGCCCCCACCGGGGTGCGCTCGCGCAGGCTCTCGCGGATGCCGTCACGCTCAGGAGGCATGATCACCGGCCCCCTGTCCCGCCCCGTGGCCGGTGGCCCCCTGCCCCGCCCCTTGGCCAGCAGCCCCCGGACCGGCAGCCCCCTGATCCGCCCCCGTGCCGGTTTCGTCGTCCAGGTGGAACTCCGTCTCCCGCCAGTCCTCCGGCAGCATGTGGTCCAGTACGTCGTCCACGGTCACCGCGCCCAGCAGCGAGCCGGACTCGTCGAGCACGGGGGCGGCGACCATGTCGTACGTGGCGAAGAACCCGGCGACGACGGGGAGCGCGTCGTCGGGGCCCAGGGACTGCGGGTCCTCGTCGATGAGCGCGCTGACCAGGGTGTACGGGGGATCGCGCAGCAGCCGCTGGAAGTGGACGGTGCCCAGGTACTTGCCGGTCGGGGTCTCGTCCGGCGGGCGGCAGACGTAGACCTGGGCGGCGAGGGCGGGGGAGAGGTCGGGGTTGCGGACCCGGGCCAGCGCGTCCGCGACGGTGGCGTCCGGGCGCAGCACGATCGGCTCGGTGGTCATCAGACCGCCCGCGGTGTGCTCCTCGTACGACATCAGGCGCCGCATGTCGGCCGCGTCGTCGGGCTGCATCAGGCTCAGCAGCCGCTCCTTGTCCTCCTCGGGCAGCTCGGCGAGCAGGTCGGCCGCGTCGTCGGGGTCCATGGCCTCCAGGACGTCGGCGGCGCGCTCCTCCTTCAGCTTGCCGAGGATCTCGATCTGGTCGTCCTCGGGCAGCTCCTCCAGGACGTCGGCGAGGCGGTCGTCGTCCAGGGCGGCGGCGACCTCGGCGCGGCGCTTGGCGGACAGGTGGTGCAGGACGTTGGCGAGGTCGGCGGGGCGCAGCTGCTCGAAGGTGGCGAGCAGGCTCTCGGCGCCCTGGCCGTGCTCCTCCAGGGAGAAGCCGGTGACGGCCGACCACTCGACGGTCAGCGTCTCGCCCTTGGCCCGCCGGAACGCGCCGCCCTTCTTGCCCTTGCGCACGAAGACCCGGTCGACCTCCCAGTCCCGGCGGGCGGGCAGCTGCTGCACCGACAGGTCGAGGACGGTGACCTCCTCGCCGGTCTCCACCAGCTTCACCCGCCGGTCCAGCAGCTCGCCGAAGACCAGCCGCTCGGTGGGGCGCTGCTCGAAGCGGCGTACGTTGAGGACGCCGGTGGAGATGACCTGGCCGGAGTCGACGCCGGTCACTCTGGTCATGGGCAGGAAGATGCGGCGCCGGTTGGAGAGCTCGACGACGAGCCCGAGGACGCGCGGGGGCCGCCGGCCGACGCGCAGCATGACGACCAGGTCGCGGACGCGGCCCACCTGGTCGCCGGTCGGATCGAAGACGGGAACCCCGGCGAGGTGCGAGACGAAGATCCGGGGGGCACCGGCTGCCATGACTGTGCTTCCTTTGCGTGGGGTGCGTAGGGATTGTGCTGATTGCTCGGAATTGCCCTCTCGCGTGCGCTTCAGGCTAGCCCGTACTGATCGGATACGCCCTGGTGAGCGGTCCGGACGGACTGGCTCCGCCGGGCGCGCGGGGCCCCGGTACGCTGCGGTACGCCGCTCAGGAACCGTCAGAAAGGCAGCTCCACCTGTGACTGCGATTCCCCAGGGCCGAACCCGCCGGACCACATGGGTGGCCGCGACATGCGCGCTGGCCGTGACGGGGGCGGTGGCGTTGACGGGATGCGGCTCGGACGACCCCGACGCGGGGACGAACGGGGTGGGCAAGCTGCCGGCCGCCACGATCCAGGCGAAGACCCGGGCGGCGGCGGACGCGGCGCCCGCGGTGCGGCTGTCCGGGACCGTGGTCACGAGCGGGCTGACCTACACGCTGGACATGCGGCTGAAGGCCGACGGCGGGACGGGCTCGGTCACCTCCAAGACCGGCACGTTCCGTCTCCTGCGGGTCGGCAAGCAGCTGTATCTGAAGGCCGACGCGGACTTCTGGAACCACGGCGGGGACGCCTCCGCGGGCGGCAAACTCGAGGGCAAGTACGTGAAGGTGCCCCAGACGGACCCGGCGTACAAGAAATTCAGCGGCTTCACGGACAAGGACGTCCTCCTCTCCGGCCTCCTGACCCTGCACGGCGACCTCACGACGGACGGCCGCCACGACCAGTCGGGTACCCGCACGATCCGCATCACCGGCGACGACGGCGCCGGCGGCACCCTCGACGTGTCCCTCGAAGGCAAGCCGTTCCCGCTCCGCCTGGTGCGGGCCGGCTCCGCGGGCACGCTCGGCTTCTCGGACTGGGGCAAGGACTTCCCCGTCGCCGAACCCGCCAAGTCGGACACGGTCGACTACGGCCGGCAACTCCCCACGTCCTGAACCGTCCAGGACGCGGCGGGCGGGTGCGTGGGGCGCCCGCATACGCCCCGTGCCATTTCCTCCGGGGCTACTTCTTCCGGCGCTTCGCCAGCAGCTTCGGCAGACCGGCCGGGATCGGCCGACGCGTCGTCGCCGGGGACGGCAGCGGGCGTTCCGCCAGGCTGTCGGAGGGCAGCGGCGCCACGGACCCCGTCGGCACCAGGCGGAGCACCCGGCAGGACCGGGCCCAGCGGGCGGGCATGTCCTCGCTGTCGGGGGCGTTGAGCCGCTTGCCCTTCAGCTCGGTGACCGCCGACTCCCACTCGGGGGACTCGGGACGCAGCTCGGAGACGGTGGCCTGCCAGGTCACCAGGCGGCCGCCCTTGTCCTTGCCGCGCACGGTCACCTCGGCCGAGCCGCCGTCGGTCAGGCCCGGCAGCGGCTGCTCGCCGGGGCCGTCGCCGACCAGGCACACGGCACCCTCGTGCCACACGTGCCACAGCGCACGCGCGGCGGGGGCCCCGGCGCCCCGCACCCAGATGAGGCCGGACTTCTTGCAGGCCTCCTCGATGAGGGCCAGGTCGAGAAGGGCCTGATCGAGCTGCTCGCTTGTCATGCGCCCAGCCTATCCAGCCGCCCCGCCGCCGCGAGGGCCCCTCACAGCCAGCCGTTGCGCTTCAGCGTCCGGTGGATGCCCAGACACAGGGCCACCGTGATCCCCATGATCACCGGGTACCCGTACTTCCAGTGCAGCTCGGGCATGTACTTGAAGTTCATGCCGTACACCCCGCACACCATCGTCGGTACGGCGATGATCGCCGCCCACGCGGTGATCTTGCGCATGTCCTCGTTCTGCGCGACCGACGCCTGCGCCAGGTTGGCCTGGAGGATGGAGTTCAGGAGCTCGTCGAACCCCACGACCTGCTCGTGCACCCGGGCCACGTGGTCGGCGACGTCACGGAAGTACTTCTGGATGTCCGGGTCGATCAGCCGCATCGGCCGCTCGCTCAGCAGCTGCATCGGCCGCAGCAGCGGAGCCACCGCCCGCTTGAACTCCAGCACCTCACGCTTGAGTTGGTAGATCCGCGCCGAGTCCACACCACGCGAGACCCCGCCCTTGCGGCCCGGCGAGAAGACCTCGGTCTCCACCTCGTCGATGTCGTCCTGCACCGCGTCGGCGACCGCGAGGTAGCCGTCCACGACATGGTCGGCGATGGCGTGCAGCACCGCCGAGGGCCCCTTGGCGAGCAGCTCCGGGTCGTCCTGCAGCCGGTGACGCAGCGCCCGCAGGGAACCCTGACCGCCGTGCCGGACGGTGATGAAGAAGTCCCGGCCGGTGAAGCACATGACCTCGCCGGTCTCGACCACCTCGCTGTTGGCGGTCAGCTCGTCGTGCTCGACGTAGTGGATGGTCTTGAAGACGGTGAACAGCGAGTCGTCGTACCGCTCCAGCTTCGGCCGCTGGTGCGCCTGCACCGCGTCCTCGACGGCCAGCGGGTGCAGCCCGAACTCGCTCGCGATACCGGCGAACTCCGCCTCGGTCGGCTCGTGCAGCCCGATCCACACGAACCCGCCGTCACGGCGCACCAGCCGCATCGCCTCCTGCGGCGACAGCGGCGTGCGGCTCTCCAGACGGGCGCCGTCGCGGTAGACGGCGCAGTCGACGACGGCCGAGGGCGTCGCGGGGTCGCGCGTGGTGTCGTACGACGCGTTCGTCTCCTTGCGCGGGGACGGACGGGACGACGGGCGGACCACGGCACGCAGGTCGCGGATCATCGACATGGGCAGGCTCCTTCGCGGGCGGGCGGCGAAGCGATGCCGACGACGGTTGGAACTACCCGGAATGGGGACGTCCTGTGCACGGATGTTTGGCACGTCCACAAAGCGGGGAGCACCGCACCGTCGCGGTGACGACTTCGCCGCTGATGCAGAACTGATTCAGATCAGACAGATCAGGCAGAGCGAAACGAAGTGCTCTTCCGAACGACGGCGCGAACGTGAAGGCGGCAGCCGGCCAGGAACTCGATCAGCGGGCGGAAGAGCGAGTGGTACTGCACGGTCGACTTCGATCCATGACAGCCCCACCTCCTCCGGCCGGTCCCTCGTAAGGGAGTCTCGTCGGCGTCGGGGCTTGATAGCGACGCTTCTGCGTGCTGCCCCGAACCACCGGCTCAGCGTAGCAGCAGCCCATGGTGTCAAGGCGCCGCTTTGCCCGCCGCTGACGAGTTCTATGCTCACCGCATGGTTGATGTTCTTCCTCTGGTCGAGGCCCGGTTGAGAACCGCGCTGGGCGAGCCGGACGCGCGCGCCGCGGTCACCTTCCTCGGCGCGGATCGCATCGAGGTGCTCCGCTTCCAGGAGGGCGACGTCGTCCGCTACGCCACCCTCGGCATGTCCGCGCAGCCCATGACGGACCCCACCGCGACCCTCGCCGACCCCGTCAAGGGCCCCCGCGCCGAGCTGGTCCTCTCCGTCCGCGCGGGCCTCGCCGACACCGACAAGGTGCTCCGCCCGCTCGCCGTGCTCGCCGCGACTCCGCAGGTGGAGGGCGTGGTCGTGGCCCCCGGCGCCTCCCTGGACGTGGGTGACCCACTGTGGCCGGGCGCCCCTTTCACCTCGGTCCTGGTGGGCGAGCCCGGCGGGCTCGTCGAGGACCTGGAACTGGACGCTCCGATGGACCCCGTACGGTTCCTGCCGCTGCTGCCGATGACTCCGAACGAGGCCGCCTGGAAGCGGGTGCACGGCGCGGGCGCCCTCCAGGAGCGCTGGCTCGCGAACGGCACGGATCTGCGGGACCCCGGCCGCGGGTCCGTCCCGCTGGACTGAGCGGGACGTGACCCATCTCACCAACGCAAGTCCGAAACCGGCCAGTTGGCAATCGGCCGGCAGGACGACCGCGAAGGCGAGGCCACGCCCGGTGGCCCGGACGGGTGATCGTCCTTGACGTGGCGCTGAAGGGGTAGGACCGTGGAGCCCTATGAGGGGCGAACCCAGTTGCCCGCGGTGTGGTGGCCGGGTCAGGGCTCCCGGTCTCTTCGCCGATTCGTGGCAGTGTGATGTGCACGGGACGGTGTATCCGCTGCAGCCCGTGATCCCGCCCAGCGTCGAGGCCCTGACCGTCGTCGTGCAGCGCACGCAGGTCCCGGTGTGGATGCCGTGGCCGCTGCCGGTCGGGTGGCTGTTCACCGGTGTGGCCTACGCCGGGGACGAGCGCAGCGGGGGTCGCGCGTCGGTCGTGGCCTGCTCCGGTCCCGGCCCGCTCGGCGGCCCCGGTGAGCTGATCCTGGTCGCCGAGGAGTTGGGCGTCGGACTCGGTGCGCGGTACGCGGGCATCGACGGCCCGGACCCGGGGTCGTATCTGAACGTCGAGAAGCCGCCCCAGGCCAAGGTTCTGGCCGCCGGGCGCCCCACCCCGCTCTGGCACGTCTCCGGCACACCGGACGACCGTGCCGTCTTCGCCGGCGAGGCGCTGGGCATGTGGCTGTGGGCGGTGATGTGGCCCGAGCAGTCGGGGCTGCTCATGTACGACGAGCTGGTGCTGACGGATCTGCGGGATGCCGGGGCAGAGGTGGATCTGGTGCCCTGCGGAGCGTTGTCGCCGCGCTTGCTTCGGCCGTAGCGCCCAGTGGGGTGGGGGGTTCTGCCGGTTGGCGGGTGCGGGTGCGTGGTGGCTGGTCGCGCCCACGCGGCGGAGCCGCATATCGATACAGCCTCGCGCCCCTGAGGTAGGCGGGTGTAGGGGGCGCTGGTCATGTGCGGGTGTGACAGGCACCGCCGTGGCCCCGTTATCCTTGGGTGTCCCCGTTCGTTCCGTCACCGCCTGGAGTTCGCGTCGTGCGCATCGATCTGCACTGCCACTCCACGGCCTCCGACGGTACGGACACCCCGGCCGAGCTGGTGCGGAATGCCGCGGCGGCCGGTCTGGACGTCGTCGCGCTGACCGATCACGACACCACCCGTGGGTACGCCGAGGCGATCGCCGCGCTGCCCGAGGGGCTGACGCTGGTCACCGGTGCCGAGCTGTCGTGTCGTATCGACGGCATCTCCATGCACATGCTGGCGTACCTCTTCGACCCCGAGGAGCCCGCGCTGCTCGCCGAGCGTGAGCTGGTGCGGGACGACCGGGTGCCGCGGGCGCAGGGCATGGTCGCCAAGCTGAACGCGCTGGGTGTGCCGGTCGCCTGGGAGCAGGTCGAGCGGATCGCCGCCGGCGGTTCCGTGGGGCGGCCGCATGTCGCCTCCGCGCTCGTCGAGCTGGGTGTGGTGCCCACGGTGAGCGACGCCTTCACGAAGGAGTGGCTGGCCGACGGCGGCCGGGCCTACGTGGAGAAGCACGAGACGGACCCCTTCGAGGCGATCCGGCTGATCAAGGGCGCGGGCGGCGTGGCCGTCTTCGCGCACCCGGCCGCCGCCAAGCGCGGGCGTACGGTCCCGGAGGCCGCCATCGCCGAGATGGCCGCGGCCGGCCTGGACGGCATCGAGGTCGACCACATGGACCACGACGCCGACTCCCGG
Organism: Streptomyces sp. NPDC047085; assembly: GCF_040643735.1. Classification (NCBI taxonomy): domain Bacteria; kingdom Bacillati; phylum Actinomycetota; class Actinomycetes; order Kitasatosporales; family Streptomycetaceae; genus Streptomyces; species Streptomyces sp. NPDC047085. Next base: position 657,420 of record NZ_JBEYUW010000003.1, read on the forward strand.
GAGCGGCTGCGGGGCCTCGCGAAGGAGCTGGGGCTGCTGGTCACGGGGTCCTCGGACTACCACGGCAGCCGCAAGGACGTGTCGCTCGGCGAGTACACGACGGACCCCGAGGTGTACGGGGAGATCATCCGGCGTGCCACCGGCGCGTTCCCCGTCCCGGGTACCGGCGGAGCCTGAGACCCACCTGGATCGACCCCCTCAAACGTCGATCCCCCCAAGCGCTGATTCCCTCGAGGGCCTCTCCCTTCAAGAGTCGACCCCGTGCCGACTCATGCCCGTTTCTCCTTCTTCCCGCAAGGCCTGTACTTCCCCATGTTCGACCTCGCCGTCTTCGGCTCCCTGTTCCTGACCCTTTTTGTCATCATGGATCCCCCTGGGATCACCCCGATCTTCCTCGCCCTGACCGCCGGACGACCGGCCAAGGTGCAGAAGCGGATGGCCTTCCAGGCCGTCTGTGTGGCGGCCGGTGTCATCGCCGTCTTCGGTGTCCTGGGCCACCAGATCCTGAACTACCTGCACGTCTCCGTCCCCGCGCTGATGATCGCGGGCGGTCTGCTGCTTCTGCTGATCGCGCTCGACCTGCTCACTGGCAAGACCGACGAGCCGAAGCAGACCAAGGACGTGAACGTCGCCCTCGTACCGCTGGGCATGCCGCTGCTGGCGGGGCCCGGCGCCATCGTGTCCGTGATCCTGGCCGTGCAGAAGGCCGACAGCGTGGCCACGCAGGTCTCGGTGTGGTCCGCGATCCTCGCGATCCATGTCGTGCTGTGGCTGGTGATGCGGTACTCGCTGCTGATCATCCGGGTCATCAAGGACGGCGGCGTGGTCCTCGTGACGCGGCTCGCGGGCATGATGCTCTCCGCGATCGCGGTGCAGCAGATCATCAACGGCGTGACGCAGGTGATCAAGGGCGCCTGAGCCCTCGTCGTATACGCAGAGCCCCCTACGGCGTCGGTGCCGTAGGGGGCTCTGAAGCTTCTGCGGTGTTCCGCGTCTGTCGCGTCTGTTATGAAGCCGTGGTCTCGGCCGGGCGGATCCACAGGCGCTGTCCGATGGCGGCGGCCTGCTGCACGATCCGGTTGACGGAGGCGGCGTCCACGACGGTGCTGTCCACGGTGGTGCCGTCGACCTCGTCGAGTCGCATGATCTCGAAGCGCATGGCTTCTCCCTTCGCCTGGTCATCCTCCTGAGGAGAACTACTGGTGTGACGTGGTGTCTCGTGAGAGTCAACGCGCTTCAGGTTACAAACATTCCCTACGCTAAAGAAATTTTTCGAACGACTAATTACTGACCGGTAAGCGTTGCGCGTGGGACTCAACGGGACCAGTTGTGTTCGCAGCGTGACCGCCGGGACAATGGAGGTGATGAACGACGACCTGGCGGCCCTGGGCGCCCGCATCGACCGCACCAACGAGCTGCTGCAGCGCATGCTCGCCGAAGTGGCGAAGACGCCCTCCACCCACGCGATCTTCGTCGACGCGGGCTACCTGTACGCGGCCGCGGGCCGGCTGGTCGCCGGGACGGAGGACCGCCGCGCCTTCGACGTGGACGCCGAGGGCCTGATCGACGCGTTCATCGACAAGGCCCGCTCGATCTTCGCGGACAGCCGCCTGCTGCGCGTCTACTGGTACGACGGCGCCCGCCGCCGCATCCACACCGCCGAGCAGCAGTCCATCGCCGAGCTGCCCGACGTCAAGGTCCGCCTCGGCAACCTCAACGCCAACAACCAGCAGAAGGGCGTCGACTCACTGATCCGCTCCGACCTGGAGTCCCTCGCCCGCCATCGCGCCATCAGCGACGCGGCGCTGCTCGGCGGCGACGAGGACCTGGTGTCGGCGGTCGAGGCCGCCCAGGGGTACGGCGCCCGCGTCCACCTGTGGGGCATCGAGGCGCCCGAGGGCCGCAACCAGGCCGAGCCGCTGCTCTGGGAGGTCGACAGCCAGCGCACCTTCGACCTGGAGTTCTTCAAGCCGTACGTCTCCCGCCGCACGGCCGCCGTCTACGAGGCCGGCACCGGGACCCGGCCCACCCGCGAGGACGTTCGCTTCGTCGGCGCCCAGATCGCGGCGAAGTGGCTGGCGGCCCGGGGCCGCGACGCGCTGGTCGAGCTGCTCCCCGGCCACCCCTACCTGCCCGGCTCGGTCGACCAGGACCTCCTGGTCGAGGCCGAGAGCCTCCTCCAGTACTCCCTGCGCGGCCAGGCCGACCTGCGTCGCGCCCTGCGGGACGGCTTCTGGGGACACCTGCAGACGCAGTACTAGCGTCCTTCCGCCGCCCGGTCCCAGAAGTCGGCGAGGGCGCGGGCCGTCGCGAGCGGGCGGTCGGTGTTGGGGGAGTGCTCGGCACCCTCGACGACCGTCCGACGGGCCTTCAGCCGTACGGCCATCTCGTCCAGCAGCGCCAGCGGCCAGGTGTCGTCCAGCGCGCCCGACAGCACGTGGAACGGCAGCGGTACGGCGGCCAGTTCGGCGACCCGGTCCGGCTCGCTGCACAACTGGCGTCCTGTGGCGACGAGTTGGGCCGGTTTGGTATGCAGCCAACGGCGGCGCAGGTCCTCCCGGTTGTCCAAGCCGCCGTCCAGCCTGGCGGTGGCCGTCTCCTCGGGTGCCTCCATCGCCCGGATCGCCTCCCACACCTCCGCCATCGACATCACGGCGAGGGCGTCCTGCAGCAGTTTCACGCGCTGCTGCTGGGACGGCGAGATCTGCGCCGGGCCGGAGGCCATGAGCGTGAGGGAGCGGAAGGAGGTGTGGTCGATCAGCGTGGCCGCGCGCGAGATCTGCCCGCCGAGCGAGTGCCCCAGCAGGTGCACCGGCTCACCGAGCGCCTCCGTCTGGGCCAGCAGGTCCCGCGCCAACTCCTCCTGCGCGTAAGCGGATTCGTCCTGTTTCGGCCCGTCCGACTCGAACTGCCCACGCCCGTCCACGGCCACGGTCCGGTACCCGCGCTCGGCCAGCGGCACATGCAGCGGGTTGAAGTCCTCCTTGCTGCCCGTGAACCCCGGCACCAGCAACGCGACACCCCGGGGCTCGACCCCGTCGGCCGCGGGCGCGTCGACAACGGCGAACTCCCCACGCGCGGTCCGCAGGGAGTACGCACGGGCACCGGGAGGCGGGACGAAGGTGGCAGGCCTGCTCATGGGGAGAGGCTATCGGGCGGACACGGCACAACGACGACGGCCCGACCCCTGAGTGGGGTCGGGCCGTCGGACAGGCTCTGCGCTGCCCGGGTGAGCGGGCGGCGCGGATCAGGCCTCGGAAACCTCCGCGGCCGCCGTCGCCTTCCGCGTCCGGCGCGGCTTGGGCGTCGCCTCGGCCGTCTCACCGGTCGCCTCGGCGGCGGACGCCGTGGCCTTGCGGGTACGGCGGCGCGGCTTGGCCTCGGGCTCCTCGGTGGCCTGCGCCGGAATCTCCGGAGCAGCCGCCTCGGCGACGGCCTTGCGGGTCCGCCGTGCCTTGGGCGCGGCCACCTCGGCCCCGTCGACCGCGTCCACCGGGGCGGCAGCGGCCTTCCGGGTACGACGCGGCTTGGCCTCGGCCTCGGGGGCCTCGGGCGCGGCGGCGGCCGTCTTGCGGGTGCGGCGCGGCTTGGCCTCCGTGCCCTCCGCGGTGTCCACGGCGGCCTCGGCGGCGGCAGCGGCGGTCTTCCGCGTGCGGCGCGGCTTGGCCTCGGCGGCGTCCGCTTCGGCAGCCTCGGGTGCGGTGGCAGCCGTCTTGCGGGTGCGGCGCGGCTTGGCCTCCGTACCCTCGGCGGTCTCCACGGCGGCCTCGGCGGCAGCGGCGGCGGTCTTGCGGGTCCGGCGCGGCTTGGCCTCGGCGGCCTCCGTGGCCTCCGCCTCGACCGTCTCCGGTGCGGTGGCGGCTGCCTTGCGGGTGCGACGCGGCTTCGTCGCCGGGGTGGCTTCCTCCGTGGCCTCGGCCGTCGCGACCGCTGCTTCGGCGGCCGGTTCGGCCGTCTTGCGGGTGCGGCGGCGGGGCTTGGCCTCGGTGGCTTCGACGGTGTCGACGGCGGCCTCGGCGGCCTCGGCTGCCTTGGCGGCGGCCTCGGCGGCGGCGCGCTCCGGGGTCTGGAACATCGGCTCGGTGTACTCCGGCGCCTGGGCCGCCTCCGCCGCTCGGGCCTCGACGGCCTCCGCCGACTTGCGGGTGCGGCGGCGGCGCGGCTTCTCCGGGGTGTCCACGGTGGCCGGGCCCTCGGCCGTCTCCAGGGCGACCGCGGCCTCGGGGGCCGTGGTGCCGGCGGTGGTGGCAGTGGCCGTGACCGCCTCCGCCGAGGCTCCGGCGCGCGTACGGCGACGGCGGCGCGGCGTGCGGGTCGCCTGGGGCTCGTCCGCGGTGCCGGTCTCGCCGGTCGGCGCCGGGGCGGTCGTAGCGGGGGAGTCGCCCAGCGGAGTGCCGCCGCGGGTGCGGCGACGGCGGCGGGGCGTGCGGGCCGGACGCTCGCGCTCGGCCGGCGCGGACTCGGCGCGGCCGTCACGGCCACCCCGGCCGCCACGGCCACGCGCACCGCGGCCGCCGGTCTCGCCCAGGTCCTCCAGCTCCTCCGCGTCCAGACCGGCGCGGGTCCGCTCCGAGCGCGGCAGGGTGCCCTTCGTGCCCTCGGGGATGCCGAGGTCCGAGAACAGGTGCGGCGAGCTCGAGTACGTCTCGACCGGGTCGTTGAACTCCAGCTCCAGCGCCTTGTTGATGAGCTGCCAGCGCGGGATGTCGTCCCAGTCGACGAACGTGATGGCCGTACCCTTCGCGCCCGCGCGGCCGGTGCGGCCGATGCGGTGCAGGTACGTCTTCTCGTCCTCGGGGGACTGGTAGTTGACGACGTGGGTGACACCCTCGACGTCGATGCCGCGCGCGGCGACGTCGGTGCAGACGAGGACGTCCACCTTGCCGTTGCGGAACGCGCGCAGCGCCTGCTCGCGGGCGCCCTGGCCGAGGTCGCCGTGGACCGCGCCGGAGGCGAAGCCGCGGCGCTGCAGCTGCTCGGCGATGTCGGCCGCCGTGCGCTTGGTGCGGCAGAAGATCATCGCGAGTCCGCGGCCGTCGGCCTGCAGGATGCGCGCGACCATCTCCGGCTTGTCCAGGGAGTGCGCGCGGTAGACGAACTGCTTGATGTTCGCGACCGTCGCGCCCTCGTCGTCCGGCGCGGTGGCGCGGATATGGGTGGGCTGCGACATGTAGCGGCGCGCGAGGCCGATGACCGCGCCCGGCATGGTCGCGGAGAACAGCATGGTCTGGCGCTTGGCCGGAAGCAGGTTGATGATCTTCTCGACGTCGGGCAGGAAGCCCAGGTCGAGCATCTCGTCCGCCTCGTCGAGGACGAGGCACTTGACGTGGCCGAGGTTCAGCTTCTTCTGCCCCGCCAGGTCCAGGAGCCGGCCCGGGGTGCCGACGACGACGTCGACGCCCTTCTTCAGCATCTCGACCTGGGGCTCGTAGGCCCGGCCGCCGTAGATCGCGGCCACGCGCACGTTACGGACCTTGCCGGCCGTCAGCAGGTCGTTGGTGACCTGGGTGCACAGCTCGCGCGTGGGGACGACGACGAGCGCCTGGGGCGCGTCGGTGAGGGCCTCGGGGGCGGCGCGTCCGGCCTCGACGTCGGCGGGGACGGTGACGCGCTCGAGGAGCGGGAGGCCGAAGCCCAGCGTCTTGCCGGTGCCGGTCTTGGCCTGGCCGATGACGTCCGTGCCCGAGAGGGCGACGGGCAGCGTCATCTCCTGGATGGGGAAGGGGGTGATGATGCCGACGGCTTCGAGGGCCTCGGCGGTCTCGGGAAGGATACCGAGCTGTCGGAAGGTCGTAGTCAGGGTCATGCCTCTTCTGTGTGTGCGGCGCGAGGCGAGCGCGGGGGGTCATGGCTGACCGTGCCGGGGGGACGTCGGCTGCCGTACGGACGAACCACTCGGGCAAGCCGTATGACACGGGACCTCTGCCGACGCTCTAGCGCTCGAACCGCTGAGGGGGTCCCTCCGGTCGGCGTACGCACAGTGCCGTACGGGCACGGAGGGCTGTCGGGTCGGAGCCGATCGGGCCACCGACCGGGCATCCTCATGCGTGCGGCCTGTCGCGAGACGTCGAACACCGTCGGCGCACACTCTGGCAGGCGCATTACCACCATACCCCGGATTCGCGCACATGCGATGGCCGATTTGGTCACGTAGTCGTCGTCACACTGGTCTGCCGGGAGCTTCCGAGCGGCCGCGAGCGGGCTATTGTGCGCCTCATGACTAGCTCTGACAAGCCTGAGAACGCGTCCGCCGCCTCCGCCGAACCCACCGGCGTCGCCGCCCAGGACTGGACGCGGGCCTCCGCCGACCCGCAGTACCGCGCCGCGGTCGTGGACCTGCTCGGCGCGCTCGCGTACGGGGAGCTGGCGGCGTTCGAGCGGCTCGCGGAGGACGCCAAGCTGGCGCCGACCCTCGCGGACAAGGCGGAGCTGGCGGCCATGGCCTCGGCGGAGTTCCACCACTTCGAGCGGCTGCGGGACCGGCTCACCGAGATCGGTGAGGAGCCGACGGCGGCGATGGAGCCGTTCGTCGCGGCCCTGGACGGCTTCCACAAGCAGACGGCGCCCTCGGACTGGCTGGAGGGCCTGGTCAAGGCGTATGTCGGCGACTCGATCGCGAGCGACTTCTACCGGGAGGTCGCGGCCCGCCTCGACTCCGACACACGCGAGCTGGTGCTGGCCGTCCTCGACGACACCGGGCACGCCGGGTTCGCGGTGGAGAAGGTGCGGGCGGCCATCGACGCCGACCCGCGCGTGGGTGGCCGGCTGGCGCTGTGGGCGCGGCGGCTGATGGGGGAGGCGCTGTCGCAGTCGCAGCGGGTCGTCGCCGACCGGGATGCGCTGTCGACGATGCTCGTGGGCGGTGTCGCCGACGGGTTCGATCTCGCCGAGGTCGGCAGGATGTTCTCGCGGATCACGGAGGCTCACACCAAGCGGATGGCAGCGCTCGGTTTGGCTGCGTAGCGCTCTATGGGGGGTGGTTGCGGGGATGTGCGCGACTGCGGGTGCGTTGTGGTTGCTCGCGCCCACGCGGCGGAGCCGCATATCGAACACGGCCCCGCGCCCCTTTGGGGCGCGCCGCCGCTCGACCTCGCTGAAAGCTTGCCGGAAGCGTAGGTGGCTACGCCGTCGCTGATCGGCGCCGGAGGCGGGCCGTGGGGCGCAGAAGGAGCGAGAGGGAGGCGGCCGAGACGATCGCGGCGCCGAGGAGCGTCAGGAGAATGCTGGCGGAGCCCAGGGCGCTGTGGGTGACGAAGTCGCCGAAGAGGGCTCCGGCGACGCCCGTCGAGAGGACCAGGGGGCGGGCCGGCAGGCGGTGCGAGAGGCGGCGTGCAGCCACCCAGGCGAGGACCAGACCGAGCACGGCGGATCCGAGTGCTTCCAGGATCATGTCGGGGTTCCCTCCCACGGCCAGCGTGCTTCGCGGTCGTAGGCCGTCATACCCGTGACCTGCGGATTGCAATCCTCTCCTGTGGGTGACTTGTGATTGTTCTGTGTGCATTTCACCCGATTGCGTGCACACATGCTCCATACGGAAGGGCCCGGCGGCACAGTGCCTCCGGGCCCTTCCGTCGTGTCTGCTCTCGGGCGGCTACAGAGCGCCGAAGCCCACCTTGCGGACGGTCGGCTCGCCGATCTCCACGTACGCCAGGCGGTCCGCCGGGACCAGCACCTTGCGGCCCTTCTCGTCCACGAGGCTCAGCAGCTGCGACTTCCCGGCCAGCGCCTCGGCCACCAAGCGCTCGACCTCGTCGACGCTCTGACCGCTCTCCAGAACGATCTCGCGGGGCGCGTGCTGCACGCCGATCTTGACCTCCACGGCTATGTCCCTCCGACGGTCAGTGATGTGCGCGATCTTCCGCGCCGTACGCAGCACACATTAGCCCGGTGAGGGGACGTACACGCTCTGGGCCGGAACGCCAACAGCGAACACCCCTCGGGAACAAACGGACGTCAGTGGTGCTCGGTGCCGTGCAGTGGGAATCCGGCGATGCCCCGCCAGGCCAGCGACGTCAGCAGCTGTACGGCCTGGTCGCGGGGCACGCTGCGGTCGCTGTGCAGCCAGGAGCGGGCCACCACCTGGGCGAGGCCGCCGAGCCCGGAGGCGAGCAGCATCGACTCCGCGCGCGGGAGGCCCGTGTCCTCGGAGATGACCTCGCAGATCGCCTCGGCGCAGTCGTTGGTGACCTTGTCGACGCGCTCGCGCACCGCGGGCTCGTTCGTCAGGTCCGACTCGAAGACCAGACGGAAGGCCCCGCCGTCGTCCTCGACGTACGCGAAATAGGCGTCCATGGTCGCCCGTACGCGCTGCTTGTTGTCGGACGTCGAGGCGAGGGCGCTGCGCACGGCCTGGATCAGTGACTCGCAGTGCTGGTCCAGCAGCGCGAGGTACAGGTCGAGCTTGCCGGGGAAGTGCTGGTAGAGCACGGGCTTGCTGACGCCGGCCCGTTCGGCGATGTCGTCCATCGCGGCTGCGTGGTAGCCCTGTGCGACGAAGACCTCCTGGGCGGCGCCCAGCAACTGGTTCCGTCGGGCTCGGCGTGGCAGACGGGTGCCACGCGGGCGTGCCGCCTCAGTTTGCTCGATGGCTGTCACGCCGCCTCCCAAAGTCGTCCACATGCGGTGTCGGCCGCGCGGCCATCGTACTTTTCGGTAACCGTGGTGTGCGCGGTGCGAGCGCAGAATTTCACGTACCGGACGGCGACGAAAGCCGTGCAGCGAGCCTGGCACCGTGTGCCGGGTCCCGTGAGGTCCCGCGAGGTCAGCGGTAGTCGTCCTCGTCGAGCGTGACCACACGCGTCTGTTCGATCAGGTCGGCCTCGTTGCCCCGGTCCGGGTCGACCGCCGTCAGGGGGTCGTCGCGCTCCGGTGTGACGTCGGCTTGCTGTTCGACGGAGTCGCCCTCGGGCGCCTCGACGTCGATCTCCGGGGTGTCAGCCACGTCCTCGACCGCGTCGGGCTCGGTGGGGTCATAGGCCATGATGGGCTCCCTTCCTACGAACGTCCCTGGATGCAGCAGGGGCCACACGCGGGTGCCCTCCCTACGAGCCTAGGAGACAGCCGAAGCGGACGCCATGGCATCGGGCCCGTTCACGGTGAGAATCGAGGGCCGATGCGTGTGCGGTTCGTCTGTCGCCTGACGCTCCGCGGAGCGCTTGCCCCTGTTTCTGTGACGGCGAACACATGAGGCACTGCGTGATCGTCTCGTAACATTGCCGCATGTCTTCGACCGAGTCACCGTCCGTGTCGGCCGCCAGTGTGCTCCCGAGGGTGGCGCCCGTCAGGGTCGGCGAGGGCGAGCGGCTGAGGTCCGTGGGACTGCCGGGGGTCACCCTGTCGATCCGTTCCCGGCCTCCCGCGCGCGAGGGGCTTCCGGCCGCGCTGTACGTCCACGGGCTCGGCGGTTCCTCCCAGAACTGGTCGGCGCTGATGGCCGAGCTGGAGGGCGACGTCGACGGCGAGGCGGTTGATCTGCCGGGGTTCGGCGACTCGCCGCCCCCGGACGACGGCGACTACTCCGTCACCGGGCACGCGCGCGCGGTCATCCGCTATCTCGACGCCGCCGGTCGCGGCCCGGTCCACCTCTTCGGCAACTCCCTCGGCGGTGCCGTCGCCACGCGCGTGGCCGCCGTTCGCCCCGATCTCGTCCGCACCCTCACGCTGATCTCACCCGCCCTGCCGGAGCTGCGGATCCAGCGGACCGCGGCGCCGACGGCCCTGCTGGGAGTGCCCGGTGTGGCCCTGCTGTTCAGCCGGCTCACCCGGGAATGGACGGCCGAGCAGCGGGTGCGCGGCGTCATGGGGCTCTGCTACGGCGACCCCGGTCGCGTCACGTCCGAGGCGTTCGGGCACGCCGTGGAGGAGCTGGAGCGGCGACTGCAACTGCCGTACTTCTGGGACGCGATGGCACGCTCCGCGCGCGGGATCGTCAACGCCTACACCCTGGGCGGCCAGCACGGGCTGTGGCGCCAGGCCGAGCGCGTGCTCGCCCCGACCCTGCTGGTCTACGGCGGCCGTGACCAGCTGGTCGGCTACCGCATGGCCCACAAGGCCGCCCGCTGCTTCCGCGGCTCCCGCCTGCTGTCCCTGCCGGAGGCGGGGCATGTGGCGATGATGGAGTACCCGGAGGTGGTCGGCGGGGCGTTCCGTGAACTCCTCGCGGACACCGGTAAGTTGGCGGCGATGTATGCCAACGAGACTGAGTCGCACGCCGGTCCGGACGCGACCGCCGGGGACGACGTTCCCGTCACGGGCGCGGGGAGCTGAGGGCCGAGGTGGGACGTCACAGCCGCCGCGGACCTGCCCCCAAGGGCGAACCCGCCGACATAGGAGCCTCCGGCACCGCCGCACGGCGAGCCGCGGGGGGCGACACGGCCTCCCCGGCTCCCGACGCCGCCCGCAACCCGGGCCTGCCCGGGCAGCGGCAGGCGCCCGGCGGCGGGGGCCCCGGCGGCGGAGCGCCCCGAGTCGCGCAGGGGGCACCGACCCTGCAGGGCATGGCGGGTGGGCCGGGGAACGAGCACGCGTACGGCGCCGGCCACGGCGGCCCACGGGCTCCGCAGCAGGGCACGCCGGGCTTCCCGCCGCTGTTCGCGGACGGCACGCCCGCGCGCGGAGTACCCCGATTCGCAGACGGCACGCCGGCTCATGGAGTGCCCCGGTTCCCGGACGGCACTCCCGCCCATGGCGTCCCGCGGCTTCCCGATGGCACGCCCGCGCACGGCATTCCACGGCTCCCGGACGGTACGCCGGCTCATGGAGTGCCCCGGTTCCCTGACGGCACGCCCGCGCACGGCATTCCACGGCTCCCGGACGGCACGCCAGCTCATGGAGTGCCCCGGTTCCCTGACGGCACGCCCGCGCACGGCATTCCACGGCTCCCTGACGGCACGCCCGCGCACGGCACGCCTCGGCTTCCCGACGGCACTCCCGCGCGGGGTTTCCCGCAGGTCGGTGGCGGGGCTGGGTCCGCTCGTGGGGGTCACCCCGAGCAGCGTGAAGACGGGGGCGGCTGGGGCGAGTTCGCGCGGCAGGGCGCGGGCGGTCCCGGGACTGCGGCTCCGCTTCCGCGGCAGCGGAAGACGGGGCCCGGAGGACCAGGCGGACCTGGCGGCTCTGGCGGCGCCGGTGGCCGTCGCGTCGGTCCTCGGCAGGACTACCTGGACGCGTTCGACGAGGACGACGACGTCTTCACGCCCCGTCCCGGGATCGGCGTGGTCGGCCCGGGCCGGTCCGTCGAGGCGCAGGAGTCGTACGACAGTGCCGTCCAGCCGGCCGTATCCGGGGCCGGTGCCGACGAGGACGACGCGCCCCCGACCGGTGTGCCCGCGCAGCGGAGCGGCGGCAAGGGGCGGGCGTTCACGGGGATCGCGGCCGCCGCGGTGACCACGGTGCTCGCGGTCGTCGTCGCGGGGCATGTCACCGACCATCGTGCGGACTCGGACACCCGGTCCCGGTCCGCCACCGACGACCAGGCGCGCGACGCCCGGGTCCCCGGTCAGCCGGCCCCGTCCGCCGCGCCGAGCGTCGTCCCGCTGACGTACGACCAGAAGATGGGCCAGAAGTACCCGCTCAGCGCGACGCTGCGCGGCTCGGGGAAGTTCGACGCCGTACCGGGCTTCGACAAGGCGCCCGGCACCGGGCGCAAGTACACCTACCGTGTCGACGTCGAGCAGGGGCTCGGCCTGGACGGCGCGCTGTTCGCCGAGGCCGTGCAGAAGACGCTCAACGATTCCCGCAGCTGGGCCCACGGCGGCGCCCGCACCTTCGAGCGGGTCTACACCGGGAAACCCGACTTCGTGATCACGCTCGCCAGCCCCGGCACCACCGCCAAGTGGTGCGCCAAGTCCGGTCTGGACACCACGGAGGACAACGTCTCCTGCGACTCGGCGTCCACCGAGCGCGTGATGATCAACGCCTACCGGTGGGCACAGGGCAGCACGACATACGGGGACGAAATCCACGCCTACCGGCAGATGCTCATCAACCACGAGGTCGGCCACCGCCTCGGCCACGGCCATGTGACGTGCGACAAGGACGGCGAACTCGCGCCGGTCATGCAGCAGCAGACCAAGTTCCTCGACCACGACGGAATCCACTGTCTGCCGAACCCCTGGCCCTATCCCAAGAGTTGACGGCTGCCTCTCAGGTCACATTGACATGAGTCGTATGTTCGTTCATATTTTTGGCCATGTGGTCTAGTCATGCCGTCTCTCCTCGCGCCGCCATCGAGCTGGCGCTGATCGGCGTGACCGCTCTCTGCGTGGCCGACATCCACTGTCGCTGACGCCGCCTCCCTGGCGTTCGCGTCGCGATTTCTCCTCCCTTTCCCTCGTGACCCTTCCTTCGTGACGTGTCACGGGTTCTTCGACGACCCGACGCCGGGGCCGACGTCTGCCCGCAGTCGTCTCACTCCTCGTCCATCTGTCTCACTTTTCGAGAAATCCTCGATCAGTTCCCCGAGAGGTCGTCATTCCCATGCGTCAAACGTCCGTCACAGCGCGCCGCGTGGCCGCGGCATCCGTCAGCCTGGTCGTGGCAGCGGGCGTCGCCGCCTGCGGCCCGAAGGACGGCGATGCCAAGGGCTCCGGTGGCGACTCCGCGCCGCACAAGGGCGGCACGCTCACGGTCCTGAACGCCAACCCGCAGCAGGACTTCGACCCCGCGCGCCTCTACACCTCCGGCGGCGGAAACGTCCCCTCGCTGGTCTTCCGCACCCTCACCACGCGCAACCGCGAGAACGGCGCGGCCGGCGCCCAGGTGGTCCCGGACCTCGCGACCGACACCGGGCGCCCCAACAAGGACGCGACCGTGTGGACGTACACCTTGAAGAAGGGCCTCACGTACGAGGACGGCACACCGATCACGTCGGCCGACATCAAGTACGGCATCGAGCGCTCCTTTGCCCCCGAACTCTCCGGCGGCGCCCCCTACCTGCGGGACTGGCTGGCCGGCGCGGCCGACTACCAGGGCCCCTACAAGGACAAGAAGGGCCTGACGGCGATCGAGACGCCGGACGCGCGGACCATCGTCTTCCACCTGAACAAGCCCGAGGGCGAGTTCCCCTACCTCGCCACCCAGACGCAGTTCACGCCGGTGCCGAAGGCCAAGGACACGGGCACCAAGTACGAGGAGCACCCGGTCTCGTCCGGCCCCTACAAGGTCGTCAAGAACGAGAACGACGGTGAGCACCTCGTCCTGGAGCGCAACCCGCACTGGTCCACGGCCGTGGACGCCGAGCGCAAGGCCTACCCGGACACCATCGACGTGCGCTCCGGGCTCGACTCGTCGGTGATCAACCAGCGGCTGTCCGCGTCCCAGGGCGCGGACTCCGCCGCCGTCACCACGGACACCAACCTCGGCCCCGCCGAACTCGCCAAGGTCACCGGCGACAGCGAACTGGCCGCGCGCGTGGGCACCGGCCACTTCGGCTACACCAACTACATCGCCTTCAACCCGAAGGTGAAGCCGTTCGACGACCCCAAGGTGCGGCAGGCGATCGCGTACGCCGTCGACCGGTCCTCCGTCGTCAACGCGGCCGGCGGTTCGGCGCTCGCCGAGCCCGCCACCACCTTCCTGCCCAACCAGAAGTCCTTCGGCTACACGCCGTACGACCTCTTCCCGGCGGGCAAGGCCGGCAACGCGGCCAAGGCCAGGGAGCTGCTGAAGGAGGCGGGCCACAAGGACGGGCTCACCGTCACCCTCACCCACTCCAACAGCAAGGACTTCGAGACCAGCCCGGAGATCGCCACCGCCCTCCAGGACGCGCTCAAGAAGGCCGGCATCACGGTCAAGCTGCAGGGGCTGGAGGAGAACGACTACTCGGACAAGATCCACAACGTCAGGACCGAGCCCGGCTTCTTCCTCGCCCACTGGGGTGCCGACTGGCCCTCCGGCGGACCCTTCCTCGCCCCGATCTTCGACGGCCGGCAGATCGTCAAGGATGGAGCGAACTTCAACACGGGCCAGCTGAACGACACGTCGGTCAATGACGAGATTGACGCGATCAACAAGTTGACCGACCTTGACGAGGCCGCCAAGCGGTGGGGTGCACTGGACAAGAAGATCGGCGAACAGGCCCTCGTCGTGCCGCTGTTCCACCCGGTCTACAAGCGCCTGTACGGCAAGGACGTCCGCAACATCGTCATCAGCGACTGGACCGGCGTGCTGGACATCTCCCAGGTCGCGGTGAAGTAACCCGTGTCCGAGGCACTTGTCGCCGTCGAGGCCGCCGGGGCGGACGCGTCCGCCCCGGCGGCCTCGGGGGCCCGTCCGTTCTGGCGGCGGCTGCGGGCGCAGCGCGCCGCCCTGGTCGCCGCCGTCGTCATCGCGCTGCTCGTCCTGGTGGCGCTGGCCGCCCCGCTGCTCACCGCGGTCGAGGGCCAGGACCCGACCACGTACCACCCCTCCCTGATCGACTCCGCGCGCGGAGGCGTGCCCATCGGCTCCCTCGGCGGCATCAGCGCCGACCACTGGCTCGGCGTCGAACCGCAGACCGGCCGCGACCTGTTCGCGCGGCTGGTGTACGGGGCGCGGGTCTCCCTGGGGGTGGCGCTGGCGGCCACGCTCATCCAGGTCGCCATCGGTGTCGTGGTCGGCGCGGCCTCCGCCCTCGGCAGCCGATGGGTTGATCAACTGTTGAGCCGCGTCACGGACATCATCGTGGCCCTGCCCCTGATGATCATGTCGTTGGCGTTGCTCGCGATCGTCCCGTCGAGTTTCCCCCGGCCCGTGCTGGTCACCCTCGTCATCGGCCTCATCGCCTGGGGCAACATCGCCAAGATCGTGCGCGCGCAGACCCTCGCCCTCAAGGGGCTCGACCACGTCTCCGCCGCCCGGCTCAGCGGCTGGGGCTCCTGGCGGGTCGCCCGGCGCGAGCTGCTGCCCGGCCTCGCCGCGCCCGTCATCACGTACGCCGCGCTGCTGGTGCCCACGAACATCGCCGCCGAGGCGGGCCTGTCCTTCCTCGGCGTCGGCGTGAAGCCGCCCACCCCTTCCTGGGGACAGATGCTCACCGCCGCCGACGTCTGGTACCAGGCGGCACCGCAATACCTGCTGCTGCCGGCCGGCGCCCTGTTCGTCACCGTCCTCGCCCTCACCGTCCTCGGCGACGGCGTGCGCACCGCCCTCGACCCGCGCGCGGCCTCCCGCCTGCGTGTCGGCACCGGCCGCGAGAACCGGACCGACAGCGCCGGCACCAGGAAGGCCGGCAGCGAGAAGGCCGGCACCAGGGAGGCCGGCACCGAGAAGTCCGGTGCCGGCAAGGAGGAGACCTCATGAGCGGCTTCGGCGGATTCCTGCTGCGCCGCGCCCTCGGCGCGGCGGTCACGCTGCTCGCCATCTCGGTGCTCGTCTACGTCGTCTTCTACGCCACCCCGGGCGACGTCGCCCAGATCACCTGCGGCCCGCGCTGCTCCCCGGAACAGGTGCACCAGGTCGCCGCGCAGCTCAAGCTCGGCGACCCGCTCTACCTGCGTTACTGGCACTTCCTGGAGGGCCTCCTCGCCGGCCAGGACTACTCGACGGGCACCGCGGTGGCGCACTGCCCGGCACCGTGCCTCGGGCTGTCGTACCAGAGCGACCAGCAGGTGCTGGACATCATCCTGACCAAGCTGCCGGTCAGCCTCTCGCTCGTCGCCGGCGCGATGGTGCTGTGGCTCGTCCTCGGCGTCGGCACCGGCGTGCTGTCCGCGTGGCGGCGCGGCCGCCTGACCGAGCGCGTGCTCACCGTCCTCACCCTCGCCGGATGGGCCACGCCCGTCTTCGTGCTGGGCCTGATCCTGATGATCGTCGTCTGCGGCGAACTCCAGCTGCTGCCCTTCCCGGAGTACGTGAACCTCGCCGACGACCCCGAACAGTGGGCGTGGAACCTGCTGCTGCCCTGGCTGTCGCTCGCCCTCATCGAGGCCGCCGCGTTCGCCCGGCTCACCCGGACGGCCGTGCTGGAGACCCTCGCCGAGGACCACATCCGCACCTTCCGGGCGTACGGCCTGTCCGAGCGCGCGATCGTCGGACGGCACGCCCTGCGCGGCGCGCTCGCGCCCGTCATCGCGCTGAACGCCAACAACGTCGGCTCGGCCATCGGCGGCGCGGTCCTCACCGAGACCCTGTTCGGCCTGCCGGGCATCGGTCAGGAGCTGGTGCACGCGGTGAAGGTCGTCGACCTGCCGGTGGTCGTCGGCATGGTCCTGGTCGTCGGCTTCTTCGTGGTCATCGCCAACGCCGTCGCGGACGTCCTGTACGCGGTGGCCGACCGACGGGTGGTACTCGCATGAGCCTGGTCGAAGTCAAGGATCTCAGCGTCGAGTTCGGCTCCCTGCGCGCTGTCGACGGCCTCTCCTTCCGGCTGGAGAAGGGGGCCGCGCTCGCCCTCGTCGGCGAGTCCGGCTCCGGCAAGTCCACCGTCGCGGGCGCCCTGCTGGGCCTGCACCGGGGCACCGGAGCGCGGGTCGGTGGCTCCGTCCGGGTCGCCGGCACGGACGTGCGGCAGGCCTCGGACGAGGAGCTGCGGCGGCTGCGCGGGGCCAAGGCGGCCATGGTCTTCCAGGACCCGCTGTCCTCGCTCGACCCGTACTACGCGATCGGCGACCAGATCGCCGAGGTGTACCGCGTCCACACGCGCGCGTCGCGGCGAGCGGCACGCGCGCGTGCCGTGGACGTCCTGGAGCGGGTTGGAATTCCGGACGCGGTACGGCGGTCCCGTTCCCGCCCGCACGAGTTCAGCGGCGGCATGCGCCAGCGCGCGCTCATCGCCATGGCCCTGGCCTGCGAGCCGGAACTGCTGATCGCCGACGAGCCCACCACCGCCCTCGACGTGACCGTGCAGGCCCAGATCCTCGACCTGCTGCACGCGCTGCGCGAGGAGACCGGCATGGGCCTGCTGCTCGTCACCCACGACGTCGGTGTCGCGGCCGAGAGCGTCGACGACGTGCTGGTCATGCGGCACGGCCGGGCCGTCGAACACGGCCCCGTGGGCGGTGTCCTGGGCGCGCCGGCACAGGCGTACACCCGCGAACTCCTCGGCGCGGTGCCGCGCGTGGACGCACCGCGCCCCGCGCCTGCCGAGAAGTCCGGTACGACGTTCGGTGAGACGTCCGGCAAGACGTCAGGAGATACGTCCG
Source organism: Streptomyces sp. NPDC047085 (assembly GCF_040643735.1). NCBI lineage: Bacteria > Bacillati > Actinomycetota > Actinomycetes > Kitasatosporales > Streptomycetaceae > Streptomyces > Streptomyces sp. NPDC047085. The sequence goes on from NZ_JBEYUW010000003.1 coordinate 674,540, forward strand.
GTGAGACATCCAGCGAGACGACGTCCGGTGAGGTCGTCCTGGAGGCCACCGGGCTGCGGCGCGTGTTCGGGCGCGGCAAGCGGGCCTTCACGGCCGTGGACGGCATCTCGCTGACCGTCCGCCGGGGCGAGACCCTGGGGATCGTGGGGGAGAGCGGCAGCGGCAAGACGACCCTGGGCCGCATGCTCGTCGGACTGCTGGAGCCGACCGCCGGCGCGATCCGCTACGCGGGGCGCCCGCACACCGGCGTGAACCCGGCCGTCCAGATGGTCTTCCAGGACCCCGTCTCCTCCCTCAATCCCCGCCGCAGCGTGGGCGAGTCCATCGCCGACCCGCTTCGCGCGCGCGGGGAACGCGACGAGCGGCGCATCCGGGGGCGCGTGACGGAACTGCTGGAGCGCGTGGGCCTCGAAGCGGCGCACTACGACCGCTACCCGCACGAGTTCAGCGGCGGACAGCGCCAGCGCGTGGGCATCGCGCGAGCCCTCGCCGCCGACCCGCGCGTCATCGTCTGCGACGAGCCGGTCTCCGCGCTCGACGTCACGACACAGGCCCAAGTGGTCGCCCTGCTGGGCGAGTTGCAGCGGGAACTCGGCCTCGCGCTCGTGTTCGTCGCGCACGACCTCGCCGTGGTCCGCCAGGTCAGCGACCGGGTCGCGGTCATGCGTCGCGGACAGGTCGTCGAGTCCGGGCCCGCCGACGAGGTGTACGACGCCCCGCGCGATCCGTACACCAAGCAGCTCCTGGCCGCCGTACCGGCCCTGGATCCGCAACTGGCGGCCCAACGGCGCGCGGCGCGGCGCGAACCCGCCGCGGTGTGATGCCGCCGCGGTGTCATGCCGTAACGTTTCGTGCGTGCGTGATCACTGTGTGATCTGCTAGCGCGACGAAACGCGACCCGCACGCGAAAGTTACGACCGTTCACCCCTTTTGGTGGCGCGACGGACAACCGTCCGTCGCGCCACCGCCTTGTCCGCATACGTTCGTCCCGCTGCGAGCCGTCGGGATGGGACGGCGGCTCCCACTCACGGGAGATCGGGGGTGCCACGTGCGCATCGGACTGCTTACGGAGGGTGGCTATCCGTACGTCAGCGGTGACGCCGGACTCTGGTGCGACCGGCTCGTGCGCGGGCTCGGGCAGCACGAGTTCGACGTCTACGCGCTCAGCCGTAGCCGGCAGCAGGAGGACGGCGGCTGGGTTCCGCTGCCGCCGCAGGTCAGCCGCGTACGGACGGCTCCGCTGTGGACGGCCGAGGACGACGGGGTCGCGCACGGACGGCGCACGCGCCGGCGCTTCGCCGAGTGCTACGGGGAACTGCTCGCGGCGGTGTGTGCGGGGACGGGTGCCGGGCCCGATGCCGCGTCCGGCGCCACGTCTCATGACGCGTCCCCCGCCTCGGTCACCGCTCTGGCGGACCGTTTCGGCAACGCGCTGTACGGCCTCGCCGAACTCGCCCGCGACGAGGGCGGATTGGTCGGCGCCCTCCGCTCGGACGCCGCCGTACGCGCCCTGGAGCGCGCCTGCCGTGCCCCGGGCGCGCTGCGCACGGCGCGCGAGGCGCGCGTACCCGATCTGCTGACCGTCACCGCCCACCTCGAACGCGCCCTGCGCCCCCTCTCGCTCGACTGGTACGGCGACGAAGGCCTCGGCGCGGCCGACCTCTGCCACGCCACCGCCGGCGGCCCGGCCGCCCTGCCCGGACTGCTCGCCCGGCACTTCTCCGGCGTGCCCCTGCTGGTCACCGAGTACAGCGTGCAACTGCGCTCGCACTACCTGGCCCTCGGCCCCGACGCGGCCGCCCCCGCCGTACGCGCGCTGCTCGCCGCCTTCCACGGCCGGCTGGCCGCCGAGATCTACCGCCGGGCCGAGGTCCTCACCCCGGGCAACGCGCACGCCCGCCGCTGGCAGGAACGCTGCGGCGCCGCCCGCGCCCGGATCCGCACCGTCCACCCGGGCATGGACGCCTCCCGCTTCACCGAGGTCGGCGAGTCCCCGGACCGCGCCGACCCGGACACGCTCGTCTGGGTCGGACGCGTCGAGCCCGCCAAGGACCTGGTGTCGCTGCTGCACGCGTTCGCCGAGGTGCGCAAGGAGGAGTCCAAGGCCCGGCTGCGCATCGTCGGCGCGCCCGTGGGCGCGGAGGGCGAGGCGTATCTGGGGCACTGCCGGGCGCTCGCCGCCCAGCTCTTCCCGGACGAGGCGGAGGGTGTGCACGCCGTCGGCTCCAACCCCGTCTCCTTCGAGGAGATCGGCGGACCCGAGGCCCCGACGCTCCCCGACGCGTACGCCGCCGGCGCCGTCGTCGTCCTCTCCAGCGTCGTCGAGGGCTTCCCGGTCAGCCTGGCCGAGGCCATGTTCTGCGGCCGCGCGACCGTCTCCACGGACGTCGGTGCGGTGGTCGAGGTCATCGGCGGCACGGGCCTCGTCGTGCCGCCGCGCAATCCGCGGGCGCTCGCGGAAGCGTGCGTGGCGCTGCTGCGCGATCCCGAGCGCCGTGAGCGCCTCGGGGCCGCCGCGCGCGCCCGCGCGCTCGAACTGTTCACCGTCGAGCAGAACATCGAGGCATTTCACAGCATTTACCTGGAGATCGTCTCGCACTGTCCGGTGCGCCGGGTCGTCCTCGACGAGGCGGGCGAGCCGCTGCCGTTCGCCACCCCCGCCGAGGCCCACGTCCCCGGCCGCTGGACCGGCCCCACGGCCCGCGTCCTGACCCGGGGCGCCCCCGGCTGGGCCGCGGGCCACCCGGTCCGCGCGACCCCCGTGCCGGCTTCGGAGGGGGCGCTGTGAGCGGGGATGCCGTGAACGGGAGCGCCGTGGGTGGTTCGGGTGCGGGACCGGTGGGTGGTTCCGGTGGGGGCGCGATGAGCGGCTCCGGTGAGCACCCGGCGAAGAACGGTTCCTTCGCGGCCGGGGACGCCGGTGACGTCCGCAGCGAGGGGGACAGCGTGCACGAGGTGGCGGGGGGCATCGTGAGCGAGCGGGCCGAGGGCGTCGTAGGCGAGTCGAGCGAGCGGGACCGCCCGGGGACGCCGAGCGGCGCGGAGGCGTGGGACGAGCGGTCAGGGGAGTGGCCGGCGGGTGAGGTGACCGCCGAGGTGACCGCCGAGGCGCTCACGCCCGCAGCGGTCTCCACCTCGTCGAGCACCAACCCCTCCCCGCCAACCCTCGGTTCCGCCACGCCCGGCACCGATCCCTCCCCGCCAACTGTCGGTTCCGCTCCGCACAGCACGGATTCCCCCTCGCCCACGGAGCCCGCAGCCACTTCCGCCGACGCGGCCCGCCCCTCCCCGCTCTCGATGTCGGGGCAGCCGGAAGCGGACCCCGAGGGCGGCAGCCGTCGTAGAACCGCCTCCCGACGAGGCGCCGTCGACCCCGTGAAAGCCCTGCTGCACCGGCACCGTGAGCTGTGCGAGCGGGCCGTGGACCCGCTGGAGATCGCGGCCGGGCTGGAGGCGCACGGGGTCACCGACCGGACCGCCGCCCGGTTCCGCCACCGCGACGTCTTCTCGCTCGCCGAGGAGCTGTACGCGCGCGTGCCCCGCGACGGCGAACCGCGCCCCCAGACCGAGCCCGTACCCGGACCCCGCGTCCGCGCCGACTGGGTTCTGCTCACGCTCCTGCCCGGCCTGCTCGGCACGGCCACGGTGACGGGGCTGCGCGTCACCCACGGCCAGGCCCGGCTGCTGGTGGCGCTGGGCGGCCTGACCGCCGTCGCCCTGGCCGTCCGCGCGGCCCTGCGCCGGGGCCCCCTCGCCGGCCGGTCCGGCACAGCCCCCTGGGCGACGGAACCCGGCACGCGCGCGTGGACCCTCTGGCTGCTCGGGTACGCCCTCCTCGGCGACGGACTGGTGGGCGCCATCGTGACGGCCGGCCCCGACGCCCTGCCGAGCGGCGCCCCGGACGGCCCCTGGCCGGTGACCACCGCACCCGTCCTGGCCCTCACCCTGGCCTGCGCCCCGGCCGCCTGGTGCGCCCACCTCCTCCGCGTCGGTGCCCGCCGCAGGCTCGCCGGAAGCCGTGGCCTGGAGGACTTCAGCGCCGCCGCCCGGCCGTTGCTGCTCGGCACCTTCGCCCTGTTCCTCGGCGCCCTCACCGCCCTGCTCGCCCTCTGCGCGGCCGCCCTGCACGAGAACGCGGGCTACCCGGGGGGCCTCACCCTCGGCGCCCTCCTGCTGCTCGCCCGCCTGCTCACCGTGCACCGCCACCGCCACGCCCCCGCCCTCGCGCTCGGCGCGGCGGCCGCCGTCGAACTGGCGGCCCCCGCGCTGCTCCTGGCCGGACGGCTGCCCGGCTGCGCCTTCCTGGCGAGCCCCGTCCAGGCGCTGGTGGACAGCTGGGGGGCGGCCGCCGTTCCGGCCCTGGCCTGCGGCACCGCCGCCCTGACCCTGCTGGTCCACGCCCTGCGCACCCTCACCCAGGCCTCGGCCCACGCGCCCACGGGAGCACCCGAGTGAACCTTCCGCCACCGGCCCCACCCGAGCCCGCTGCCGTCCGCCGCGCATGCGGGACACCCGAGCCCGCTGCCGTCCGCCCCACATGCCGGACAGCCGAGCCCGCTGCCCTCCGCCGCGCACGCGTGACAACACCAGGCGGCCGTCGGCACCCGGCCCACCGCCGGAGGCAACCGCACCACCCCTTTGAAGGAGAAGACCAGATGACCACCTCCCGACCCGGAGCGTCCGGAGCCACCGGTACCGCCAGAGCGTCCGGGACAACCGGAGCCCTCGCCAGGGCCCACGCATCCGGGACAGCCGGAGCCTTCGCTACGGCCCGCACATCCGGGACGACCGGAGCCTCTGCCACGGCCGGTTCCGCCGGCGCGCACACGACGGGAGCCGCCCGATGAGGGTCCTGCTGATCGGAGCCAACGGATACATCGGCCGCTTCGTCGCCGACCGTCTGCTCGCCGACCCGGCCGTCCAGCTCACCGCGCTCGGCCGCGGCGACGACGCCGACGTCCGCTTCGACCTCGCCACCGGCAGCCCCGGAGCGCTCACCCGCTTCCTGGACGCGGTCCACCCCGGAGTCGTCGTCAACTGCGCCGGCGCCACCCGGGGCGGCGCCCGCGAACTCACCCGGCACAACACCGTCGCCGTGGCGACCGTCTGCGAAGCCCTGCGCCGCAGCGGCTGCGGTGCCCGCCTGGTGCAGATCGGCTGCGGCTCCGAGTACGGCCCCAGCCAGGCCGGCTCCTCCACGGCCGAGGACGCCGTACCGCGCCCCGGCGGCCCGTACGGCGTCAGCAAGCTCGCCGCGACCGAACTGGTCCTCGGCTCCGGCCTCGACGCCGTCGTACTGCGCGTCTTCTCGCCCGCCGGACCCGGCACCCCGGCCGGCTCCCCGCTCGGCCGGCTCGCCGAGGCCATGCGCCGCGCCATGCAGTCCGGCGACGGGGAACTCAAGCTCGGGGGCCTCGGCGTCCAGCGCGACTTCGTCGACGTCCGCGACGTCGCCCGGGCGGTGCACGCCGCCTCGCTGTCCGCCGCGCAGGGCGTCATCAACATCGGCTCCGGCCGCGCCGTACGCCTGCGCGACGCCGCCGCCGTCCTCGCCCGGGTCGCCGGATACGGCGGCGCCCTGCACGAACTCGACACCCCTCCGGGACCGTTGCGCGGCGCCCTCGCCGGCCCCCGCATGGACGCCGAGCACGCGGCGCCGGTGGCGTACCCGTACCCGGACGGCTGCGGCAGCTGGCAGCAGGCAGACGTGCGTACCGCGCGGGACCGGCTCGGCTGGCGGCCCCGCATCAACCTCGAAGAATCCCTCGCAGACATCTGGATGGAGGCGGCATGCCGCATCTGACCAGCACCGCAGCGGGCGGCACGAGCACCGGGATCCGTACCGCCCTCGGTGTTCCCGGCTACGCCCACCCCCTGGTCGCCCCGGCCCAGTGGGCCGAACTCGCCCGCCCCGGCACCCCGCTGGACTGGGTCGTCCTGAACGTCTCCGCCGGGCCCGGCACCCGCCCCGACCCGCACTGTCTGGAGGCCACCGGGCGGCTGCGCAACCGGGGCGTGCGTGTCCTCGGCCACGTGGACCTCGCCTATGGCGCCCGGGCCTTCGCCGACGTGCTCGCCGACGCGCACCGCTACCTCGACTGGTACCGGGCCGACGGCTTCCTGCTGGACCGCTGTCCCACCGAGCGGACCGCCCTGCCCGAGGTCCGCCGTGCGGTCACCTCCCTGCGGGCGATCAGTGACTCCGCTCACGTCGTCCTCGGCCACGGCACCCACCCGCACCCCGGGTACGCGGAGAACGCCGACCAGCTGGTGACCTTCAGCGGCTCCTGGTCCGACTACCGCTGGTCGCAGGTCGCCGAGTGGACCGCGGACTATCCGCCCGACCGTTTCTGCCACTTCGTGCACGGCGTGCCCCTCGGCCACCTGGAGGAGGCGCTGCGCATCGCCCGCTGGCAGGGCGCGGCCACGATCTACTTCACCGACCGGACCGACCGCGGCGGGCGCGCGGACCCCTGGGAGACCATGCCCGGCTACTGGGACGAAATCGTCTCGCGAGTCGGAACGGGTGTCTCGGAATGAAGAAGGCCGTGGCAGTGTTACGAGGAGAACAACCGTAGTGATCGACCGACCAACGGAGTCCCCGTGTCGCTGCCACCCCTGGTCGAGCCAGCTTCTGAGCTCACCGTAGACGAGGTCCGCAGGTACTCCCGCCACCTGATCATCCCCGATGTGGGGATGGACGGGCAGAAGCGGCTGAAGAACGCCAAGGTGCTCTGTGTGGGCGCCGGCGGCCTGGGCTCCCCGGCGCTGATGTACCTGGCCGCCGCGGGCGTGGGCACGCTCGGCATCGTGGAGTTCGACGAGGTGGACGAGTCGAACCTGCAGCGCCAGATCATCCACAGCCAGTCCGACATCGGCCGCTCCAAGGCCGAGTCCGCGCGTGACAGCGTCAAGGGCATCAACCCGTACGTCAACGTGGTCCTTCACGAGGAGCGGCTCGAAGCCGACAACGTGATGGACATCTTCAGCCAGTACGACCTGATCGTCGACGGCACCGACAACTTCGCGACCCGCTACCTGGTCAACGACGCCTGCGTGCTGCTGAACAAGCCGTACGTGTGGGGCTCCATCTACCGCTTCGACGGCCAGGCCTCCGTCTTCTGGTCCGAGCACGGCCCCTGCTACCGCTGCCTCTACCCGGAGCCCCCGCCCCCGGGCATGGTCCCCTCCTGCGCCGAGGGCGGCGTCCTGGGCGTCCTGTGCGCGTCCATCGGCTCCATCCAGGTCAACGAGGCCATCAAGCTCCTGGCGGGCATCGGCGAGCCGCTGGTCGGCCGCCTGATGATCTACGACGCCCTGGAGATGCAGTACCGCCAGGTCAAGGTCCGCAAGGACCCCAACTGCGCGGTCTGCGGCGAGAACCCGACCGTCACCGAGCTCATCGACTACGAGGCCTTCTGCGGCGTCGTCTCCGAGGAGGCCCAGGAGGCGGCGCTCGGTTCGACGATCACTCCCAAGCAGCTCAAGGAGTGGATCGACGACGGCGAGAACATCGAGATCATCGACGTCCGCGAGCAGAACGAGTACGAGATCGTCTCCATCCCCGGCGCCAAGCTGATCCCCAAGAACGAGTTCCTCCTGGGCGCCGCCCTCGAGACGCTCCCCCAGGACAAGAAGATCGTCCTGCATTGCAAGACGGGTGTCCGCAGTGCGGAAGTCCTCGCCGTCCTGAAGTCCGCCGGCTTCGCGGACGCCGTCCACGTCGGCGGCGGCGTCATCGGCTGGGTCAACCAGATCGAACCGCACAAGCCGGTCTACTGATCACCGCTCTCGCTGACCAGCGGCACTGACAAAGCCCACGGCTCCGACCTGGTCGGATGCCGTGGGCTTCTGTCGTTGTCACCTGCTGCAGGCGGCAGCGATGCCCAGCACCAACAGGGCCACGAAGAACATCGCTACGCAGCCGCCTACGGCGCTCTCCGCCTCCGCGACAATCCCCTTCGGCTTCGGACGGGACCTCTCGTAGTCCTGCATCCCTCGTGCCACCGCGCGCCTGATCTCGTCTTCGTCCACCGAGCGTCCCCCAAGTCAGCCACTGCGCTCTGAACGGCCCTGGTGAGACTACCCGTTGCACCACGGTCGCTCGCTCCATCGGTGCGCACGGTGGCCGGCACCGACCCCTTCGTCCCAGCTACGGTCTCGCCCACCGCCGTAGCTTCCCGAGGGCTCGCTCCTTGTGACGCCGGGTTGCCGAGATTTCGTCCGAGCTCGTCATGAACGCCGTGATGGGGGTCCATCGCTTGCGCCCCCTGTGAGTCGTCCATCTGACCGCCGGAAAGTCCGTGATCCCTGTGATGCTTTCTCGGGCGATCACCCGCGTGCGCAGATATCCACGGATCACCAATGTCGCGTGCTCGCACCTCACGCCGAGCCGGTACCCCCTGATGGCGATCACCGCGAACCCGATCGCGACAAGGCAGGCGGCGAGTCGCGGAAGGGGATCGCCGGCCTGCACCACATATGCAATGGCCCCAGCTGCCGGGGCTGCCCCGAGGGCGCTGTTCGCGAGACGGTTCAGCATCAACGGCGATAGCTCCATGACGCTCCCCATCTTCACCAGCGGCGGGTTGGCGAGCCTACAGGCAGCGAGGCGTGCACCGGCAACAGCGCTGGTTTGGAAGATCGCGTATGCAGATGGCGCCTGGCCTGTGGAGTCGCCGACCTGGGCTGGGCACGTGAGGGGCAGGGCCTTCTATGGGAACGACACCTCATGCTGATCAGCGAGAGCATTCGTGCAGTAGCTGACGTGGTCTGTTTGCTCGGCCGCTCCGTCCGCGATGAGGCACGTGGCCCAACCGGCCCCGGTCAGATCCCAACTGAACTGGAGATCGCTCGGCAATCTGTTCCCTCTGTGATCGTCTAGCGAGACGGTACAGCGGAGCCAAGGCTGTGATCGGTCAGGAGCAGACCGTGCCCGCCTTCGGTACCCTTCCGTCCAGCAGGTAGGTGTTGACCACGGCCTGTACGCACTTGTTCTTGCTGTCGTACGCGCCGTGCCCCTGGCCCTTGTACGTCAGCTCGACGCCGACGCCCTTGCCGAGGGCGTCCACCATTCTGCGGGCGCCCGCGTACGGGGTGGCGGGGTCGCCGGTGTTGCCGACGACGAGGATGGGTGCCGATCCCGGTGCGCTGACGTCGGGGTGGTCGGCGGCGCCTGGTACGGCCCAGTCGGTGCAGCTGACCATGCCCCAGGCGAGGTAGTCCCCGAACAGCGGGGAGGCGGCGCGGAACTCGGGAACCCTCTGCTGGACGAAGTCCGTGGTGTACCGGGGCTTCTCGTCGGAGCAGTTGATGGCGATGTTGGCCGCGGTGATGTTGCTGTACTCGCCGTTCTCGCTGCGGCCGTTCATCGAGTCGGAGAGCAGCATCAGGATCTTGCCGTCGTTGTCGTACGCCTGCTCAAGGCCCTCGGTGAGGTACTCCCAGAAGTCCTTGGAGTACAGGGCCTGCGCGATGCCGTTGGTCGCCGCGGTCTGGGTCAGCCGGCGCGGGAAGATGCCGGGGATCGGCTTCTTCTCCAGGTCCTTCAGCAGGGTGGCGATACGGTCCTTCACGTCCTGCGGGGTGTCCCCGATCGGGCACTCGGTGGTCTTGGAGGTGCAGTCCTCGGCGAAGTTGTCGAGCGCGAGCTGGAAGCCTTTGGCCTGGCCGAGGGCGCTCTGCTCGGGGTTCTGGGTGGGGTCGACGACCGCGTCGAACACGGCCCGGCCGACGTGCTTCGGGAACAAGTGGGCGTAGACGCCGCCGAGTTCGGTGCCGTAGGAGATGCCGAAGTAGTACAGCTTGTCGTCGCCGAGGACCTGGCGCATCAGGTCCATGTCGCGGGCCGCGTCGGTCGTGCGCACATGCGGCAGGACCTTCTTGGAGTTCTTCTCGCAGGCGTTGTTGAACTGCTTGGTGCGGTCCAGCAGCTGGGTCTGCTCGGCGCTGTCGTCGGGGGTCGCGTCCTGCTGGAAGAACTCGTCGAGCTGGGCGTCGTTCTCGCACTCCACCGGTGCGCTGCGGCCGACACCGCGCGGGTCGAAGCTCACCAGGTCGTAGCGGGTGCGCAGGGCCGTGTAGTCATCGCCGAACGCCGGCAGCGTGGTGACGCCGCTGCCGCCGGGGCCACCGAAGTTGAACACGAGCGAGCCGATCCGCCTGCTCGCGGGCCCGCTGGCCTTGGCGCGGATCAGGGCGATGCCGATCGTGTCGCCCTTGGGCTTGCCCCAGTCCAGCGGCGCCTTCATGGTGGCGCACTGCCACTTGGTGCCGTTCGGCAGCGGGGACGGGGCGGTGCCGCCGCCCTCGGCCTCGGACGGCGCCGGGCAGTCCTTCCAGTCCAGCTTCTGCGCCGTCAGGTCCCCGTCCGTGGAACCACTGCTGCATCCGGCCAGCAGTGCGGCCAGCAGCGCGGCGCTGGTGGTCAGGGCGGCGGCACGCAGCCGGGAAGGGTTCGCCATACCCCCATCCTGCGGGCGCGCGAGCACGGGCGCGCGCGGTGCGCGGGCCGTACGAGGTACGTTCCGCCTGGTCTGGGGGCCGCCGGCTCCCTACAGGGCTCCCTTGCGGGTGAGGTGGTTGAAGGCCAGCCATCCCGGGAGCACCGGCAGCCACAGGGTCAGCAGCCGGAACATCAGGACGGCCGGGGCGGCGACCTCCTTGGGGAGGCCGACGGCGATCAGACCGACCGTGAGGGTCGCCTCGACCGCACCGACGCCGCCCGGGGTGGGCGCCGCGGAGCCGAGCGCGTTTCCGGCGAGGAAGACGACAGCGACGCTGGCGATGCTCAGCGTGGTCGACTGGTCGCCGAACGCGCGGATGGAGGCGTCCAGGCACATCACGAAGCAGCCGGTCAGCAGGAGCATGCCGCCGATGCCGGTGACGAGCTTCTGCGGCCGCTGGAGCACGTCGAGCATGCGCGGTACGACACCGGCGAACAGCGACCTCACGCGCGTGACGACGAATTTCCGCAGGAACGGCACCGAGGTCACCACGAGCACCAGCACCGCCACGGTCAGCAGACCCGCGATGACGGTCCGGGACGGCGACAGCGACGGCGTCTTCTCGGTGCCGGTCAGATAGCCGAACGACAGCAGCATCAGGATGTGGCAGCCGAGCCCGAACAACTGCGACGCGCCCACACTCGCCACCGCGAGCCCCGGGCGCACGCCCTGCCGCTGCAGGAAACGCGTGTTCAAGGCGACGCCGCCGACGGCCGCCGGCGCGACGATCTTCACGAAGGACCCGGCGACCTGGGCCGCCACCGTCCTCGGGAAGGGCACCCGCTCCGGCACGAATCCCAGCAGCGCCATCGCGGCGGCCACATAGCTGAGCGCGGAGAACAGCACCGCGGCGATCACCCAGCCCCACTGGGCGTTCGCGAACAGCGTGCCGAACTCGATGTGGGTGAGCTGCGTCAGCAGGAAGTAGGCGCCGATCGCGCCGGCGATGAAGCTGATCAGGGTGCGTGGCCGCACCCGCTCCAGGCGGGCCGGCTCCACCGGGGCCTGGGGCCTGATCCGCAGCACCTCGTGCCGGATCTGGGTGAGCAGATCCTCCTCGCGGGCCTCTTCCAGGGCTTCGTCGATGGCCCGCTTCTCGGCCCGCTGCTCAGCTCGCTGCTCGGCGCGGACCGTCTTCTTGTCGGGCTTCTCCAGCACGGTCCCGGCCGTCTCGGAGTCCTCCTGCCGGGCCAGCTTGGCCTGCCGGGACGCCTCCAGCACCGCCTCGCGCTCGCGCTGCGCCCGCTCCCGCGCCAGCCGGCGCAGCGTCGCGCGCGTGGAGCGCGTCAGCGCGATCGGCTGCAGCATCGGCAGGCAGTCGGCCACCGCGTCCGGGCCGAGGACACCGACCGCCGAGGCCACCGCCCGCTCGGCGCCCACGCGCAGGCCGAGCGTGGTGAGCAGCTGGGCGACGTCCATGCGCAGCAGCAGGTCGCCGGCCGCGATCTCGCCGCCGCGCAGCTCGGCGAGGATCACCCTGCCGGAACGATCCACCAGAATCGCGTCACCCGCGAGCCTGCGGTGCGCGATCCGCCGGGACTGCAGGGCCCGCACCTGGTGCCAGGTGTTGCGCAGCAGCTCGTCCGTGATCTCCTCGTCGGCCAGCGAGTCCAGCGTGCGCCCGCCGGTGTGCTCGTAGACGAGCATCACCGCGTCCGGGCCGAGTTCGGAGGTGGCGATCAGCTTGGGCGCGTTGGCCCCGGCCGCGATCGCCGCGTACGCCAGCAACGCCTCCTGTTCCAGCGCCTGCCGCAGCGACTGCAGACTGGAGCGGGTGGCGAAGCCGCGCAGGGTCAGGTTGCGCCAGGCGCGGTAGAAGAAGCCCTGGGCCTGCTGCTCCCGGTCGACGACCGTGACGTCCAACGGCGGGCCGTCCTCCAGGGTGACGAAGTACCGCCGCGCCCGGTCGCCGTTCTCCGCGTCCGGCATCTCCTCGCGGGCCGCGCTGACCGGGTGGAAGCCGACGTGCCTCAGCCCCGCCATCAGGGTCCGCCCGGTGGGCCGGACGTTGGGCGAGCCGACCGCGTACAGCGTGCCGTAGGCGACGGTCCAGCCGATCAGTACCGTCAGGATGATCGAGAAGGGGGTCGTGTAGCCGGTGACCAGCATGGAGAACGCGTCGAGCAGCAGCACGATCCACAGCACCGCGCGCCAGCGGGGTCTGCGGGACATGCCGACGGCCGTCATGTAGGCGATGACGGGCGCGAGATAGCCGTGCACCGGATCGGTCAGGGCGTGGATGTCGCCCGGTGAGGGCTGGGTGAGCGCCTCCTGGATGGAGGGCGGGGCGGCTCTGGCCACCCACAGGTCGGTGGCGAGGGTCACTCCGTGCGCGAGGACGGCCGCCAGGACGCCGTCGGCGATCCGCAGTCCGTCCCGCTTGATCAGCCGCTCGATCGCGAAGGCGACCGGCACCAGCAGGATCGCGATGCTCGACGCGAGCCCCGCGATCTTGATCAGCAGGTCGGGGGCCTGGCCCGTGCCCTTGTTGATGTCCTGTTCGAGGCCCGAGGTGGTGCCGTGCGCGAACGCGGCGATCGCCAGCAGGACGACGATGGCGAGCACGCCCACCAGCAGCCGCATGAGGTCGGAGGGGCGGTGCACGCGCGCGGGGAGCAGCGGCTCGTCGCCCTCGACCTCGTCGGGGTGAAGATCGTCGTCGCAGGTGACGGGCCCGGCGGTCGCTCCGGGCTCTCTGCCGGGGCCTCGGGCTCCGTCGGCGTCGTCACGCGCGCGCGTGGCCGGCTCGCGCACAGCCTCGTCCTTGCCCGGGGTGCCCGAGGCGTCTGAGGCGCCCAGGGCGTCCGGGGCGTCCGGTGTGCCCGTGTCGTTCGCGCTCGCGCGGGCGGTGCCGGCGCGTGCGGCCGCGCCAGGGGTGCCCTCCGCGTCCTCGGGGTGCACGCCCTGCTGCTTCATGGTCTCTTCTTGGTCTCGTATCACCAGTCACCGCCCGCACGATGGTGGCATGCCCCGCCGACACACGCGGGCATCAGGGTGCAGATGCGGGAGCGGACAGTCTGCCGGAAGGGCCGCCAGGGGGCGAGGGGGCCGGCCCCGGCCGACCGGGCCGCGTTGTCGGTGCCATGCGGCAGGATGGGGCGAATGAGCGATCGGACCCCTGCCGAGGACACGGACGCGCTTCCGGAGTACGCCGAGCGCGTGCTGGACGTCGCCGAGCGCATCCCGCCCGGCCGGGTCATGACGTACGGGGACGTCGCGGAGTGGCTCGAAGAGGGCGGCCCACGTCAGGTGGGCCGGGTGATGTCCCTCTACGGCGGCGCGGTGCCGTGGTGGCGCGTGGTGCGGTCCGACGGGGTGCTGCTGCCCGGCCACGAGCTGGAGGCGCTCGGCCACTACCGCGCGGAGGGCACCCCGCTGAGGCAGGCGAGCAGGAGCGGCGAGGGTCATCTGCCGCGGCTCGACATGCGGCGGGCGCGGTGGGACGGCGACATGGCCGCGGACGACATGGCCGACGGGGACATGGCTGCTGAGGACATCGCCGCCGAGGACGCGGGCGCAGGGGGTCACATCTGACAGCTTCCGCCATCCGTTGCCTCCGGCGGGAACCTGTGGCCCGTACGAGGGACACGGGGGACGTCCGTGGCATGACGTACGTTCGTGAGATGAGGGACCCGCGTGGTGCGAGTGTCGCGAGAGCCGAGGCGGTCGCGAGCGTCGCGAGGGAAGAATCGGAAGCCCTGCTTCCGTCCCGTGCGGCGGCGTAGCGTCGGCTGCACGTGCCTCCCTCACCCCGCGGCCACCGCCTCGCACGCGTGACCGCCTGCCCACCAGTACGACCACCAGGACCGGCGAACCACGTGAGCTCCTCTTCCTCCACCAGACGCCTGCCGCACCCTCCGGTGCGGCAGGGGAACCGTGGCGCTTACCGACTGGTCCGTACCCCGCCGGCCGACGTCGATCCCCCTCGTCTGGACGCGGCACAGCGCGCCGTGGTTGACCACAAGGCCGGACCACTGCTCGTTCTCGCAGGTCCCGGCACCGGCAAGACCACCACCCTGGTGGAGTCCGTGGCCGCCCGCATCGCCCAGGGCGGCGACCCGGAACGGATCCTGGTGCTGACGTTCAGCCGCAAGGCCGCCGTCGACCTGCGCGACCGCATGGCCCTGCGCATCGGCGCGGTCCGCGCACCCCGCGCGACCACCTTCCACTCGTACTGCTACGCCCTGGTCCGCGCCCACCAGGACACTGGCCTGTTCACGGAGCCGCTGCGGCTGCTCTCCGGCCCCGAGCAGGACGTCACCGTGCGCGAGCTGCTCGCCGGGCAGCCCGACCTGGAGCGGCTCGGGCTCGACCACGTGCGCTGGCCGGACGAGCTGCGCGCCTGCCTGACCACGCGCGGGTTCGCCGACGAGGTCCGCGCCGTCCTCGCCCGCAGCCGTGAGCTGGGCCTCGGACCCGGCGCCCTGGACGCCTTCGCCCGCCGCATCGGCCGCCCCGACTGGCGGGCGGCCGCCGCGTTCCTCGCCGAGTACCTCGACGTGATCGACCTGCAGGGCGTCATCGACTACGCGGAACTGGTCCACCGCGCGGTGCTGCTCGCCCGCCGCCCCGAGACCGCGGCCCGGCTCGCCGCCCAGTACGACGCCGTGTACGTCGACGAGTACCAGGACACCGACCCCGCCCAGGTACGGCTCCTGCACGCCCTGGCGGGCGGCGGCCGCACCCTGGTCGCCTTCGGCGACCCCGACCAGTCGATCTACACGTTCCGAGGTGCCGACGTGAACGGCATCCTCGACTTCCCCGAGGCGTTCCCGCGCGCGGACGGCCGACCCGCCCCGGTCGAGGTGCTGCGCACCTCCCGCCGTTCCGGCGCCGGCCTGCTCGCCGCGACCCGCCTGATCACCCAGCGCATGCCGCTGCCCCGGCTGCCCGCCGACAAGGTACGCGCGCACCGCGAGCCGACGGCGGTACGGGACGGCGGCCGCGTCGAGGTCTACACGTACCCGACGTCCGGGACGGAACTCGACAACATCGCCGACATCCTGCGCCGCGCACACCTGGAGGACGGCGTCCCCTGGAGCGACATGGCCGTCCTCGTACGCGCCGGCTCCCGCACCATCCCCACCCTCCGCCGCGCCCTGACCGCGGCCGGCGTCCCCCTGGACATCGACGGCGACGACCTCCCCCTGCGCCACGAACCAGCGGTCGCCCCCCTGCTGACGGCCCTCAGAGCGGCAGCCACGGCGGAAGCCGCCCAGCGCCCCCAGGCGGAAACGCCCACAGGGCACTCCGCCGAGCCCGGCCTCTCGGCGGCGGCCGAGGGCGACGAACCTGCTCCCTGGGGCGAGCCGACCGCTGCCCAGGGCGGCGAGCCGACCGACACCCAAGGCGACGAGTCGGCCGAGACCCAGGGCGAGGCCGCGCCCGCGACGGACGCCACGCCGACCGCCGACTCCACCGACCAGGCGCCGCGCGCCGATTTCGACGACCACGTACAGCCCGACGCGCCCACCCCCACTCGCACCCCCTCCTGGCTCGACGCGGAGACCGCGCTCACTCTGCTCGCCTCGCCCCTCGGCGGCATGGACACCGCCGATCTGCGGCGGCTCGGGCGGGCCCTGCGGGAGGAGGAGCGGGTGGCCGGGAATCCGGTGCCGCCGCCCTCCGACGAGCTGCTCGCGCGGGCGCTCGCCGAACCGGAGCGGCTGGTCGCGCACGATCCCGCGTACGCGCGCGGGGCGCAGCGGCTCGGCGCCCTGCTGCGCAAGGCCCGCGAGCGCCTCGCAGGCGGCGGTACGGCCGAGGAGGCGCTGTGGGACCTGTGGGAGGGCACACCGTGGCCCGGGCGCCTGGAGCGGGCCGCCCGGCGCGGCGGCGCGGCCGGCCGTAACGCGGACCGCGACCTGGACGCCGTGTGCGCGCTGTTCGCCACGGCCGCGCGCGCCGAGGAGCGCACCGGCGGCCGGGGCGCCCTGAACTTCCTGGAGGAGATCGAGGCCCAGGACATCGCCGCCGACACCCTCACCCGCCGCGCGGTACGGCCCGACGCCGTCCGCCTGATGACCGCGCACCGCTCCAAGGGCCTGGAGTGGCGGCTGGTCGTCGTCGCCGGTGTCCAGGAAGGGCTGTGGCCCGACCTGCGCCGCCGCGGCTCCCTCCTGGAGGCCGACCGCATCGGCCGCGACGGACTCGCCGAACCCCTCACTCCGGGCGCCCTGCTCGCCGAGGAGCGCCGGCTGTTCTACGTGGCCGCCACGCGCGCGCGTGAGCGTCTCGTCGTCACCGCCGTGAAGGCACCGGCCGACGACGGCGACCAGCCCTCCCGCTTCCTGACCGAGCTGGGCGTCGAACCCCGCGACGTCACCGGCCGCCCGCGCCGCCCGCTCGCCGTGGCCGCGCTCGTCGCCGAGTTGCGCGCCACCACCGTCGACCCGCGCGCCTCGGCGGCCCTGCGGGACGCCGCCGCGCGCCGCCTGGCCCGGCTCGCCGCCCTCGCCGACGAGGACGGCCGCCCCCTCGTGCCCTCCGCGCACCCGTATCGCTGGTGGGGCATGTTCGAGCCGACCGAGAGCAAGGTGCCGCTGCGCCACCGCGACCAGCCGGTCGTGCTCTCCGGCAGCGCTCTCGACCAGCTCGCCAACACGTGTGCCCTGCAGTGGTTCCTCGGCCGCGAGGTGAAGGCCGACGCGCCCGCCACCGCCGCCCAGGGCTTCGGCAACGTCGTCCACGTCCTCGCCGACGAGGTCGCCTCCGGCCGCACCCCCGCCGACCTGGACGTGCTGATGGAACGCCTGGAGTCGGTGTGGAACGCGCTCGCCTTCGACGCGCCCTGGAAGTCGTCCCAGGAGAAGGACAACGCGCGCGTGGCGCTCGAACGCTTCCTGAACTGGCACGTACTGGACCGCACCGGGCGTACCCCGGTGGCCAGCGAGCAGGACTTCGACGTCACCCTCGAAGCGGGCGACTACGAGGTCCGCATCCGCGGCCAGATGGACCGCGTGGAGACGGACGCCGACGGCCGCGCGTACGTCGTGGACTTCAAGACTGGCAAGCAGGCGCCCAGCTCCGCCGAGGTGGCCCGCCATCCGCAGCTCGCCGTCTACCAGCTCGCCGTGCGCGAGGGCGCCGTCGACACCGCCTTCGACGGCCGCCGCCCCGAACCCGGCGGCGCCGAACTGGTACATCTCCGGCAAGCAGCAGCAAAGCGGGACGGTGGGGAGAGCCTGCCCAAGGTGCAGGGCCAGGAGCCGCTGGAGGGGGAGTGGGTCGGCGAGCTGCTGGCCACCGCCGCGGGGAAGGTCCTCGACGAGCGGTTCACGCCCAGCACCGGCCAGCACTGCACGCACTGCGCGTTCCGCGCCTCGTGCAGCGCCCGGCCCGAGGGACGGCACGTGGTCGAGTGACCGGCACCAGAGGCAGTCGAGTGACCGGCACCAGAGGCAGTCGGGTGACCAGCGCCAGCGGCACTCGATGACCAGCGCCAGAGGCCAGGGTGACGTACGGCACCCCACGCACTGACCTGCGCTTCTTCCGTCCCGGGCGCCCGATCCGTCCTCGGTTGTCAGTGGCCGCCGCTAGCCTCTGACGACATGCCCGCCCGCATCACCGACCCCGAGCAGCTCAAAGAGCTCCTCGGCATCCCGTTCACCCCGGAGCAGACGGCCTGCATCACCGCGCCGCCCGCCCCGCAGGTGATCGTGGCCGGAGCCGGGTCGGGCAAGACCACCGTGATGGCGGCCCGCGTGGTCTGGCTGGTCGGCACCGGACAGGTCGCCCCCGAACAGGTCCTCGGCCTGACCTTCACCAACAAGGCCGCGGGCGAACTCGCCGAACGCGTCCGCAAGGCACTCGTCAAGGCCGGTGTGACCGACCCGGACGTCATCGACCCGGACAACCCGCCCGGCGAACCGGTCATCTCGACCTACCACGCCTTCGCCGGCCGGCTGCTCACCGACCACGGCTTGCGCCTCGGCCTCGAACCCAGCTCCCGCCTGCTGGCCGACGCCACCCGCTACCAGCTCGCCGCACGCGTGCTGCGCGAGGCCCCCGGCCCCTACCCGGCGCTCACCCGCTCCTTCGCCGACCTCGTCAGCGACCTGCTCACCCTCGACGCCGAACTCGCCGAACACCTCGTCGGCCCCGAGGAACTGCGCGCCTGGGACGCCGACCTGCTGCACACCCTCCAGGGCGCCAGACTCACCAACGCCGACCTGCGCAAGGTCCCCGAGACTGCCGCAGCCCGCCGCGAACTGGCCGGACTCGTCCAGCGCTACCGCACCGCCAAACGCGAACGCGACCTCCTCGACTTCGGCGACCAGATCGCCCTGTCGGCCCGCCTCGCCCGCATCCCTGAGGTGGGCCGCCTGCTGCGTGAGGAGTTCCGCGTCGTCCTCCTCGACGAGTACCAGGACACCTCCGTCGCCCAGCGTGTCCTGCTGGCAGGACTCTTCGGCGCGGGCACCGGCCACCCCGTGACCGCCGTCGGCGACCCCTGCCAGGCCATCTACGGCTGGCGCGGCGCCTCCGTGGCCAACCTCGACGACTTCCCCGAGCACTTCGCGCACGCCGACGGCCGCCCCGCCACCCGCCAGGCGCTCAGCGAGAACCGCCGCAGCGGCGGCCGCCTCCTCGACCTCGCCAACGGCCTCGCCGAGCCCCTGCGCGCCATGCACGCGGGCGTGGAGGCCCTCCGCCCGGCCCCCGGCGCCGAACGCGACGGCATGGTCCGCTGTGCCCTGTTGCCCACCCATGCCGAGGAGATCGACTGGATCGCCGACTCCCTCGCCCACCTCGTGCGCACCGGCACGGCACCCGGCGAGATCGCCGTCCTGTGCCGTACGGCCACCGACTTCGCCGAGATCCAGGGCGCCCTCGTCGCCCGGGACATCCCCGTGGAGGTCGTCGGCCTGTCCGGGCTGCTGCACCTGCCCGAGATCGCCGACCTCGTCGCCGTCTGCGAAGTCCTCCAGGACCCCGGAGCCAACGCCTCCCTGGTCCGCCTGCTGACCGGCCCCCGCTGGCGCATCGGCCCCCGCGACCTCGCCCTCCTCGGCCGCCGCGCCCGCCTGCTCGTCGCCCACGCGCGCGCGGGCGACACCGACGACCCCGACCGCAGGCTCGCCGAGGCCGTCGAGGGGGTCGACCCGTCCGAGGTGATCTCCCTCGCGGACGCCCTGGACACCTTCCTGGAGTCGCCGCTGAACGAGGACATGGCGGACGACGACGGACTGCCCTTCTCCCCGGACGCGCGCGTGCGCTTCGCCCGGCTCGCCGCAGAGCTGCGCGACCTGCGCCGCTCCCTGTCCGACCCGCTCATGGACGTCCTGCACCGCGTCCTCGCGGTCACCGGCCTGGAGGTGGAGCTGTCGGCGTCCCCGCACGCGCTGGCCGCCCGCCGCCGCGAGACCCTGTCCAACTTCCTGGACGTCGCCGCCTCCTTCGCGGCCGGCGACGGCGACGCCACCCTGCTGGCCTTCCTCGGCTTCCTGCGCACCGCCGCCCAGTACGAGAAGGGCCTCGACAACGCCCTGCCCGGCGGCGAGAACACCGTCAAGGTGCTCACCGCGCACAAGTCCAAGGGCCTGGAGTGGGACGTCGTAGCCGTACCCGGACTGGTCACGGGCACCTTCCCCAGCGCCCAGGGCCGCGAGAAGTGGACCGCGCAGGCCAAGGTGCTCCCGCACGCCCTGCGCGGCGACACCGACACGCTGCCCGACATCGACTCCTGGGACTCCCGGGGCATGAAGGCCTTCCACGAGGCCATGAAGGAGCACCAGCACACCGAGGAGCTCCGCCTCGGCTACGTCACCTTCACCCGCCCCCGCTCCCTCCTCCTCGGCTCCGGCCACTGGTGGGGCCCCAGCCAGAAGAGGCCGCGCGGCCCCTCCGACTTCCTCCAAGCCCTGTACGACCACTGCGCCGCCGGGTACGGCGAGATCGAGGCGTGGGCGGACGAGCCGGCCGAGGACGAGGAGAACCCGGCGCTGCACACGGCCACCGCCGACCAGGTGTGGCCGCTGCCCCTGGACGACGCCTCCCTGGCCCGCCGCCGCGCCGCCGCCGAGACCGTCCTCGCCCACCTGGACACCCTCTCCGCCCAGCCCGCCGGCCCCCCGCCGGCCACCCACGACCCCGACACCTTCACCGACCCCGACTGGCCCACACCCCCGGACGACGAGGACCCGTACGACGAGGACCTGTACGGCACCGACCCCTACGACCACGACGAGGCTCCGTACGACGAGCCTCCGTACGAGGAGGACCCGTTCGGCGACGAGCCTCTCTACGACGACGTCCCCGCACAGGCGCCCGTCGACCGGGACTCCTGGAATGCCGCCGGCCACCCGACCGTCCCCCACCAGGCACCCGCCCCCGAGGAACGCACCCACACGCGCACCCCCGAAGAGCACACCCACCCGCGCACCCCCGAGCAGCACACCCACGCGCCCGCTTCCGAGCGGCACGCGCACACTGCCGCCCCCACCCCGCCGCCGCACCCCGCGCCCCTCACCCCCGAGGAGGCCCGTGCCATCGCGTCCTGGGACCGGGACCTCGACGCCCTCGCCGGAGAGCTGCTGCGCGCGCGGCAGAGCGTCACGGACGTCCCCCTGCCGGCCACGCTGACCGCGTCCCAGGTGCTGCGCCTCGCGGCGGACCCGGACGGGCTCGCACAGGAACTCGCGCGCCCCATGCCGCGCCCCCCACAACCCGCCGCACGTCGAGGCACCCGGTTCCACGCGTGGGTCGAAGCCCGCTTCGAGGAGCTGACGCTGCCCATGCTCGAACCGGACGAGCTGCCCGGCAGCGACGCCGAGATCGCCGACGAACGCGACCTCGAAGCCCTCAAGGAAGCCTTCGAACGCTCCGCGTACGCCCATCGCACCCCGTACCGCGTCGAGGCGCCCTTCCAGCTCGCCCTCGCCGGCCGGGTCGTACGCGGCCGCATCGACGCCGTCTACAAGAACGGCGACGGCGACGGGGCGACGTACGAGATCGTCGACTGGAAGACCAGCCACGCCCGCACCGCCGACCCGCTCCAGCTCGCCGTCTACCGGCTGGCCTGGGCCGAGCAGCAGGGAATCCCGCCCGAGTCGGTCACCGCCGCGTTCCTGTACGTGCGCACCGGCGAGGTCGTACGGCCGCAGGACCTGCCGGACCGCGCCGCCCTGGAACGACTGCTCACAGGTGTACGAAACGGCCAATCGGGGACGCCCGGGTGTGACGAACCGCCCGCCGAGGATGTCGTCGCGGGCCGATAGGCTCGTCGGTATGAGCCAGACCCCGGACAGCGCCGTCCGCACGTACATCGAGCAGCACCGCGCCGCCTTCCTCGACGACCTCGCCGCTTGGCTGCGCATCCCCTCCGTGTCGGCCCAGCCCGACCACGCCCCCGATGTACGGCGCAGCGCCGACTGGCTCGCCGCCAAGCTCCAGGAGACCGGCTTCACGACCGTCGAGGTCTGGCCGACCCCGGGCGCGCCCGCCGTCTTCGCCGAGTGGCCCTCGGGCGACCCCGAGGCGCCCACCGTCCTCGTCTACGGCCACCACGACGTGCAGCCCGCCGCCCGCGAGGACGGCTGGGACAGCGAGCCTTTCGAGCCCGTCCTGCGCGAGAGGCGCCTCTACGCGCGCGGGGCCGCCGACGACAAGGGCCAGGTGTTCTTCCACACACTCGGTGTCCGCGCCCACCTCGCCGCCACCGGCCGCACCGCCCCCGCCGTCAACCTCAAGCTGCTGATCGAGGGCGAGGAGGAGTCCGGCTCCCCGCACTTCCGGGCCCTCGTCGAAGAGCGCGCCAGCCGGCTCGCCGCCGACGCCGTGATCGTCTCCGACACCGGCATGTGGTCCGAGGACACCCCGACCGTCTGCACCGGCATGCGCGGCCTCGCCGAGTGCGAGATCCGGCTCCACGGCCCCGACCAGGACATCCACTCCGGCTCCTTCGGCGGCGCCGTCCCCAACCCGGCCACCGCCGCCGCCCGCCTGGTCGCCGCCCTGCACGACGAGCACGCGCGCGTGGCCGTCCCCGGCTTCTACGACGGCATCGTCGAGCTGACCGACCGCGAACGCGAACTGTTCGCCGAGCTGCCCTTCGACGAGGAGCAGTGGCTGCGCACCGCCAAGTCCCGCGCCACCCACGGCGAGGCCGGGCACACCACCCTGGAGCGCATCTGGGCCCGCCCGACCGCCGAGGTCAACGGCATCGGCGGCGGCTACCAGGGCGCCGGCAGCAAGACGATCATCCCCTCCTCGGCGTTCGTGAAGCTGTCGTTCCGGCTCGTCGCGGGCCAGGACCCCGACCACATCGAGAAGGCCGTCCGTGCCTGGGCGGCCGAGCAGGTGCCCGCCGGAATCCGGCTGGAGGTCGACTTCGGTGCCGCCACGCGCCCGTGCCTGACCCCCCTCGACCACCCCGCGCTGCAGTCCGTGGTCCGCGCCATGGGCCGCGCCTTCCAGGGCCCCGTCCGCTTCACCCGCGAGGGCGGCTCCGGGCCCGCCGCCGACCTCCAGGAGGTCCTCGGCGCCCCCGTCCTCTTCCTGGGCATCTCCGTCCCCTCCGACGGCTGGCACGCCCCGAACGAGAAGGTCGAGCTGGACCTCCTCCTCAAGGGCGTCGAGACCAGCGCCTACCTGTGGAGCGACCTCGCCGAGAACTGGCGTCACGCACCCTGACCGGCAGGCGCCGTACGGGACGGCACCGCGCGCGGGGCACACTGGAACAACCGCCCCGCACGCCCCGCCCACACCCGCACCGGTGCCGTCCGGCCCACGTCCCGCCGCACCACCCGCCGAAACGAACCGTTCCACTGGGGGAGTTGGAAGCACCCGTGACCACCTGGACCGACCACACCGCCGACCGACCCATCTCGCTGACCGCCCCGAGCGGCATCGACCGCGCCGCCCACCACCGGCTCGACGAGGCCTGGCTCGCGGCGGCGTGGAGCCACCCCACGACCCGCTGCTTCGTGGTCTCCGACGGCCAGGTACTCATCGACGAGACGCCCGACGGCCGGACCGAACTCGTCATGACCCCCTCCTTCGAGGCGCCGCTCACCGAGGCACACCGCTACTTCCTGGGCAACGACGCGGAGGGCGTCAGCTACTTCGCCCTCCAGAAGGACACGCTTCCCGGCCGCATCGACCAGTCCGCCCGCCCCGCCGGGCTGCGCGAAGCGGGCCTGCTGCTCTCCCCGCGCGACGCCGGCCTCATGGTGCACGCCGTCGGCCTGGAGAACTGGCAGCGCACCCACCGCTTCTGCTCCCGCTGCGGCGAGCGCACGGTCATCGCCGCCGCCGGCCACATCCGCCGCTGCCCTGCCTGCGGCGCCGAGCACTACCCGCGCACCGACCCGGCCGTGATCATGGCGGTCACCGACGAGGACGACCGCCTCCTGCTCGGCCGCCAGGTCCACTGGCCCGAAGGCCGCTTCTCCACGCTCGCCGGCTTCGTCGAACCCGGCGAGTCCATCGAGCAGTCCGTGCGCCGTGAGGTCTTCGAGGAGGTCGGCGTCACCGTCGGCCCGGTCGAGTACGTCGCCAGCCAGCCCTGGCCGTTCCCGTCCAGCCTGATGCTCGGCTTCACGGCCCGCGCCACCTCGACCGACATCAACGTCGACGGCGACGAGATCCACGAGGCCCGCTGGTTCTCCCGCGAGGAACTCCACGCCGCCTTCGAGTCCGGCGAGGTCCTGCCGCCGTACGGCATCTCCATCGCCGCCCGGCTGATCGAACTGTGGTACGGCAAGCCACTTCCGATGCGGAGCGTCGTCTGAGGCGGCTCCGGTGACCGGCGACCCGTACTGGAACCACAACGTCCACTACCACCGGGCCGTGCTCGCCGCCGTACCCGACGGCTGCCGCACGGCCCTGGACGTCGGCTGCGGCGACGGCCTGCTCGCCCGCAAACTCGCCACCAAGGCGGAGACGGTCACCGGAGTGGACCGCTCCCCGGAGATGATCCGGCTGGCCCGCGCGCAGCGGCCCCGGAACGTCACCTTCCTGGAGGCCGACTACCTCGACGAGGCCGCCCTCGGCGCCGGCGTCCACGACTTCGTCAGCGCCGTCGCCATCGTCCACCACACCGGCTTCGAGGACGCGGTGGACCGCCTGACCCGGCTCGTCGCGCCCGGCGGCCGGCTGATGATCGTCGGCCTCGCGGACAATCACACCCTCATGGACTGGCTGATCAGCGGCTGCGGGCTCCCGGCCAGCCGCCTGTACTCGATGCTGCGCGGCGGCAAGGGCGGCCCGGCCGGCATGCCGGTCGAGGACTGCGACATGCACTGGGGCGAGGTCCGCGACGCCGCCCGCCGCCTGCTGCCCGGCAGCCACTACCGGCGCCGGCTCCTGTGGCGCTACACGCTGGTGTGGGACAAGACATAGTCAGACCAGACACAGCGAGACAAGACACAGCAGGGCGGTCCCTCGTCTCTCAGGGACCGCCCTGCCTGCTGCTTCACCGCGGAAACCCGCGGAGCGTCACGCGGCCAGCTTCTGCTTCACCTGGGCCAGCGACGGGTTCGTCATCGTGGAGCCGTCCGCGAAGAGCACGGTCGGAACCGTCTGGTTTCCGCCATTCGCCTTCTCCACGAAAGCGGCGGACTCCGGGTCCTGCTCGATGTTGATCTCGGTGTAGGCGATGCCCTCGCGGTCCAGCTGCTTCTTCAGCCGCTGGCAGTAGCCGCACCAAGTCGTGCTGTACATCGTCACAGTGCCCTGCATGTCTCTCGCGCTCCTCAAGCAGCTCGGGGGAAGTCCTGCAAGGGGCAAACGTAAGGGATCCGGCCCGCATTCCCGCCCGGGGTATCCGCAGCGGCCGGTGTGTCCCGCCCGTGCACCTGTGACGCCTGCCGCATTAGTACGACCGCAAGCCCACGCCTGTGGACAACCGGCGCAGCAGCCCCGGGCGACCTGGCAGCATGGCCGTGTGACAGCAGCAACGCACTCCCCCCTCTTCCCGCAGGCACCGGACACGGCCGACGCGGTGCTCGAAGGGCTCGACCCCGAGCAGCGCGAGGTGGCCACCTCCCTGCACGGGCCGGTGTGCGTACTGGCCGGAGCCGGCACCGGCAAGACCCGCGCGATCACCCACCGCATCGCCTACGGGGTCCGCGCCGGCATCCTCCAGCCGTCCAGCGTGCTCGCCGTCACCTTCACCAACCGCGCCGCAGGCGAGATGCGCGGCCGCCTGCGCCAGCTCGGCGCCCACGGCGTCCAGGCCCGCACCTTCCACTCCGCGGCCCTGCGCCAGCTCCAGTACTTCTGGCCGAAAGCCATCGGTGGCGGCCTGCCCCGACTCGTCGACCGCAAGATCCAGCTCGTCGCCGACGCGGCCGCCGCCTGCAACCTCCGCCTCGACCGGGGCGAGCTGCGGGACGTCACCGCCGAGATCGAATGGTCCAAGGTCACCCAGACCGTCCCGGCCGACTACCCGTACGCGGCCGTGAAGGCCGGCCGCGACACCCCCCGAGACCCGGCCGAGATCGCCCACCTCTACGCCGCCTACGAAGACGTCAAACGCGACCGCGCCGTCATCGACTTCGAAGACGTCCTCCTGCTGACCGTCGCCATCCTCCAGGACCGGCACGACATCGCCGAACAGGTCCGCGCCCAGTACCAGCACTTCGTCGTCGACGAGTACCAGGACGTGAGCCCCCTCCAGCAGCGGCTGCTGGAACTCTGGCTCGGCGACCGCGACAGCCTCTGCGTCGTCGGCGACGCCAGCCAGACCATCTACTCGTTCACGGGAGCAACCCCAGACCACCTCCTCGACTTCCGCACCCGCCACCCCGGCGCCACCGTCGTCAAGCTCGTCCGCGACTACCGCTCCACCCCCCAGGTCGTGCGACTCGCCAACGGCCTGCTCGCCCAGGCCACCGGCCGCGCCGCCGACCACCGGCTGGAACTCGTCTCCCAGCGCCCCGCCGGACCCGAACCCGGCTACACCGAGTACACCGACGAGCCCGCCGAGGCCGAGGGCGCCGCCCGCCGCATCCGTGAACTCATCGACGCCGGCGTCCCGGCCGCCGAGATCGCCGTCCTGTTCCGCACCAACTCCCAGTCCGAGACGTACGAGCAAGCTCTCGCCGACGCCGGAGTCCCCTACCAGCTGCGCGGCGCCGAACGCTTCTTCGACCGGCCCGAGATCCGCAAGGCGGGCGTCGCCCTGCGCGGCGCCGCCCGCTTCGGCGGCAACGACTCCCTGCTGGACGACACCGTCGACCTGCCCTCACAGGTCCGCGCCGTGCTGTCCGGAGAAGGCTGGACCAGCAAGCCCCCCGCCGGCTCCGGAGCCGTCAGAGAGCGCTGGGAGTCGCTCGCCGCCCTCGTCAACCTCGCCCACGACATCGCCGCCGCCCGCCCCAGGGCCACCCTCGCCGACTTCGTCACGGAACTGGACGAACGGGCGAACGCCCAGCACGCCCCCACCGTCCAGGGCGTCACCCTGGCCTCCCTGCACGCCGCCAAAGGCCTGGAATGGGACGTCGTCTTCCTGGTCGGCGTCGCCGAGGGCATGCTGCCCATCAGCTACGCCAAGACGGACGAGCAGATCGAGGAGGAACGCCGCCTCCTCTACGTCGGCGTCACCCGCGCCAGAGAACGGCTCCACCTCTCCTGGTCCCTGTCCCGCTCACCCGGCGGCCGCGCCAATCGCAGGCCCAGCCACTTCCTGGACGGCCTGCGCCCCGGCTCCACCGCCACCGTCGGCCGCACCGGAGCCGCCACCGGCGGAGGCATCGAGCGCGGCGCCCCGGGCAGCACCCCGGCAGCACCCCGCCGCACCCAGCGCACCCCGGCACGCTGCCGGGTCTGCGGCCGCACCCTCACCGACGCGGGCGAAATGAAGCTCATGCGCTGCGAGGACTGCCCCTCCGACATGGACGAAGGCCTCTACGAACGGCTCCGGGAGTGGCGCGCCGTCCAGGCCCGGGACAGCGGACAGCCCGACTTCTGCGTCTTCACGGACCGGACCCTCATGGCCATCGCCGAGGCCCGGCCGGACAACCCGGCCGAGTTGTCCCGCATCCCCGGCGTCCTCACCCGCAAGCTGCAGCGCTACGGAGCCGACGTTCTGGCCATCTGCGCAGGTCACGATGTCGGGGAAGACGACGAGGACGACTGATACGAACTCGTCGAAAAAATAGTTTGCACATGCCCCGGCAATCCCCATAGGTTCTAGGCACGGAAGCGGCGGCCTTCTCCAAGGCCCCTGTTCCGTGTTGTACTTGCATATCCGCGCGGACTGGCTCACCCCAGTCCCCAAGACGCCGAGAGGAGGCGAGTCCAGTGATCAGCATCAACACCAGCTTCATCAGCACGGCCAAAATGACCGATCGCTCGGCCGTCTCCCTGTGCATGCTCGGCGCCTCGACCCAGGGCACCGGTCTGTCCGGCATTCGTGCCGTCCGTCCGGCGTCCTCCCTGTCTCTCGCGGGTCTTCCCATCCGTGAGCGCAATGAGCGACCGACCAAGGCACTGGAAGCGGTAGCGGCACAGGCACACGCCTATGCCTTTGCGGCGGCCGGTGCCGGATTCCGGAAGCAGACGACGCAGCACCACCTGATGTGGGCCTTCCGTGGGCCAGAACCCTGGAGTGATCCAGCCTGACAGCCGATCAGGCCGGCGCCTTCAGGGCCGCGGAACCCCATCCGGGATCCGCGGCCCTTCTGTTTGCCCCGAACGGGGACAGCAGAGCGAAGGGGCCTCGGGACAAGGAAAGAACCCGGTACCAAGCCGACACCCGGTCAACCGGCCGGAACGACCAGACGAGGAAGACACCCCGTGCAACTCGAAGCGCACGCCCCGTCCGTACCGCCTTCACAAACGATCCCCCCGCCCGGCCTCACGGAGGACTCCACCTTGATCCCCCTCACCGCGCTCACCGCGCTCGACGACGCCATCGAGAACCTCGGCGTACCCGTCCCCTGCCGCTCCTACGACCCGGAGGTCTTCTTCGCCGAGTCGCCCGCGGACGTCGAGTACGCCAAGTCCCTCTGCCGCACCTGCCCGCTGATCGAGGCCTGCCTCGCCGGTGCCAAGGAACGGCGTGAGCCCTGGGGCGTCTGGGGTGGCGAGCTGTTCGTCCAGGGTGTCGTCGTCGCCCGGAAGCGGCCGCGTGGCCGCCCGCGCAAGAACCCGGTCACGGCATGAACACCGCAGGAACGATCGACCGCCCCCTCACGCACGACCCCAAGAAGCAGGCCCCGATGAAGCCGTCCACCAGCGAGCCCACCGGCTCCGCGACCCAAGACTTCACCACCAACGGCGCGACCGGTTCGCGTCAGAAGAACAGGACCCGAGAGATGCAACTCATCCCAGAAGCCCTGGCCCGTGCGCATATGCACGAGCGCCTGCATGACGCCGCGCGGGAGCGCCGGGCCGTGCGCCTGGCCACCGCCCGGCGGATGCAGCGCCGGGCCGAGCGCGCCTCGCTGCGCGCCCGCCGTGCGCTCGCCATGGCCGTCATGCAGTAGACGAGCACACCAGAAGCGGTGGCCTCCCGGCTGAGGGAGGCGAAACCTTCCCCGCGGGGGCCGGTCCGTCCGAACGGACCGGCCCCCGCGGTGCGTTGTGCGCGACGATCGGCCGCAGCGGCGTTATCGTCACGAGGTGACGAGTCCTCCCGGAGGAAGTGATCAGGGCGGCTCCACCGGGGAGCGCCGCTCCCTCGTGTGCGCCCGCTGCGGCACCTCGGCCGACGGCTCCCAGTCGGCCACCTGGACCTGCTCCGTCGAGAACGGCGTCCGGCAGCACTTCTGCGACAGGTGCTCCCGGGAGAACCTGAGGGCGATCGAGGGGCGGCTGGATTCGTCCTGGTGGTGAGAACCTTTCCGGGGGCCCTCCCCAGTCAGGCCTCCGCCGCCGGATCCTCCTCGCCGAGCTCGTCATCGAGTACGAACCCGGGCAGCCACTCCTCCAGCTCTTCCCGCAGTCGCACCGTGGCGCCGAGCTGGCAGAGCACGCCGATCGTGCTCAGTGTCACGCGGTGTATCAGGAGATAGGCCGGCGGCAGGTTGAGCCGCTTGCCGAGCTGGTAGGCGGGGGAGCGGGGGTCGGCGACGCGGGCGGCCTGGCTGCGCATCCAGGTGCGGGTGAAGGTGAACTCGTCGACCCGGGCCGGCTCGATGATCGGCAGCAGGTAGTCGAGGACCGCGTCGGGGTCCAGCTCGATGGACTCCTTGACGAACCCTTCTTCGCACAGCAGTTCGTAGACGTTCTCGGCCTCGCCGTCGAGCGTCATCCGCAGTGAGACGCCGATGGGCGTCGGCAGTCCGCCGGAGAGCCGGTCGACCGTGCCGAAGTCCAGCACACCGAGCCGCCAGTCCTCCTCGCCGTCGGGGCCGCCGGGCAGCAGCCGGAAGTTGCCCGGATGCGGGTCCGCGTGCAGCAGGCCGGTGCGGGCCGGGCCGGAGAAGAGGAAGCGGGCCAGGAGCTGGCCGGCCCGGTCGCGCTGCTCCTGCGTGCCGTCCGTGATGACCTCCGACAGCGGGATACCGTCGATCCACTCGGTCACCAGGATCTGCTCGCACTGGTGGACCACCGCCGGAACCGTCACGTCCGGGTCGCCGGCGAACTCCTCCGCGTGCGCGGCCTGGGCCTGGGCCTCCAGTGCGTAGTCCAGCTCCTCGGAGACGCGGTCCCTGAGTTCCGCGATCAGCGGCTTGATGTCCATGCCCGGGATGAGCGGCCCCAACAGCCGAGCGAACCGGCTGAGTTGGCTGAGGTCCGACAGCAGTGCCTCGCCGGCGCCCGGGTACTGGACCTTGACCGCCACCTCGCGGCCGTCGTGCCACACCGCCCGGTGGACCTGCCCGATCGAGGCCGCGGCCGCAGGCTTGTCCTCGAACTCCAGGAACAGATCCCGCCAGTCCGCGCCCAGCCGCTCCTCGAGCACCAGGTGCACCGTGCGGGTCGGCATCGGCGGCGCCGCGTCCTGGAGCTTGGTCAGCGCCGCCCGGTAGGGGCCGGCGACCTCCTCGGGCAGGGCGGACTCGAAGACGGACAGGGCCTGCCCGAGCTTCATCGCACCGCCCTTCAACTCGCCGAGGACCTTGAACAGTTGCTCGGCCGTGCGCTGCTGCAGCTCCCGGCCGACGATCTCCGCGGACTCGCCCACGATCCGCTTGCCCAGCCCCCAGGTCGCCCGGCCGGCGAAGCCGAGCGGGAGCGCGGCGAGCTTGGCGGTCCGGGTGACCGCCTTCCGGGGAAGATCAGACATGCGCCCTCCAGGTCCCAGTCGGCCGCGCCGCGCCTGTCTCGCGTCGCCGCTTCGTCGACGGCCGTTGCACCGCCATTGTCTCGCGCGGCTCCCCGACGGTTGAGGAGTGCTCCCCCTTGTGTTTCTCCACCGCCCCGCAGCCGCATGCCGGGTGCGGCCACACGGGCCGGGAGCGCCAGTTCAGGCCGGGCAGGGACGCCTCCCAGCGGGCGCCCGCACTGGACGGCGATGCCCCGTCGAGGAAGGCGAGAGCGTGCGCGGCGGCCAGTCCCGCGACCGCCGTGGCCAGTGCCAGATCACAGGGGCCCACCTGGCGGGCCCGGCCGGAACGCCACTGGGCGACCAGCCGGG
The DNA here is from genome assembly GCF_040643735.1 of Streptomyces sp. NPDC047085. Classification (NCBI taxonomy): domain Bacteria; kingdom Bacillati; phylum Actinomycetota; class Actinomycetes; order Kitasatosporales; family Streptomycetaceae; genus Streptomyces; species Streptomyces sp. NPDC047085. Next base: position 705,575 of record NZ_JBEYUW010000003.1, read on the forward strand.
GCCAGACCGGGTCCCGGTCCGCGCGGTCCGCGTGGAGACATCCCGCGCAGCTCGTCTCGCCGGGCAGCACCAGCGGCCCGACCACGCCCGTTCCCTCCACGACCCCCGCGTAGAGGTGCGGTGTTCCGGAGGCCATGAGCGGCTCGGCGGTGAACGGGTCCGGCGCGTGCACGGCGACGTCGTCGCGCGGGGTGAGGATCACCAGCGACAGACCCGGCTCGTCCGCACCGGACAGAACCGGTGAGGGCGGCGGCGGAGAGGGGGAGGGGGAGGAGCACGGAGCGGGGGAGGGAGAGGAGCGGGGAGGGGAGGAGGACTGTGGTCCGGGGCGGCGTCGGCGGGGGTGATCGGGGGCCGCGCGGCGGGCGGCCGCTCGGGCCGCCTGGTCGCGGCGCTCGCCGACCGACTCGGCGGTCAGGCCGCCCGGGGCCACGTCCCACGGCTCGACGCGGCCCACGTCGCGCACGTCGACCTCGCCGACCCCGGCGCCGGACAGTACCGAGGCCAGCAGGGCCCCGACCCGTCCCGCGCCCCGTACCTGCACCCGCAGGGAGCGGCGGGCGGCGAGGCGGTCGAGTGCGCCGCCCGGCTCGGCCGTGGTCAGCGACAGGGAGGCGAGGTCGGGGCGCAGTCGCTCCAGGACGCCTTTCCGCTTGCGCAGCGTGTCCGCGGCCGGTCCGCCGCCGTGCGGGTCGTCGAGGAGTCCCGCGCGGCTGAGCCGGTCCACCAGGGCGTCGACATGGCCGTCCGGGAGGTCCATGCGGTGGCCCTCCTCGCGCAGCAGGGGCAGCCCGCGGGTGCCGTTGAGCAGTTCCAGGAAGTGCCCGGTCGCGGTGTCCACCGGTCCCAGTGTCATCGCGTGCGCCGGAGTCATGCCGAACTGCACGGTGTTGAGATCGCGCCAGCCGCGGCGCAGTGCCGGCTTCACCATCGGATGCATGACAGACCCCCGTATCCGTCTCTGTCGGACATGCGTGCAACGTCGTGGTCGTCGGTGGGGCCGGTCACGCTCCGCCGACACATGTCAGGATGCCTGGCGGTGGTGACGCGTGCCGAGAGTTGTCCACAGGCTCGGGATGATCGTCGTATGAGTCGGCCGTATCAGTCGGGCATATCGGTCGTACGAATCCAACGCACGGTGGGGCACCGGCATCGAACCGTTCCGGAGCCGGGACTTCGGCGTGGCCCAGCGGGTAACGTCGGGGCGTGCCCGCCGACCCACTGCACCGCGCCGGAATGCCACACCGCAGCACGACGAGCCAGCCGCCGAGCGGCTCGAAGGCGAGCGCGATCGAGGTCCGCAGGAGTACCCGGCGCCGCCGCACGGTCTCCGCGTACCGCGAGGGCGATCGCACCGTCGTGCTCATCCCCGCCCGGATGTCCGAGGCCGAGGAGCGGCGCTGGGTGACCCTCATGCTCGACAAGCTCGCCGCCCAGGAGAGCAAACGGGTGCTGGGCGACACCGAGCTGACCGAGCGTGCCGAGCGGTTGTCGGCCCAGTACTTCGGCGGCCGGGCCCGCCCCGCCTCCGTGCGCTGGGTCACCAACCAGAACACGCGCTGGGGTTCGTGCACTCCGGCCGAGGGCAGCATCCGGCTCTCGCACCGGTTGCAGGGGATGCCGGAGTACGTCGTCGACTACGTGCTCTGCCATGAGCTGGCGCATCTGCTGGTGCCCGGTCACGGTCCGGACTTCTGGCGGCTGCTGGAGTCCTATCCGCGCACCGAGCGGGCCCGCGGCTACCTCGAAGGCGTGGTCGCCGCCGAGCGGTTGCCGCATGTGCCCGGCGCGCGCGGTGGGTGAGCGCCCGGTGTGAGCCGCCGGAAGCGGTTGTGTACCGGGTCTGTACCGGCTGCGTCCGATGTCGGGGTTTGCCGTTAGCCTGGCGCGACGCACTCACATTCGGGATGGGGGACGGTCGTTACGCATGGCCAGGGAATTCCAACGCGGCCACAAGGCCAGGATCAGTGACCTCACGGCGGGCACGGATCTGTACGTAGGCGTGCAGATCTCCGGCCCCGGACTGACCTTCGACATCAGCTGCTTCGGTCTGGACGCCGACGAGCGTCTCTCGGACGACCGGTACTTCGTCTTCTTCAACCAGCCGAAGACCCCGGAGGAGTCCATCCAGTTGCTGGGTGCGCAGTCGGGTGACACGGAGTCGTTCCGGGTCACGCTCGACCGCATCCCGCCGCAGATCCGCAAGCTGTCCTTCACCGCGACCATCGACGGCGCCGGACAGATGTCGCAGGTCGCGCCCGGTTACCTGCGCATCGTGGCGGGCGGCGAGGAGGTCGCGCGGTACTCCTTCAACGGCTCGGAGTTCTCCACCGAGCGGGCCGTGATGCTCGGTGACTTCTACTTCAAGGACGTGTGGCGGTTCGCCGCGGTCGGACAGGGCTTCGACGGCGGACTGGAGGCGCTGCTGAAGAACTTCGGCGGCGAGGTGGCGGAGGAGGAGGCGCCCGCAGCGCCCGCAGCCCCGCAGCAGCCGGGGTCCGGTGCCGCGCCCGGTTTCGCCCCGCCCGCCCAGGCCTCCGCGCCGCCCGCGTTCGCCGCCCCGGCCGCCCCCGCGCCCGCTCCCGCCCCGGCACCCGCCCCCGCGCCGCAGCCCGCGCAGGGCTTCGCGCCGCCTCCCGGGCAGACCCCGCCCCCGGCACCCTCCCCGAACGTGCACGCGGCGCCCACCGTCATCGCCCCGCTGACCCCGCCCGCCGGAGGCACGGTCCCGCCGCCGGCCCCGGCACCCGCGCCCTACGGTCAGCCCCCGCAGCCCCCGCAGCAGCCGTCGTACGGCGGCCAGCCGAGCGCCCCGATGCCGCCGGGCTACGGCCAGCAGCCGCCCTACGGCGGCCAGCCCACCGCGCCCATGCCCCCCGGCTACGGCCAGCAGCCGCCCTACGGCCAGGTCCCCGGCCAGCAGACCACCCCCTACGGCGTGCCGCAGGGCGCACCGCAGGGCGGCGCCGGCGTGGCGGCCGCGCTCCAGAAGTTCAAGGAGACGCCCACCGGACAGCGCTGGACGCAGCAGAACAAGAAGCTCATCCGGGTCGACCTCGGCATCGGCGGACAGCCCGTGCTGGCCCGGCAGGGCAGCATGGTGCTCTACCAGGGCAAGGTCGACTTCAGCTACAAGGGCGCCGGGTTCGCCGGGCGGATCGTCGGGAGCGCGACCGGCCAGGAGATGCAGCTGATGCGCTGCACCGGCCAGGGCCAGGTGTTCCTCGCCGAGAACTCCACCCACCTGCACCCCGTCGAACTCCAGGGCGACGCGATCTGCGTCTCCGCCGAGAACGTCCTCGCCTTCGACGAGAGCCTCCAGTACGAGGTCCGCCGCGTCGAGGGCCACGGCATCCCCGGCGGCGCGCTGTTCACCATGCAGTTCCAGGGCACCGGCACGATCGTCGTCAAGACGCACGGTACGCCCGTCGTGCTGCCCGTGACGCCCACGACGTTCGCCGACTGCAACGCGGTGGTGGCCTGGTCGGCCGCCTCCCAGGTGATCGTCTCCAGCCAGGTGCGGATGCGCCGCAACGCCTACCCCGGCGACACCGGGGAGAGCGTCAACCTCCAGTTCCGGGGCGCGCCCGGCAACTTCATCGTCGTCCAGCCGTACGAGGTCTGAGGGAGCCCGTCATGAACCAGCCGCTCGCGGGCTACGCTCCCGCACCCGTCACCGCCCGCATGGAGAACCACGGCAACCACATGCTGAAGGTCGCCATGCAGACCGGGAACGACCTCCTCGCGCGTGTGGGGTCGATGGTCGCCTACGAAGGCTTCGTCCAGTACGAGCCCAACCCGCCGGCCGTCCGCCAGATCGCCCGTGACTGGATCACCGGCGAGGGCGCCCCGCTGATGAAGTGCTCCGGCGACGGACTGCTCTACCTCGCCGACTACGGCGCGGACGTCGTCGTGATCAATCTCAACGGCGACGGCATCTCCGTCAACGCCACCAACCTGCTCGCCTTCGACGCGCATCTGCAGTGGGGCGTCGAGCGCGTCAAGGGGCTCGCCAAGTTCGCCGGGCAGGGCCTGTGGAACACGAAGATCTCCGGCCAGGGCTGGGTCGCGCTGACCTCCCGGGGCAAGCCGATCGTCGTCGACTGCGGCGGCGGCGAGGACGAGACGTACGTCGACCCCGACGCGCTGGTCGCCTGGTCCCCGAACCTGAAGGTGAAGGGCAAGCGCAGCTTCAAGGCGCAGTCGCTGATCGGCCGGGGCAGCGGCGAGGCCTACCAGATGGCCTTCTCCGGCCAGGGCATCGTCGTCGTCCAGCCCAGTGAGGACAGCACCGACCGCCTCCGGTTCCGGGGCTGAGGGGGAGCCAGAACACCATGCAGAGCCCGCTTTTCGCGCACAACGACCTCCAGACGCAGGAGCGCTGGAGCCTGCAGAACAAGCAGATGCTCCGCGTCACCCTGGAGGGCCACGACGACATCCTCGCCCGCAAGGGCACCATGGTCGCCTACCAGGGCCTGGTCGAGTTCGACGCCGAGTACCAGAGCAACACCCAGCGCCGCTCGCGCGCCCACACCGGCGAGGGCCTGGACCTGATGCGCTGCCACGGGCAGGGCACCGTCTACCTCGCCAACCTCGCCCAGCACGTGCACGTCATGGACGTCGAGCAGGACGGGCTGACCGTCGACAGCTCCTACGTCCTCGCCATGGACTCCTCGCTGCACCACGAGGTCATCGCCGTCGACAGCCTCTACGGCATCTCCGGCTCGGGGAAGTACCAGCTCAACATCACCGGGCGTGGCAAGGTCGCCCTGATGACCTCGGGCGCGCCGCTGCTGATGCAGGTCACGCCCGACAAGTACGTCAACTGCGACGCCGACGCGATCGTCGCCTGGTCCACCGGGCTGCGCGTGCAGATGCAGGCCCAGACGCACTCCTCCGGCGTGTGGCGGCGGCGCGGCAACACCGGTGAGGGCTGGGAGCTGAGCTTCATGGGCTCCGGTTTCGCGCTGGTGCAGCCCAGCGAGCTGCTGCCGCCGCAGAACGCGGTGATCGGCCAGGGGCTCGCCGCCCAGTTCGGCATGGGCCAGCACGGGGCGCGGGGACAGAACCAGGGCAACGTCTGGAGCTGACCGTAGGGAAAGCAAACGTAAGGGGCGGTCGCGCAGGCGGCCGCCCCTTACATAACCGGTGACGCGTTCAGAGCCGGGCCCGGGTCGCGTCAAGCAGCCGTACGACCGAGTCGTCGGCCACGTCCGCCACCTCGTCGTAGGGGAACCAGCGCACATCCAGCGACTCGTCGCTGATCGCGTGCTCGGCGCCGCGCGGGGCCAGGACCGCGTACTGGACGTCGTAGTGCCAGTGGCACGGCGGCGGGATCGGATGCCGGTCCAGGCGCACCGGACCATCGGGCAGCAGAGTCAGACCGCCGATCCCGGACTCCTCCGTCGCCTCGCGCAGGGCGGCCGCCGCCAGCGACGTGTCGCCCGGCTCGCAGTGGCCGCCCATCTGGAGCCACATGCGGAGCTTCCTGTGGAGGGTGAGCAGCACCCGCTCGCCGTCCGGGTCGATCACCAGCGCGCTCGCCGTGATGTGCCCGTCCCCGCAGTCCTTCCACATCCCGTCGGGATGTCTGTCGAGATGGTCGAGGTAGATCTGACGGAGATCCTGCTGGTCCTCGTACCCCTCCAGTACGCGGACCGCGTCGCTGTGCAGGGTCACTCCTTGTCGTCGCCTTCCTCGGCGGAGCCGTTCGCCGCCTCGCCGAGCATCTTGTCCAGTTCGGAGAAGTCCAGCTGCTCGCGGTGGACGAAGCCGTCCGGGTCGTCGAGGTCGGTGGCCGTCGGCAGCATGTCCGGGTGGGCCCACAGGCCGTCCCGGCCGTCGACCCCGCGCGCGTCCGTGAGCGAGGCCCACAGGCGGGAGGCGTCGCGCAGCCGGCGCGGGCGCAGCTCCAGGCCGATCAGCGTCGCGAACGTCTGCTCAGCGGGGCCGCCGGTGGCACGGCGGCGGCGCAGGGTCTCGCGCAGGGCGTCGGCGGACGACAGACGCGGCTTGGCGGCCGCGTGGACCACCGCGTCCACCCAGCCCTCGACGAGCGCCAGAGCGGTCTCCAGCCGGGCCAGGGCGGCCTTCTGCTCGGGCGTGTCCTCGGGCTGGAACATGCCCTGCTGGAGGGCGTCCTGCAGCTGCTCGGGGTTCTGCGGGTCGAACTGGCCGACCACGTCCTCCAGCTTCGCGGTGTCGACCTTGATCCCGCGCGCGTAGCCGTCGACCGCGCCGAACAGGTGCGAGCGCAGCCAGGGCACGTGCGCGAACAGGCGCTGGTGGGCGGCCTCGCGCAGGGCCAGGTAGAGCCGCACCTCCTCCTTCGGCACACCGAGGTCCTTGCCGAAGGCCTCCACGTTGGCCGGCAGCAGCGCGGCCTTGCCGGCCGGGCCCAGCGGCAGCCCGATGTCGGTCGAGCCGACGACCTCGCCCGCGAGCACGCCGACGGCCTGCCCGATCTGGGTGCCGAACATGGCGCCGCCCATCGAGCGCATCATGCCGATCAGCGGGCCCGCCATGGCCTGCATCTCCTCGGGCAGGACGTCGCCCATGGCCGCGCCGACCCGCTCGGCGACCGGGTCGACCAGCTCCTGCCAGGCGGGCAGAGTCGCCTCGACCCACTCCGCGCGGGACCACGCCACCGCCGAGCCGGCGCCCGACGGCAGGGACGTCGCATCGTCCAGCCACAGGTCGGCCAGGCGGACGGCCTCCTCGACCGCGGTGCGCTCGGCCGTGCCGACACTCGAGTCCTTGACGCCGTCCTGCGTGCCCTGGGCGACCGTCTGGCGGGCGATCTGCTTGGCCATGTCCCAGTTCACCGGACCGCCCTCGTAGGAGAGCATCTGACCGAGCTGCTGGAACGCGGCGCCCAGGTCGTTGGGGTTCAGGGAACCGAACATCGCTGCGAACGGATTGTCGGCGCCCGGGCCGCCCAAGCCTCCGGCTCCGGGCAGCCCGAAACCGAACGGGTTGTCCGGTCCCTGCCCACCACCGCTCTGCTGGTCCTTCTTCTTGCCCTCGTCGCCGTCTTCCGGCTCCTCCGGCGGAAGGCCGAATCCGAATGGGGTGTCACTCACGGGGTTCCTCGGCTGGTAAGGCCGCCGGTCTTCTCCGGCGGCGCGGCTGCCCGACATTCACCACCCAGCGTAGACACCCGGACCCGATCGGGGCTCGGTGCTTCGCCCAGGGACGGGCTGCGGCAGGATGGATGCACCTGGTACGTACGCGTCACTCGCGCTCGTATTGAAGACAACCGCTGGAGACGCCCGGTGAGTTCCCCAGATCCGCAGGTTCGCGCAGCGCGAAACCACTCAACCCCTCCCGCCGTGCGCGGGCCCGTCGTCGCGGTCACCGGCGCAGCCACCGGGGTCGGCGCGCTGCTCACCGAGCGGCTCGCCGCCTCCGAGGAGATCAAGCAGGTCATCGCCATCGACGAGCGGCGCGGGGAGTGCGCGGCCGCGCAGTGGCACATCCTCGACGTGCGCGATCCGGCGATCGCGGACAAGCTGCGGGGCGCGGACGTGGTGGTCCACCTGGCGCTCGACCTGGACCTCGGCAGCGACGCGGCCGCCCGCACCGCCTACAACGTCCGGGGGACGCAGACCGTGCTGACCGCCGCGGCGGCGGCCGGGGTGCACCGGGTGGTGCTGTGCACGTCCGCGATGGTGTACGGGGCACTGCCCGACAACGAGCTGCCGCTGTCGGAGGACGCGGAGCTGCGGGCCACCGCCGAGGCCACCGGGGTCGGGGACCTGCTGGAGATCGAGCGGCTGGCGCGGCGCGCCCCGCGCGCGCACCCGGGGCTGAACGTCACCGTCGTACGGCCCGCCGTGCTGGTCGGCGGTACGGACACCGCGCTGACCCGGTACTTCGAGTCGCCCCGGCTGCTGGTCGTGGCCGGGTCCCGGCCGGCCTGGCAGTTCTGCCACGTCGAGGACCTGTGCGGGGCGCTGGAGTACGCCGTTCTCGAGAAGGTCGACGGGGAGCTGTCCGTCGGCTGCGACGGGTGGCTGGAGCAGGAGGAGGTCGAGGAGCTGAGCGGGATCCGGCGGATGGAGCTGCCGTCGGCGGTCGCGCTCGGCGCGGCGGCCCGGCTGCACCGGATCGGGCTCACTCCGTCTCCCGCCGGGGACCTCGCCTACACGATGTATCCCTGGGTGGTCAGCGGAAGCCGGCTGCACGATGCGGGCTGGCGGCCCCGGTGGACCAACGAGGAGGTGCTGGCCGAGCTGCTTGAGGAGGTCTCCGGGCGGCACACCGTCGCCGGGCGCCGGCTGGGGCGCAAGGACGCGACGGCCGCGGGGGCCGCGGGCGCGACGGTGGCTCTGCTCGGCGCCGCAGCTGTCGTACGGCGGGCCCGCAAGGCCCGGCGGCGCCTGTGAGCCCTCCGGCGCGGCGGGCGGCTCCACCGGTGGTGGGCCGCTTCACCGGTGCTGTAGGAGGCTCCAAAGCGGCACGCGCGCGTGCCTGGTGAACGTCGTATTCCTGGTTGTCGGAGGCATGCGGCACGATGGAGGCATGGCAGCTATGAACGATCACCCCGGTGAGCAGGCGGCCCAGGAGCCCATCAAGCTGATCGGCATCCGGGACACCCCGCTGTCCGTGGACGAGGTGTTCCAGGCCGTCGGGGACGACGCCGCCGGAGGGATCGCGCTGTTCGTGGGGACCGTGCGGAACCACGACGAGGGTGCGGACGTCGACGCGCTCGGCTACTCCTGCCATCCCACGGCCGAGGCCGAGATGCGGCGGATCGCGGAGAAGGTGGTCGCCGACTATCCGGTGCGGGCGCTGGCGGCCGTGCACCGGGTGGGGGACCTCAGGGTCGGGGACCTCGCCGTCGTCGTCGGCGTGTCGTGCCCCCACCGGGGCGAGGCCTTCGAGGCGTGCCGCAAGCTGATCGACGATCTCAAGCACGAAGTGCCCATCTGGAAGCACCAGAAGTTCTCCGACGGGACCGAGGAATGGGTCGGCGCCTGCTGACAGGGCGCCTTGCCCGGTGATATCGGGTGCCTCCTCCTTCACGTTCGGCGCATCGGTCCCTCCGGTTGCGTAACCGGCCCCCTGGCGTGAGCGTTGTCAGTGCGGATGGTTAATCTGCTGATCAGTCAGTTGCGGACGCTCGTCGGGTTGGGAGGTCGGCATGGCGGCTCTCGCCTGGTTGCTGATTCCGCTTATCGCCGCGGTTGCGGCCGGCCTGTGGGGAAGCTGGGCCAACCGCACCCGCAGGGTGCGCAGTGACGGGCCCGAGCTGGACGGGTACGCGCGATTCCGCGAGGCCATGGAGAAGTCCCACCCGGGTGCGCGCGGCGCGTGACGGGGGTGCCCTGACGGTGCGCTGACAGAGGCGTCCCGTACTGTCGAGGCATGCCACGCCGCACCGCGACGATGCTCGCCTCCACCCTGATGCTGATCGCGCTCCTGTGCGCGGGAGTGCTCATCCCCGTGCCGTACTCGGAGATGTCTCCCGGCCCGACGGTGAACACGCTCGGGGACCACGGCGGCGAGCCGGTGCTGCAGATCTCGGGGCACGAGACCTACCCGGCGGACGGGCACCTGAACATGACCACCGTCCGGGTCACCAGTGCCGACTTCCGGATGAACCTGGTCGAGGCCGTCTACGGCTGGCTGGCGCACGACAGCAAGATCGTGCCGCACGACACCCTCTACCCGGACGGCAAGACGGAGGAGCAGTCCACCCAGGAGAACGCCGAGGAGTTCAGCCAGTCCCAGGAGAGCGCCAAGGTCGCCGCCCTGAAGGAGCTGGGCATCCCGGTGAAGTCCTGGGTGATCGTCTCCACCGTGATCAAGGGCTCCCCGGCCGAGGGCAGGCTGCACGCCGGTGACGTGATCAAGGCCGTGGACGGCACGGCGGTCAAGCAGCCGTCCGACGTCGCCAAACTGGTCACCAAGCACAAGCCCGGTCAGGACGTCGTCTTCACCGTCGTCCCGGCCAAGGAGCAGGCCGCCGCCGAGAAGGACCACAAGACGGCGACCACGACCCATAACGTGACCATCACGACCGCGACCTCCGACGACAGCGGCGCCAAGCGGGCCATCGTCGGTATCTCCGCCGGGACCGACCACACCTTCCCGTTCACCATCGACATCAAGCTCGCCGACGTCGGCGGCCCGAGCGCCGGACTGATGTTCGCGCTCGGCATCTACGACAAGCTCACCCCGGGCGACCTCACCGGCGGCAAGTTCGTCGCCGGCACCGGCACCATCGACGACAACGGCACGGTCGGGCCGATCGGCGGCATCGAGATGAAGACCGTCGGCGCGCGCAACAAGGGCGCCCAGTACTTCCTGACGCCCGCCGACAACTGCGCGGCCGCCGCCAAGGACACGCCGAGCGGCCTCACCCTGGTCAAGGTCAAGACCATCGGCGACGCGCTCGGCGCCCTCAACGACATCCGCAGCGGCGACACGGCCGCCCTGCCGAAGTGCACGACCAAGAGCTGACGCGCACGAAACGGCGGGCCCGGAACCGCGGCCCGCACGGGGTGCCGCAACGGCGGCCCGCACGGGTGGTCCGTAACGCCCGCAAGGTCGGTCCGTAACGGCGGCTCGTAACAGCGGCTCGTAACGGCGACGGGGGCACCTCCCCGACCAGGGGGCGCCCCCGTCGCCGTACCCGAGGCGTCAGTCCTCGAACGTCGCCGCCAACGCCGCCACCAGGCCCGGCACCAGGTCCGGGCCCGTCAGGACCTCCGTCGGGGAGTCCTTCTCGCGCAGGCGCAGCGCCGACTCGCGGCTGCCGTCGCGCAGCACCCCGACCGTCATGCGGACCTCCTGGCGCTCGGGGTGGTTCGCCACCCACTTGGCCAGCTTGGCGTCGCTCAGGTCCTGCGGGACCTGCGCCTCGGCCGTCGGGGGCAGCATCAGGCGCTCCACCGTGAGCGCGCAGCCGACCACCGCGTCCGGCCAGGCGATGGTGCCGAGGAACTCGTCGAGCGGCTTGTCCGCGGGGATCTCGTCCTGCTCGATCGGGGTGAGACCGGTGGTCTCGGGCTCGTCCTGCAGGCCGAGCTGGGCGGCGAGCGAGGGTTCCTGGGCCCGCAGCCGTGCGGTGTCTACGAGGGCGAAGAGGCGAGCGGGCTGGTCCCAGCCGAGGCCGGAGGCGTACTCGTCGATCTCGAGTACGGCCCGGGTGAGCGGGCTCGCTGCCATGGGAGTGTTGGACATGGTCACAATCCTGCCTCGTTCCCGGGCCGAATCGGGAACCGAGCAAACCGTGAGTAAGTTGCATAGGTGTGGGCTCGCGATCACGGGGGGCCACGGAGGGCCCGCGAACACGAGGGCCTGACGGATCGACAGCGAACTTCGAGGTGCGCACCTTGGCTTTCCAGATGCCGGACCGCGGCGGAGGCCCGACGGGGCCGCGGATCAGAGCGGGCCGCCCGTCCCGGCGCGCCCGGACCCTGCTCTTGACCCTGGGCGTCCTTGCCGTCCTCGGCATGGCGTTCACCATGTTCGCGGGCTTCTGGACGGACTGGCTGTGGTACCGGTCGGTGCACTACTCGTCCGTGTTCACCACCACGCTGTCGACCAAGATCGGGCTGTTCTTCGTGTTCGGCCTGCTGATGGCGCTCGCCGTGGGCTTCAACATCTGGCTCGCGCACCGGCTGCGGCCCCCGCTGAGCGCCATGTCCATGGAGCAGCAGAGCCTGGACCGCTACCGGATGGCCATCGCGCCGTACAAGGCGTGGCTGCTGCTCGCCGTCACCTGCCTCGTCGGCCTGATCGCGGGCGCCTCGGCGTCGAGCCAGTGGCGCACCTGGCTGCTGTGGGTCAACGGCGTGCCCTTCCACCAGAAGGACCCCCAATTCCACCTCGACGTCGCCTTCTACGCCTTCGACCTGCCCTGGTACCGGTTCCTGCTCGGCTTCGGCTTCGCCACCGCGATCCTGTGCCTGATCGCCGCCGCGCTCACCCACTACCTGTACGGCGGGCTGCGCGTCACCAGCCCCGGCGCGCGCGCCACCGCCGCCGCCACCGGACACCTGTCGGTGCTCCTCGGCATCTTCGTGGCGCTGAAGGCGGTCGCCTACTGGCTCGACCGATACGGCCTGGCCGTCAAGTCCAGCGACTTCAAGGCGACCGGCAACTGGACCGGCCTGCGCTACGTCGACGCCAACGCCTATCTGCCGGCCAAGACGATCCTGTTCTGCATCGCCGTCATCTGCGCGCTGCTGTTCTTCGCCACCCTGTGGCGGCGCACCTGGCAACTGCCCGTCATCGGCTTCGGCCTGATGGTGCTCTCCGCGATCCTCATCGGCGGCCTGTACCCGGCCATCGTGCAGAAGTTCCAGGTCCAGCCCAACGAGCAGGCCAAGGAAGCCCCGTACGTCCAGAAGAACCTCAAGGCGACCCGCGAGGCCTACGGCATCGACGACACCGAGGTCACCGAGTACCCGGGCACGTCCGCCACCAAGGACAAGACCAAGCTGCGCGATCAGGTCGACGCCACGGCCAGCATCCGCATCATGGACCCGAACGTCGTCTCGCCGACGTTCCAGCAGCTCCAGCAGATCAAGGCCTACTACGGGTTCCCGACCAACCTCGACGTCGACCGGTACACCACCAAGGACGGCAAGGACCAGGACACCGTCATCGGCCTGCGCGAGCTGAACCTGGACGGCGTCCCGAAGAACAACTGGATCAACGACCACTTCCGCTACACGCACGGCTACGGCGTGGTCGCCGCCAAGGGCACCGAGGCCGACTCCGAGGGCCGGCCGGCCTTCATCGAGAAGAACCTGCCCTCCACGGGCGACCTCGGCTCGTACCAGCAGCAGATCTACTACGGCGAGAAGACCACCACGTACTCGATCGTCGGAGGCCCCCAGAAGGAGGTCGACTACCCCGACAACGAGCACGAGCGGACCACCAGCTACCGGGGCGACAGCGGCGTCAACCTCGACAACCCGGTCAACCGGGCCGCGTACGCGGTGGCGTTCAACGAGCCGCAGATCCTCTACTCCGGCGCGATCGGCAAGGGCTCGCGGATCCTGTACAACCGCACGCCCAAGGACCGCGTCGAGGCGGTCGCCCCTTGGCTGACGATCGACGGCGACGCCTACCCGGCGGTGGTGGGGAACCGCATCCAGTGGATCGTCGACGCGTACACGACGACGAACGGATACCCGTACGCCTCCCGTACGACCCTCGGCGATACGACGGCCGACTCGCTGACCGCGACCAACACCTCGCGCGCGGTGGTGGCCCAGCAGAACCAGGTCAACTACATCCGCAACTCGGTGAAGGCGACCGTCGACGCGTACACCGGCGAGGTCAAGCTGTACCAGTGGGACACCAAGGACCCGGTGCTGAAGACCTGGATGAAGGCCTTCCCCGGCACGGTGAAGCCCCGCTCGGACATCTCCGCCGACCTGATGGCCCATCTGCGCTACCCGCAGGACCTGTTCAAGGTCCAGCGCGAACTGCTCGCCCGCTACCACGTGCCGGACGCGCAGACCTTCCTCAGCGGCAGCGAGGTGTGGGAGGTGCCGGACGACCCGACCAACGACTCGGGCAGCGCGGTGCCGCCGTACTACCTGAGCATGAGGATGCCCGACCAGAGCGCGCAGGCGTTCTCGCTGACGACGACGTTCACGCCCAACGGCCGGAGCAACCTCAGCGCCTTCATGGCCGTCGACTCCGACCCGCGCGCCGGCGACTACGGCAAGATCAGAATCCTGAAGCTGCCGACGAGCACCAACTTCGACGGCCCCAAGCAGGTGCAGAGCCAGTTCAACTCCGAGTCGGACATCGCCGAGAAGATCAGTCTGCTCAGCAGAGGCCACTCCAAGGTCGAGTACGGCAACCTGCTGACCGTGCCCCTGGACGGCGGACTGCTGTACGCGGAGCCGGTCTACGTCCGGGGTGGTTCCCTGAAGTACCCCTTGCTGCGCAAGGTGTTGGTCACCTACGAGGGCAAGACCGCCTTCAAGGACACGCTGGACGAGGCACTCGACGAGGTCTTCGGCGTGAAGAGTGCCGCCAGGCCGCCGCAGACCGGCAACAACCCGCCCGACACGAGCAATCCCACGGTCAGGCAGGCGCTGGAAGACGCCCAGAAGGCCTTCGACGCCGGGCAGCAGGCCTTGAAGGAGGGGCCGGACTGGGACGCGTACGCCAAGGCGCAGAAGGATCTGCAGGCCGCACTGAAGCGGGCCGAGGACGCCCAGGCCAAGGTCGACAAGGCCGCCGGAGGAAAGAAGAGCTGATCAAGGCCGCCCCGTGTCGTGATACGGTTGCCGAGCAACGGCGCGGGGTGGAGCAGCTCGGTAGCTCGCTGGGCTCATAACCCAGAGGTCGCAGGTTCAAATCCTGTCCCCGCTACTGAAGTCGAAGGCCCGGATCCTTAAGGATCCGGGCCTTCGTGGTGTGCGAACTCATGTACTGAAGGGAGCGACGGCCGCGCCGCCGTGGGGAGTTGGGCCAGCTGTGTTTGACTTATCTCTCTGTGGGCATGTCGACAAAACGCTGAAGTGACCTCACGGGCTGCGGTATACCGGGTGTACCCAGGTTGCAGGTGGTGCGACGATGGACGTTATGGGGGAGAAGGCAACTCTGTTCGAGACAGGGCGATTTGCGCAGCCTTCGGGCGAGGAGTCGTCCCGTGACGAGATGGGGGACGCCGCCGAGGAGCTACGCCTCCGGTTCGCCGCGGAGGCCGGCGACGTCGAGGCGGCCAGCGTCCTCGGAGCCATGCTGCTGCGCCGCGGCGACCTCGACGGAGCCGAACCCCAGCTGCGTGCCGCCACCGCAGCGGGTGACCGGGCCGCCGCCAACAACCTCGGTGTCCTCCTGCACCAGCGCGGCTACCCCGAGGAGGCCGCCGGCTGGTGGCGGATCGCCGCCGTCGCCGGCTCGGCCGCCGCGGCGCACGCGCTCGGCCGCCACCACCGCGAGCGCGGCGACGAACCCGCCGCCGAGTACTGGCTGCGCCAGTCCGCCGAGCAGGGCCACGCGCTCGGCGCCTACGCGCTCGCCGACCTGCTCGAACACCGCGGGGACGCCGGCGCCGACCAGTGGATGCGGGCCGCCGCCGAACGCGGTCACCGGGAGGCCGCCTACCGGCTGGCCCGCGTGCTCGACCGCCAGACCGCCCCCGAGGACGAGGCCCGGACTGACAACGGTGTCGAGGAGGCCGAGCAGTGGTACCGGCAGGCCGCCGCACGCGGCCACCGGCGCGCCGCGCTGCACCTCGGCGCGATCCTGGAGAAGCGCGGGGAACTGAAGGAGGCCGGGCGCTGGTACCTGACCTCCGCCAAGGACGGCGAGCCCCGGGCCGCCTGCGCGCTCGGCTTCCTGCTGCGCGACGCCGGCGACACCGAGAGCGCGGCCGTGTGGTGGCTGCGCGCCGCCCAGGACGGCGACGGCAACGCGGCCAACGCGCTCGGCGCGCTGCACGCCGAGCGCGGGGAGACACAGACCGCCGAGCGCTGGTACCGGGCCGCGCTGACCGCCGGGGACGACAACGGGGCGTACAACCTCGGGCTGCTCTGCGCCGAGCAGGGGCGCACCGCGCAGGCCGAGCAGTGGTACCGGCGCGCCGCGTACGCCGGGCACCGGGAGGCGGCGAACGCGCTGGCCATCCTGCTGCTCCAGGTCGGCGACACCAGCGGGGCCGAGCCGTGGTTCTCCAAGGCCGCCGAGGCCGGGAGCGTGGACGCCGCGTTCAACCTCGGCATCCTGCACGCCGGGCGCGGCGAGGAGCCGGTCGCCCTGCGCTGGTACGAGCGGGCGGCCGCCGCCGGACACACCGAGGCCGCGCTGCAGGTCGGGATCGCCCGGCTGCGCGAGGGCGACGAGCGGGAGGCCGAACGGCATCTGCGGTGCGCGGCCGGCGGGGGCAGCGCGGAGGCGGCGTACCGGCTGGCCACCGTGCTCGACGCGCGCCGCCCGCCGGAGCCCGCGCACGAGCTGGGCGAGACCGTGCACGAGAAGACCGAGTGCGAGGAGTGGTACGAGCGGGCCGCCACCCAGGGGCACCGGCGGGCGCAGGTCCGGGTCGGCATGCTCGCGGCGGCCCGGGGCGACGTGGTCGACGCGGCGCGCTGGTACCGGGCGGCGGCGGAGGCCGGATCGCGCAACGGGGCGTTCAATCTCGGGCTGCTGCTGGCCCGGGAGGGCAGCGAGCCCGAGGCGGCCGTGTGGTGGCAGCGGGCGGCCGACGCCGGGCACGGGCGGGCGGCGCTGCGGCTGGCCCTGGTCTACGCGCGTCGCGGAGAGCTGGCGGAGGGGCAGAAGTGGGCCGACAGGGCGGTGGCGCTGGGGCCGGCGGAAGTCTCCGAGCGAGCGGGGCGGCTGCGGGACGCGCTCCGGGAAGAACTCTCGGCGTGACGCCGACCGCGTGACGCCGACCACTCGTCCCTAACGGATTTGCTTCCGTGGGCTTCCCTCACGTAATGTCGTGTTCACCGACGCGGGGTGGAGCAGCTCGGTAGCTCGCTGGGCTCATAACCCAGAGGTCGCAGGTTCAAATCCTGTCCCCGCTACTGAAGGCCGAGGGCCGGAATCCAGACATGGATTCCGGCCCTCAGTCGTTTGCAGGCGCCCGGGCAGCAAAAAAAGAGGGGGCTCGCGGCCCCCTCCCTCGCTCTCCCGCTCTTTACGCGCTCGCGCAGTCCGGGCACAGCCCCCGGTACGTGACCTCCACGTCCGAGACCGTGAAGCCGAAGCGCTCCGTGTCGGGGAGGTCGGCGAGCGGGTTGCCGGTCGGGTGGACGTCGCGGATCGAGCCGCAGCGGGCGCAGACCAGGTGGTGGTGCGGCCGGTGCGCGTTCGGGTCGTACCGCTTCGCGCGCTTGTCCGTGGTGACCTCGAGCACCTCGCCGAGCGAGACCAGCTCACCCAGCGTGTTGTAGACGGTCGCCCGGGAGATCTCCGGCAGCTTGGCGACAGCCCGGGCATGAACCTCGTCGGCCGTGAGATGCACGTGCTCGCCGTCGAGAACCTCGGCCACGACGCGTCGCTGCGCGGTCATCCGCCATCCGCGTCCACGCAGCCGTTCCAGAAGGTCGCTCATGGCTACCAGCCTAACAGCAGGGGGACCAGGTCCCGAACAGGTGTGACTTTGGAACGCAAATTGACTTAGACAAAGTCCATTGTAGGATCGGGAACGGCTTTGGCCAAGGGACAGGACTGTCAGCAGGACGCAGGAGGCGCACGTGACGCAGGGACCGCTTACGACGGAGGCCGGTGCGCCGGTCGCCGACAACCAGAACAGCGAGACGGCGGGCGTCGGCGGCCCGGTCCTGGTCCAGGACCAGCTGCTGCTGGAGAAGCTGGCCCACTTCAACCGTGAGCGCATCCCGGAGCGTGTGGTGCACGCCCGTGGTGCGGGGGCCTACGGCACCTTCACGGTGACCGCCGATGTCACGAAGTACACGCGGGCCGCGTTCCTCTCCGAGGTCGGCAAGCAGACGGAGACCTTCCTGCGCTTCTCGACGGTCGCGGGCAACCTGGGCGCGGCGGACGCGGTGCGCGACCCGCGCGGCTGGGCGCTGAAGTTCTACACCGAGGAGGGCAACTACGACCTCGTCGGCAACAACACCCCGGTGTTCTTCATCCGGGACGCGATCAAGTTCCCGGACTTCATCCACACCCAGAAGCGCGACCCGTACACCGGCTCGCAGGAAGCCGACAACGTGTGGGACTTCTGGTCGCTGTCGCCGGAGTCCACGCACCAGGTGACCTGGCTGTTCGGCGACCGGGGCATCCCCGCCTCGTACCGGCACATGAACGGCTACGGCTCGCACACCTACCAGTGGAACAACGAGGCCGGCGAGGTCTTCTGGGTCAAGTACCACTTCAAGACCGACCAGGGCATCAAGAACCTCACGGCCGAGGAGGCCGAGGCGCTCGCGGGCAAGGACCCCGACTCCCACCAGCGCGACCTGCGCGAGGCGATCGAGCGCGGCGAGTTCCCGACCTGGACCGTGCAGGTGCAGATCATGCCGGCGGCGGACGCGGCGACGTACCGGTTCAACCCGTTCGACCTCACCAAGGTGTGGCCGCACGCGGACTACCCGCCGATCGAGATCGGCAAGCTGGAGCTGAACCGCAACCCGCGGAACATCTTCGCCGAGGTCGAGCAGTCGATCTTCTCCCCGGCGCACTTCGTGCCCGGCATCGGCCCGTCCCCGGACAAGATGCTCCAGGGCCGCCTGTTCGCCTACGGCGACGCGCACCGCTACCGCGTCGGCATCAATGCCGACCACCTGCCGGTCAACCGCCCGCACGCCACCGAGGCGCGCACCAACTCCCGGGACGGCTTCCTCTACGACGGCCGGCACGGCGGGGCGAAGAACTACGAGCCCAACAGCTTCGGCGGGCCGCAGCAGACCGGCCGCCCGCTGTGGCAGGCCACCTCTGTCGACGGTCCCACCGGCAACCACCCGACCCCGGCACACGCCGAGGACGACGACTTCGTCCAGGCCGGCGACCTCTACCGCCTCATGTCCGAGGACGAGAAGGAGCGCTTGGTCGCCAACCTGGCGGGCTTCATCGCCAAGGTCTCGCGCGAGGACATCATCGAGCGCGCGATCGGCAACTTCCGCGCCGCCGACGCCGACTTCGGCAAGCGGCTGGACGTCGCGGTCCAGGCCCTGCGCGGCTGAACCGCATCGGCCCCGGGCGGGCCGGAATCCCCAGGTGCTCGGGGGTCCGGCCCGCCCGGCATGCGTACGGGGCTGACAGCGCTCTGTCAGAGCGCCGGCGCCGGCTCCTTGGCCGGGACCCAGCAACGGATGATGTCGCGGACCGAGACGATGCCGACGGGTTCGCCGCCGTCGAGGACGACCAGGTGGCGGAAGCCGCCGTGGGTCATGGCCCGGGCCGCCTCCTCCAGGGTCCAGGCCGGGGCGGCGAAGACCACGTCGGTGGTGGTGTGGGCGGCGGTGGTTTCCGTGTCCGGGTTCTGCCCCAGACCGACCGAATTCAGGATGTCACGTTCGGTGAGGATGCCGAGGCCGCCGGCGTCCGGGTCGAGGACCACCGCGGCGCCGACGCGACGCGCGGACATCAGGGCGGCTGCCTGGCGGAGGGTGTGGTTGGGGCCGACGGTGAGGACCACCGTGCTCATGGCGTCACGGACGAGCATGGGTTGGGGCCACCTCCTTGGGGATCCCCGTGAATAGCTCATGCCCGGCGCGGGCGGCGCCTAAGGGGGCAATGCACAAATTCACAAGTGGGGATGGGCTCAGAGTGCCAGGTAAAGGAGAGGTCAACAAGAGGGCGCGCGACGCCAGTTGAGGGCGTGCGCGGGTGTCTCCCGTGACTCAGTGGCGCGGGTTGAGATACCCCAGCAACTCGTCGTGCAGCAGGCCGTTGGACGCGGCCGCGTTGCCGCTGTGCGGGCCCGGGCGCCCGTCGAGGCCGGTGAAGGTGCCGCCCGCCTCGGTGACGACGATCGCGTTGGCGGCCATGTCCCACAGGGAGAGCTCCGGCTCCGCGCAGATGTCGACCGAGCCCTCGGCGACCATCATGTACGGCCAGAAGTCGCCGTACGCGCGCGTGCGCCAGACCTCGCGGGTGAGGTCGAGGAAGCCGTGCAGGCGGCCCTGCTCCTCCCAGCCGGAGAGCGAGGAGTAGGCGAAGGAGGCGTCCGCCAGCCTGCCGACGCGGGAGACGTGCATCCGGGACGCGGAGGACAGGCTGCGGCCGGTGAAGGCGCCGTGACCCTTCGCGGCCCACCAGCGGCGGCCGAGGGCGGGGGCGGAGACGACGCCGACGACGGGCTGGTAGCCGCCCTCCCCTGCCTCCATCAGGGAGATGAGGGTCGCCCACACGGGGACGCCGCGGACGTAGTTCTTGGTGCCGTCGATCGGGTCGACGACCCAGCGGCGGGGGCCGGTGCCCTCGATGCCGTACTCCTCGCCGAGGATCGCGTCGCGGGGGCGGGCGCGCTGGAGCTGGCCGCGGATGAGTTCCTCCGCCGCCTTGTCCGCCTCGCTCACCGGCGTCATGTCCGGCTTCGTCTCCACCTTCAGATCGAGGGCCTTGAAGCGGGCCATGGTCGCGGCGTCGGCGGCGTCCGCGAGGACGTGGGCGAGACGCAGGTCGTCGAGGTAGTCCGGCATGCAAGGAACGGTATCTGCCGTGGTGGGTACGGGGCTACGGGGGGCCTCGGGGGCAGGGCACCGCCGTGCGCCGTTTCTTGCGCGCCGCAGACTCTTGACAGTGCATGTGCGCGCGTCAACTCTGGGGCCAGTGCCGTCTGCCCCAGGGAGGCGAGGATGCCTGCTGCCCGGGATTCGCTTCTGGACGCCGCCTATACGGCCCTCGCGCGCCGGCCGTGGTCCGCGGTGCGGATGGTGGACGTGGCCGCGGCGGCCGGGGTGTCCCGGCAGACGCTCTACAACGAGTTCGGCAGCAAGGACGGCCTGGCCAGGGCACTGGTGCGGCGGGAGGCCGACGGCTACCTCGCCGGCGTGGAGCGGGCGCTGGCCGCGCACACCGACCCGCGCGACCGGCTCACCGCCACCGCCGAGTGGATGGCCTCCGCCGCCCGGGACAACGCACTGGTACGGGCCATGCTCACCGGCTCCTGGAGCGAGCGCCTGCCCGCGCCGGCCCTGGCCGGCGTGCCGTCCTCCTCCGCCGTACCGGCGCAGCGCCGGGCGGACGGGCCGCTGCCCTCGCCCGGCGACTTCGTGCGGATGGTGCGGGACCGGGCCGTGGCCGCCCTGTCCGGCCCCGGTGCCGCCCCCTCCGACACCGCCGAACTGACCCTCGCCTGCGAACTGGTCGTCCGCCTCGCCGTCTCCTGCGTGGCGGCTCCGCCGGGCGAGGGCGGGATGGCGACCCTGGTGCGCGGCGCCCTGCACCGCCAGCCGGCCTGAGGAGTGGGCACCCAGTGGGCGCCTAGTGCGCCGAGCCCGACAGCTGGAGGCCGATCACGCCGACGATGACCAGCGAGATCGAGACGATCTTCAGGGTGGACACCAGGTCGCCGAGGAAGACCATGCCGTAGATCGCGGTGCCCGCGGCGCCGATCCCGGTCCACACGGCGTAGGCGGGGCCGACGTCGAGCTTCTTCAGGGAGAGGGTCAGCAGACCGAAGCTGCCCAGCGCGAAGCTGGCGAACGCGACCGTCGGCCACAGCCGGGTGAACCCGTGCGAGAGCTTGAGGCACACGGCGAAACCGGTCTCCAGAAGTCCGGCCACGATGACCAGCAGCCACGCCATGTGCTGTCCTCCCGTTGATCCGGATCTCCGGCTCGGTGCGATTATGCACTTACCGGCCGTAGGCCCCGGCAAACAACGCGATGCTCAGTCGCCTTCCCGGCGCTCGCGCGTCGACAGCAGCCGGCGCAGGGAGTACAGCCGGGCCGGGTCCGCGTGGCCCTCCTCGACCCACGCGTCCAGCGCGCAGTCCGGCTCGTCGTGGCTGCACGCGCGCGGACAGCCCTCGGTGCCCGGCTCCAGGTCCGGGAACGCGTGGATCACCCGGGACGGGTCGATGTGCGCGAGCCCGAAGGAGCGGACGCCCGGGGTGTCGATGACCCAGCCCTCCCCGTCGGCCAGGGGCAGCGCGAGCGCCGAGGTGGTGGTGTGCCGGCCGCGGCCGGTCACCACGTTCACCTCTCCCGTCGTACGCCGCCGGTCCACCGGTACGAGCGCGTTGACCAGGGTCGTCTTGCCGACGCCCGAGTGCCCCACGAACGCGGTGACCCGGCCGCCCAGATGCTCCAGCACCCGCTGCGCCGCGTCCCCGTTCTCCAGCTCCTCGCGGCTGGTGATGACGTACGGGATGTCCAGGTCGCCGTACAGCTCCAGCAGCTTGTCCGGCGGGGCCAGGTCCGACTTGGTCATCACCAGCAGCGGTTCCAGGCCGCCGTCGAAGGCCGCGACCAGACAGCGGTCGATCAGCCGCGGGCGCGGCTCGGGGTCGGCGAGCGCGGTGACGATCGCGAGCTGGTCGGCGTTGGCGACGACCACCCGCTCGTAGGGATCGTCGTCGTCTGCCGTACGGCGCAGCACCGAGGCACGCTCCTCGATCCGCACGATCCGGGCCAGCGTGTCCTTCTTGCCGGACAGATCGCCGACCAGCGCCACCCGGTCGCCCACCACGGCCGCCTTGCGGCCCAGCTCGCGGGCCTTCATCGCGACCACCGGACGGTCCTCGACCAGGCAGGTCAGCCGGCCCCGGTCGACGGTGAGGACCATGCCCTCGGACGCGTCCTCGTGCTTGGGCCGGATGTTGGTCCGCGGCCGGTTGCCCTTGCGGTTGGGACGGCTCCGGATGTCGTCCTCGTCGGTGTGCTTGCCGTAGCGGCGCATGGTTCCAGTCCGCCCGTCAGTTCCCGAGCATCCCGGTCCACAGGTCGGGGAAGTCGGGCAGGGTCTTCGCCGTGGTCGCCACGTTCTCGATCTGCACGCCCTTGACCGCCAGGCCGATGATCGCGCCGGCCGTCGCCATGCGGTGGTCCTCGTAGGTGTGGAAGATCCCGCCGTGCAGCGCGCGCGGGCGGATGTGCAGGCCGTCGGCCGTCTCGGTGACGTCGCCGCCGAGTTCGTTGATCTCCTTGGTCAGCGCGGCCAGCCGGTCCGTCTCGTGCAGCCGCAGATGGGCCACGCCTCGCAGAGTGGACGGGGAGTCGGCGAGCGCGGCGACCGCCGCGATGCCCGGGGTCAGCTCGCCCACGTCGGACAGGTCGACGTCGATGCCGTGGACGGCACCCGAACCGGTGAACTCCAGCCCGTACTCGGTCAGTTCGCAGGAACCGCCCATCTCGGTGAAGATCTCCCGCAGCCGGTCACCCGGCTGGGTGGTCCGCTCCGGCCAGTCCGGGATCAGCACCTTGCCACCGGTGACCAGGGCAGCGGCCAGGAACGGCTGCGCGTTGGACAGGTCCGGCTCGATGGTCAGGTCCCGGCCGAGCAGGGCGCCCGGCGTCACCCGCCACACGTTCGGCTCGCCGCCCGACTCCGGGGTGTCCACCTGGGCGCCGACCGCGCGCAGCATGTCCACCGTCATCCGGATGTGCGGCAGCGAGGGCAGGGTCGCGCCCGTGTGCCGGACCTCGACGCCCTGGTTGAAGCGCGGGCCGGACAGCAGCAGCGCGGAGACGAACTGCGAGGACGAGGAGGCGTCGATCGACACCGGGCCGCCGTCCAGCGCCCCGCTGCCGTGCACGGTCAGCGGCAGCGCGCCCCGGCCGTCGTCGTCGATCCGGGCCCCGAGCACGCGCAGCGCGTCGATCACGCCGTGCAGGGGACGCTCGTACGACCGCGGGTCGCCGTCGAACCGGATGGGACCGTCGGCCAGCGCGGCCACCGGCGGCAGGAAGCGCATCACCGTGCCGGCGTTGCCGACGTCGACCGTGGCCGGGCCGTGCAGGCCCGTCGGCAGCACCCGCCAGGCCTCTCCGGAACCGTCGGGGCCGACCCCCTCCTCGATCTCCACGCCCATCGCGCGCAGCGCCCCGGCCATCAGCAGCGTGTCGCGGGAGCGCAGCGGGCGGCGCAGCCAGCCGGGCTCGGAGGCGAGGGCGGCAAGCACGAGGGCGCGGTTGGTGACCGACTTGGACCCGGGGACGTGGACCGTCGCGTCGACGGCTCCGCTCGCGTGCGGGGCGGGCCAGAGGGCGGGGGATTCGGGCATGGGGCCACTCTATAAGGAGGGCCGGGGAGCGGGCGTTCTCCGCGTGCGGGGTCCGGACCGGCCGATCACGACGCCGGCAGCCGCCCGGCCCCCTCACGACGCCGGCAGACACCCGCCTTCCGTCACGATGTCGGCAGGCGCCCGGCCCCCGTCACGGCGCCGGCAGACCCCCGCCGTGCCTCACGACTCCAGCAGCCACCCGCCCCCGCCGATCAGCGAGCACAGCGACACCGCGTGGAACAGGAACAGCCACAGTCCCGCCGGTACGTGCGTCAGGCGGGCGAGCTGGTCCGCGTCCGAGTCCCCGGCGCCGCCCGCCGACCGCCGCTTGGCCTGGAGTTCGAAGGGCGGACGGACCCCGCCGAGCAGCAGGAACCACACGACCGCGTACGCGAACGCCGCCTGCACCTGTGGTCCTGCCAGCCAGGACACGAGCAGGAACGCGCCGCCGGTCACGACCACGGTCAGCACGCCGTACGCGTTGCGGATCATCACCAGCATCACGACCAGCAGGGCCGTGGCCGCCCACAGCAGCAGGGTGATGCGTCCGGCGGCCAGCAGGGCGGCTCCGCCGAGGCCCAGCAGCGAGGGCGCGGTGTAGCCCGAGGCCGCCGTCAGGATCATGCCGAGGCCGTACGGCTTCCCGTGGCTGACCGTGAGGCCGCTGGTGTCGGAGTGCAGCCGGATGCCGGTGAGCCGGCGGCCCGTGAGCAGGGCGATCAGGCCGTGGCCGCCCTCGTGGGCGATGGTGATGGCGTTGCGGGATATGCGCCAGGGGCCGCGCGGGACGACCACGGCGAGCGCGGCGCCCAGCGTGGCCAGCACCACCCACAGGTCCGGGTCGGGCTGGGTACCGGTGAGCCGGTCCCAGACGTCGGGCAACGCGGTGACGGCGAGGCTGTCCATGTCCGGCGATGGCTCCCTGTGCTGGTACGGAATCTGGCAGTGTGGCACGTATGTGCGGACGGTATGCATCCAGTCGTAGGCCCGAGGATCTCGCAGGAATCTTTGAGATCGAGAAGTGGGAGCCGGAGGAGACCCTGGGGCCGGACTACAACGTGGCTCCGACCAAGGAGGTCTACGCCGTCCTGGACCGTCCCCTGAAAGACGCGGAGGAGCCGCGTCCGGTTCGGCAGCTGCGCAAGCTGAAGTGGGGACTGGTGCCCTCCTGGGCGAAGACGCCCGAGGGCGGCGCCCGGATGATCAACGCGCGCGCGGAGACCGTGCACGAGAAGCCCGCCTACCGCCGCGCCTTCGCCGCCCGGCGCTGCATCATCCCCGCCGACGGCTACTACGAGTGGGTCACCGGCAAGGAGGAGCGGGACCTGGAGGTCGAGGGGAAGAAGAAGCGGCCGCGCAAGCAGCCGTACTTCGTGCTGCCCGCCGACGGCTCGGTGTTCGCGATGGCCGGACTGTACGAGTTCTGGCGCGACCGGACCCTGCCCGACGACCACCCGGGGGCCTGGTGGGTGACCTGCTCGGTGATCACCACCGAGGCGGAGCGGACCCCGCTCGCCGTCGCCCCCGCCGAGGGCCCGCACTCGCTCGCCGAGATCCACCCCCGTATGCCGCTGATGCTCACCCCGGACCGCTGGGACGCCTGGCTGGACCCCGCCCGCACCGACCCCGACGACCTGCGCGCGCTGCTGGCCCCGCCGCCCGAGGGCCTGATGCGTGCCTACCCGGTCTCCACGGCCGTCAGCAACGTCCGCAACAACGGCCCGGAACTGCTGAAGGAGCTGGAGGCGCCCGAAGCGGGCACGCTCTTCTAGCCCCTGGATCTGACCTCCTGGATCCAGCCTCCAGGATCTAGCCTTCTGGTGTGATCGAGATTGTCGAGACCGACGTCGGGACCGCGCGCATCACCTGGCACCGGGCGAAGCGGGCGCGGCTGGTGCTGGCCGTGAGTCATGGGGCCGGCGGTGGCATCGAGGCGCGGGACCTGCAGGGGCTCGCCCGGGTGCTCCCGGACCACGGGGTGACCGTGGCCCTCGTCGAGCAGCCCTGGCGGGTCGCGGGCAAGAAGGTCGCGCCCGCCCCGAAGACCCTGGACACCGGCTGGCGCGGCATCTGGCCCGCGCTGGCCGGCATGGAGCTGCCGGTGATCTCCGGCGGCCGCAGCGCGGGCGCCCGCGTCGCCTGCCGCACCGCCGGCGAACTGGGCGCCCGTGCCGTCCTCGCGCTCAGCTTCCCGCTGCACCCGCCGGGCAAGCCGGAGAAGTCCCGGGCCGACGAGCTGCTCGGGTCCGGCGTGCCCACGCTGGTCGTGCAGGGCGGCAACGACCCCTTCGGGAAGCCGGACGAGTTCCCCGAGGGGTCGTACGGGCTGGTGGAGGTGCCGTACGGCGATCACGGGTTCGCCGTGCCGAAGCGCGCGGACATCACCCAGGAACGAGCGCTGGAGATCGTCACCGACGCTGTCGTGGAGTGGGTCGCGTCACTCGGGTGACCCCCGGGAATGTTGCGCGGCGGATCCCTGTTGTGGCGGACAGAAGTGCTGGAGCACCGGCACCGCGATGTCTGGAGAGAGGAAGTCCGCCGCATGGGTTCGACCATCTGCCCGAGCCGCGACACCCGCGCTGAGCTGGACTGGACGGTGCTGCACGCGGCCAAGGCCGCTCCTATTCGAGGGGCGGCGGGCACGGGTGGTGTTCTATCCTCCGAAACGAGTGGGATCGGTTTTGGTCCTGCCCGGGATCTTGAGGAGGTGGGTCCGGTCACTGGGACCGACGCAGGGACCGACAACGGCCAGGCGGAGCTGCCCGAGGGCCAGGGCATGAGCGTGGAACCGGGCTCGGGGACGAGTCCCGAGTCCAACGCGGAGCGCAGTGCGCGCTTCGAGCGGGACGCGCTCGAATTCCTCGACCAGATGTACTCGGCCGCACTGCGCATGACGCGCAACCCGGCCGACGCCGAGGACCTGGTGCAGGAGACCTACGCCAAGGCGTACGCGTCCTTCCACCAGTTCCGTGAGGGCACCAACCTCAAGGCGTGGCTGTACCGGATCCTCACCAACACGTTCATCAACTCGTACCGCAAGAAGCAGCGCGAGCCCCAGCGCAGTGCGGCGGAGGAGATCGAGGACTGGCAGCTGGCCCGAGCCGAGTCGCACATGTCGACCGGTCTGCGCTCGGCGGAGTCGCAGGCGCTGGATCATCTGCCGGACTCGGACGTGAAGGCAGCGCTGCAGGCGATCCCCGAGGAGTTCCGCATCGCCGTCTATCTCGCGGACGTAGAGGGCTTTGCGTACAAGGAGATCGCGGACATCATGGGGACACCCATCGGTACGGTGATGTCCCGGCTGCACCGGGGCCGCCGTCAACTGCGCGGCATGCTCGAGGACTACGCCCGTGAGCGCGGGCTGGTCCCGGCCGGCGCCGGAGAGTCGAACGAAGCGAAAGGCTCGGGCTCATGAGCTGCGGAGAGCCGCACGAGACGGACTGCAGTGAGGTCCTCGACCACCTGTACGAGTTCCTTGACAGCGAGATGCCGGACGTCGATCGCGACAAGATCCAGCACCACTTCGAGGAATGCTCTCCGTGCCTGGAGAAGTACGGCCTGGAGCAGGCCGTGAAGAAGCTGGTCAAGCGGTGCTGCGGGCATGACGACGTACCCGCCGACCTGCGCGCCAAGGTCATGGGGCGGATCGACCTGATCCGCTCCGGTCAGGCCGTGCCCGACCACGACGTGACGGCCACGCCGCAGGAGAGCTGACCCGGCCGACCCGCGCCGACTACCTGCTGACCACAGCCATCACCCGAATGTGCTAATCCTCCGGTCATAGGCCCCGACCCCCCGACCCCCGCCCCTAGGCTCCGAGCCCGGACAGGCACGGTCGGGGAGGGCGTGATGGAGGCGGTTCCGGCGAAGGCGCGGGCACGGGCCTACGTGGCCTGCGTCGGCCTGGCGGCCGTGCTCTGCGCCCTGCCCGTGCCGGACACCTACACACCCTGGTGGGCGCTCGCCCTGCTCGCCGCCCTCTACGCGGTCTGCGAGCACGTCGTACAGCGCCGCTTCGACGGCACCTTCTACCCCGTCCTGCTCGCCGGGGCGTTCCTGCTGCCCCCGTCCGCCGCCGCGCTCCTGCCGCTGTCCGCGGCCCTGCTCTCCCCCGTGGAACACGCGCCGGTGCTGCTGCGGCGTGTGTGGCGGGCCGCGCGGCCCTCGCTCGCCGTGTGGGCCGCCGCCCAGGTGCACGGGGTGCTCGACGGCCACGACGCCGTCGGCGCCTGTCACTTCCCGTACGTCCTGCTGCCCGCCGGGGCGGCCGTGCTCGCCTTCTGCCTGGTGCTCACCCTCCTCGACGGCGGCATCCTCGCCGCCGCCGAGCGGGTGCCGCTGCGGCGGGCCTGGCGCGGGCTGTTCGTCCGCTCCCTCGCGCCGGTCGCCGTGCACGGGCTCGCCGGGCTGATGATGGCCGTGCTGTGGCGCAGCCCCTACGGGCCCGTCGCGGCCCTGCTCGTGCTGCTGCCGATGGGCGTCTCCTGCTGGGTGTTCGCCCAGTACCACCGGGAGCGGGCCGCCCACCAGGCCACCATCCGCGCGCTGGTGCAGGCCGTCGACATCAAGGACGGCTACACCCGCGGCCACAGCGAGCGGGTCGGCCAGGCCTCCGTGATGATCGCCCGCGAACTCGGCATGGACGACGAACGCGTCGAGGTGCTGCGCTTCGCCGGCATCCTGCACGACGTCGGCAAGCTCGGCGTGCCCACCCGGCTGCTGCGCAAGGACGGCCCGCTCACCCCCGAGGAGCGGCGGATCATCGAACTGCACCCCGAGTACGGCCACGAGATGGTCCGCGGGATCTCCTTCCTCGGCGAGGCCCGCGCGGCGATCCTGCACCACCACGAGCGGCTCGACGGCAGCGGCTACCCGTACGGCCTGGCGGGCGGCCAGATCCCCGAGTCCGCCCGCGTGGTCGCCGTCGCCGACGCCTTCGACGCGATGACCTCCACCCGCTCCTACAGCAGGGCCCGACCGGTCGAGGTGGCCCTCACCGAGCTGGAGCGCTGCGCGGGCTCCCAGTTCGACCCCCGCATGGTCACGGCGCTCGTCCGGGCCCTGCGCCGGTTCGGCTGGCATCCGGCCGTCACGGCCGACGAGCCCGCGCCCGGGCTGCCGGCGCAGCAGCCGGCCCAGAGCCGGACGGGGGCCGGCCGATGACCAGAGGCACCCGCGTCCGGGGCCGCGGATGACCGCCCGACGGCTCATCCACGGCTCCGCCGCGCTCGCCGCGGCCGTCTCCCTCGGCGTCACCCTGTGGACCGGCACCGACGAACCGGGCGTGGCACTCGCCTTCGGAGTGCTCATAGCCGTCGGCGAGCTGACCCGCTGGAGCGACGCCCAGGTACGGCAGGCCGCGCCGCTGGGCACCGCCGGATCGCTGTCGTACGCCCTGCTGGGCGCCGACGCCGGGCATCCGGCCCAGCACGACGCCGCCCAGGTCGTCACCGTCGTCCTCGTCGCCTCCCTGCTCGGCGGCGTCCCGCACATCTGGATGGGCCGCACGCCGACCCTGGACCACCTGGCGCGCCGCGTCCTGAGCGTCGGCTTCGCCGCCGTCTGCTTCCAACCCCTCTACAACCGGGGCGTGTTCACCTCCTGGGACGGCTCCGCCTATGCCCTGCTGCTGATCGCCCTGCTCGTCCTCACCGTCCTGTGCGACGCCGTCCTCGCCGCCGCCCTCGCCCACTCCCGCACCCGCTGGCCCTTCGGCCCGCTGCTGCGCGACGAACTGCGCGGACTGCTCGGCATCGGCTCCGCGGTGTGCGCCACCGGCGCGGTGATCTCGCTCGCGGTCGCCGTCGCCGGGCTGTGGGCGCTGCCGGTGTTCTGCCTGCCCCTGCTCCTCACCCAGCTGTCCGTCCGCCGCTACGCCGCCGTGCGCGCCACCTACCGGCAGACCATCGCCTCCCTCGCCCGGGCCACCGAGATAGCCGGCTGCACCCCCGCCGGGCACGCCCACCGCGTCGCCGCCCTCAGCCGGGCCGTCGGCCGGGACCTCGGCCTGTCGCGGCCCGAGCTGACCGTGCTGGAGTACGCGGCCCTGATGCACGACATCGGTCAGCTCAGCCTCGTCGACCCGGTCCCGGCGGGCGCCACCGCCGGCCTGCCCCGCGAGGAGCAGCGGCGCATCGCACTGCTCGGCGGGGCCGTCGTACGGCAGACCGGCGTGGACCCGGCGGTCGCGGTCGTCGTCGAGCGGCAGGCCGATCCCTACCGGGAGCAGCCGCTCGCCGCGAGGATCGTGCGGACCGTGAACGCGTACGAGGAGAAGGCCCGTCGAGCCGGGCCCGAGGGGCCGCTCAGGGCGCTGGAGGAGCTGCGCCTGGCCACCGCCGGGGACTACGCTCCCGAGGTCGTGGAGTCGCTGGCCCGGGTTCTCTCCCGGGCTGTCTGACCGTCCCCACGGCTGGGTAACCCATGGGTAATGAGCGTCTCTCCCGCCGTACGTGGTTGGATGCGAGGGAGAGGGTGTCCGGGGGCACAAGCCAGCCCACTGTGCGGATCTGGAACTGGCAGGCGGGAATCGTGAGGATCTTCGGCAAGGGACGGCACCGGCCCTCCGCCTCATGGCGGCAGGCGACCGACCGCGCGTTCACGCTCATCGGTGACGGCCGGTACGAGGACGCGGGCGAACTGCTGACCCGCGCCGCCGACCTGGAACCCTGGCTGTCCGAGTCCTGGTTCAACCTCGCCCTGCTGCACAAGTTCCGGCACGACTGGGAGCAGGCCCGCGCCGCCGGGCTGCGCGCGGTGGCCCTGCTCGACCGGGCGACCGGCGCCCCCGACTGGTGGAACGTCGGCATCGCCGCGACCGCCCTGCAGGACTGGCCGCTGGCCCGCCGCGCCTGGCAGGCCTACGGGCTCAGGGTGCCGGGGGGCTCCTCCCGGCCGAAGCCCGGGGCGGGCTCCACCGCCTCCGGCGAGCCGCTCGGCATGGAGCTGGGCAGCGCGGCCGTACGGCTGTCCCCGGAGGGGGAGGCCGAGGTGGTGTGGGGCCGCAGGCTGGACCCGGCCCGGATCGAGGTGCTGTCCATCCCGCTTCCCTCGTCCGGGCGGCGCTGGGGCGAGGTCGTGCTGCACGACGGCGTCCCGCACGGCGAGCGGACGACGTCCTCCGGGCACTCCTACCCGGTCTTCGACGAGATCGAGCTGTGGGCACCCTCACCCGTGCCCACCTGGGTGGTGCTGCTGGAGGCGGCCACCGAGGCGGACCGGGACGCGCTGGAGCAGCTGGCCGCCGACGCGGGGTTCGCCGCGGAGGACTGGTCCTCCTCGGTGCGGCTGCTGTGCCGGATGTGTTCGGAGTCCCGTATGCCCTCCGACGAGGGCGAGGGCGTCCACCTGGATCCGCACGACCACAGTGAGCCCGGGCATCCCGGGCCCCTGGGGCATCGGACGGACGGCCAGCTCTGGGTGCCCGAGCGGGAGTGCGGGGTGGCCGCGCCGGCCTCGCTCGTGCGGGGGCTGTTGGACGGGTGGGTCGCGGACAGTCCCGATTCCCGGGACTGGAGGGACCTCGAAGAGGTTTGCTGAGCCACGCGTGACCAGCCCCCTTTAGGCTGTACTCGCAGATTTTTCGGCTTTCAGGAAGGCTTACGTCGGTCATGGCCCAGCAGGACACCGATCAGCAGCACGCGGGCGTGCTCCCCGTCGACGACGAGGGGTACGTCGTCGACACGGAGAACTGCGAGGAGCGCGAGAAGGACTGGCGGGAGCGGGGGACCTCGCGGCCGATCACGGTCGTCGGCAACCCGGTGCTGCACAAGGAGTGCAAGGACGTCACCGAGTTCGGCGCGGAGCTGGAGCAGCTGGTCGCGGACATGTTCGCCAGCCAGCGCACCGCGGAGGGCGTGGGCCTGGCCGCCAACCAGATCGGTGTGGACCTGAAGGTCTTCGTCTACGACTGCCAGGACGACGAGGGCGCCCGGCACGTCGGCGTGGTCTGCAACCCCAAGCTGGTCGACCTGCCCGCCGACCGGCGCCACCTGGACGAGAGCAACGAGGGCTGCCTGTCGGTGCCGACCGCGTACGCGCCGCTCGCTCGTCCCGACTACGCCGAGGTCACCGGCCAGGACGAGAAGGGCAACCCGGTCAAGGTCCGCGGCACCGGGTACTTCGCACGGTGTTTGCAGCACGAGACCGATCACCTGTACGGCTACCTGTACATCGACCGGCTGTCCAAGCGCGACCGCAAGGACGCGCTGCGGCAGATGGCCGAGAACGAGCCACGCTACCCCGTGGTCGCCAACGACTGAGAGGCGCGGAGCGGCCGTACGCGCGGGACGTACCCGACCGTACGGAGCAGCGACGACGCCCCCCTGCGACGCCCGGCCGGGATCCTTCCCGGCCGGGCGTCGTTCATATGTTCGCCGCATGATTCCCGGCATGTTGGGGTGGTGAATGAAGCAAATCCGTTCCCTTAACGGTCAGTTGTGGTGCTGAATGGTAAGTGCGGGGATACGCAACGGCGCACGCCCGGCACCACATGGAGGGGCGTGCGCTCCTGGCGGCTGAGAGGGGACTGTTCGTGCACGCTTTCTCACACGGCATCACATCGTCGACCGCGGTCGCAGTACCGCCGTCTCTCGCCCTCCCGGTGATCGAGGACGTGTTTCCCCGGCAACTCCACCCGTATTGGCCGAAACTTCAGGAGAAGACCCGCCAGTGGCTGCTGGAAAAACGGCTGATGCCGGCGGACAAGGTCAAGGAATATGCCGATGGCCTGTGCTATACGGACCTCATGGCGGGGTACTACCTGGGTGCCCCGGACGAGGTCCTGCAGGCCATAGCGGACTTCAGCGCATGGTTCTTCGTCTGGGACGACCGCCACGACCGTGACATCGTCCACGGCCGCACCGGTGACTGGCGGCGGCTCAGGCACCGCCTGCACGCGGCACTCGACGCACCCAGGCATCATCTGTACCATCCCGACCCCCTGGTCGCGGGGTTCGCCGACAGCGTGCTGCGGTTGTACGGGTTCCTGCCGCGCACCTGGAACCAGCGGTTCGCCCGCCACTTCCACGCCGTGATCGAGGCGTACGACCGGGAGTTCCGCAATCGCACCCGGGGATACATCCCCGATGTCGCGGAGTACCTCGCCCTGCGCCGTCTCACCTTCGCCCACTGGATATGGACGGACCTGCTGGAGCCGAGCGCCGGATGTGAACTCCCGGAGGACGTACGGAAAAACCCGGCCTATCGCCGTCCGGCACTGCTCAGCCAGGAATTCGCCGCCTGGTACAACGATCTGTGCTCCCTGCCGAAGGAAATAGCGGGCGACGAGGTCCACAATCTCGGAATCAGTCTCATCGCCCATGAGGGACTGTCACTCGAAGAAGCGGTGGAAGAAGTGCGGCGGCGCGTCGAGGAATGCATCAGAGAATTCCTCGACGCCGAGCAGGGCGCGCTGCGGTTCGCCGACGAACTCGACGACGGCACCGTGCGCGGAAAGGAACTCGGCGTCGCCGTGCGCGCCTGCGTCGGCAATATGCGGAACTGGTTCAGCTCCGTCTACTGGTTCCACCACGAGTCCGGCCGGTACATGGTCGACAGCTGGGACGACCGGTCCACACCCCCGTACGTCAACAACGAAGCGGCAGGTGAGTGATGACCCTGGAGTCTGTGAAGCCCGTGACGCCCGAGGCGTCGGAGCTGCGTGAACCACCTCTCGCCGGCGGCGCCGTCCCGGTGCTCGGGCACGGCCTGAAGCTCGTCCGAGATCCGCTCGCGTTCATGTCCGGGCTGCGCGACCACGGCGACGTCGTACGCCTCAAGCTCGGCCCCAAGACCGTGTACGCCGTCACCACGCCGGCGCTCACCGGCGCGCTCGCGCTCAACCCCGACTACAAGATCGACGGACCCCTGTGGGAGTCCCTCGAGGGCCTGCTCGGCAAGGAGGGCGTGGCCACCGCGAACGGCCCCCGGCACCGCCGTCAACGACGCACCATCCAGCCCGCGTTCCGGCTGGACGCCATCCCCCACTACGGCCCGGTCATGGAGGAGGAGGCGCACGCGCTCACCGAGCGCTGGCGGCCCGGGGAGACCGTCGAGTGCACCTCGGAGTCGTTCCGGGTCGCCGTGCGCATCGCCGCCCGCTGCCTGCTGCGTGGCGAGTACATGGACGAGCGCGCGGAACGGCTGAGCATCGACCTCGCCACCGTGTTCCGC
Source organism: Streptomyces sp. NPDC047085 (assembly GCF_040643735.1). Taxonomy (NCBI): domain Bacteria; kingdom Bacillati; phylum Actinomycetota; class Actinomycetes; order Kitasatosporales; family Streptomycetaceae; genus Streptomyces; species Streptomyces sp. NPDC047085. The sequence continues at coordinate 739,371 of NZ_JBEYUW010000003.1, forward strand.
GGGATGTACCGCCGGATGGTGGTCCCGCTCGGGCCGCTGTACCGGCTGCCGTTCCCGGCCAACCGCGAATTCAACCGAGCCCTGGCCGATTTGCATCTGCTGGTCGACGAGATCGTCGCCGAGCGGAGGGCGTCTGGTCAAAAGCCGAACGATTTGCTGACGGCATTGCTGGAGGCGAAGGACGACAATGGCGACCCCATCGGAGAACAGGAGATCCACGATCAGGTCGTCGCCATCCTGACCCCCGGCAGCGAAACAGTCGCGTCCACGATCATGTGGCTGCTCCAGGTCCTCGCGGAACACCCGGAACACGCCGAGAGGGTGCGCGCCGAGGTCGAATCCGTGACCGGCGGCCGGCCCGTCGGATTCGAGCACGTCCGCTCGCTCACGCACACGAACAATGTCGTCACCGAGGCCATGCGGCTCAGGCCCGCCGTATGGATATTGACGCGGCGCGCGGTGAACGACACCGAGCTCGGCGGCTATCGCATTCCGGCCGGGGCGGACATCATCTACAGCCCCTACGCCATTCAGCGCGACGCCCGCTCCTACGAGCGTCATCTCGACTTCGACCCCGACCGCTGGCTGCCGGAGCGGGCCAAGGAGGTGCCGAAGTACGCGATGAGCCCGTTCAGCGTGGGCAACCGCAAGTGCCCCAGCGACCACTTCTCCATGACCCAGCTGAGCCTGATCACCGCGGCGATCTCGGCGAAGTACCGCTTCGAGCAGGTCAGGGGGTCGAACGACACCACCCGTGTGGGCATCACGCTCCGCCCGCACGACCTGCTGCTGAAGCCCGTGCCGTGGTGAGGGGCTGAGCGGCAGAGAGGAAGGCCGGCTCCTGGTAACCACTCCTGGCACTGCTCCTGGTACCGGCGCGCGCTCAGGCGGCCTGCGGGCCCCGGAACGCGCGCCGGTAGGCGTTCGGGGTCGTGCCCAGCGCGCGGACGAACTGGTGGCGCAGCGCGGCCGCCGTACCGAACCCGGTGCGCCCGGCGATCGCGTCCATCGTCTCGTCCGAGCCCTCCAGCAACTCCTGCGCCAGCAGCACCCGTTGGCGCAGGATCCAGCGGTACGGCGTGGTCCCCGTCTCCTGCTGGAAGCGCCGGGCGAAGGTGCGCGGCGCCATGTGGGCGCGGGCGGCGAGCTGTTCGACGGTCACCTCCTCGGCCAGGTGCTCCTCCATCCACACCAGGACCTCGCCGACGGTGTCGCAGGGGCTCGTGGGCAGCGGCCGCTCGATGTACTGCGCCTGTCCGCCGTCCCGGTGCGGAGGCACCACCATCCGCCGGGCGATCTTGTTGGCGACCTCGGGGCCCTGCTCCTTGCGCACGAGGTGCAGACAGGCGTCGATACCGGCGGCGGTGCCGGCGGAGGTGATCACCGGGTCCTCGTCGACGTAGAGCACGTCCGGCTCGACGGTGATCCGGGGATAGCGCCGGGCGAGCTGCTCGGCGTGGTGCCAGTGCACCGCGCACCGGCGCCCGTCCAGCAGCCCGGCGGCCGCCAGCACGAACACCCCGGAGCAGACGCTGAGTACCTGGGCGCCCCGGCCGACGGCCCGGCGCAGCGCCGCCAGCAGCTCCGGCGGATACTCCCGCGCCGCGTAGGTCTCGCCCGCCGGCACGGCGATGAGATCGGCGTCCTCCAGCCGCTCCAGGCCGTACGGGGTCGACACCGTGAACCCGCAGTGGGTGCCCAGGGTGGGCCCCTCCGCCGAGACCACGGCGAAGTCGTACACCGGCAGCCCTTCGTCGCTGCGGTCGATGCCGAACACCTCGCACACGACGCCCAGTTCGAAGGGATGCACCCCGTCCAGCAGTACGGCGGCCACGTTCTTCAGCATCCTGCCAGTGTGCCTCGGTCCTGGCAGTAAATCGAGGGTACGCGGCAGTCCTGCCACTCCCGGTAAGGAGCGTCAGGCGCGACAGTGGTGTCCATGAACGGAAACCAGATCGAAGGCCTGATCGGAATGCTCGCGACGCTCGGCATCCTGGTCCTCCTGGTCCTCCCGTCCGTGCTCGGCATCGTGCGCGACAGGCGCATCGACCGGCAGCTCAGGGAGGCCCAGGAGGCCAGGACCGGCAATCAGCGGGACAAGCGGGAAAAGGAGGCTCAGAAGTCCTCGTCCAGGTCGACCGTGCCCTCCACCGCGACCTGGTACGCCGACGGGCGGCGCTCGAAGAAGTTCGTCAGCTCCTGAACACCCTGCAGCTCCATGAAGGAGAACGGATTCTCCGAGCCGTACACCGGAGCGAAGCCGAGCCGCGTCAGACGCTGGTCGGCGACGCACTCCAGGTACTGCCGCATCGACTCGGTGTTCATGCCCGGGAGGCCGTCACCGCACAGGTCGCGCGCGAACTGCAGCTCGGCCTCGACGGCCTCCCGCAGCATGTCGGTGACCTGCTGCCGCAGCTCGTCGTCGAACAGGTCCGGCTCCTCCTTGCGGACGGTGTCGACCACGTCGAAGGCGAAGGACATGTGCATCGTCTCGTCGCGGAACACCCAGTTGGTGCCCGTGGCGAGACCGTGCAGCAGACCCCGGCTGCGGAACCAGTACACGTACGCGAAGGCACCGTAGAAGAACAGGCCCTCGATGCACGCCGCGAAGCAGATCAGGTTGAGCAGGAAGCGCCGGCGGTCCGCCCGGGACTCCAGGCGGTCGATCTTCTCGACCTCGTTGATCCACTTGAAGCAGAACCCGGCCTTCTCGCGGATGGACGGGATGTTCTCCACCGCCGCGAACGCGGCCGCGCGGTCGTCCGGGTCGGGAAGGTAGGTGTCGAGCAGCGTCAGATAGAACTGGACGTGCACGGCCTCCTCGAACAGCTGCCGGCTCAGGTAGAGCCGCGCCTCGGGGGAGTTGATGTGCTTGTACAGCGTCAGCACCAGGTTGTTCGCGACGATCGAGTCGCCCGTCGCGAAGAAGGCCACCAGCCGGCCGATCAGGTGCTGCTCCTCCGGGGACAGCTTCGCGAGGTCGGCCACGTCCGAGTGGAGGTCGACCTCCTCCACGGTCCAGGTGTTCTTGATCGCGTCCCGGTAGCGCTCGTAGAAGTCCGGGTAGCGCATGGGGCGCAGGGTGAGCTCGAAGCCCGGGTCGAGCAGGTTCTTGGCTTCGGTGGTCATTACTGGCAGGCCTCGCAGGACTCGGGGTTCTCAAGGGAGCAGGCGACGGCGTCGGGGTCGGCGACCTGCTGCACGGGGATGGGGGACTTGGCCTGCGCCTGGCCCTGGGCGGCGCGGGCGATGCGGGTCGCCGGGCGCGAACGCAGGTAGTACGTCGTCTTCAGGCCCTGCTTCCAGGCGTACGCGTACATCGAGGAGAGCTTGCCGATGGTCGGCGTCTCCATGAAGAGGTTCAGGGACTGCGCCTGGTCCAGGAACGGGGTGCGGGCCGCGGCCATGTCGATCAGCCCGCGCTGCGGGATCTCCCACGCCGTGCGGTACAGCGCCCGCACCTCCGCCGGGATCCACACGAACTCCTGCACCGAGCCGCCCGAGTCGCGCAGCGCCTCGCGGGTGCGCGCGTCCCACACGCCCAGCTCCTTCAGATCCTGCACCAGGTACGAGTTGACCTGCAGGAACTCGCCGGACAGCGTCTCGCGCTTGAACAGGTTGGACACCTGCGGCTCGATGCACTCGTACACGCCTGCGATGGAGGCGATGGTGGCCGTCGGCGCGATCGCGAGGAGCAGCGAGTTGCGCATGCCGACGGAGGCGATCCGCTCGCGCAGCGCCGCCCAGCGCTCGGGCCAGTTCAGCTCCACGTCGAAGTGGTCGGGGTGCAGCACACCCCGGGCCGTACGGGTCTTCTCCCAGGCCGGCAGCGGACCGTTGCGCTCGGCGAGGTCGGCGGAGGCCTCGTACGCGGCGAGCATGACGCGCTCGGCGATACGGGTGGACAGGGCGCGCGCCTCCGGGGAGTCGAAGGGCAGGCGCAGCTTGAAGAAGACGTCCTGCAGGCCCATCGCGCCGAGGCCGACGGGACGCCACTTGGCGTTGGACCGGCCCGCCTGCTCGGTCGGGTAGAAGTTGATGTCCACGACCCGGTCGAGGAAGGTCACGGCGGTGCGGACCGTCTCGTCCAGCCGCTCCCAGTCGAGGTCGCCGGCCGCGGTGTCGACGAAGGCACCCAGGTTCACCGAGCCCAGGTTGCAGACCGCCGTCTCCCCGTCGTCCGTGACCTCCAGGATCTCCGTGCAGAGGTTGGAGGAGTGGACGACATGGCCCGGCTCGGCCGTCTGGTTGGCGGTGCGGTTGGCGGCGTCCTTGAAGGTCATCCAGCCGTTGCCGGTCTGCGCGAGGGTGCGCATCATCCGGCCGTACAGGTCACGGGCCGGGATGGTCTTCCGCGCGAGCCCGTCCGCCTCGGCCTTGCGGTAGGCGGCGTCGAACTCCGCGCCCCACAGGTCGACCAGCTCGGGCACGTCCGCCGGGGAGAACAGCGACCACTGCTCGTCGGCGTTGACCCGGCGCATGAACTCGTCCGGGACCCAGTGCGCGAGGTTCAGGTTGTGCGTACGGCGGGCGTCCTCACCGGTGTTGTCCCGCAGCTCCAGGAACTCCTCGATGTCGGAGTGCCAGGTCTCCAGGTACACCGCGGCCGCGCCCTTGCGCCGGCCGCCCTGGTTCACGGCGGCCACCGAGGCGTCGAGGGTCTTGAGGAACGGGACGATGCCGTTGGAGTGCCCGTTGGTGCCCCGGATCAGCGAACCGCGGCTGCGGATCCGGGAGTACGACAGACCGATGCCGCCGGCGTGCTTCGAGAGACGGGCGACCTGGTGGTAGCGGTCGTAGATGGAGTCCAGCTCGTCCAGCGGGGAGTCGAGGAGGTAGCAGGACGACATCTGGGGGTGCCGCGTGCCGGAGTTGAAGAGCGTGGGGGAGGAGGGCAGGTAGTCGAGCCGGCTCATGAGCCCGTAGAGCGCGGCGACTTCGTCGAGGGCACGGGTCGTGTCGTCCTCGGCGAGACCCGCGGCGACCCGCAGCATGAAGTGCTGGGGCGTCTCGATCACCTTGCGGGTGATCGGGTGGCGGAGCAGGTAGCGGCTGTGCAGGGTGCGCAGGCCGAAGTAGCCGAAGCGGTCGTCGGCGACCGGGTCGATCAGCGCGTCCAGGCGCTCGGCGTGCAGTCGCACGAACGCGGCGGTCCGGTCGGCGATCAGGCCCTCGCGGTGGCCCACGGCCACCGACTCGGTGAAGGAGGCCACGCCCTGCGAGGCGGCCTCGGCGCGGATCGCGAGGGTCAGCAGGCGGGCGGCCAGCCGCGAGTAGGCGGGGTCCTCGGAGATCAGACCGGCGGCGGCCTCCGTGGCCAGCTCGCGCAGCTCCGCCTCGTCGGCCCGCGCCGACCGGCCGCGCAGCGCGGCCGCGGCGACCCGGCCGGGGTCGGCGTCGGGCAGGTCGGCGGTCAGCTCGGTCAGGGTCCGCAGCAGCGCGGCACCGGGACCGTCGGTCTCCACCGGGGCCTCGGTCGCCGGGACGGCTGAAGCCGGGTCGGCTGGCGCGATGGTCACGTGGGGCTCTCCCTCGCTCGGCACGGGGCCTGGCGGAGGGCAGGGGCAGCACGAGCGCGCACGGCGTCCGCGTCCACCGACCCACTCCACGAGGCCCGGACGTCTGAAGGCACCCGGACCGGACGGCCGGGCGCACGCTGCCGGCAGGTCCTCGGACTGACACAGGCGTGCGGATACGCACGCACGTACACCGTTGCGGGACAGTTCCGGATTCGCACCGGATTCCCCTGCGGCGACAGCGAGGATGAGCATACATCTAGTGCCGGGCTGTCGTGTCACCCCCAGATGTTGTGTCGTACCGGTCTCAGAGCGTCAACTCGTAGGTGAGGAGAGTGATGTCGTCCAGCTCCGGGATCGGGTTCCAGTCGCGCTCCGGGACGCGGACGAAACCCAGGCGTTCGTAGATGCGGTGGGCCGTGTGCATGGTGCGCTGGGTCGACAGGACGACGGCCGTGCAGCCGGCCGTGGCCCGGGCACGGTCGACGCAGGCGCGCACGAGGGCCTCGCCGGCGCCTTGGCCGCGGGCCGCGTGGCCGACCGCGAGCATGCGGATCTCGGCCTCTCCGGGGCGGGCGATGTCGGCCATCGGGCCGCCGGAGGGGACGAAGGTGACCCCGCCGAGGAGAACGCCGCTGCGGACGGCCACGAGGACGTCCGCGGCGGCGGCCCTCTTGGCCACGTCCCGGAGTTCGCCGAGGTACCAGTCGCTCTCGCCGAAATCGAGGAGGCCGTCCTGGAGGTAGGCCTGGGCCGTGATCTCGCCGAGAGCGGCGTATTCGCCGGGTTCGGCGAGGCGGATGTGCATGTCCATGTGCGTGAGTGTGTACGACAGCGGGCCGCCGTGGTGCTTGATTTTCGGCGGCCCGCTGCAGGTGGTGACGTGGATCAGTGAGCGGCGCCTGCCGGGAGTTCCTGCTGTACGCCCGGGTCGCCCGCGTCCGCCGTGTAGTCCCCAGGGCTGGTCTCGTCCAGGCCCTCGGGGGCCTTCACGGCCTTGAGGACGAGGGTGAGGACCACCGTGACCGCCAGGTTCAGGACGAACGCCGTGAGGCCGATGTAGCCGATCTCGCCGATGCCCGGGATCTCCTTCGCCGAGCCGCCGAAGTGCTTCTGGGTCGGGTTCGTCGGCGACGGCACCCCGTAGGCGACGAGCGTGCCGTAGACCATGCCGACTGCCCAGCCGGCGAGCAGCGCCCAGCGGTGGAACCAGCGGGTGAACAGGCCGCCGACCAGGGCCGGGAAGGTCTGCAGGATCCAGATGCCACCCAGCAGCTGGAAGTTGATCGCGACCGTCTTGTCCATGGTGAGGACGAAGACCAGCGCGCCGACCTTCACCAGCAGTGACACGACCTTGGAGACCTGCGCCTCCTGCTTCGGCGTGGCATCCGGCTTGATGAAGTCCTTGTAGATGTTGCGGGTGAAGAGGTTCGCCGCCGCGATGGACATGATGGCCGCCGGGACCAAGGCTCCAATGCCGATCGCCGCGAAGGCCACGCCCGCGAACCAGTCCGGGAACATGTTCTCGAACAGCTGCGGGATCGCCAGCTGGCCGTTGGTGACCTTCACACCGGCCGCGATCGCCATGAAGCCGAGCAGGGCCAGCAGGCCGAGCATCAGGGAGTACAGCGGCAGGATCGTGGTGTTGCGGCGGATCACCTCACGGCTCTTGGAGGAGAGCGTCGCGGTGATCGAGTGCGGGTACATGAACAGCGCGAGCGCGGAGCCCAACGCCAGCGTGGCGTACGTCCATTGCTGCGCCTCGCCCGAGACAAGCGCGCCGCGCGGCTTGCCCGTCACCGGGTTGACCTGGCCGAACGCGTGGCCGGCCTTGGCGAAGACGTCGTCGAACCCGCCCAGCTTGATCGGTATGTAGATGATCGCCACCGCGATGACGATGTAGATCAGCGCGTCCTTGACGAACGCGATCAGGGCGGGCGCACGCAGACCCGAGGAGTACGTGTAGGCCGCGAGCACCCCGAAGGCGATCAGCAGGGGGAGGTCCTTGACGAACCAGTTCGTGTTGTCGCCGCCGCCGATGCCCATCACGTCCAGCACCGCCTGGATGCCGACGAGCTGGAGCGCGATGTACGGCATGGTGGCGAGGATGCCGGTGACCGCGACCGCCAGCGACAGGCCCTTCGAACCGAAGCGGCCGCGCACGAAGTCGGAGGTCGTGACGTAGCCGTGGCGGTGCGAGACCGACCACAGGCGGGGCAGGAACGTGAAGATCAGCGGGTAGACCAGGATCGTGTACGGCACCGCGAAGAAGCCGGACGCGCCCGCCGCGTAGATCGCCGCCGGTACGGCGACGAAGGTGTACGCCGTGTACAGGTCGCCGCCGAGCAGGAACCAGGTGATCCAGGTGCCGAACGACCGTCCGCCCAGGCCCCATTCGTCCAGGGAGTGCTCGTTCTCGGCCTTGCGCCAGCGCGCGGCCAGGAAGCCCATGACCGTGACGGCCAGGAAGAAGAAGATGAAGACGCCGAGCGCGACGCCGTTGACTCCGTCCTTCACTTCGCCGCACCTCCGTCCCGTGCGGCCTTCCGGGCACGCTGGTCGCGCTGCCAGAGCTGGTACGCGAGCATGGTGAGGGCGGTCGAGATCAGCACCCACAGCATCTGGTACCAGTAGAAGAACGGGATCCCGATGAACGCCGGGTCCGTCTTGGCGTACGAGCCGACCCACAGCATCGCCGCGAACGGCGCGACGAGACACAGGGCGATGACGACGCGGACCGGTGTCACCACCGGTGGTCTCACTTCAGGCGTTTCGGGCATGGCACGGCTCCGTCCCCTCGCTGATGACCTGTGTAATGCGCAGGCAATCTAGGTGACGGTGTCGTGGAAGCGGAAGACCTCGTCCGGATATCGGCATGTCGATTTGGCGCGCGTGCCGTGAAGACGGCAACTCCCGCCGCCACAAGGCCCGTTTCGGCCGGATTTCGGCCCTCCGCCGGTTCTCAGTCCACCGGCCGCTTCAGCCGCGCCACGAACTTGTACCGGTCCCCGCGGTACACCGAGCGCACCCACTCCACCGGCTTGCCCTCGCGGTCCACGGAGTGGCGGGAGAGCATCAGCATCGGCAGGCCGACGTCGGTGCCGAGCAGGCCGGCCTCGCGCGGGGTGGCCAGGGAGGTCTCGATGGTCTCCTCGGCCTCGGCGAGATGGACGTCGTAGACCTCGGCGAGCGCGGTGTAGAGGGACGTGTACTTCACCAGCGAGCGGCGCAGGGCCGGGAAGCGCTTGGCGGACAGATGGGTGGTCTCGATGGCCATCGGCTCGCCGTTGGCCATGCGCAGCCGCTCGATGCGCAGCACGCGTCCGCCGGCCGTGATGTCGAGCAGCTCGGCGAGCCGGTCGTCGGCGGTGATGTAGCCGATGTCCAGCAGCTGCGAGGTCGGCTCCAGGCCCTGGGCGCGCATGTCCTCGGTGTAGGAGGTCAGTTGCAGCGCCTGCGAGACCTTCGGCTTGGCGACGAAGGTGCCCTTGCCCTGGATGCGTTCGAGCCGGCCCTCGACGACCAGTTCCTGCAGGGCCTGCCGGACGGTGGTGCGGGAGGTGTCGAACTCCGCGGCCAGCGTGCGCTCGGGCGGGACCGGCGTGCCGGGCGCCTGCGTCTCCGTCATGTCCAGGAGGTGCTTCTTCAGGCGGTAGTACTTGGGGACGCGCGCGGTACGGACGGTCGCGCCGGCCTCGTTCTCCGCACTGCTGACGTCGGTGCTCATGCTCTGCCTTCCCGGCTCCGGATGCCGAAAGCGACCGACATCCCATCGGCCACGGCTCACATCGTGGCACGGCTTCGTGGCAGGGGTTCACCCGCACGCTCCGTGATCTCCTCTGTATACCGTCGCACCTTCGGTTGGTCTAGTCCATCGCCCCGCGAGGTGGAATGGTCCAACGGAACTGGTCCGTCCGATCTGTCGCTTGCGTAATGAAAGGTCCCTGCATATCTCGGTCGCGTCACGGACGCCCGGAGCCTGCTTGAACACCCTTGACAGGCCTATTGGTCTGGGCCAAGCTCCCGGTGCTGGTCTACACCATTGGTCCAGTCCCGGCCCCACGGGCGGTACGACGGCTTGACGGTCACCGCGGGGAGGCAGGGGGGTTTGTGGCATCCCTGAGGAGGGTGGCGTGAAGCGCAAGCTGATAGCCGCGATCGGTATCGCGGGCATGGTCGTCTCCATCGCGGCGTGTGGCAGTGACAAGAAGGACGACAAGGCACAGGGGGCGGACGCCAAGGAGCTGACCGTCTGGCTCACCGTCGACGCCCAGAACAACTGGCCCAACCTGGTGAAGGCCGCCGACGCCGCCGTCCAGAAGAACCACCCGGGCATCAAGATCAAGCACGAGTACTACGGCTGGCCGGACAAGAACACCAAGCTGGACGCCGTCCTGGCGACCGACAAGGCCCCCGACGTCGTCGAGATGGGCAACACCGAGATGCTCGGCTACATGGTCAAGGGTGCCTTCGCCCCCGTCGACCCGGCCAAGTTCGACAACTCCTCCGCCTGGCTGGACGGCCTCAAGGCCTCCGTGACCTACCAGGGCAAGACGTACGGCGTCCCGTACTACGCCGGTGGCCGCGTCGGCACCTGGCGCAAGGACATCGCCGCCGCCTCCGGCATCAAGGCGACCCCGAAGACCTACGCCGAGCTGACCGCCGACCTGGACAAGATCCAGAAGAAGCAGGGCGCCAAGTTCAACGCCTGGTACCAGCCCACCCGCGACTGGTACGCGGCCATGTCCTTCGTCTACGACGCCGGCGGCTCCATCGCCAAGGAGGAGGGCGGCCAGTGGAAGGCCAACCTCTCCTCGCCCGAGTCCCTCAAGGGTCTGGGCGAGTTCAAGAGCGTCCTCGACAAGTACATGCACGGCGACAAGACCAAGGACGAGTCCGACCGCTACATCGTCTACGGCCAGGGCAAGTCGGACCTGATCTTCGGCGCGGCCTGGGAGGGCGCGACCGCCGCCGACCCGAAGAACGACAAGACCGGCAAGCTCAAGGACAACCTCGAGAACTTCGTGCTGCCCGGCCCGTCCGGCAAGAACATGCCGGTCTTCCTCGGCGGCTCCGACCTCGCCGTCCCGGTGAAGTCCAAGGCCCAGGCCGTCGCCGCCGAGTGGATCAACGCCTTCACCGGTCCCTCCGGGCAGAAGGGCCTGATGGCCAAGGGCAACCTGCCCAACAACAAGACGGACCTCGCCACCCTGAAGAACGACCCGGCGACCCTCGTCCCGGCCACCGCGGCCGAGTCCAACTGGTTCGTCCCGATGGCCCCCGGCTGGGGCCAGGTCGAGAAGGCCCAGGTCCTGCAGACCATGCTGCAGAACATCGGCACCGGCAAGAAGTCGGTCGAGGACGCCGCGAAGGAAGCGGACGCCGCGATCGACAAGGTCATCAACACCAAGTGACCTGAGTCGTGGGGCCCCTTCGATCTCGGTCGGTGACCGGGGGAGGGGCCCCGCTCCCCGTACGGCCGCGCGGTGTCCGGCGCCGCGCGGCCTTGCTTCGTACGACCAGAGGGACCGCTGAGGAGCGCGCGATGAGTGCCGCAGACACGACCACCCCTGCCAAGGTGCCGCCGCCGCGGCAGGCGCCGCCACCGGGCGCCCCCGACCGACCACGCGGATCGAGCAGAACCGGCGGAGCGACCACCCCCTGGCTGCTGCTCGCCCCCTGTCTGATCGTCCTCGCCCTGGTCATGGGCTATCCCCTGGTCCGCCTGGTCACCCTGTCCTTCCAGAAGTTCGGGCAGTCCCAGCTGTGGGGCTTCCAGCCGGCTGAGTCCGCCGGGTTCGACAACTTCTCCTCGGTGCTGGGCGACAGCGAGTTCTGGCAGGTCGTGCTGCGCACGATGGTCTTCGCGGCCGGCTCGGTGATCTTCACCATGGTCCTCGGCATGCTGGTGGCCCTGCTGCTGCAGCGCGTCTCCGGCTGGGTGAAGACCCTGATCAACATCGCGCTGGTGGCCAGCTGGGGCATGCCCGTCATCGTCGCCACCACCGTCTTCAAGTGGCTCTTCGACGCCGACTACGGCATCCTCAACGCCCTGATCAGCAAGCTGCCGGGCGTCGACATGATCGGCCACAACTGGTTCGCGAGCGGCCCCGAGGGCCTCGCCGTGATCATGCTGCTGGTGGTCTGGGGCGCGGTCCCCTTCGTCGTCATCACGCTCAGCGCCGGCCTCACCCAGGTCCCCAAGGAGCTGGAGGAGGCGGCCCGCCTCGACGGCGCGGGCGCCTGGGGTGTCTTCCGGTACGTCACCCTGCCCATCCTGAAGCCGATCATCGTGATGCTCACGACCCTCTCGGTCATCTGGGACATGGGCGTCTTCCCGCAGGTCTTCGTGATGCGCAACGGGCACCCGGAGGCCGAGTTCCAGTTGCTGACCACCTACTCCTACGACCGCGCCTTCGTGGTCAACGACTACGCGCAGGGATCGGCGATCGCCCTCATCACGGTCGTCCTGCTGCTCGGTGTGGTCGCCGTGTACATGCGCCAGATGCTGAAGATCGGGGAAGTCGAATGAGCAGCATGAGCAGCGCCGCCGCCTCCACGGGCCGCCGCCGGCTTCCGAGGCTCGGCTGGAACCTCCTCGGCCTCCTCGTCTTCGTCACCGCCGGCTTCCCCGTGTACTGGATGCTGAACACGGCGTTCAAGCCGGCCAAGGACGCCATCGACCCGGACCCGAGCCTGCTGCCCACGGGCTTCACCCTGGACAACTTCCGCCGCGCGCTGGACATCGCCGACTTCTGGGGCCCGGTCGGCCGCAGCCTGATCGTGTCGCTGGCCGTCGTGGCGATCGGCATCGTCGTCGGCATGCTGGCCGCGCTCGCCATCTCCCGATTCGCCTTCCGCGGCCGCAAGATCGTGATCGTCGGCATCCTCGCGGTCCAGATGGTCCCGCTGGTCGCCATGATCATCCCGGTCTTCCTGCTGCTCAACGACCTGGACCAGTACGACAAGCTGTCCGGCCTGATCATCACCTACCTGACCTTCATCCTCCCCTTCACGGTGTGGACGCTGCGCGGCTTCATCGTCAACATCCCCCGGGAGCTGGAGGAGGCCGCGATGGTCGACGGCTGCTCCCGCACCGGCGCCTTCATCCGCGTCGTCTTCCCGCTGCTCGCCCCCGGCATGGTCGCCACCTCGGTCTACGCCTTCATCCAGGCCTGGAACGAGTACCTGTACGCCCTGATGCTGCTCAGCCAGGAGCACCAGACCGCGACCGTCTGGCTCGGCAACTTCACCACCAAGCACGGCACCGAGTACGCCCCGATGATGGCCGGCGCCACGATGATGGCCGTGCCGATCGTCGTCCTGTTCCTCCTCGTCCAGCGCAAGATGGCCGCGGGCCTGACCGCCGGCGCCGTGAAGGGATGACCTCACCCGATGACGACACTCGCCGGCGGCATCACCGCGTTCGACCCGGACAAGGACGACCTCGCGCGTGACGCCCTCACCGTGCTCCAGCCCGGCTTCACCGGCACCACGGCCCCCGACTGGCTGCTCCGCCGCCTCGGCGAGGGCCTGGCGTCCGTGGGCCTGTTCGGCCGCAACATCGCCTCCCCGGAACAACTCGCCGCACTGACCGCCCAGTTGCGCGCGGAACGGGACGACGTCCTGGTCGCGATCGACGAGGAGGGCGGAGACGTCACGCGTCTGGAGGTGCGGGGCGGCTCCAGCTTCCCCGGCAACCACGCCCTCGGCGCCGTGGACGACGTCGAGCTGACCCGTGCCGTGGCCCGCGAACTCGGCCGCCGCCTCGCGGCCTGCGGAGTGAACTTCAACTGGGCCCCCTCCGCCGACGTCAACTCCAACCCCGCGAACCCGGTCATCGGCGTCCGCTCCTTCGGCGCCGACCCCGACCTGGTCGCCCGGCACACCGCCGCCTACGTCACCGGCCTCCAGTCGGCGGGGGTCGCGGCCTGCACCAAGCACTTCCCCGGGCACGGCGACACCGCCGTCGACTCCCACCACGCGCTGCCCCGCATCGACGTGGCCGCCGACGTCCTGGACGCCCGGGACCTGGTCCCCTTCCGCGCGGCCATCGCCGCCGGCACCCGGGCCGTGATGAGCGCGCACATCCTGGTCCCGGCCCTGGACCCGGACCGCCCCGCGACCCTCTCCCGGGGCATCCTCACCGACCTGCTGCGCGGCGAACTCGGCTACGACGGCCTGATCGTCACCGACGGCATGGAGATGCGGGCCATCGCCGACACCTACGGCATCGAGCACGGCAGCGTCCTCGCCGTCGCCGCCGGCGCCGACGCGATCTGCGTGGGCGGCGGCCTTGCGGACGAGGAAACGGTACTGCGGCTGCGGGACGCCCTGGTGGCGGCGGTGCGCTCCGGCGAACTGCCCGCGGAGCGGCTCGCGGACGCGGCCCGCCGGGTACGGGAGCTGGCCGCCCGGACCGCTGCGGCCGGCACCGACACCGCCCCCGACCCCGAGGTGGGCCTGCGCGCGGCCCGTCGCGCCCTGAGGATGACGGGCGGCGCGTCCTTCACACCGCTGACCGAAGCGCCGTACGTCGCCGCGTTCTCGCCCGTCGCCAACATCGCCGTCGGCGACGAGACGCCGTGGGGCGTGGCCGCCGAACTCGGCCGCCTGCTGCCCGGCACCGAGACCGGCAGCTTCACGGGGGAGACGGCGGGGAAGGAGGCGCTGGCCGCGGCGGGCGAGCGCCGCGTCGTCGCCGTGGTCCGCGACGAACACCGCCACCCCTGGATGGCCGAGGCCCTCGACATCCTGCTCGCGGCCCGCCCCGACACCGTCGTGGTCGAGATGGGCGTTCCGCAGGCCCCCGCCCGAGGCGCCCTGCACCTGGCCACCCACGGCGCGGCCCGGGTGTGCGGGCAGGCGGCGGCGGAGGTGATCGCGGGGGTGTAGCAGCCCCTACGACACGGAAGGCGCCGGACGCATGAGAGCGACCGGCGCCTTCCGTTGCCTCAGGGGCGCGGCGTGTTTCTAGATCCCCTGCCACTCCGGCTTGTTGGCGTAGGTGTGCCGGAAGTAGTCGGCCAGCTTCAGCTTGGACGCGGCGGCCTCGTCGACGACCACCGTGGCGTGCGGGTGCAGCTGGAGCGCGGAGGCGGGGCAGACGGCCGCCACCGGGCCCTCGACGGTCGCGGCGACCGCGTCCGCCTTGCCCTCGCCGGTCGCCAGCAGCACCAGGTGCCGGGCCTCCAGGATGGTGCCGATGCCCTGGGTGATGACGTGGTGCGGTACCTGCTCGATGTCACCGTCGAAGAACCGCGCGTTGTCGACGCGGGTCTGCTCGGTCAGCGTCTTGATCCGGGTGCGCGAGGCGAGCGAGGAGCAGGGCTCGTTGAAGCCGATGTGCCCGTCGGTGCCGATGCCGAGCAGCTGGAGGTCCACGCCGCCGGCCCCGGCGAGCGCCCTGTCGTACGCCTCGCAGGCCGCCTGGACGTCCTCGGCCGTGCCGTCCGGCCCCATGAACGCGTCCATGCCGATCCCGAGCGGCTCCAGCACCTCCCGGCGCAGCACCGAGCGGTAGGACTCGGGGTGCTCGGCGGGCAGGCCCACGTACTCGTCGAGCTGGGCGATCCGCGCCCGCGAGGTGTCCACGGCGCCGGAGCGCACCTTGGCCGTCAGCGCCTGGTAGATGGGCAGCGGCGTCGAGCCGGTGGCCACACCGAGCAGGGCGTCCGGCTTGCGCCGCAGCAGCTGGACCATGGCCTCGGCGATCAGCTCGCCGCCCGCCGCGGCGTCCGGAACGATGACAACTTCCACGCTGGCCTGCCGTTCTGAAGAGGGCTCTGGACGTCTGACTGGTTTAGACCAATCTAACAGAATCGGGGTCCCGGAGGGCCGCTTTATTTCTCTAGGGTCCGCTATAAAATGCCCGCCATGGTGACCCCCGGATCGCGTGGCCGCCCGCGCTCCTTCGATCGTGCCACCGCCCTGGAGAAGGCGCTCCTGGCCTTCTGGAGGCACGGCTACGAGGCCACCTCCGTCGCGGACCTCACCCGGGTCATGGGCATCGGCGCCCCCAGCCTCTACGCGGCCTTCGGTGACAAGCGGACCCTGTTCGAGGAGGTCGTCCGGGTCTACGCCGACACCCACGGCGCCTTCGGTGACCGCGCCCTCGCCGAGGAGCCCACCGCCCGCGCCGCCGTCGAGCGCACGCTGCGCCAGGCCGCCGCCGCGTACACCGACCCCGCCCACCCCTACGGCTGCCTGGTCGCCCACGCGGCCACCAACTGCACCAGCCCCGAGGTCGAGCGGCTGCTGCGGGAGCGGCGCACCGCCGCAGTCGCCGCCCTGGAAGCCCGGATCCGCGCCGATGCGACGGCCGGCCTGCTGCCCGCCGGCACCGACTCCGCCGCGCTCGCCCGGCACACCGCGGCGATGATCCAGGGCATGTCCCAGCAGGCCCGGGACGGGGCGAGCCGGGAGGAACTGGAGGCCCTCGCGGAAATTGCCATGGCCATCTGGCCCCGCAGCTGACCCGGGCGGGCTAGGCTGCGTGGCATCGGGTGCCATCCGTAGATCGGATGCCATGCGTCTCGTGCATACCGACAAGACCATGGACACACCTTTGTGGTCTAGTCCACAATCCAAGTGAAGAAGCCTCCGTCTTCCCCGCACAGGAAGGCGGACGAGGAACCGGAGCTCTCTGCCCTGACTGCCCCGGCTCCTCGACCTTCGGCCGACCGGGACCGCACACCCCGCGGCCGATGATGCTCCGGGCTGCGGTGCCGGGAGGGTTGAGGGTCCCTCCCAGGCGCCGCGGCCCGCGGGTGTTTTTCGGCCACTCGTGCGACCCCGGGTACGCTCACAACGTGCCCTCCATGAACGAACTCGTACGCCAGCACACCGCACTCGGCGATTCCGACCTCGAGTGGCTCCACCTGCTGGTCTCGGAGTGGCAGCTGCTCTCCGACCTGTCCTTCGCCGACCTGGTCCTGTGGGTCCCCACGCGCGACGGCACCCGGTACGTCTCCGTCGCCCAGATGCGCCCCAACACCGGCCCGACCTCCTACCAGGACGACATGGTCGGCCACCTGGTCCCGCGCGGCCGCCGGCCCATGCTGGACGCGGCGCTCGACGAGGGCCGGATCGTGCGCGAGGGCGACCCGGAATGGCGCGAAGAGGTCCCCGTACGGGTCGAGTCCATCCCGGTACGGCGTGAGGGCCGCGTCCTCGGCGTCATCGCCCGCAACACCAACCTGCTGACCGTCCGCACCCCGAGCCGGCTGGAGCTGACCTACCTCCAGAGCGCCTCGGACCTCGCGCAGATGATCGCTGCAGGATCGTTCCCCTTCCCCGACCAGCAGGTCGACATGGACGCCTCGCCGCGCGTCGGCGACGGCCTGATCCGGCTGGACGGGGACGGCATCGTCCAGTACGCCTCCCCGAACGCCCTGTCCGCCTACCACCGTCTCGGCCTCGCCGCCGACCTGGTCGGTCACCACCTGGGGCAGACCACCGCCGAACTCGCCCCGACCCGGGGCCCGGTGGACGAGGCGCTCGCCAAGGCGGCCAGCGGCTGGGCCCCGCGCGAGTTCGAGATCGAGGCGAACGACGGCGTCATCCAGTTCCGGGCCATTCCGCTCAAGCCCAAGGGCACCCGCACCGGTTCCCTGGTGCTGTGCCGGGACGTCACCGAACTGCGGCGTCGTGAACGGGAGTTGATCACCAAGGACGCGACCATCCGGGAGATCCACCACCGGGTGAAGAACAACCTCCAGACCGTCGCGGCCCTGCTGCGGCTGCAGGCCCGGCGCATCGACTCCGAGCGTGGCCGGGAGGCCCTGGAGGAGGCCGTCCGCCGGGTCGGTTCGATCGCCATCGTCCATGAGACGCTGTCTCAGAACCTGGACGAACGGGTGGAGTTCGACGACATCGCCGACCGGGTGCTCGCGATGGTCGCCGAGATCTCGCCGGGCAAGGTGACCGGCCGGCGCAGCGGGCGGTTCGGGATACTCGACGCCGAGGTCGCCACCCCGCTGTCGATGGTCCTCACCGAGATCCTGCAGAACGCCCTGGAGCACGGCTTCCGCGAGGGCGACACCGGCACGGTCGAGGTCTCCGCGGTCCGCGGCGGCACCACCAAGGAGGCCCGCCTCCTCGTCACCGTCCAGGACGACGGCGTCGGTCTGCCCGAGGGCTTCGACCCGCAGACCGCGGGCAACCTCGGCCTGCAGATCGTACGGACGCTGGTGGAGGGGGAGCTGGGCGGCACCTTCGACATGGTCCCGGCGCCGGAGCGGGGGACCCGGGTGATCCTCGACATCCCGGTGCGGGCGCAGAAGTAGCTACTGACCCCGCCCCGAACAGCATTGAGCCCCGGGCCACTTCGTGGTCCGGGGCTGAAGGCTCGAAGCTATGCGCATCGGGGGTACTGCGCGCTGCGGCTCGGGGGCGGGAGATGCGTACGTGCTGTACGCGCCGCCAAGCTCAGGCTGTCAGCAGGGGTGGGATGTCAGGCGGAGGCCTGACGAGCCCGGTTGCGGGCGGCGCGACGCTTCATGGCGCGGCGCTCGTCCTCGCTGAGACCACCCCAGACGCCGGAGTCCTGGCCGGACTCGAGCGCCCACTGCAGACACTGCTCGATCACCGGGCAGCGACGGCAGACGGCCTTGGCTTCCTCGATCTGCAGCAGCGCAGGACCGGTGTTGCCGATGGGGAAGAAGAGCTCGGGGTCTTCCTCGCGGCAAACGGCGTTGTGACGCCAGTCCATGGCTGCTACCTCTCCTTGGTATTACGTGCAAGTTGCTTGTGAATGTGAACGCTTTCACGAATCCCTCAACAAGTGAAGGGCCGACCGCAGAGTCTTCCCCGGCGTGGTCCTTGATTGAAGAGGGGTTCCGGTGATCTGTGGAGGCCGGTGTTGCGGGCCGTCCCGATCGCCACGTAGAGACTCGCAAACCTCAGCGGCGGATACAACCCCTTCCGGAAAGTTTTTTTTGATTCCTCGGTGTCGACTAGGTCACAGCCGTACTTCCATGGGGTGGACCCTGGCCTAAACGTTCGAGTGAAAGGACTTTTGCCTGTTCCGCTCACACAATCACACGCAGTGCACGGCGTACGCCTGTGAACGTCACGCTCGTACGCAGTCCCAGATGGTCGCCGTCCATCTGGAGGGGCAGAGGAGCCTTCGAATGCAAGGTGAAGCGGTCCAGATCGTGCAGGGAGACAGCGTGCTTGCCGTGGGGTCCGCGCTCGGGGGACGAAGTGAGCAACTGCGTGCCATACCGGGCAACCGCGGCCGTCGACAGGCGGCTGAGACCGAGTACGTCGATGCCCGTATCGAACGACGCCTTAGGTGACGTGTACATCGGACGATTGCCGAGATACGTCCAAGGGGACGTGTTCGAGACTATGGCGACAACAAGATCGGTGACCGGGTCCGCGCCGGGCCGTTCGAGCGTGATCGTGCCGTGCCGGCGGTGCGGCTCGCCGAGGAACTGCCGGACGACCTGACGGACGTAGAGCCCGTGCGTCGACTTCTTGCCGCGCTCGCGCTGCTGCTCGACCCGGCCGACGACGCCCGCGTCGAAGCCCAGCCCGGCGTTGAAGGTGAACCAGCGGTCCGGCACCGCCTCGTCCTCGGTGCCGGGCGTGCCCGAGGTGAGACCCAGGCCGACGACGCGCTCGCGGCCCTCGCGCAGGGCGTCCAGCAGGGCGCCGGTGGCCTCGACGGGATCGTTGGGCAGGCCCAGGGCGCGGGCGAAGACGTTGGTGGAACCGCCGGGGACCACGGCGAGGCCGGGCAGCCGCTCCGGATCCGGGCCGCCGTGCAGGAGACCGTTGACGACCTCGTTGACGGTGCCGTCGCCGCCGAGGGCCACGACCATGTCCGTGTCGTCGCTCTCCGCCGCCTGCCGGCCGAGGTCCCGTGCGTGGCCGCGGTACTCGGTGGTGACCACCTCGAGCTTCATCTCGCTCGCCAGCGCGTGGATGAGCACATCACGCCTGCGTGCGCTTGTGGTGGTTGCCGCCGGATTGACCACGAGAAGTGCACGCATGGATGGCAGCGTACCTACTGGGTGGTACTCGGCCCAGACCGAGGTAGGGATCCGGTAAGAGACGGGGGCGTGAGCCTGGACACGCACGTCGGCGCCCACGACCGCGCGGCGCGCGGGGTGGAGGCGGCCGCCGCAGGGCGCAGGGCTACGCTTCTGGGGTGAGCAGTGAGCAGAAGCCCGCCCAGGACACCGCCCCGGTCACCGAGGCATCCGGTGCCGCCGCCGGAGCGCGCCCGCGTCGGCTGACGTACGCGGCCGCGCTGGCCGCGCTGGAAGGGCTCGCCCTGGTGGTCGGGGGCGTCTGGATCCTCGTTCTCGGGCTCACCGGCGACCCGGACGACCGGCAGCAGGCCGTGACCGGCGGGATCACGCTGGCCGTGCTCGCGCTGCTGCCGCTGCTCGCCGCGCGCGGGCTGCTGCTCAGGCGTGGCTGGAGCCGCGGGCCCGCCATCATCACGCAGATCATGGCCCTTCCCGTGGCCTACAACCTGCTCAAGGCCGACAGCATGGCCATCGGCGCCGGTATCGCGCTCGCGGTGGTCGCCGTGGCCTCGCTGGTGCTGCTGGTGAACCCGGCGACGACCCAGGCCCTCGGGATCAAGGGACCGGGCCGCGCCGAGTAGGCGCCCGCAGCGGACTCTTCGCAGGGGTCCTACTCCTCGACGAGGAGCTTCTCCCGCAGCTGGGCCAGTGTCCGGGCGAGCAGCCGGGAGACGTGCATCTGGGAGATGCCGACCTCCTGCGCGATCTGCGACTGCGTCATGTTCCCGAAGAACCGCAGCAGCAGGATCCGCTTCTCGCGCGGCGGCAGGTCCTCCAGCAGCGGCTTGAGCGACTCGCGGTACTCCACGCCCTCCAGCGCCTCGTCCTCGGCGCCGAGTGTGTCGGCGACCGCGGGCGACTCGTCGTCGGTGTCGGGGACGTCCAGGGACAGCGTGGAGTACGCGTTCGCGGACTCCAGGCCCTCCAGGACCTCCTCCTCCGAGATGGCGAGCTTCTCCGCCAGCTCGTGGACCGTGGGGGAGCGGCCGTGCTGCTGGGACAGCTCGGCGGTCGCGGTGGTCAGCGCGAGCCGCAGCTCCTGCAGCCGGCGCGGCACCCGGACCGCCCAGCCCTTGTCCCGGAAGTGCCGCTTGATCTCGCCGACGACGGTCGGGGTGGCGTACGTGGAGAACTCCACACCACGGTCCGGGTCGAAGCGGTCCACGGACTTGATCAGGCCGATCGTGGCGACCTGGGTGAGGTCGTCCAGCGGCTCGCCGCGGTTGCGGAAGCGGCGCGCCAGGTGCTCGACGAGCGGCAGATGCATGCGGACCAGCTGGTTGCGCAGCTCCGCGTACTCCGGGCTGCCCTCCTTGAGCCCCCGTAGCTCGACGAACATCGCGCGCGCCCCGCTCCGGTCCTGGGGGTCGTGCTGTGCCGCCTGCACGGCCTCCGCGCCCGGCGCGGCGTCCTCGGCGTCTCGCTCGTGCTCGCTCATCGTCCCGCCCGTCACCCTTCCCCGAGCCCTCGCCTGCGCGTGCGGGGCGGACCGGGGTCCGCCGCGCTCCTGCGCAGGCGCGCTCTGCACGGCACCGTCATGGCCGACCTGCGCGGAGTCGTCCTCCGGGTGGGGTCTGGCCTGCTCGGGGATGCCGTCGATGCCGTCGGTCATGCGTCGGGAGCCGTTCGAGGGGCTGGTGCCCCCCGTCGGCAGCTCCCGTGTGCCGCGCTCTTCGTCACGCACCGGACCGTCCCCGTTCCTCACGCCGGCCCGGGACCCGCGCCGCGCTGTTTGTAGAGGCTGATCGACACGGTCTTGTCCTCGTCGACGGCGGACGAGACCTTGCCCGCGAGGGCCGAGAGCACGGTCCAGGCGAAGGTGTCCCGCGAGGGGGCGTGGCCGTCGGTGGTCGGCGCCGACACCGTGACCTCCAGCGAGTCGTCGACGAGCCGGAAGACGCAGCTCAGCACGGAGCCCGACACGGCCTGCTGGAGCAGGATCGCGCAGGCCTCGTCCACAGCGATGCGCAGGTCCTCGATCTCGTCCAGGGTGAAGTCCAAGCGGGCCGCCAGACCGGCCGTGGCCGTCCGCAGCACCGACAGGTAGGCACCCGCAGCCGGCAGACGGACTTCCACGAAGTCCTGGTTCGCCGCGGGCTCGCCTGCGATCTGGGACACCCTCACCTCCATGGTGGTACAAGCTTTACGGGGCCGAGGGTCGCCCCCCGGGGTAACGCGTACGTGGTTCCGCGGTGACGCTATCGCGCTCGGAACGTTCCTGTCCCTGGGACCCCAACCCCCTGGCGTCACTCACAGTAAAGCTGCGGATACGCTCCGTGTCTAGAGGGTTTGCGGGCCCAAATGGGAAGAGCGCGCGCCGGGTTGACGTACCCCGGCGTCAGACGCCCGAACCGTCCGCGGTGGCGGCCGCATGTCGTCTCCCGTGCAGTGTCACACGAGAACGTGGTCGACGAAGCACCACCGCCAGTCCTCTCCGGGTTCGAAGCTCCGCATCACGGGGTGTCCGGACTCCGTGTGATGCCCCGTCGCGTGCTGCTTCGGCGAGGAGTCGCAGCAGCCGACGTGGCCACAGGTCAGGCAGAGCCGCAGCTGTACCGGATGCGTCCCCTCCGCAAGACACTCCAGGCAGGTCTCGCTGAGCGGCCCGGGTTCCGGGTGCGGCAGCGCGTCGGCGTGCGTGCACTGTTTCATGATTGCCAGGTTACGACGGGCGTGCGGGTGACCGCGCGGAAAAAGAGGGTGGGCGAGGATCATGGACGTGTTGCCGCTGCTGCTCCTGGTGGCGGGCAGCGCCGCGGTCGCCGGCGCGGCCCGGCGGACCCCCGTGCCGGCGCCCCTGCTGCTGGTCGCGGCCGGCCTCGCGGTGTCCTACGTGCCCGGGGTGCCCGACTACACCCTCGACCCCGAGGTCGTCCTCCCGCTGCTGCTGCCCCCGCTGCTGTACACCTCGGCGAGCGACAGCTCCTACCTCGACCTGCGGGCCCAGCTCAGACCGGTGGCACTGCTGTCGGTGGGCTACGTGCTCTTCGCGACCGTCGTCGTCGGCTGGGCCGTCCATCTGCTCGTCCCCGGGATGCCGCTGCCCGCCGCGCTGGTGCTGGGCGCCGTGGTGGCGCCGCCCGACGCGGTGGCCGCCACGGCGATCGCGCGCCGGGTCGGGCTGCCGTCCCGGATCACGACGATCCTCCAGGGCGAGTCGCTCCTGAACGACGCCACCGCGATCACCGCCTACAAGGTGGCCCTGGCCGCCGCCATCGGCGAGGGCGCGACCTGGGCGGGCGGCATCCGCGAGTTCCTGATCGCCGCGGTCGGCGGCGTCGGCGTCGGCCTCGTCCTCATGGCGCCCCTGCACTGGCTGCGCACGCACCTGAAGGAAGCCCTCCTGCAGAACACCCTGTCCCTGCTCATCCCGTTCGTCGCCTACGGCGTCGCCGAGCAGGTGCACGCCTCCGGGGTGCTCGCGGTCGTGGTCGTCGCGCTCTACCTCGGCCACCGCGCGTGGGAGGTCGACTTCGCCACCCGGCTCCAGGAGGAGGCGGTGTGGAAGATGGTCGCCTTCATCCTCGAGTCGGCGGTCTTCGCCCTGATCGGCCTCCAGCTCCCGGTCGTCCTCAAGGGCCTCGGCGCGTCCGAGGGCCCGCGCGCCGCCTGGTACGCCGTCGCCCTCTTCCTCGTCGTCGTGCTGGCCCGGTTCGTCTGGGTCTACCCGGCGGCCTTCGGGCCCCGCGTGCTCTCGGAGCGCGTCAGGCAACGCGAGGACAACCCCACCTGGAGAGGGGCGATGGTCACCAGCTGGGCCGGCATGCGAGGCGTCGTCTCCCTGGCCATCGCCTTCTCCATCCCCGAGACCGTGCACGGCGGCCAGCCCTTCCCGCAGCGCAACCTGATCCTCTTCCTGACCTTCACCACCGTCATCGGCACGCTGGTCGTGCAGGGACTGTCCCTGCCCCCGCTGATCCACCTGCTCAAGTTTCCCGGCCGCGACCAGCAGGCCGAGACGCTCGCCGAGGCCAACGCCCAGGCGCAGGCCTCCCGGGCCGCCGAGACCCACCTCGACGAACTCCTCTCCGACGAGCGCAACGCCCTGCCCCCGCCCCTCGCCGACCGGCTGCGCGCCGTCCTGGAGCGCCGCCGCAACGCCGTCTGGGAGCGGCTCGGCCAGGTCAACCCGGTCACCGGCGAGTCCGTCGACGACACCTACCGCCGGCTGTCCCGCGAGATGATCGGCGCCGAGCGCGAGGTCTTCGTCAAGCTGCGCGACCTGCGCTACATCGACGACGAGATGCTGCGGGCGCTGCTGCGCAGGCTCGACCTGGAGGAGGCGGCGGCCTACCGGGAAGCGGGTTAGGCGGCCCGGCGGGCTGTCCGGCGGCCGTCGTGGCCGGTTGGTCTGGGTGGGCTAGGAGGGCGGGGGCGGCTGGGCCGGCTGGGTGGGCGGGAAGGGCCGTCCGGTGACGACCGCCGCGATCGTCGTCCCGCGCGCGAAGGCGCCTTCTTCCGCCAGGGCGACAAGTCCGTACAGCAACTTGGCGACATACAGGCGTTCCACGGGCAGGCCGTGCCGCTGCTCGAAGTCCTCCGCGAAGGCGTCCAGTTCCGGTGTCGTACGGGCGTAACCGCCGAAGTGGAAGCGGTCGTCCAGGGACCAGACGCCGGTGCGGGCGCCGAACGCGCGCTCCTGGAGGGCCTCTATGTCGGCCTCCAGGAAGCCGCCGCCTTTGAGGACCGGTATGCCGAGCGCGCGCTGCCCGGTGCCCAGCCCGGCGGCGAGTCCGGCTAGGGTGCCGCCGGTGCCGCAGGCCACCGCCACGACGTCGGCCCGCCCGCGCATCTCCTCGCCGAGAGCCGCGCAGCCGCGCACCGCCTCGGCGTTGCTGCCGCCCTCGGGCACGACGTACGACGCCTCCGCGCCGGCCGCGCGCAGAATCGCCGCCAAGGTCTCCGGCTCGCCCTTGCACCGGTACGTCGACCTGTCGACGAAGTGCAGTCGCATGCCGTCGGCCGCGCACCGGGACAGCGACGGGTTGAGCGGGCGGTCCGCCAGCTCCTGGCCGCGGACCACGCCGACCGTCGGCAGCCCCAGGAGGCGGCCCGCTGCGGCGGTGGCTCGCAGATGATTGGAGTAGGCCCCGCCGAAGGTGACCAGCGGCCGGCCCCGCGCCGCCTCGATGTTCGGCATCAGCTTGCGCCACTTGTTGCCGATCAGCTCCGGGTGGATCAGATCGTCCCGCTTGAGCAGCAGCCGCACACTCTGCCGCTCGAATCGGTCGTCGCGGACCTCTTGGAGGGGAGAGGGGAGCACGGGGGCGAGCGGGTCGGCGCTGGTCACGCGCCCATTGTCGCCGAGCGGCGGAGCCCGCGCCCGGCCCCAGGGCGGGTCGGCCCCCAGTCCTTCTGCCGCTGTTCCTCAGCCGCCGTCCTTCAGCCGTTCCCTGATCCGGTCCGCAGGGACGCCATCGTGAACCCCCGCGGATCCACCCTCCCCTGGCTGCCACTCCCGGTGGCCGATGACCGACCGCTCCGTCCAGCCGTGCCGTCGGCACACCGCCGCCGCGGCCCGCACGATCGCGTCGAGCTGCTCCTCGGGCCAGGGATCCTCGCCGTCGCCGAGCTCGACGGTGTGCCGGCCGCCCCGGGTGACGGTGTGGTGGATCATCACGCCGTGGACCGGGCCCCAGGGGCCTGTGCGAGCCGATCCGGACAATCGGTGCAGCGAGGGCGACAGAGGGCTAGATCCCTCTTTCTGCCCAGTAGTCGGATGATCCATTCCCGCTCTTTTGGGTAATGGTGCGCGTGCTCTGCGTGATGGAAGGCTCGTTTCAGTGAGACCGGTGCCAGGTGAGATCCGGCACCGGGCGTACATGGGAGGGCATTTCCTTATGTCGGTAGGCGAAGAGGTCCGCACGGATCAGGGCAAGCCGCAGCAGTCTCTCGGCACGGCGGCAGCGCGGAACCTGGCCACCACGACCAAGTCCGTACCCCAGATGCAGGAGATCAGCTCCCGCTGGCTGCTGCGCACCCTGCCGTGGGTGGACGTACACGGCGGCACGTACCGGGTGAACCGGCGCCTGACCTACGCCGTCGGCGACGGCCGCATCACCTTCGTGAAGACCGGCGACCAGGTGGAGGTCATCCCGGCCGAACTCGGCGAGCTGCCGGCGCTGCGGTCGTACGAGGACATCGACGTGCTGACGGAGCTGTCCCGGCGCTGCCGGCAGCGGGACTACGCGCCCGGCGAGGTGATCGCGTCCTTCGGCAGCCAGACCGACGAGGTGTACCTGCTGGCCCACGGCAGGGTCGAGAAGGTCGGCACCGGTCCCTACGGCGACGACGCGGTCCTCGGCGTCCTCGCCGACGGCGCCTACTTCGGCGAGCAGGCGCTGGTGGACCCGGACGCCATCTGGGAGTACACCGCCCGCGCGGACACCGCGTGCACGGTGCTGATCCTCAGCCGCCAGGACTTCGAGCAGGTCGCCGAGCGCGCCGACTCGCTGCGCGACCACGTCCAGCAGCTGCGCTCCGTCCCCGAGCAGCGGACCAACAAGTACGGCGAGAAGGAGGTCGAGCTGGCCGCCGGTCACTCCGGTGAGCCCGACATCCCGCACACCTTCGTCGACTACGAGGCCCGGCCCCGCGAGTACGAGCTGAGCATCGCCCAGACCGTGCTGCGCATCCACACGCGCGTGGCCGACCTGTACAACCAGCCGATGAACCAGACCGAGCAGCAGCTGCGGCTCACGGTCGAGGCGCTGAAGGAGCGCCAGGAGCACGAGCTGATCAACAACCGGGACTTCGGCCTGCTCCACAACTGCGAGTACGACCAGCGGATCCAGCCGCACGACGGCGTGCCGAGCCCGGACGACATGGACGAGCTGCTCAGCCGCCGGCGCAGCACCAAGCTGTTCCTCGCCCACCCGCGCGCGATCGCCGCGTTCGGACGCGAGCTGAACAAGCGCGGACTGGTCCCGGAGACCATCGACATGGGCGGTAACCGCATCCCCACCTGGCGGGGCGTGCCGATCTACCCGTGCAGCAAGATCCCGGTCACCGAAGCCCGGACGACCTCGATCATCGCCATGCGGACCGGCGAGGCGGACCAGGGTGTCATCGGCCTGAGGCAGTCCGGCATCCCGGACGAGATCGAGCCGAGCCTGTCCGTGCGTTTCATGGGCATCAACGAACAGGCCATCATCAAGTACCTGGTGACGGCCTACTACTCGGCCGCCGTCCTGGTGCCAGACGCGCTCGGCGTGCTGGAGAACGTCGAGATCGGCCGGTGGCGGTGACGTTTCCGCACTTCGCGGCCGTGTTCCTGCCCTCCGGGGCGGGTACATCCTCGGGGTATGCGTCCAGCCGGAGCGGAAGCGCCGCCGTCCGCGGACTCCGCGAGGGGGAACCATGGCCGAGTTCATGACGGAGACCAAACAGCACGCAACGGGGGAGACACGGTCCGGCGGGCCGGGGGAGGAGCCCGCGCCACCAGGACCGCGCGAGCGGCGCGGTCCGGGCGCTGACGCCGGGACCGGTCCGCTCGACGGGCAGGAGGCGCCGGCGCTGCTGGAGCGGACCCGGTCCCTCGTCGACCCGGAGCTGCGCGCGGCCGTCGAGTCGCTGCCCGGCCCCATGCGCCGGATCGCGCTCTACCACTTCGGCTGGCAGCAGGCGGACGGCACCCCGGCGGCGGGCAGCGCCGGCAAGGCGATCAGGCCCGCCCTCGTGCTCGCCGCGGCCACCGCGCTGGGCGGCCCGGGGGCGCGGGCGGCGGCCGTGCGGGCCGCCGCCGCGGTCGAACTGATCCACAACTTCACGCTGCTGCACGACGACGTGATGGACCGGGACACCACACGTCGGCACCGGCCCACGGCATGGACGGTGTTCGGGGTCCCCGACGCGATCCTCGCCGGGAACGCGCTGCAGGCGCTGGCCCTGCGGCTGCTCGCCGAGGACCCGCACCCGGCCTCCGGTCCGGCCGCCGCCCGGCTCGCGGACTGCGTGGTCGAACTGTGCGCCGGACAGCACACCGACACCGCCATGGAGCAGCGCGCCCCCGACGAGGTCACCCTGGACGAGGTGCTCGCCATGGCCGAGGCGAAGACCGGCGCGCTGCTGGGCTGCGCCTGCGCACTCGGCGCGCTGTACGCGGGCGCCGGGGAGGAGGAGGTGGCGGCGCTGGACGCCTTCGGCCGCCAGGCCGGGCTCGCCTTCCAGCTGATCGACGACGTCATCGGCATATGGGGAGATCCGCGGCGCACCGGCAAGCCGGCCGGTGCGGATCTCGCGGTCCGCAAGAAGTCCCTGCCGGTGGTGGCGGCGCTCGTCTCCGGCACTCCGGCGGCGGCCGAACTCGCCGAGCTGTACGGCAAGCCGTACGTCGCGACGGAGAGCGGGGACGACGGGGAGCTCGCGCGGACGGCCCTGGCCGTGGAGCAGGCGGGCGGCCGGGACTGGGCGCAGGCCGAGGCGGCCGACCGGATGGGGCGGGCGATGCAGGAGCTGGCCCGCGCCGTGCCCGCCCCGGATTCGGCGGGCGGCCTGCTGGCACTGGCGGAGTTCGTGACCCGGCGCAGCAGCTGAGACCGGGCCGAGAGTGATCGGCCGCGCGAGCGGCTTGAGCGGCCCGAGCGGCCGGAGCGGCTCGGCCCGAGCGGCCTGGGCAGCCGGTCGGCCAGGGCAGCCGATCGGCCCGGGCGGCCACAAGAACCCGGAGCCTCCGGGACCGTGCGGCTCCTGACCCCGCACGGTCACCGGGGGCTCCGGCCCTCGGGTCCCGCACATCCCCACAGTGTGCGGGGCCCGTCCCCATCTCCATCGCGGGTGCGGAGAGGGCGCGAGAAATTCGCTCGCGAAAGTCGATCGCTCGGGAACCCGGTGGAGACGCGGTGCGTTCTCACAGTGACGGCCGGTGACGTCGAAGGCGGCGGAGCCGGACGGGACAGGAGACCACGGGGACTACGGGGAAGAGCGCGGGGGCGACCATGGGCGAGCGGACAGTGAGGGTCAGGACGGCGGGGCAGGGTGACCGGGATCTGTTGATCGGCATCCTGGACGCGGCCTTCCAGAGCGATCCGGTCAGCGGCTGGCTGTTCCCGGACCCGGAGTAC
Source organism: Streptomyces sp. NPDC047085 (assembly GCF_040643735.1). Taxonomy (NCBI): domain Bacteria; kingdom Bacillati; phylum Actinomycetota; class Actinomycetes; order Kitasatosporales; family Streptomycetaceae; genus Streptomyces; species Streptomyces sp. NPDC047085. The sequence goes on from NZ_JBEYUW010000003.1 coordinate 767,991, forward strand.
CGCCGTGCGGTGCATCCCCGACTGGTGGCCGCCCTCACCGGACTCGTGCTGAACGAGGGGTGGGCCGACGTCACCGAGGACGGCTCGGCATGCGCCCTGTGGCTGTCCGAGCCCGCGCGGGACAAGGGCGCCCACGCCGAGGACGACGGCCCGGCCCGGCTGCGCGAGGCGATCGACCCGGACAACGAACGCGTGGAACTGGTGGGCCGGTTGACGGGTGCGGCGCATCCCTCGGACCGTGCGCATCTGTATCTGCCGCTGATAGGCGTGCTGCCCGACCGGCAGGGCAAGGGCCTGGGTACGGCACTTCTCGGGCCCGTCCTCGACCGCTGCGACCGCGAGGGTCTGCCCGCCTACCTGGAAGCCAGCAACCCTGGCAGCCGGGGACTGTACGAGCGCCTCGGCTTCACCGACCGCGAGCCCCTCGACCTGCCCGACGGCCCGCGCGTATGGCCGATGTGGCGGGAACCGCGCGGCTGACCTGCCGAAGCCGGCCTCCTGAAGCCGGCCTGCTGAAGTCGGCTTCCTGAAGCCGAGCCCCTGGATCCGTCGGTCTACTTCTCGGGGACCACCGTCGCCACGATCCGTTCGACCAGCCCCTCCGGCACGCTCACCCCGTCCAGGGCGCCGTCCAGGACTCCAGGAAGGGTCAGGTGTTCCAGGATGAGGCCGAGCATGGCGAGGTAGAGGACGGTGACGGTCTCGTCCCCGCCGGGCAGGCCGGCCTGTCGGTGGAACTCCATGCCCTGCTCCAGGTCGCCGCGTACCGACGTGGTGAAGGAGGCGCGCAGTTCGGGGCGCCGGGTGGCCTCCAGGCGCATCTCCAGCAGGGCGAGGTAGCCAGTGCGGTCGCGGACCGCGCGGTTCATGAGGTCCCGCATGAGGGCCGTGACGAGCGAGCGGTCCCGGGCGCCCCGCAGCAGTCCCTCCATCACCTCGGGATCCGGGGCGAGCCGGATGTGCAGCCGGGCGTCGATCTGGCGGAGCAGGTCGTCACGGCCGGTGAAGTAGTTCGAGGCGGTGCCGGTGGGCACACCCGCCTCGGCGTCCACGGCACGGAACGTCAGGCCTCGTGCGCCCTCCCGCGCGAGCACCGTGATCCCGGCGTCCACCAGTGCCGCCCGCCGTTCCGGATTCCCCGCCATGCGGAACCACCTCTCCCACTTGCCCTCGTCCCGAGACTTCTCCCGGAAACACCTTGCACCACTACAACTGGAGTACTACAAATGGAGCACTACAACCGGAGTGGTTACACCGCCGCCCGGCAGCCTACGAAAAGAGAACAGCTTGCGAAAGCTCACGTACCTCATCGCCTGCTCGCTCGACGGCTTCATCGGCGACGAAGCCGGCGACGCCACGGCGATGTTCCGCTTCCTCGACGAGGAGTACCTCGCGTTCCTCACGACGGAGTTCCCGGAGACCCTGCCCACGCACGTCCGCAAGCAGTACGGCGCCGACGGCCTGGAGAACAAGCGGTTCGACACCGTCATCCAGGGCCGGGGCAGCTACGAACCGGCGCTGAAGGAGGGCATCACCAGCCCCTACGCCCATCTGCGCGAGTACGTCGCCTCACGCACCCTGGGTGCCTCGCCCGACCCGCACATCGAGATCATCGCCGAGGACGTGGTCGGCCGGGTCCGGGAACTGAAGGCGGAGCAGGGTGGGTTGGGGATCTGGCTGTGCGGCGGCTCGCGGCTCGCGGGAGCCCTGCTCGACGAGATCGACGAACTGGTCATCAAGACCTACCCGATCGTCTACGGCACGGGCATGCCGATGTTCGGCACCGGCCTCGACATCAAGGAGTTCACCCTGGACTCGGTGCGCACCTTCGGCAACGGCGCGCTCATGCGGACGTACCGCAGGAAGCGCTGAACCCGCGCCCGCCCTACCCTGGGGACATGGGCAGGGTGAAACATGTCTGTCCCGTCTGCGGACAGCCCGTCGGGACCATCGTGGGGCGGCACAAGACGCTGGGCGCCTGGGTACCGGTGTGGGCCCCCGGCCCGTGCCACAACCCCGACTGCGAGGCCTACGGGGGACCTGCCGAGCCGGCGGCACCGGAGTCCGGGACCGACGACCAGCCGCGACCCGAGGAATCCTCCGCGAAGGAACCCTGAGCGGACCATGAAGTACCTGGTGATGGTGCAGGGCACGCAGGCGGACTACGACGCGATGGCGGGCAGACCCTCCGCGCACTCCCCGGCCTGGACCGAGGTGCAGCTCAAGGCCATGTATCTGTACATGAACGCGATCAACGACGACCTCGCCGAGTCGGGCGAACTCGTCGAGGCCCAGGGCCTGGCCGAGCCCGCCCGGACCCGGCTGGTCGGGCGCGACGAGGACGGCAACACGGTGATCACCGACGGGCCGTACGGGGAGACCGAGGAGCACATAGTGGGCTACTGGGTGGTGGACTGCGCCGGCCTGGACCGGGCCACCGAGATCGCCGAACGCGTCACCCGCTGCCCCGGACCCGAGGGCCTGCCCGACTATCCCGTGGTGATCCGGCCGATCATGGACGGTGCCGCGGCCGGGCCGTGGCCGTAGCGTGGCCGTATGCCGAAACTTCCGCACATCGTCCACGTCACCGAGCGCTCCCTGTGGGAGGAGGCCCGCGAGCGCGGCACCTATGAGGTGTCGACCCGCGGCCGCACCCTCCAGGAAGAGGGCTTCATCCACTTCTCCACCCGCGAGCAACTCCCGCACATCGGCGCCCTCCTGTACGGCGACTACGCGGGCCCGGACGAGCTGGTGGTGCTCGTGGTGGACCCGGCCCGGCTCGACGTGCCGCTCAAGTACGAGGCCATGAAGCCGGGCGGGGAGGAGTTCCCGCACGTGTACGGCCCGGTGCCGGTCGACGCCGTAGTGGACGTGGAGCCCTGGAGGTGACGGAGACGACGGGACGACGGGGGTGACGGGCGTGACAGGGGTGACGTCAGTCGCGCGCAGGCGCCGGGGGCTTGTCGGCAGCCGCCGGTAGCCCGCCGGTCTCGGGGTTGCGTCCGGTCAGGCAGTACGTGCCGCCGACCGGATCGCGCATCACCGTCCAGTGGGGCTGCTCGGCGACGAACACGGCCCCCAGCCGCTCGTGCCGGGCACGGGTCGCCCGGCGGTCCGCGCAGGCGATGTCCAGGTGGGCGCCGGCCGGGCGTTCGTCGCCGAGGCGCTGGAGGAGGAAACGGACAGGCAGCCCCGGCGGCGGGGTCAGCACCCGGAACTCCGGCCGGGAGGCCCCCGGTTGGTCCCAGCCGGTCAGCGCGGTCCAGAAGGCGGTCTCGGCGTCGTACCGGGAAGGGGGGATGTCCAGGCACACCTGGTCCAGGCGGCTGCCCTCGATCACGGGCGGCCGTACCGACTCCTCGTGCCAGGGCACGGCGCAGAACAACTGTCCGGCGGGGGAGCGCAGTACGGCCCAGTCGCCGTGGTCCGCGACCAGGTCCGCGCCGAGTTCCCGGGCCGTCCGCACCAGGGCGGGCACGTCCTCGACACACAGGTCGAGATGCGCGCCACCCGCCCCGTCGGCGACCCCCTGCAGCTTCACGCACGCGTCCGTGTCCGCGCCCTCGGGCAACAGGGTCATGAACTCACCCTGATCCCCGCGCGGTTCGGACAGCCGCGTCCCGGTGACGGCCGACCAGAAGGCCCCGGCCTCGGCGAGCCGGTCGGCGGGTCGGTCGACGAAGGCGTACGTCCAGCGGATGGCGGTCGTGGTGGTCATGGCGGTGATCCTAAGCACGGACAACCGGCAACAGGGTCCGAGCCCGGACGCGGCGAAGGGGCCCAGAGACGGCGAAGGGGCCCGGTCGGTGGGTGAGTGCCGGGCCCCTGGCGACGAGAAGAACCGTCAGGCCTTCTTGGTCTCCCAGAAGATCTTGTCGATCTGGGCGATGTAGTCCAGCGCCTTCTGGCCGGTGGCCGGGTCGGTGGACGCCTTGGCGGCCGAGAGGGCCTTCAGGGTGTCGTTGACCAGCTGGTGCAGCTCCGGGTACTTCTCGAAGTGCGGGGCCTTGAAGTAGTCGCTCCAGAGCACCGAGACGTGGTGCTTGGCAAGCTCGGCGCGCTGCTCCTTGATGACGGTGGCGCGAGCCTGGAAGTGCGGGTCGTCGTTGGCGGCCATCTTCTCCTGCACGGCCTTCACCGACTCCGCCTCGATGCGGGCCTGGGCCGGGTCGTACACGCCGCAGGGCAGGTCGCAGTGCGCGCTGACCTTGACCTTGGGGGCAAACAGGCGGGAAAGCATGGAGCATTCCTTCCTCGTGATCGTCTTCTCAGGTGGGACATTACTCCCTGAGGGACGGGTTTTCCCGAGTGCCCCCCAGGGCTTAGGACAAAAGTCCAGGGTGAGACTGAGACTGGTGGAGGAACGGACCGGGGAGGTGCCGGGGATGCCGGAGCTGTCGCAGGAGACCGATCGGGGGAGGGCAGTGGCGCCCTTCGGACTGGCCGAGGTGACGGGGCCGTCCATGGTGCCCACGCTGCATCACGGGGACCAGCTGCTGGTCCAGTACGGGGCCTCGGTCAGGCCGGGGGACGTCGTCGTCCTGCGCCACCCGTTCCAGCAGGACCTGCTGGTGGTCAAGCGTGCCGTGGAGCGGCGCGAGGGCGGCTGGTGGGTGCTCGGGGACAACCCGTACGCGGGCGGGGACAGCACCGACTACGGGGTGGTGCCGGAGGAGCTGATCCTGGGGAAGGCGTGGTTCCGCTACCGGCCGCTCGGGCGCGGTCAGCGTTCGCCGCTCGCGCTGCTGCGCTGGGCGTTCTCGGCGGCCAGGCCGCTGCTGTCGGACCGGTCGGCCTCCAGGCGTTTGCGGGCCCGGTAGGCGGCCACGTTGGCGCGGGTCGCGCAGCGGTCGGAGCAGTAGCGCCGGGAGCGGTTCGTGGACGTGTCCAGGTAGGCGTTGCGGCAGGGTGCCGCCTGGCACAGGCCGAGGCGGTCGACGCCGTACTCGGTCAGGTGGAAGGCGAGGCCCATCGCCGCGATCGCCGCGTAGCCGGCGGTCGGGTTGGACGGATGGTCGGCCAGGTGCATGTGCCACAGGGGGCGACCGTCCTCGTCGCGGTGGTCGTGGCCGGAGATCTGCGGGCTCACCGGGAACTCCAGGAGGAGGGAGTTCAGCAGGTCCACGGCGAGCGTCTCGTCGCCCTTGTCGGCCGCCTCGAAGACCGCGCGCAGCCGGGCCCGGACCGAGCGGAAGCGCGTGACGTCGGCGTCGCCGGCGCGGCGGGCCGCCGACGAGTTCGCGCCGAAGAGGTCGCGGACGGCCTCCACCGAGGTCAGGGAGTCCTTGCCGCGGACCGGCTCCTCGCTGTTGACGAGGCGTACGGCGTAATCCGAGTAATAGGCCAGTTCCACTTGTAGTCCTTACGGGGGCGCTCTATGGTCGTGTCTGCGGTCGGGTAACAGCCGGTCGTGCTTCCAGGGTATTACGCGTGTGTGAGGGGACGGGGAATCCATGACCACCAGTACCGGAACCGACTGGGCCGCGTGGCAGGAGAGCTGGGACCGACAGCAGGAGTGGTACATGCCGGACCGCGAGGAGCGGTTCCGGATCATGCTCGACATGGTCGAGGCGCTCGTCGGCACGGCCCCGCGCGTGCTCGATCTCGCCTGCGGCACGGGCAGCATCACCGCCCGGCTGCTGGCGCGCTTCCCCGAGGCGACCAGCACCGGAGTCGACCTCGACCCGGCCCTGCTGGCCATCGCCCGGGGCACCTTCGAGGGCGACGACCGCGTCTCCTTCGTCACCGCCGACCTCAAGGACCCCGACTGGCCGGCGAAACTGCCGTACGACTCCTACGACGCGGTCCTGACCGCCACGGCCCTGCACTGGCTGCACAGCGAACCCCTCGCGGCCCTCTACGGTCAGGTCGCGGAACTGGTCCGCGACGGCGGTGTCTTCATGAACGCGGACCACATGATCGACGACACCACGCCCCGGATCAACGCGGCCGAGCGCGCCCGGCGGCACGCCCGCATGGAACAGGCCAAGCGGGACGGCGCGCTGGACTGGGCCGACTGGTGGCAGCTGGCCGCGAAGGACCCCGTCCTCGCCGAGCCGACCGCCCGCCGCTTCGAGATCTACGGGGAGCACGCCGACGGGGACATGCCCTCCGTGGCCTGGCATGCGCGGACCCTGCGGGAGAAGGGGTTCGGGGAGGCCCGGGCGGTGTGGTGCTCGCCCTCCGACACCTTGCTCCTCGCCCTGAAGTAGGGCACGCCACGCAGGCCGGAGGCGGTACGAGAAATTCGTACCGCCTCTTCTGCGTCCCCGCGGGCGTCCCACCGCACTGGTACGGGTGAGACGGTCCGTAACCGGTGGGCCGGCGGAAAGGGGGAGGGATGACGCGGGGCGGGGAAGCGGCTCTGCAGGCCTTCGTCGAGGGCAGGCGCACGGCGCTGTTCCGCAGCGCATACCTGTTGTGCGGCAACCGCGACGAGGCGGAGGACCTCGTCCAGACGACGCTCGTGAAGGGGCTGCAGACACGGCTGCTGCTGAAGGACGGTCGTGCGCTGTACGTGCAGGACTGGAAGGGCTTCCTCGGCAAGGGCTCCCAGGGCCCGGTGCTGAAGTCGTTCCCGCTCACCCGCGCCCAGCTGCGCGCACTGGTACTGAAGCCGGAGCTGCTGCCCTGACGAACGGGAGTACGCGAGAGGGCGGTACGGGAAATCCGTACCGCCCTCTCGTGCAGTGACGCCTTACAGCACCTTGGACAGGAACGACTGCGTCCGCTCGTGCTGAGGGTTCGTCAGGACATCGCGCGGATGGCCGGATTCGACCACCACGCCGTCGTCCATGAACACCAGGCTGTCGCCCACCTCGCGGGCGAAGCCCATCTCGTGGGTGACGACGATCATCGTCATGCCGTCCTCGGCCAGGTCCCGCATCACGTCGAGGACCTCGCCGACCAGCTCCGGGTCGAGGGCCGAGGTCGGCTCGTCGAAGAGCATCAGCTTCGGCTGCATCGCCAGAGCCCGGGCGATGGCCACGCGCTGCTGCTGACCGCCGGAGAGCTGAGCCGGGTAGTGGCCCTTGCGGTCACCGAGGCCCACCCGGTCCAGGAGTCGCTCGGCGCGCTCCCGGGCGACCGCCTTGGCCTCGCCCTTGACCTGGACCGGCGCCTCCATGACGTTCTCCAGCGCCGTCATGTGCGGGAAGAGGTTGAAGCGCTGGAACACCATGCCGATGTCCCGTCGCTGCGCCGCGACCTCCTTCTCCTTCAGCTCGTAGAGCTTGTCGCCCTTCTGCCGGTAGCCGACCAGATGGCCGTCCACGTACAGCCGGCCGGCGCTGATCTTCTCCAGGTGGTTGATGCACCGCAGGAAGGTGGACTTGCCAGAACCGGACGGGCCGATCAGGCAGAAGACCTCGCGGGGGTTCACCACCAGGTCGATGCCCTTGAGGATGTGCGACAGCCCGAAGGACTTGTGCACGCCCTCGGCCTTGACCATCGGCGCGCCGCTGGTGGGCGGGGTGATGTCCTTGCTGAGACCGGTCATCGGGCCACCTCCGGGCGGCGGAACGAACCGAACAGTCGGAGGTTCTTCTTCAGGCGCTGGAACGGGGTCGGCGGCAGGTTGCGCGTCGAACCGCGGGCGTAACGCCGCTCAAGGTAATACTGCCCGACGCTGAAGACGCTGGTGAGGATCAGGTACCAGATCGATGCGACGAAATACATCTCGACGACCGCCAGCGAGGTGCTGGAGATGTCCGTCGAGCGCTTGATGAGTTCGTTGAACTGCACCGCGTAGGCCAGCGACGAGGTCTTCAGCATGTTGATGAACTCGTTGCCGGTCGGCGGCACGATCACCCGCATCGCCTGCGGCAGGATCACCCGGCGCAGCGTCTTGCCCTGGGTCATGCCCAGTGCGTGCGAGGCCTCCGTCTGCCCCAGGTCGACCGACTGGATGCCGGCGCGCACGATCTCCGACATGTATGCGGCCTCGTTCAGGCCGAGACCCAGCAGCGCCGCCAGGAACGGCGTCATCACCTGGTTCATCTCGTCCTTGTAGAACCCCAGGTTGAGGATGGGGAACACGAGGGAGAGGTTGTACCAGAGCAGCAGCTGCACCAGCACCGGGGTGCCGCGGAAGAACCAGATGTACAGCCACGCGACGGAGCTGGTGACCGGATTCGACGACATCCGCATCACCGCGAGGACGACGCCGAGGACGAGGCCCAGCGCCATGGCGAGCACGGAGATGTACAGCGTGTGCCAGACACCGGACAGAATCGTTCCGTCCGTCAGGTAGTCCGGGATGATGCTGTAGTTGATCTTCGCGTTCGAGAAGGCGATACCGATCAGCACCAGAACGGCGACGACGGCGGCGCCCGCCACCCAGCGGCCGTAGTGGCGCACCGGGATGGCCTTGATCTGCTCCGGCGGCACGGATGGCGCCGGAGTCTTGTCGACCGTGTCAGTCACAGGACAGCCCTTCAGTGTTGCTCAAGCTGCTCAGGAGCCGCCGTTGATCTTCGCCTCGGTGACCGCGCCCTGCGTGACGTTCCACTTCTGCAGGATCTTCTGGTAGTCGCCGTTCTTGATGATCGCGTTCATGGCGGCCTGGAGCGCGTCGCGCAGCTGGGCCTTGTCCTTGCTGATCGCGATGCCGTACGGGCCGGCCTCGATCTGGTCGCCGACCACCTCGAAGTCCTTGCCGCCGCCGGAGGTCTTGGCGTTGTAGGCCGCGACGGGGAAGTCGTTCAGGTCCGCGACGGACGCGCCCTGCTTCAGACGGAGCAGCGCCTCGGGGTCGGTGTCGAAGGTCTGCAGCGTGATGGCCTTCTTGCCGTCCGTCGTACACTTCTTGCTCTGCGCCTTGGCGATGCCCTCGGACGTGGTGCCGCGCTGCAGGGCCACGACCTTGCCGCACAGGTCGTCCAGCGACTTGATGCCCTTCGGGTTGCCCTTCTGGACCAGGATCGAGGTGCCGGCGGTGAAGTAGTCGACGAAGTCGACGCCGTTGCCGACCTTCTTGCCGGTGTCGGAGTCGATGCCGTTCTGGCGGTCCTTCGTGTCGTTCATCGCCGACATGATCACGTTGGACCGGCCGCCCTGCAGACCCACGATGAGCTGGTCGAACTTGCCGTTCTGGAACTCGAACTTCACACCCAGCTGCTTGCCGAGGGCGTCCGCGATGTCCGGGTCGATACCGACGGCCTTGCCGCCCTCCATGTACTCGACCGGCGGGTAGGCGATGTCGGAGCCCACCTTGATGACACCGGACTTCTTGATGTCCGCGGGGAGCTTGTCGGCGAGCGGCGCGGCGGCGGAGGACGACGAGGTGGAGCCGCTGTCATTGCCCTTGTCCGTCTGGTCACCGCAGCCGGTGAGGATCAGGGCGCCAGCGACCGCGATCGCACCGACCGCGGCAGTCCTGGCACGGGCGGTCGTACGACGGGTGGAGCTTGCGGTCATGGTGGTTCCTCCGCGGAAGGTGTGGAGATGCCGTTGGGTCGACGACAGCACACGCCATCGTGTGTCGCGACCTCGTGGGTTTACGGCATCCTGCCATTCGGACTACGCCATTCAGGGGCGTCGCCATGTCAAAATCGGATAACGGGTGACCCCCGAACCGTCTCAGGTCGGTACAACCTTGGTTCACCGCCATCGAACATCTGCGGGAATCAAGCCCTCCAGCCGGAAATTCTTCGGCGTATCTCACGATGTGGACGCCGGAGTGGTGGCTTTTCGCGGCGTTCGCGCCCCCGGGTGCCCGCTCCGCCGCACGCTCCGCGCACCCGTCAGCGGCGTGTCACTTGCGTGTGGCTTTCTGGTCGCCAGATGTGACCTTGCACCTATTGGACTCGTCGTCGGCGCCGTCCGTCCGGTAAGAAGGTTCTTTACACCCCTCATCCGGGGCTCAGGGCGCGTGTGCGGCGCGCCCGTCGCGTAGGGCCTGCACGTATCAAGCATTCGGGCCGTACGCGGTGCCCGCCCACCCCTCACCAGGAGTGGTCGACCCTCAAACCATGCATACCTAAGGGGTAAGACAAAGTGGCAGCGGAGATCGTCAATCCTCGCAGCGACAACAGTACGGATCAGGAGTCCGGGGCCGAGCCCCTCGATTCCTTCGACCCGGTGTTCGCGCTGCACCGCGGCGGCAAGATGGCTGTGCAGGCCACGGTGCCGGTCCGTGACAAGGACGACCTTTCCCTCGCGTACACGCCCGGCGTCGCGCGCGTGTGCACCGCGATCGCGGAACAGCCGGAGCTGGTCAACGACTACACATGGAAGTCCTCCGTGGTGGCCGTCGTGACCGACGGTACGGCCGTTCTCGGACTCGGGGACATCGGTCCCCAGGCCTCCCTCCCCGTGATGGAGGGCAAGGCGATCCTGTTCAAGCAGTTCGGCGGAGTCGACGCGGTGCCGATCGCGCTCGACTGCACCGACGTGGACGAGATCGTCGAGACCGTCGTCCGGCTCGCTCCCTCGTTCGGCGGAGTGAACCTGGAGGACATCTCGGCGCCGCGGTGCTTCGAGATCGAGCGTCGGCTCCAGGAGCGGCTGGACATCCCGGTCTTCCACGACGACCAGCACGGTACGGCCGTCGTGACGCTCGCGGCGCTGCGGAACGCGGCGCGGCTCAGCGGTCGCGAGATCGGACAGCTGCGGGCCGTCATCTCGGGCGCCGGCGCGGCCGGCGTCGCCATCGCCAAGATGCTGGTCGAGGCCGGCATCGGGGACGTGGCGGTCGCGGACCGCAAGGGCGTCGTCTCGGCGGACCGCGAGGACCTCACCTCGGTCAAGCGGGAGCTGGCCTCCTTCACGAACAAGGCCGGCATCACCGGCTCGCTGGAGGACGCGCTGGCGGGTGCGGACGTCTTCATCGGCGTCTCCGGCGGCACGGTCGCCGAGGAGGCCGTGGCCTCCATGGCCGAGGGCGCCTTCGTCTTCGCGATGGCCAACCCGAACCCGGAGGTCCACCCCGAGGTGGCGCACAAGTACGCGGCGGTCGTCGCGACCGGCCGCTCGGACTTCCCGAACCAGATCAACAACGTGCTGGCCTTCCCGGGGATCTTCGCGGGCGCGCTGCAGGTGCGGGCCACCCGGATCACCGAGGGCATGAAGATCGCCGCCGCCGAGGCCCTGGCCGCGGTCGTCGGTGACGATCTCGCCGCCGACTATGTGATTCCGTCTCCCTTCGACGAGCGGGTCGCTCCCGCGGTGACGGCGGCGGTGGCCGCCGCCGCTCGTGCCGAGGGCGTCGCGCGTCGGTGACGCCCCGCTGAATGGCCCCGCCCGTTCGGGTGGGGCCATTTCTTTGCCCACCCGCCCGCCGACCGGGTGAGCAGGGGGTGCCCTGATGGTGCCCCTGGCTCAGGATGCATAGCGCTCTCGTCACGCAAGAGGGCGTGTGTCACAGGGCCCTGTGGTTCCGTTGACTGCACGGCGCACCTATCGTCGACGCCATGTTCGCTGTCTACGCCGCCCGAATCGACCGCGACCAGCCGCTCTCCGGCCTTGAGCTGGGGGAGCGTCCGGCCCCCGAGGCCCGCCCCGGCTGGAGTAACGTCACGGTCCGCGCCGCCTCTCTCAACCACCATGACCTCTGGTCCCTGCGGGGTGTCGGACTCCCCGAGGAACGGCTGCCGATGATCCTCGGCTGCGACGCCGCCGGGATCGACGAGTACGGCAACGAGGTCGTCCTGCACTCCGTCATCGGCCAGACCGGTCACGGCGTCGGCCCCGACGAGCCCCGCTCGATCCTCACCGAGCGCTACCAGGGCACCTTCGCCGAGCAGGTCGCCGTACCCACCTGGAACATCCTGCCCAAGCCGAAGGAGCTGTCCTTCGAGGAGGCCGCCTGTCTGCCGACGGCCTGGCTGACGGCGTACCGGATGCTCTTCACCAACGCCGGGGTACGGCCCGGTGACTCGGTCCTCGTACAGGGCGCGGGCGGGGGAGTCGCCACGGCCGCCATCGTGCTCGGCAAGGCGGCGGGCTTGCGGGTCTTCGCCACCAGCCGGGACGAGGCGAAGCGCAAGCGAGCCCTGGAGCTGGGGGCCGTCGAGGCGGTGGAGTCGGGAGCGCGGCTGCCGCAGCGGGTCGACGCCGTCATCGAGACCGTGGGCGCCGCGACCTGGTCCCACTCGGTGAAGTCCCTGCGGCCGGGCGGCACGATCGTCATCTCCGGTGCCACGAGCGGCGACCGCCCCTCGCACGCCGAGCTGACCCGGATCTTCTTCCTCGAACTGAAGGTCGTCGGCTCCACCATGGGCACCAAGGAGGAGCTGGAGGACCTGCTCTCCTTCTGTGCCGCGACCGGCGTACGACCCGTCATCGACGAGGTGCTCCCCATGGACCGGGCCCGCGAGGGCTTCGAACGGCTCGAATCCGGCGAGCAGTTCGGGAAGATCGTGCTCACGAACTCCTGAGGCAGGCCTTGTCAGGCGACGGGGAGGCGGGGGCGGAGGCGGGGTGCCGGGTCCGCCTCCGCTGCCGCTTTCTCCGCCTCGTCCGTGGCCGGTGGATCAGACCCGGGGGCGGCGCAGTATCGCTCCGATGTGGGCCGCCGCCGTCGACAGCCGGTGGCGGGCGTCGCGGAGCTGGTCGTCGGTCACGCCGTGGTCGCGGGCCGCGTCGCGGATGTCGTCGCGGAAGCGGTCCAGCAGGCGGTCCAGGTCACGGGCCGGGTCGCCGGTGCTGTCCTCGTGCGCCCAGGAGGGCTCGTACTCCGCCGGGAAGTCCTCCGGGGTGGTGGAGTAATGCGGGGTGGAGTCGGCCGGGGAGGGGTGGTTCGGTCCCTTGGCGGGGGCCGACTTGCGGAGGTCCGGGCCCGTGGTGGCGCCTTCCGGGGTACGGCCGGGGCCTCGGTCCTTGCCGAAGTCGACGCCGTACTCCTTGCCGAACTCGCTGAACTCCTTGGCGAGTTCGGCGATGCCCTCCCGAACGCCGGTCGGCCAGTCGCCGCGGGTGAAGTGGTCCTGGACCCGGCCCTGGACCCGGCGGGCGATGCGCTGCATCTCCTCCTGCGCCTGGGCCCGGGCCCGCGTCTGGGCCTCCTGGGCCTGGCGGCGGGCCCGCTGGGCCTCCTCGCGGGCGCGGCGGCTCTCGTCCTTGGCGCGCCGGGCCTGCTCCTTCCACTCCTGCTTGACCCGGCGCATCTCCTCCTTGGCGGCCCGCCAGGCCTCGGCCTCGCCCAGGTCGCCGAACTCCCCGAAGGCCCCCGTCCGGCCGGTGCCAGCCGTGGCGCCCTTGCGGGCCTCGGAGGCGGCCGCGCGCATCTCGCGGCGCAGATCCCCGGCCGCGCCGCGCACATCGGCCTTGATCTCGGCGGCGAGTTCGGCGACCGACTCGCGGATCTCCAGCTCCAGGTCGGCCAGTTCGCCACTGCGGTCGGCCAGTTCGGCGCGGCCGGCGTCGGTGATGGCGTACACCTTGCGGCCGCCCTCGGTGGTGTGCGTGACCAGGCCCTCGGCCTCCAGCTTGGCCAGGCGGGGGTAGACCGTGCCCGCCGAGGGGGCGTACAGACCCTGGAAGCGTTCTTCGAGCAGCCTGATCACTTCGTAGCCGTGGCGCGGGGCCTCGTCGAGCAGCTTGAGCAGGTAGAGACGGAGGCGGCCATGGGCGAAGACGGGAGGCATGTCAGAGCACCTTCTTGTCGGTCGTGCCGTCGGACGGAGCACTGGTGGCTTCGGTGCTCTGACCGGAGACGGAATTGTCTCCCAGGGTGGGCTGGGGGTCGGATGCCGGGCCGGACGTCGGGGTGGATGCCGGTGCGGTCGGGGGCTCGGTCTCCCAGGGGGTGTCCTCCTCGTCCTCGCGCGGGGGGCGGCGCAGCAGGGCGATGGAACCGGAGACCGTGGTGGCGCGGAGCTTGCCGTTGCCCGGGCCGAGGCGGCCGGTGATCTTGTGGGCGCCCCACTGGCCGTGCACGCGCAGGCCGTCGAAGGCGTTGGAGATCGTGCCGCTCGCCGTGTTCGCCTCGACCTCCGCGTCCGCGGGGTGCGGCAGGCGGATGGCGATCTCGCCGGAGACGCTGGTCAGCCGGACGTCGGTGGGGCCGTCCGGGTCCAGGTCGATGATCATGGAGCCGCTGACCGAGTCGGCGCGGACGGTGGGGCCCGAGCCCTCCACGACGGTCAGGTCGCCCGAGACCGAGTTGAACCGCAGCTCGCCGGTGACGGCCTGCGCCTCCAGGCTGCCGGACACGGTGTCCGCGCGGACCGGGCCGGAGAGGCCGACGAGGGTCGTGTCCCCGGTGACGCCCTTGACCACCGATGGGCCCCGGATGCCGGAGACGACCGCGCCGGCGCCGACCACGCCCACCTCCACGCGCGTGTCGGCGGGCACCGCGAGCGAGACGACGGCACTGCGCCGCCAGCCCTTGCGGTCGAGCCACTTGAGGAAGCCCTTCCAGGGCAGATCCTCGTAGGCCACCGTGAGGATGCCGTCCTCCTGCGTGACGATCAGGGGTGGGCCCTGGATCTCGGAGACCTCCAGGCGCGCGGAACCCTCGTCGGTGCCCACGACGTTCACCGTTCCGTTCACGATGCGCACGTGCAGATCGCTCACGGGGGTGTCGAACGTGAGCTTCTGGGGCTCGGCGACGGACCACTCGGACATGGGGGGCCTCCTCGGGCGCGGCGGGGCGGAGCGCGGTCGCGACACGCCATATCGCGTCTTTCCTCATTCACGATATATCGTGGTCACGGAAAGTCAAGACACCCTTTCGGGTTGGTGAGCCAAGGCGCGGGAGGCGGGGAACGGCGCGGGCGGGCCCGCGAGGGCGGGCGCGTCCGGTCGAGGGGGCCGTGGGTCCGGTCGAGGGGGCCGTGGGTCCGGTCGAGGGGGCCGTGGGTCCGCAGGCCGGGGATGGCCGGGGATGGCCTGGGCGATGGCCGGAAGATCGCCCCCTGCGTGGCGGATGAAGAGGAGAAGGCGCTGCTACTGCGTAGGGGGCCGCACGCGGCGGCCCCCTGGTGAGCAGTACGGATTCACGCTCGTACTGCCTGCTGTCGTACGACCGGACTACTCCTCGTCCTCGTCGTCCAGGCGGGCCAGCCAGGTCGCGAGGCGTTCCACCGGGACCTCGAAGTCGGGGTTCAGGTCGACGAACGTGCGCAGCTGCTCGGCGAGCCACTCGAAGGTGACCTCTTCCTCGCCGCGCCGCTTCTCCAGTTCTTCGATGCCTCTGTCGGTGAAGTACATGGATGCCGCTCCGTCGGTCAGTGCAGGGGTAGGGCCGCTCCCGGGCGGGAAGAACCCTCAACCTGTGAGAGGTGGAAGATGCCGCTTTTCCGCCTGAGGAGCCGGGCGAGAACAGGAAAATGATAGGCAGGCCGTCCGGCCCGACGGGCAGGCGGTCCGGGCGGGGCGACGGGGCGACAACGGGGCGAGGGGACGGGGGAGCGCGATGAGCGAGCAGTCGACGCGGGTAGCGAGGATCCAGCTGCCGGACGGGACGCCGGTGTGGGCCCGGATATCGGGGGCCGAGGAGCTGTCCGCGCCGTCGTCCGGCGGGCTGTCGTACACGGACACCGGGTTCGCCGAGCGGGTGGAGGCGAGCGTCGAGAGCCTGCAATCGCTGATCACCGGTGTCGCCCGATCGCTGTCCGGCCCGCTGCGGGCGGTGCGGCCGGACGAGGTGAGCGTCGAGTTCGGCATCGAGCTGACCGCGAAGGCCGGGAAGGTGGTGGGCCTGCTCGCGGACGGCGAGGCCAAGGCCGCCATCACGGTCACCCTGACGTGGAACGGCGACGGCCCGCCGGACCCGGACGCCCGCGCGGACGCCCGCGCGGACGCCGGCGCGGACCCGGGCACGCCCGCCGCCCCGCCCCAGGGCATCCCCGGCCAGCCGGCCCCACCCATACCCCCGGTCCCACCAGCACCCCCCGCCCCGCCGACACCTCAAGCACCTCCGGCCCCACCCGCAACCCCGGCACCGGACCTCTCCGGCGACGCCACTCCTTCCCCGCACACCGGCGCGTCCACCGGCGTTCGGGGGCACGGGGGTGTCGGGGGCGGCGGCGTCGGGGGCGCGGTATGACGGAGCGGTACGACGGGGGCGCACCGGACGGCTTCGATGCTGCCCAGCTTGCCCTCCGTGAACTCGTTCTCGCGGCGACCGTGCGCATTCATCACGCGGGTGCCGGGTATGCCCACGACGAGCCCGGCAGCTTCCTCGGCAGCGGATTCTTCGTCGCGCCGAACTGGGTTCTGACCTGCGCACACGTGGTTCACGCCGAGGAGGGGGGCGAGGTCACCGTGGTGTACCGGACCAGCCCCTACGAGGACCCGCGCGCCGTGCCCGGAAAGGTGGCGGCGACCCTGCCCGAGCACGCTGGCCGACTCGTGCCCGGCAGTTGGCCCGCCCCGGACCTCGCGCTGGTCCGGCTCGGTGAGCCCGTCGGGCACACGTGTGTGTACGTCTCCGAGCGTCCCAACCCGCACTTCGGCGGGAGCAGGGTGTACTACGCGGGCTGGACGGGCGCCCGGGGCCGGCTCGAGATCCTCGACGGATACCTCTCCGTCCAGGGGACGATCAGCGCCTGGTCGCCGGAGGAGCAGGTGCGGCTGGGGCAGAACGATCTGCCGCCCGGTGTCTCGGGCGGCCCGGTGATCGATCCCGTGCGGGGTGAGGTCGTCGGCGTTCTGAAGTCACGCGCGGACCACGGTACGGGCGGCACGTCCATCGGGGTCGAGCAGCTTCGCACCCTCCAGTTGCCGACGGGTGCGCCAGGGACCGGCCACACCGACGCCCACCCGATCGACCCTCGGCAGAGCGGTTCCCATCTGACCGACGCCCGTCCGACCGAAGCCCACCCCAGCGGCACCCATGCGGACAACCCCCCTCCGAACAACCCCCCTCCCGACACCCCCCACCCCGCCGACCTCTACCAAGCCGTCTTCCACGCCCACGACCGCTACCACCGCGACCGCCAGCAGCCCTCCGACTCGCCGGCGCCCACCTGGGCCGACATCCAGGGCGAACTCGGCGCGCGTCCCGGGCGTGCACTCAGCCCGCACGAGCGCGGTGAACTCCTCGGCCGGCTGGCCGACTTACCGCCGCCGGCCAGCACCCGCACCCTGCTCGACATCCTCCGTTCCCTGCCCAACTTCCGGCTTCCGGCCCTGGTGCCCGCCCCGCGCGGCTGGCGGGACGGCCTGGGCGTGCTGTACGAACACGCGCGGCAGGACGGGGCGCGCAAACTCGTCATCGACTACGCGATGCGGATCCTGGCGGCCGAGCGCGACCGGCGGCCCAGTGTGCGCGCCGCCGAAGCGGCCCTTTGGGAGTGGGTGAGGCACGCGTCGACGGGACTGGACGCCGGTTACCGCACCGAACTCGCCCTGCAGCGCGCCGAGTTGCTCGGCCGTGCGCATCCCGCACACGAGCGGGTCGACGACGGCCCCGGCCAGGTGCTGACCGAGCACGCCGCGCAGCATCCGTCTCTCGCGCCGCCCGGCCCTTCCGTACTGCTGGTGGTGTTGCGCCGGGGCTGGGAGCCGGACCGGTGCGACTGGTCGATCTCGGTGGCGGACACGGACGGCGGCACGACGCTGCTGCACGAGACCGAGCGCACCCCGCTCGCCGACCTCGACGCCCATGTGGCCGCCCCGCTCACCGAGGCGTTCCGGCAGTGCGACGGGCCGGGGCGGCCCGCCACCCTCTACGTGGCCCTGCCGCACCTCCTCCTGGGCGCGGCGGTGGACGACTGGCGGCTGCGGTCCGACGGCGTCCCGCTCGGCGTCGAACGGCCGGTCCTGGTGCGCTGCTCGGACCGCGACCAGCTGCCCGACGAGGGGGCGGACGGCCCCGGCGCGTGGCCGGCGGCGGCCTGGGAGCAGTACGGCGACGAAGGCGACGAGGGCGACGAGGACGGCGAGCGCCGGGACCGCTGGCGCCGGCTGCACGCCTGGCAGGCGCAGGCCGAAGTGCTGGACTGCGACGACGGGGTGCGCAGACCCGTACCGGACACGGCGGCGCTGCGCGGCCTCGCGCCGCACACGGTGCCGGTGCTGTGCCGCCTGGGCGACCTGCGCTACGAGAGCGACCCCGCCGCGCTCGGCCGGATCCTGCGGGCCGGCTTCGGGGTGGCGATGTGGCGCCGCTGGCGGCGGCAACCCGAGTCCGTGTGCGGGGAGTTCCACCGGGGCGCCAAGACGGTCGTCGACGACGGCAACGGCGTGGCCTTCCTGCCCGACGCGGTGCACGGGCTGCGCAAGCAGATGCACGCGGGGCTCACCGAAGCCTACTGGGCCCATGGAGTAGCACTGTTGTACGACGATCCGCACAGGCCCCTGCCGGGAACCGGAGATCTTCTGGAGGCGCCGTGACGCGGTGCGCGCGTTCCCTCCGGATCCCCTTACCAGGTGTCCAGCGGATCGATACCGTGATGCACGTTCGACGGCTGCCGTGGCGGACGAGTGACGACGAGGACCGGACATGACCGAATCCAGTGAGTGGCTCATCTACCGAGGCGCCGGGGAACCGCACG
Organism: Streptomyces sp. NPDC047085; assembly: GCF_040643735.1. Classification (NCBI taxonomy): domain Bacteria; kingdom Bacillati; phylum Actinomycetota; class Actinomycetes; order Kitasatosporales; family Streptomycetaceae; genus Streptomyces; species Streptomyces sp. NPDC047085. The sequence continues at coordinate 786,434 of NZ_JBEYUW010000003.1, forward strand.
ACGGCATGAGCCGGCTGCCCCCGCCACCGCCCTGGCGGGACTTCTCCGGCCGGGACGACGCGGACGGGGAAGGCGACGGCGACGGCTCCCGGGACCGTAGGCTCGGCGCGCACCGGCACCTGGCCGAACTGCACCGGCCCGGCGCCGAGGAGCTGGAGATGATCAACGCGGCGCTCTATCTGCGCCGCCCCCTGCTCGTCACCGGCAGCCCCGGCGCGGGCAAGAGCACGCTGGCCCATTCGGTGGCGTACGAGCTGGGCCTGGGCGAGGTGCTGCGCTGGTCCATCGTCAGCCGGACCACGCTCCAGGACGGGCTGTACCACTACGACGCCATCGCTCGGCTCCAGGACGTCCAGATCGCCGCGCAGGGCGGGTACGGGGCGGCGGCCGGCAGCCCCGGGGCCGTCGAGGCCATCGGCAGTTACATCCGGCTCGGGCCGCTCGGTACGGCCCTGCTGCCCTCGGACACCCCGCGCGTGCTGCTGATCGACGAACTCGACAAGAGCGACATCGACCTGCCCAACGACCTGCTGAACGTGCTGGAGGAGGGCGAGTTCGAGATACCCGAGCTGCAGCGCATAGCCGACCGGCTGCCCGACGGCGAGGCCGAGGTGCTCACCGCCGACGGCACCAAGGTCCGCGTCCGCGACGGCCGGGTGCGCTGCCGCGCCTTCCCGTTCGTGGTCCTCACCAGCAACGGGGAACGGGACTTCCCGGCCCCGCTGATGCGCCGCTGCATCCACCTGGAGCTGGGCCGGCCCGACCACAACCGGCTCGCCACCTTCGTCCGCGCCCACCTCGGTGACGAGGCCGCGCGGGCGGGCGACGACCTGATCGCCCGCTTCCTGGAGCGCTCCCGCAGCGAACTCCTCGCTGCCGACCAGCTGTTGAACGCGATCTACCTCACCGACGCGGCCGCCCCGCCCAGCCGCGAGCGACTCGCCGATCTGCTCATCCAGCGGCTCGACCGTTCGAGGTGAGGCGCCGATGCCCGACGCAGCGGCACGACACGGCCCGGTCCCGCCGGACCCCTCCGACCGGCCCGGCCTGCCCGACCGGCCTGGCCTGCCCGACTCCGACCCCACCGTCGGCCTGCCCGGCGGCGATCCCGCCTTCGACATGACCGGCAACGACCCCTCCTTCGGCATGACCGACGACGGCCCCACTGCCGGTACGACCGGCGGCGACCCCCTGGCCGAACTCGTGCTCCGGCTGCGGGAGATCGGGATGGAGCCCGATGCGGAGGGGCTGAGCGACGCGCTGTGGCTGGCGCGGTGGGCCGGGTCGGGGGACGAGGACGAGACGAAGGGGACGGCAGGCGCCGCAGGGACCTCCGTCCCGCCGGGGACGGGAGCGGGCGAGACCGTGTCCGGGCAGGGCGGCAGGAGCGGCCCCGAGCCCGCGACCGAGCCGCCCGCGCGATGGCCGGAACCACAGCCGGCCGCCGCCGGGCCCGACCGCCGGGTGACGCTGTACCCGTTACCTCGCGACGGCGCCCCGAGCGCCCAGGCGACCGGGCGGATCACGGCGCTTCCGGTCGGCGTGCCCGTCGCCCCCGTCCTGCCCGCGCCGCTCGAACTCCAGCGCGCCTTGCGGCCGTTGCAGGCGTACCGCAGTGCCGCGCCGCCGCTGCGCACGGAGCTGGACGAGACGGCCACGGCCGAGCTGAGCGCTCGTGCGGGCGGTCTGATCCTGCCCGTCCACCGCGCCGTGACCCGGGGTGACGCCCGCCTTCAGCTCGTGCTGGACGCCGCGCCCTCGATGCGGGTGTGGGACCGCATGTTCGCCGAACTCCAGCAGGTGTTCGCCCAGTTGGGCGCCTTCGGGGACATCCAGGTCAGCCATCTGCACGCCGGTCCGGACGGCGGGCCCGCGGTCAGCCGGAGCCCGGACGCCGAGGCGGCCCCGCTGCACACCGCGGACCGGCTGAGCGACCCCACCGGCCGCCGGATCACCCTGCTGGTCAGCGACTGCGCCGGCCCGCTGTGGCGCAGCGGCCACGCGCACCGCCTGCTGCACCACCTGGCCCGCCTCGCCCCCGTCGCCGTGCTCCAGCCGCTGCCCCAGCGCCTGTGGAACCGTACCCGGCTGCCCGTGACGTACGGCCGGCTCGCCCGCGGCGACGCCCTGGGCGGCACCGCGCTGCGGGTGCGCACCCCCGACGGTGCCCCGGTGGTCCCGCCGCCGGGCGTCCTGCCCGTACCGGTGCTGCCGCCCGAGCCGGTGGCCCTCGGCGCCTGGGCGCGGCTGCTGTCCGGGGCCGGCACCGGGCCGGTCGCCGGAGCGGTGGGCTGGGTGCGCGCGGACCAGCCGCCCGCGCCGAGGCCGCGCCAGACGCGCAGGCCGACGTCGGTGGAGCGGGTCAGCCGGTTCCGTTCCGCGGCCTCCCCGACCGCCGGACGCCTCGCCGTCTATCTGGCCGCCGCCCCGCTGTGTCTGCCGGTGATGCAGCTGGTGCAGCGCACCATGCTGCCCGGCTCCGGCCCCTCCGAACTCGCCGAGGTGCTGCTCGGCGGCCTCGTCCAGCGCGCCGAGGCCGAGGAGGACTACGGGCGGGACGCGGGCCAGTGGTACGAGATGGATCCGGACGTGCGGGAGGCGCTGCTGTCGACGCTCGGCCGGGACGAGGCGGTCCTGGTCCTCAAGCACTGCTCCGAGTACATCGAGCAGCGCTTCGGCAAGGGCGGCGCCAACTTCCCGGCCCTGGCGCTCGCCCAGCTCGGCGGCGGTACCGGCCTGGCGGCCGAGCGGGGGCAGGAGCCCGGCGCGCCCCCGGGACGCGCCTACACGCCCGGCACCGGCTACCCCGGAGAGAACGGCGACAACGGCGACGCGACGCTGGTCCCGCAGCCCTTCGCCGAGGTCGCCGCCCGGGTGCTGGAACGCTTCATGCCGCTGCCGGAACAGTTCCGCCTCTACGGCACCCGGGGCGGCGGCGCCCCGGCCGGGGAGCGGCCGACACACCCGGCGGTGGTCCGGGCCCGCACCCTGCTCGCCCGGTTCGACGCCGAGGGCATGGTGCAGGACGTGATCGACGCCGTACAGCTGCTGCGCGGCGCCACCGGGCACGAGCGCCCGGCCGGAGCCGACCCCGGGCTGTGGGCGGAGTACGCGTACGCCACGCTGCGGCTGTGGGAGGTGCAGGGCGGGGCCGAGCTGCTGCGGGAGGCGGAGAATGCCGCCGAGCGGGCCGTGGCGCACCCGCACGCGCTGCGCGAACGGGCGGCGCTGGCCCGGGTGCTGCGCGCCGCCGCCACCGACCGCAGGCGCCGCGGCGACCAGCACGGCGCCCTGGACCTGCTGAGTCGCGCCGACCGGGAGTACGCGGTGGCCTGTGCCGCGCCCGAGCTGGACCCGAAGGAGGCGCTGCGGCTGACGCTGGAGCGGGTGGGCGCGCTGGAGACGCAGTGGCGGCTCGGCGGTGACAGCGCGCTGCTCCAGGGCGCGGTCGGCATGCTGGAGGCGTTCGCCGACATCTGGCCGGACCGCCGGCACCGCCCGCCCGAACTCCCGCTCGCCCACGGCAGGCTCCTGCTGCGCCTGGCGGACGCCACGACCGACCCGGAGCAGGCCCGCGGCTACGCCGAGCAGGCCACCCGGTCCCTGCGCGACGCGCTGGCGGCCGAGGCTTCGGGCGAGACCCAGGGTGAGACCGCGGGCGCCACCCCGGGTGAGACTCCGGGCGAGACCCCGGGGGGTGCCGACCGGGCCCGGGAGCGGATCCGGATCCACCTCGACCTGGTCGACGCCCTGCTGAAGTCGGGCGGGGACCTGGCCGAGGCCCAGGACCAGGTCGAGGAGGCGCTGGCGAGCACCACCCGGCGCAGCCTGCGCTCCCTGCTCCACGTGCGCGCCGGACGCGTCAAGGCCGCCCGGTACGCCGAGTCCGGCGATCTGCGCGAACTGCGGGACGCCGCCGCCTCGTTCGCGCTGGCCGCCGGGGACATGTCGAGGGACGCGGCCGGCTACTCCGACGTGCTCGCCGAGTGGGGCGAGGCGCTGTTGCGCCGGGCGGGCGCGGAGAGCGCGGCCCGCGCCTGGGAACCCCTGTCCCGGGCGATCCGCGTGCTGCGGGACTGCCGTACGGAGACACCCACGGGCAGTCCGCACACGGCGTACCGGCTGCTGATGCTGGGCCGGGCGCTGATCCTGCGCTACCGGCTGCGCGGCGACCGGGTCGACCTGCGGGAGGCGGAGCACCTCTTCGGCCTGGCGGCCGCGGAGGCGGACGATCCGCTGCTGGCCGCCCGCTGCGGGCTGGAGCTGGGGCAGGCGCAGTACGAGGCCTACCGGAGCCTGGGCCGGCCCACCCGCCTGGACGACGCGGTGGACGCCTTCCGGTCGGCGGCCGAGTCGGCGCGGGAGGCCGAGGAGGAGGCCGAAACGGAGCGCAGGCGCCAGGACGCGGTGGAACTGGGTGCGCAAGCGCACCACTGGCGGGGTATGTCCTACGAGGCGGCCGCCCGCCCACGCGCGGCCCGCGAGGCCTACCGGGCGGCCCGCGCCGAGTGGTCGCGGCTGCCCGACGGCAGCCTCGGCACGGGCGGGCCGACGGCCGCGGACACGGCGCGCCGGCTGGCCGAGCTGGAATGAGCACGCAGGCAGGGGCCACAGGGGAGAGGGGAACGGGGACATGAGCGCACGGGACGACGCGCCCGCACGGGAGAACGCCGGGCCGCCGCAGGATCTGACAGATGTGCCGGATTTGCCGGATCTGCCGGAACTCACGGCGCTGGACCTGGAGGAGCTGCGCACCGTCGAGCACCCCGTCCTCAGGGAGGTGCTGGCGGGGCTGCGCGAGCGCGCGGAGCGTCCGAGCGAGATGCTCTGGGGCTTCAACAACTGCCTCTGAACGTGACGAAACAACCAACACTATCGGTCAACTAGGGGCAGAAAAAGCCAAGTTAGAGTGCCAGGGGTTTGCCCCCAGCCACTGGCCGGGAATGCGCGTCCATACGGGCGGAAGGGCCGTGGCGCGCTCGTATCGCAGCCGCGCGGGGCGTACGGCATGGGGGTGCTGGAGTGTCCGGAAACACCGCCGCCCCGCCGCCGCCCGAGACTCCTCGCCGTGAACCCTCCCGTCCCTTCCGGCAGTTCATCGTGAAGGTGCACGGCCGCTGCAACCTCGCCTGCACCTACTGCTACCTGTACGAGGGCCCCGACCACACCTGGCGCACGCGCCCGGCCGCCGCCCCCGCCGAGGTCCTGGAGCGCACCGCCGACCGCATCGCGCGGCACGCCCGCGCCCACGCCCTGACCACCGTCTCCCTCGTCCTGCACGGCGGAGAACCCCTGCTGGCCGGCGCGGACACGCTGGCCCGCTTCACCGACGACGTCCGCGCCCGCGTCCCGGCCAGCTGCGCCGTCCAGGCCACCGTCCAGACGAACGCCACCCTGCTGACCCACGCGCGCATGACCGTCCTCGCCCGGCACGGCATCCGTGTCGGCATCAGCCTCGACGGCGGCCGCGCCACGCACAACGCCCGGCGCGTCGACCACGCCGGACGGCCCTCCTGGCCCGCCGCCGAGCGCGGCGCCCGCCTGGTCGCCGAGCACTTCCCGGGGTCGTACGCCGGCCTCCTCCTCGTCGTCGACCCCACCAGCGATCCGGTGGACACCTACGAGTCCCTGCTCGCGCTCGGCCCGCCCGCGCTGGATCTGCTGTTGCCGCACGGGAACTGGTCGGCGCCGCCACCGCACTGGGGCGGCGCCCGGCACGGGGAGTGGCTGTGCCGGGTCTTCGACCGCTGGTGGTCGGCCGGACGGCGGGAGACCCGGGTGCGGCTCTTCGAGGAGTGCCTCGCCCTGCTGCTCGGCCTGCCCGCCGCCACCGAGTCGCTCGGGCTCCAGCCCTTCGACGCCGTCGTGGTCGAGACGGACGGCTCGATCGAGCAGGTCGACTCCCTCAAGTCGGCGTACGAGGGCGCCGCCGAGACCGGTCTGGACGTCTTCCGGCACGACTTCGACCAGGCCCTGCGCCACCCCGGGGTGGCGGCGCGGCAGGCCGGCCTCGCGGGCCTCGCCGACCGCTGCCGGGCCTGTCCGCTGGTCACGGTGTGCGGCGGCGGCCACTACGCCCACCGCTACCGGGCCGGAGGGGGCTTCCGGAACCCGTCCGTGTACTGCGCGGACCTGCAGCGTTTCATCCAGCACGTGGCCGGACGGCTCGCCGGGGACACCCGGGGCACCCGCCCCGCGGTCCCGGCCTCTCTCGAAGGGGGCACCCCGTGATACTTCCGGCGGTCCCGGACCGGGCACTTGCCGAACTCGGCCGCACCGAGGGCGGACCCGAGACCCTCGCGCTCCTCGTCAGGGACCAGGACACCCGGCGCCTGCTCATGCTGCGCGCTGTGCTCGAGGCCGCCGAGGCCGCCGACCCCGCCGTCTGCCCCGGCGCGGCCAAGCGCAGGCTGCTGGAGGACTGGGCCCTGCTGACGGCGGCCGACCGGGCCACCGGGGGCGGTGCGGGCGCGCCGGCGCGCGGTGTGGGCGATGCCGGGGCGCCGGCGCATGACATGGGGGGCGCCGACTCGCCGGCCCGGGCGCGGCTGCTCCACCCGCTGATGGGCCCCTGGGTCCGGCGCTGCCTGACCAGGCTGACCCCCACCGGCCCGCTCGCGGCGGATCGGCTCACCGCGGACGCCCGACGCGAACTCCTCCTGGACCTCGCCCACTTCAGTGCGGTCGCCGCCGTCGCCGCGGCCCGCGCCGGGCTGCCGTTCACCACGTCCCTCACCGCACGCGACGGCGTGCTGACCCTCCCCTCCCTCGGCGCCCTGCGCACGGGCGAGCGGGACGACGTACGAGTAGAAGTCCGGTATGCCGACGGTCGGTTGACGCTCCGCCGGCCTGGTGCGTCCGATGTCACCGTGCACCTGGAACAGGGCATCGGCGCCTGGTCCGGGACGCCCGCCTGGACCTCGGCCCACGCCCTGCCCGGGCTGGTGCCCGGTGCCGCCCCCATGCCCCTGGACGATCTCGACCCCTACCGCGTCCCGCCCCGCGAGCCCGACCAGTACGCGCTGAGCGGCCCCGCCGCCCCCGACGACGCCGAGCGCAAGCGCTGGCTGGGGACCTGGTCCGGCACCGCGGCCGTGCTGCGGAGCGGGGGCGAGCACCGGCTCGCCGAGGCGCTCACCCTGCTGCGCTGTCTGGTCCCGCTGGAGCTGCCGCCCGGCGCCGACGGCCGCGGCAGTTGCAGTGCGACCCGGCGCGAGGCGTTCGGCGCGCTCCTCAGCAGCGCGCCCGCGACCCCGGTGGCCTTCGCCGCCACCCTCGTGCACGAACTGCAGCACACCAAACTCGCCGTGCTCAGCGAGATGGTGGAACTGCACCGGGCCGGCCCCGAGGCCCGCTACTTCGCCCCCTGGCGCCCGGACCCGCGGCCGTACGACGGACTGCTCCAGGGCACCTACTCCCACCTGGCGCTCGCGGACTTCTTCCAGCGCCGGGCGCTGGCGGACCCGGCCCGGCGGGAGTCCGCCTGGGCGGAACACGCCCGCTACCACGCCCAGGTCGGCGCTGCCCTGCCCGCGCTCGTCGGCTCGCCCGACCTGACACCGGTCGGCCGGCGCTTCGTCGACGGCATGGTCGCCGTCCACGAACGGCTCGCCACGCGTCCGGCACCCCGGGGGTACACGGCGCGCGCTCAGGCGTACGTCAAAGCCGTTCGCACCCTGTGGACGCAGCGTCAGCCTCCGGCGCCCCCGCTCCCGAATCCGTGAAATGCCGAATTCCCACCCTTCGCTGCGGGAAGATCGTCGCGCCGAGGCCTTCGCTGGGGCAGTCGCCGGACTCCCCAGAGCCGCGCCGAGGTTCTACGATTTCATGACTACGCGCTGGAGGCCGCTGCATGTCTGAAGCTCGTACGCCGGTCCGGTCTACCGGGAAGGGGGCCGCGAGGCAGACCGTCACGATCAGCTTCGCCGGGTTCAACCGGGCCTGGGCGGCGTGGATCGGGGACAGGCTGGAGCGGCGCGGCCTGCGGGTCGTGTACCTGCGCTGGGACGCCCCGCCTGACCAGTCCCTGGCCGGTCTGTTGCGTGACCTCACCCTGGCCGAGGGCCGCACCCTGATCCTGGTCAGTGAGTGGTACTTCCAGCTCGGCCCGCGCACCCACGAGGAGTGGAACGCCGCCCTGCGCGAGGTCGTCGCACCCGACCCGGCCCGGTTCGCGGCGGTGTCCGTCACCAACACCACCGTGCCCTCCGCCACCGCCGTCCTCGCCCCCGTCGACCTGACCAACATGGGTGCGGACGAGGCCGAACGGCGCCTGCTGGACCGCCTCGACGTGCCCTACGACACGCCGGTGACCACGGATGCGGGCCGCCCCGCCCCGCGCTTCCCCGCCTCGATGCCCGACGTCTGGGGCGGCGTACCGCGCCGCAACACCCGCTTCACCGGCCGCGAGCCGCTCCTGAACGACGCCTACCACCTGCTCCAGGGCAGCGAGTCCGGCGCCGGCGTCCTCACCCTGCACGGCATGTCCGGGGTGGGCAAGACCCAGCTCGCCGCCGAGTACGTCTACCGGTTCGGCTCGGAGTACGACGTCGTCTGGTGGGTCGGCGCCGAGAAGCGCGTCACCTACCGCCGCCTCCTCGCCGAACTCGCGCCCCGGCTCGGCCTGGCCACCGGCCCCGAGTACGGCGAACGGCTGCGCGCCGTCCGTGACTCACTGCGCCGCGGCAACCCCTACTCCCGCTGGCTGCTCGTCCTCGACGGCGCCGACGAACCCGAACAGATCTGGGACCTGGTCCCGACCGGCCCCGGCCACGTGCTCATCACCTCCCGCAACCCCGAGTGGAGCGAGCACAACAGCAAACTCCTCGAAGTGCCCGTCTACGCCCGCGACGAGTCCGTGGCCTTCATCAGGCGCCGCGCGCCCCGCCTGACCGAGACGGACGCCGACCAGCTGGCCGAGGCGCTGGAGGACCTCCCGCTGCTGCTGGACCAGACGGCCGGCTGGCTCAACGACTCCGACCTGTCCGTGGACGAGTACATCGCCCTGCTGGACGGCGGCATCGACCAGGACGTCGTCAAGGTCTCCGCGGACTTCCCGCTCGCCTTCCAGACCGCGTGGTCGATACTGCTGAACAAACTCCGCGAGACCGTCCCCGAGTCCGTCGACCTGCTGCGCCTGTGCACCTTCTTCGCCCCCGGATTCATCCCCGTCCGGCTGCTGAAGGAGATGTCCCACGACGACCTCCCCGAACAGCTCGCCGGACTGCTGGACGACCCGCTGCTGTGGAACAAGGCGGTCAACCAGCTCCGCCAGTACTCCGTCGTCCGCCTGGAGTCCCACGAGGCCGCCATCGACGAGGCCGCCTCCTCCGGCGAGTCCGTCTATCTGCACCGCATGGTCCACCAGATCGTCCACAAGGACATGCCCGAGCAGGACCGGCACGAGTTCATCGAAGTCGTCCGCCGAGCCCTCGCCGAAGCCGACCCCGGCCGCCCCACCGACACCCGCAACTGGGACGCGTACGCGGAGATCGTGCCGCATCTGAAATACGCGGACGTGCTGCAGAGCAAGGACCGCAGGGTGCAGTCGCTGGTGTTGAACTGTCTGCGGTACATGCTCTTCGCGGGCGAGTACTCCGCCGGCGTGAAGCTCGGCGCGCGAGCCCTGCGCGCCTGGCGCCGGCTGCTCGGCGAGTCGCATCCCCGGGTGTGGGAGGTGACGTACCACTACGCCAACCTGATGCGCTCCGCGGGCCGTTTCCAGGAGACGGAGGCCATCGACCGGGCGGCGATGGAGCAGCTGCGGCAGGACCGGGGCGAGCACGACCTGGACCATCTGCGGATGGCCGGCGGACTCGCCGCCGACCTGCGCGAACTCGCCCGCTACGACGACGCTCTCCAACTGGACGAGTGGCTCTACCCGACGTACCGCGACCTCTTCGGCGAGCAGGACTCACGCACCCTCAACGCCCTGAACAACCTCGGTTTCACCATGCGGCTCCAGGGCCGCTACGAGGAGGCCAGGGCCATCGACCTGAAGACGCTGGAGGCGCGCCGCCTGCTCCTCAAGGGCCGCCATCCCTGGACCCTCTTCTCCGAGGTGTCGTACGCGGTCGACCTCCGCCTGCTCGGCCGGTACTCGGAGGCCGAGTCCGCCCAGACGAAGAACGTGCGGGAACACCATCTCGTCATGGGCCGGGACCATCAGAGCACCCTGCGCGCCGAGCACAACCTGGCCCTGTGCAAGCTGCGCGGCGGTGACCGGGCCACCGCGGGTGAACTGCTCACCCACGTCCTGGAGGGCTACGAGCGCAAACTGGGCGACACCCATGTGCACACCCTGGCCGCCGCCGTCAGCCAGAGCTGCTTCGCCCGCGAACACGGCGACATCGACCAGGCCCGCGAGGCCAGCGAGTCGGTCATCGCCCGCTACGAACTGCTGCTCCCGGAAGGCCACCCCTTCATCATCGGAGCCCGCGCCAACCACGCCCTGATCCTGCGCAGCGTCGGTGAGCGGGAACACGCGCACGTGGTCATGGAGGAGGCGCTGGCGGGCATGTCCGCGGCCCTCGGGGAGAGCCACCCGCACTCCCTCGGCTGCGCCATCAACGCCTCGGCCCTGCGCAACCTCGTCGGAGAGCCCGAGTCCGCCGCCGAACTCAGCAGGATCACCATCACCCGGGCGACCGAGGCCCTCGGCCGCACCCACCCCCTCACTCTCTCCGCGCGCATCAGCCACGCGGCCGACCTGCGGGCTCTGCGGGACCGTCAGCAGGCGGAGAAGGTCGAGCAGGAAGCCCTGTCCGACCTCGCGGCCACGCTGGGCCCCCAGCACGTCCACACCATCTCGGCCCGCTCCCGCAACCGCCCCTACTGGGACTTCGAACCCCAGGCGAGCTGACCCGTCCGGTGCCGGCCTCGGCGCGCATAACCCGACGCGCGCCGGGGAAGGTACCGGGTCTCTCAACTTGCCTATGACATAAGTGAGTTGCACCAGGGGGACGTGTGACGATCTTAGTGGGGCCCACTCCCGACGGAGCGGACGGACCCATTCCCGTAGAGGTCGAGGCGGTCCTGGTTCCCGCCTCCACCGACGGACTCCATTCCACCGACGGACTCGATCTCGTCTACGGCGACGAGGCGACCCGGGACGGAGCCGCCCAGCGGGTGGTGCGGGTCGCCCGGGACGCCTACACCGAGGGGCTCGACCTCGCCCGGCGGTGCGCGGCACAGGCGGTGCGGCGCTTCGAGGCGCTCGGGGAGGGCGTGCGGCCCGAAGAGGTCGAGATGCAGCTCGCCATCAAGATCGACGCCTCGGTGGCGGCATTGGTCAAGACGGGTGCGGAGGCCCAGCTGCAGATCACCCTCCGGTGGCGGCCCGGCAGCGGGGCGCGCGCGGCGGGCGGGGACCCGCAGGGCGGCGGGGACGCGCAAGGAGCCGGTTCGTGAGCCGGGCCGCGAACGGCGTGCACATCCTGCCGTACTCGCGGGTCGTCGGGCAGGAAGAGCTGAAGCTGGCGCTCGAACTCAACCACGTGGAGCCGCGCATCGGCGGCGTGCTGATGGCCGGCACCCGCGGCACCGCCAAGTCCACCCTCGTCCGGGCGTTCGCCCGCATGGCCCACGGCGAGCTGCCCGTCACCCTGCCGATCAACGCCACCGACGACCGGGTCCTCGGCGGCTGGGAGCTCAACGCGCTCCTCCGGGGCGAGGCCTGCCCACAGCCCGGCCTCCTGGAAGAGGCGGACGACAAGGGCCTGCTCTACGTGGACGAGGTCAACCTCCTCGACGACCACCTCGTCAACATCATCCTCGACGTCGTCTCCACCGGCGTGCTCTCCGTGCAGCGAGAGGGGCTGGCCACCGCGAAACACCTGTCCTTCGGGCTCGTCGGCACCATGAACCCGGAAGAGGGCGGCCTGCGGCCCCAACTGCTGGACCGGTTCGGTCTGATGGTCACCGCCGGACAGCTCGACGTGCCCGCCCGGCAGCGCATGATCCGCACGGTGCTCGACTTCGAGCAGGAGCGGACGAAGGAGGAGTCCGGCTGGCTGGCGGCGGCCGGCGAGGACGACGCCGGCATACGGAAGCGGCTGGAGGCCGCGCGGCAGCGCGTGTCGTCCGTCCACGTGCCCGACGGTGTCCTGAGCCTGTGCGCGACGGCGGCCGAGCGGGTGGGTGCCGTAGGACAGCGGGGCGAGATCGTCGCCACCCTGGCGGCCCGTGCCCTCGCCGCGCTGGAGGGGGCGGACGAGGCCGGTCCCGGACACCTGCGGCGCGTCCTGCCCATGGCGCTGCGGCACCGCAGACCGGAGACCGCCCACGGCGCCGCCTTCGACTGGGGGCCCGAGGACGACGCCCACGTCGGTGACCTCTTCGAGACGGCCTGAAGCACCCCATGGACACCGAGCGCCCCGAAACCCCCGACCCGCCCGCCGCCGGCCCGCTCGCCGCCCGCCCGCCCGCCCCCGATCCGCCCGCGCCCGATCCGCCCGCCCGCGACGGGCTCGGCGCGGGCCCGGACGCCCTCACCAGGCGACTCACCCTCGCCCTGACCTGCGCGGCGGCCGACCCCGCCCTGTCCGGGGTGCTGCTCTTCGACCTGGAACCCTGGCTCGTCGAACCCGTCGCCCGCCTCTTCACCGGCATCCTCACCGGGACCACCGAGCCGGCCGCGACGGCGCCGGTCATGCTGGGAGCCGCGAGCCGCGACGAGGACCTGTGGACGCGCGTCCGGCTCCGCCCCGAGCGCGACGGTGTCTCCTTCCGCACGGTGCCGGGCCCCCTGATCGAGGGGGACGGCCGCCCGGGGCCGCCGCCCCTGGTCGTGGTCCCCGACCTGACCCGGCTCAGCGTCTCCGGCATGCGTGCCGCCGTACAACTGCTCGGCGCCGACGTCGCGGTGGTCGAACACAACGGACTCAGCCACACGGCCGGACCGCGGGCGCGCTGGCTGGCCACCTGCCGCTCGACCGACGCGGGACGGCTGAGCGGCCATCTCCTGGACCGGTTCGCCGTACGGCTGTCCGTGGCCGGGCTCCGGCTCCCGGCGCCGGGACGGCTGCTCGCCGACGGTGCCTCCTCGTGGCACACCACCGCCCGCGACGTCACCTCCGTGACGGTCACCGACGAGGCCCTCGCACGGGTACGGCAACTGCTCGGGCCCGGCCCGAGCGTGCGCAGGGAACTCGCCCTGGCCCGGCTCGCCCGGGCGGTCGCGGCGCTGGGCGGCGAGCCCACGGCCGGGCCCGGTCACGCCGAGGCGGCGGCGCGGCTCATCGGCCTGGCCGATCCGGACATCCCCCGGCCCACGGCTCCGGGCGCGGGACCGCCCCCGGGGCCCTCGCTCCTGTCCGCCCCTCCGCCGCGCGGCGGGACCGCCGACCGGGGCGCGACGGGCCGCGACGAGCGGGACCCCGCCGCCGCACGCCCCCTGCTGGAGACCGAACCCGCCGAGCCGATCGGCAGCGGCCCCGGAACCACTCCCGGCGTCCTCGTCACCCCCTTCCCGGAGGACGACGCGACCGTGCCGCCCGACTTCGCGCCGCTGCGCAGCCCCTGGCAGCGCACCACCGGCCCCGCCTCCGCGCGCGGCACCGTGGTGGGCACCCGGCGCGGCGGCAGCCTGCGGGACCTCGCCCACGTGCGCACGGTCCGCGAGGCCGCCGTGCACCAACGGCTGCGCCGCACCGAGCGGTTCACCGTCGCGCCGGTCGACCTGCACAGCCACATCCGCGCGGGCGCACCCGAACGCATGCTCGTGCTGATCCTCGACCACACCTGCCGCGCCGAGGACTGGGACTGGCAGGACGCCCTCACCCCGTTCCTGCAGTGGGCCTACACGGAGCGGGCCGCGGTGCAGACGATCGAGGTCGGCAGCGCGCGGGCGCGGGACGAACTGAGAGCCGACTCCTTCTCCGCCCGCAGCGTCCTGGACCCGCGTGTCCTCGAAGCCCTGTACCGTCCGGCGGGCCGCGCCACGCCGCTGGCCCACGGCATCGAAGAGGCCGTACGCGTGCTGCGGCGGGCCTTCCGGCAGCACGGCAGGGGACTCACCGAGGCCTGGGTCGTCGCGGTCACCGACGGCCGCGGCAACGTCCCGCTGGACGTCAGTCACACCGGCAGGCCGGCCGGCGAGGTCGGCGCGACCGGTGTCGCGGACGCGTTGGAGACCGCGCGAGGCATCGCGGCCATGGACCGCACCCGGGTGCACACCGCCGTCGTCGATCCCGCCCCGGACGCCTACGGGCACCTTCCGGGCCAACTGGCCGACGCCCTGGGCGGGATGGTGGTCGAGGGCCGCGCGCCCACACCGGAGCGGGGGGACGGGCCGTGACCGCCGAGCAGCAGCGCGGCCCCCGCTGGCTGACGCAGGCCGGCAGCGCCGTACGCCGGACCGCGCTGCCCGGGCTGAAGGCGGCGGTACGCCGGGAGGCCGGCGCCGCACCCCATCTGCGCCCCTCCGAGCAGCCACCGTCCGGCCTCGGAACGACGGCGGCCAGGCCGGGCGCCCGGCTGCCGGAGGGCTTCGCGGTGCTGTTCGTGGTGCGCAGCCACAGCGCCGACGGCCGGGACGGGTACCGGCTGCAGGGCCGGTGCGGCACCCTGACCGTCACCTGCGAGGCCGGGCCGGGCCGGCTCCCCGCTCCCGCCGTCAGCCTCGCCAACCTCAAACAGGGCGACGGCGGCGCATACCCCTCGGAGGTCCTGCGCGGCATCCGCCTCTGGTCCGGCAACCAGCGGCAGCTCGCCGACTGGATCAACCAGGCCCGGGCACGGCACGGCGCCGGGCTGCGCCTCATCGTGTGGGACGACACCGGGTACGAACTGCCGTGGGAGCTGTTCTGGCTCCCGGACGACCCGCGGCTCGGGATGCCGGGCGGGCTGCTGGGCGCGCTCGTCGTCATGTCCCGCTGGACCACCGTGCACGACGTCGACCACGACCTGCCGCGCGAGACGGGCCAGAGCCACGGCCGCGTCCTCGGCTATCTGCACCGGGACATGGCCGACGACGGCAGCGTCTTCGCGCCCTACGCACACCGGATGCACGGGACGCTGACCCCGTTCCTCAAGGCCCTCGACGATCCGGCGGACCGCACCGGCCTCGTCTACATGGGCTGCCACGGCTGGTACGGCCCCACCGTCAGCGGGCTGCGGCTGGGGGAGCGCACCTGGGCCGAGTACAACGGCGAGAAGATGCATGTGCTGCGCCGGGACAGCGCCCTGGTCTGCCTCAACGCCTGTCACTCCGGCCGCTTCGTCGACAACAGGGCACAGGGCGAGGAGGCGTTGCGCGGGTTCGCCGAGCTGTTCCTGCGCAAGGGGGCCGGCGGCTGCATCGTCACCGCGGGGAAGGTCGGAGACCTGGAAGCCCGGGCCCTGGTGCGCCGGCTGGTGCGGGAGGTCGCCGCGCGGCCGCAGCAACCGGTCACCGAGAAGCTGCGGGCCTTCCGGGCCCGCGCGGTCGAGGAGTTCGGTCCGCTGGCCGCGATACCGAGCATCTACAACGACGACGGCGAGGTCGACAGCGTCGGACAGAAGCGGGTCCTGAGGCTCTTGTACGCCTTCATGTTCCACTACTACGGGCACCCGCTCACCACGCTGCGGCTCGTCGCGTGCGACGGGGGAGGGGGCACCGGACGAGGATGACCGGGCGCGACGGACGAGAGGGCGCGGACGCGGTGGGGGCCGGTGAGCCACCGCTGCTGATCGAGCCTGTCGTCGCGTGGCCGCGCCAGGCCGAGACGGACTGCGACTACCTGGTCACCGTCGATCTGCGCGGCCCGCTCCCGGAACACGAGGGGGCCGAGCCCAGCTGGCCGGGCGCGGAGGAGGAACTGGCCTTCACCGTCACCCTGGAGGGCTCCCCGTTCTTCGTCTGCGCCGCCCTCGACGAACCCAGCGTCGTGCTGCACCGGTTCGGCGGTACGTACGGCCCGGCGCGGTTCTCCGTGTCGACGGGCCGCGAGACCGGCACCGCGTCCCTCTGGCTGACCGTCAGCAACCAGTGGGGCGTGCCCGTGCGCAAGGCGGAGCTGCGTGCGGAGATCCGCGCACGCGAACCCGGCGGGACACCGGCGGCCAGACCCGCCGGCGAACACCCGGCGCTGCCCTCGCCGGCCGCCCCCGCGCCCTCGGCGAGCCGCACCGGCCGCGACTTCCGGCGCGCGCTCTCCCGGCTGCTCGGACGGGAGGGGGAGACCGGAGGACGGGCGCGCGGCGAAGGCTCAGCCCCGGCCGAACGGCCACAGCGAGCGGCACCAGGGGCGCCGGGGACACCATCGGAGGCACTGGAGGCCGCAAGGGCCCGAGAGGAGAGCGAGGCCAGAGAGGCGCGCAGAGCCCAGGAGGAGCGAGAGGAACGAGAGGCAGCAGCGGTACGAGAGGCACGCCGTGAGCGGGACCGCCGGGCCGGACAGAGCGGGCGCCCCACGGTCACGATCAGCTTCGCCGGGTTCAACCGGGCCTGGGCGGCGTGGATCGGGGACAGGCTGGAACGGCGCGGTGTGCGGGTGGTGTACCTGCGCTGGGAGCCGCCGGCGGACGAGCCCCTCGCCGGCCTGTTGCGTGATCTCACCCTGGCCGAGGGCCGGATCCTGATCGTGGTCAGCGAGTGGTACTTCCAGCTCGGCTCGCGCAGTCACGAGGAGTGGAACGCGGCCCTGCGCGAGGTCGTGGCGCCCGACCCGGCCCGGTTCGCGGCGGTGTCCGTCACCAACGCGCCGGTGCCCTCCGGCGCCGCTGTCCTCTCCGCGGTCGACCTGACCAACATGGGCGCGGAGGAGGCCGAACGGCGCCTGCTGGACCGGCTGAACCTGCCGGTCCTCCCCCTGCCCGAGCCCGCCGGGAGCCGGCGGGGGCCACGCTTCCCGGCGGCCATGCCCGAGGTGTGGGGCGGTGTGCCGCGCCGCAACACCCGCTTCACCGGCCGCGAGCCGCTCCTGAACGACGCCTATCACCTGCTCCAGGGCAGCGGGTCCGGCGCCGGCGTCCTCACCCTGCACGGCATGTCCGGAGTCGGCAAGACCCAGCTGGCCGCAGAGTACGTCTACCGCTTCGGCTCCGAGTACGACGTCGTCTGGTGGGTCAATGCCGAGAGGCGGGTGACCTACCGCCGCCTCATGGCCGATCTGGCGCCGAAGCTAGGTCTGTCCACCGGCGACGAGTACGGCGAACGGCTGCGCGCCGTCCGTGACTCACTGCGCCGCGGCGACCCCTACTCCCGCTGGCTGCTCGTCCTCGACGGCGCCGACGAACCCGAACAGATCTGGGACCTGGTCCCGACCGGCCCCGGCCACGTGATCATCACCTCCCGCAACCCCGAGTGGGGTGAGCACAACAGCAAACTCCTCGAAGTGCCCGCCTACGGCCGCGACGAGTCCGTGGCCTTCATCCGGCGCCGCGCGCCCCGCCTGTCGGAGGAGGAGGCCGACCTGCTCGCCGGCGTCCTGGAGGACCTGCCGCTACTGCTGGACCAGACGGCGGGCTGGCTGAGCGACTCCGACCTGTCGGTGGAGGAGTACATCGCCCTGCTGGACGGCGGCATCGACCACGACATCGTCAAGGTCTCGGCGGACTTCCCGCTCGCCTTCCAGACCGCGTGGTCGATACTGCTGAACAAACTCCGCGAGACCGTCCCCGAGTCCGTCGACCTGCTGCGCCTGTGCACCTTCTTCGCACCGGGCCACATCCCCGTACGCCTGCTGAGGGAGTTGCCCCGCGACGAGGTGCCCGAGCACCTGTCCCCGCTTTTCGACGATCCGCTGCTGTGGAACAAGGCGATCAACCAGCTCCGCCAGTACTCGATCGTCCGCCTGGAGTCCCCGGAGTCGGCCACGGGCGAGGCCTCGTACTCCGGAGGGACCCTCTACCTGCACCGCATGATCCACCAGACCGTGCGCCGGGACATGCCCGAGCAGGACCGGCAGGAGCTCATCGAGGTGGTGCGCCGGGCGCTCACCGCGGCGGATCCCGGGCGCCCCACCGACACCCGCGCCTGGGCCTCGTACGCGGAGATCGTGCCGCATCTGCCGTACGCCGACATGATGCGCAGCACCGACCCCGAGGCGCAGAAACTGGTCCTCAACTGCCTGCGCTACCTGTGGTTCGCCGGCGAGTACGCGGAGGGGATCGACCTGGGTCGGCGCACCCTGGAGCTCTGGCAGGACCTGCTCGGCGAGTCCCATCCGCAGATCTGGGACCTGACCTACCACTACGCCAACCTGCTGCGCTCGGCCGGCCACTACGCGACCACCGAGGCCTTCGAGCGGGCCGCCGTGGAACACCTGCGGGAAGAGCGCGGCCCGGACGACCTGGTGTACCTGCGGGCGGCGAGCGGCCTCGCGGCGGACCTGTGGGGATTGGGCCGGTACGACGAGGCACGGGAACTGTGCGACTGGCTGTACACGACCTACCGGGGAGTGCTCGGCGACCAGGACGCGCGGACCCTGAACGCGTTGAACAACCTGGGCTTCTCACTGCGCCTGCTGGGACGTTACGACGAGGCCCTGGGCATCGACCGGCGGACGATGGAGGAACGACGCCGGCTGCTGAGGAGCCGCCACCCCTGGACGCTCTTCTCGGAGACGTCCTACGCCATCGACCTCCGGCTGCTCGGCCGTTATCCCGAAGCCGTCTCCGTCCAGGAGCGGGCCGTGCGGGAGTGCCGCCTGGTCCTGGGCCCCCGCAACCCGCAGACCCTCCGCGCCGAACTCAACCTGGCGCTGTGTCAGTACCGTTCCGGCGACCGCCGGTCGGCCGGAGCGCTCCTGGCCCAGGTGATGGAGGGCTACGACCGCAAGCTGGGCGACACGCATCTGGAGACGCTCGGCGCCGCCGTCAGCCATAGCTGCGTCGCCCGGGAGCACGGCGACATCGACCAGGCCCGCGAGACGAGTGAGTCTCTCCTCGCCCGCTACCAGGTACTCCTTCCGCAAGAGCACCCGTTCGTCATCGGCGCCCAGGCGAACCACGCCCTGATCCTGCGCGCCGTCGGTGAGCGGGAGCACGCCCACGTCCTCAGCGAGCAGGCACTGGCCGACATGACCGCCGCACTGGGCGACACGCACCCCCACACCCTGGGCTGTGCCGTCAACGCGTCCGGGCTGCGCAACCTGGTCGGTGACGTGGAGACCGCGGCCGAGCTCAGCGAGGCCACGGCGAGGCGTGCCGCCGAGACCCTGGGCGGCACCCACCCTCTCACCCTCTCCGCCCGGGTCGCCCACGCGGCAGACCTACGAGCCATGAGAGAACGTCAACGAGCGGACCGGATCGAGGCGGCGGCGCTGTCCGACCTCGCCGCCACGCTGGGCCCCCAGCACGTCCACACCGTCTCGGCCCGCTCCCGCAACCGCCCCTGCTGGGACTTCGAACCACAGACCACCTGAGCGCACCCCAAAGAGGCGAAAGGGCCCGGCGCCGAGTACGAACTCGGTGCCGGGCCCCAGGTGTTCGGCTGGGCCGCCGGAGGCCTACGCCTCGAACACTTCACGCACCAGCTGCTCCTGCTCGGCCTGGTGGCGCTTGGCGGAGCCCACCGCCGGGGACGAGCCGTGCGGGCGCGAGATGCGCCGCAGCCGCTCGCCGGCCGGGATGTCCGCGCCGACCGCCAGGTCGAGGTGGTCGATCAGGTTGAGCGCGATGAACGGCCAGGCACCCTGGTTCGCCGGCTCCTCCTGGGCCCACAGGTACTTCTCGGCGTTCGGGTACTTGTTGACCTCCGCCTGGAGCTCGGCACCCGGCAGCGGGTACAGGCGCTCGATGCGGATGATCGCCGTGTCCGTGGCGCCGCGCTTCTGACGCTCGGCCTCGAGGTCGTAGTAGACCTTGCCGGCGCAGAAGACGACCTTGCGGACCGCGGCCGGGTCGACCGTGCTGTCGCCGATGACCGGGCGGAACTCGCCGCTCGTGAACTCCTCCGTCTTCGAGGCGGCGGCCTTCAGGCGCAGCATCGACTTCGGGGTGAAGACGATCAGCGGCTTGTGGTGCGGGTTGTGCACCTGCCACCGCAGGAGGTGGAAGTAGTTCGACGGGAGCGTGGGCATCGCGACCGTCATGTTGTTCTGCGCGCAGAGCTGCAGGAACCGCTCCGGGCGGGCCGAGGAGTGGTCCGGGCCCTGGCCCTCGTAGCCGTGCGGGAGCAGCAGGGTGACGCCGGAGGTCTGGCCCCACTTCTGCTCGGCCGAGGAGATGAACTCGTCCACGACCGTCTGGGCGCCGTTGACGAAGTCGCCGAACTGGGCCTCCCACATCACCAGGGACTCGGGGCGGGCCAGCGAGTAGCCGTACTCGAAGCCCATCGCCGCGTACTCGGAGAGCAGGGAGTTGTAGACGTTCAGGCGGGCCTGGTCCTCGGAGAGGTACTGCAGCGGGGTGTACTCCTCGCCGGTCTCCCGGTCGATCAGCACCGCGTGGCGCTGGCCGAAGGTGCCGCGCTGGGAGTCCTGGCCCGCGAGGCGGACCGGGGTGCCCTCCAGCAGCAGGGAGCCGATGGCCAGGGTCTCGCCCATGCCCCAGTCGATGGTGCCGTCCTCGACCATGGCCGCCCGGCGCTGCAGCTGCGGCTGCAGACGCGGGTGGACGGTGATGTGGTCGGGGATGGTGACCTGGGACTCGGCGATCCGCTTGACGACCTCCGAGGAGATCGCGGTCGGGACCGAGACCGGGAAGCCGTCCTGCGGGGCCTGGGCGTCACCGGTGGCCGGCTGGGCCGTAGCCTCGCGGACCTCGGTGAAGACCTTCTCCAGCTGGCCCTGGTAGTCCTGCAGAGCCTGCTCGGCCTCTTCCAGGGTGATGTCGCCGCGACCGATCAGGGACTCGGTGTAGAGCTTGCGCACCGAGCGCTTCTTGTCGATCAGGTCGTACATCAGCGGCTGGGTGAAGGCCGGGTTGTCCGACTCGTTGTGACCGCGGCGGCGGTAGCAGATGAGGTCGATCACCACGTCCTTGTTGAACGCCTGGCGGAACTCGAAGGCGAGCCGCGCGACGCGGACGACGGCCTCGGGGTCGTCGCCGTTCACGTGGAAGATCGGGGCCTCGATCATCCTCGCCACGTCCGTCGCGTACATCGACGAGCGGGACGACTCCGGGGCGGCCGTGAAGCCGACCTGGTTGTTGATGACCACGTGGACCGTGCCGCCGGTGCGGTAGCCGCGCAGCTGCGACATGTTCAGGGTCTCGGCCACCACGCCCTGGCCCGCGAAGGCCGCGTCGCCGTGGATCGCCACCGGCAGGACGGTGAAGTCCGTGCCGCCCTTGTTGATGATGTCCTGCTTGGCGCGGGCGACGCCCTCCAGGACCGGGTCGACCGCCTCCAGGTGGGAGGGGTTCGCGACCAGGCTGACCGCGATCTGCTCGCCGTCCAGGCCGGTGAAGGTGCCGCGGGCGCCCAGGTGGTACTTCACGTCGCCGGAGCCGTGCATCGACTTCGGGTCGAGGTTGCCCTCGAACTCGCGGAAGATCTGCGCGTACGACTTGCCGACGATGTTCGCGAGGACGTTCAGGCGGCCGCGGTGGGCCATGCCGATGACGACCTCGTCCAGGCGGGACTCGGCGGCGGAGTCGATGACCGCGTCCAGCAGCGGGATGACGGACTCGCCGCCCTCCAGGGAGAAGCGCTTCTGGCCGACGTACTTCGTCTGCAGGAAGGTCTCGAAGGCCTCGGCCGCGTTCAGACGGCGCAGGATGCGCAGCTGCTCCTCGCGCTCCGGCTTGGAGTGCGGGCGCTCGACGCGGTCCTGGATCCACTTGCGCTGCTTCGGGTCCTGGATGTGCATGAACTCGATGCCGGTGGTGCGGCAGTACGAGTCGCGCAGCACGCCGAGGATGTCGCGCAGCTTCATCATCGACTTGCCGGCGAAGCCGCCGACCGCGAACTCGCGCTCCAGGTCCCACAGGGTGAGGCCGTGCTCGACGATGTCCAGGTCGGGGTGCTTGCGCTGGCGGTACTCCAGCGGGTCGGTGTCGGCCATGACGTGGCCGCGGACCCGGTAGGAGTGGATCAGCTCGAAGACGCGGGCGGCCTTGGTGACGTCGTCGTCGTGCGAGGCGTCGATGTCCTTGAGCCAGCGGACCGGCTCGTAGGGGATGCGCAGCGCCTCGAAGACGTCGTCGTAGAAGCCGTTCTCACCGAGCAGCAGGTTCGCGACCTGGCGCAGGAACTCGCCGGAGGCGGCGCCCTGGATCACCCGGTGGTCGTAGGTCGACGTGAGCGTCATGACCTTCGAGATGCCGAGCTTGTTCAGGGTGTCCTGGCTGGTGCCCTGGAACTCCGCGGGGTAGTCCATGGAGCCGACGCCCATGATGACCGACTGGCCAGGCATCAGACGCGGGACCGAGTGGACGGTGCCGAGGCCGCCGGGGTTGGTCAGGGAGACCGTGACGCCGGTGAAGTCGTCCATCGTCAGCTTGTTGTCGCGGGCGCGACGGACGATGTCCTCGTAGGCCTGCCAGAACTCGAAGAAGTTCAGGGTCTCGGCCTTCTTGATGGCGGCCACGACGAGCTGGCGGTCACCGTTCGGCTTGACCAGGTCGATGGCCAGGCCGAGGTTGACGTGCGGCGGCTTGACGAGGGTCGGCTTGCCGTCCTTCTCGCCGAACGACCAGTTCATCGACGGCATGGCCTTGATGGCCTGCACCATCGCGAAGCCGATCAGGTGCGTGAAGGAGATCTTCCCGCCCCGGGCGCGCTTCAGGTGGTTGTTGATGACGATGCGGTTGTCGAACAGCAGCTTCACCGGGACCGCGCGGACCGAGGTGGCGGTCGGCAGCTCCAGCGAGGCGTTCATGTTCTTCGCGACCGCGGCGGCCGGGCCACGCAGCGTGACCAGCTCGGGACCCTCCGGGGCCTCGGCGGCGGGGGCGGCCTTCGCCTTCGGCTGAGCGGGCGCCTGTGCGGGCTGCGCCGGCTTGACCGGGGCGGGGGCGGCCTTGGCCGCGGGAGCGGGGGCCGGGGCCGGCGCGGCGGCGGGCTTCGGGGCCGCCGGAGCGGCTGCGGGAGCCGCCGGGACCGCGGGAGCAGCCGTGGCGGTGGTCTCTGCGGCCCCCGCGGCCGCAGTACCCGCCGGAGCCGCGGCGGCAGGAGCGCCCGGCTTGTAGTCGGCGAAGAAGTCCCACCAGGCACGGTCTACCGAATTCGGGTCCTGGAGGTACTGCTGATAGATCTCGTCGACGAGCCACTCGTTGGGACCGAACGCAGCTGCGGGGTTCTTCCCGGCTTGGTCGTCGGTCGAGACGCTCGGGTTACTGGGGGACTGTGGCGACACGGCGGCAACCGCCCTCTTCCGCTTCACAAGGTGATGGACAGCGGAAATAAAGGCTACGCCTCCAAGACGGCGAAGGTGAGGTCGGGCCCGTTCATCGTCGCGTAAGTCACACCGGAGATCTTGTTTCAGGGCTTGATTTGGCGGGAAACAAGCGTGGTTCCGCATGCGGATAAGGGTGTGCGGGTGCGACGAAGGAGGCCCGGCGCGACGGCGTCCGGGCCCGTGCCTGATCACACGTGTCCGGCTGCGCGGACGCTGGTGGATCTTGGGCTTCCGGTTCGAACTTTACGTCAACTTGGGACGGAGGACAGTCCCGGGAGAGTGATGATGATCCGGCAGCCCCGCTCGGATTCGGCCACACCGATCCGGCCGCCGTGCAGATCGACCGCCCAGCGGGCGATCGCCAGGCCGAGCCCGGTGCCGCCGTCGCTGCCCGGACCGTGCGGCCGGGTGACCGCGCCCCGGTTGAACCGCTCGAACACCCGGTGCCACTCCGACCTGGGAATTCCCGGCCCCTCGTCCAGGACCTCCAGCTCCAGCGACTCCGGCCGCGGCCCCCGCCGCGCCTTCACGGTCACCCGGCCGTGCGGCGGGCTGTGCTTGACCGCGTTGTCGATCAGGTTGGCGACGACCTGGTGGATGCGCTCGGGATCCGCGTGCGCGGTCAGCTCCGGCGGGGACACGTCGAGGTGCAGATGGACGTC
Organism: Streptomyces sp. NPDC047085; assembly: GCF_040643735.1. Lineage (NCBI taxonomy): Bacteria > Bacillati > Actinomycetota > Actinomycetes > Kitasatosporales > Streptomycetaceae > Streptomyces > Streptomyces sp. NPDC047085. The sequence goes on from NZ_JBEYUW010000003.1 coordinate 810,360, forward strand.
CGTCCGCGTGTGGCTGCCCGAGCCGGAGGCGATGCCCGCGCGCGCGGAGGCGACCATGTTGGCCTCCTTCAGCACGCCCGACAGGTACGGCCACACCTCGAAGCGGCGCATCTTCAGCGGTACGACGCCGTTGTCGAGCCGGGAGAGGTCCAGCAGGGTCTCCACCAGCCGGCCGAGCCGCTCGGTCTGCTTCAGGGCGGTGCGCATGGTCTCCGGGTCGGCCTCGGTGACCCCGTCGACGATGTTCTCCAGCACCGCGCGCAGGCCGGCGATGGGGGTGCGCAGCTCGTGCGAGACGTTGGCCACCAGCTCCTTGCGCTGCTGGTCCTGCGCCTCCAGCTCGTCCGCCATGACGTTGATCGTCTGGGCCAGGTCGCCCAGCTCGTCCCGGCGGTTCTCGCGCACCCGGCGCGTGTAGTCGCCCTGCGAGATGGAGCGGGCCACCGCGTTCATCTCGTCCAGCGGTGAGGTGAGCGAATGCGCCACGAACTGCGTTATCAGCAGTGTGGCGATCATCGAGAAGACCGTGATGAAGCGCAGCTCCGTCTTGGTGTGCACCGCGACGATCGACAGACCCGTCGTGATCAGCACCGCGATGACGACCAGCGCGCCCAGCTTGGTCTTGATCGAGAACGGGCGTACGCCGCCCCAGGGATCCTCGCCGGGGCCCTGGGCGCTCCTGCGTGCGGCCTTACGCCCGTCGCTCATGGCGTCGGCGTCTCCAGCGCGTATCCGACGCCGTGCACCGTGCGGATCCGCTCGGCGCCGATCTTCCGGCGCAGCGCCTTGATGTGGCTGTCGACGGTCCGGGTGCCGGAGGCGTCCGCCCAGTCCCACACCTCGGCCAGCAACTGCTCCCGGGAGAGCACCGCGCGCGGGGTGTTCGCCAGGCACACCAGCAGGTCGAACTCGGTGGGCGTCAGGTGGACGTCCTCGGACTTCACCCGCACCCGGCGCTGCGCGTGGTCGATCTCCAGCTCGCCGAGGCGCAGGATGCCCGAGCGCGGCGTGGCGGCCGCGATCGCGGCCCGCTCCACCCGGCGCAGCAGCACGTGTACCCGCGCGGCCAGCTCCCGCATCGAGAACGGCTTGGTCATGTAGTCGTCGGCGCCGACCCCGAGCCCGACCAGCATGTCGGTCTCGTCGTCCCGCGCGGTCAGCATCAGCACCGGCACCGGACGCTGGGCCTGCACGCGGCGGCAGACCTCCAGCCCGTCGAAGCCGGGCAGCATGATGTCGAGGATCAGCAGGTCGGGCTGCCAGGCCTCGGCCGTGTCGACCGCGGCCGGACCGTCGCCCGCGGTTTGCACGAGGAATCCCTCGGCGCGGAGCCGGGCCGCGATCGCGTCGACGATCGTGGGATCGTCCTCGACGACCAGCACCCGGCGCTGCGCACCCGGAGTGGTCGTCGCCGCGCCGGTCTGGGAGGTGTGTGTCTGCTCCATCGCCCGCCCCTGTTGCCTATGTTGCTTTCCGGAATCCGTGGGGTGATCCCATGACTGCGATTGACGCTTGAATGATCCGCGTCAGGGATGCACCCTACGGGGACTCCCCGTGCCGTCGCTATCCAGGTCGGACAGCGAGGTGTACCGCGTCCGGAACGCCCCGGGCAACGGGCACTTCTTCGGTACGCACCTGTTGGAACCCGGCATTCCGCATGGTTCCTTCAAATTCCGGAGAGGGCTCGGCCGACCATACCGCCAGCACCCCGCCGGGCCTCAACACCCTTGCGCAAGCCGCGAGTCCGGGCGGCGCGTACAGGGAGTCGTTCTCCTCGGTGACGGTCCAGCCGGGGCCGTTGTCGATGTCGAGACACAGTACGTCGAACGTGGCCGATGTCTCATTGACGTACGCGACCAGGTCGGCCTCGACGATCTCGGTGCGCGGGTCGGCGAGGGCCTCGCGGGACACCTCGGACAGGGGACCCGTGCGATGCCAGTCGATGACGGCGGATTCCCGTTCCACCACGGTGATCCGTCCCCACCGCGGGTCGGCGGCCGCGTGTGCGAGCGAGAATCCCACGCCCAGCCCGCCGATCAGCACGTCCGGCGCCGGACGGCCGTCCAGCGCGTCCCGCGCGGCGTCGATCAGCAACCGCTCCGAGCGGCCGTCGGAGGTGTCCATCAGAAAGCAGCCGTTGGCGATGATCTGCAGCAAATCCCCGTGCCTGCGCAGCACCACTTCGCCGTAGGGGCCCTCGCGCCGGTCCAGGATCACAGGTGTGTCGTACACGGCAGTCATACCGCCATCCTGCTTGAACTGGGCTCGGCGTACACGGGAATTTCCGATGACACGCCGACCGCGCGGACGGCGCCGAGCCCGCCCGCACGCGCTTGTAGCCGCCCCGGGCGAGGTGGGCGGAGGGCGATGAAATCCGGACATCGCGATCACACCTCACGGGGGCCTCAGGGGCCTCATTTTCACAAACTCGGCGCAACGACCACACCAGTTGCGCTCGGGAGTGTAGAACTCGTCACCGATGAACGGCCGTTCCGTGACCGGCGGGGACGCGGGAACGGGTGGGTGCCGGGAGGCGGACGCGTGCGATGCCTCTGAGGTTGTTGTGAATCCGCTCTCGCGTGGCGTCGGTCATAGACAGGGGCATGCGGAACCCAAAGGGTGGGGCGCGACGGAAGGAGCGCCTCACCGTGGAACGCACCGCGACGGGCCCTGCGGCGGCCGTGCCGACACCCCCGGGCACGCCCCTTCCCGACCCGCCGGTCACGCTCGATCCGCCGTTCACGGAGGTCGCCGGCCTCCTGGACGCGATGCCCGGACCGCGCGTGCCCGCGACCTTCCCGGTGCCCGCGCCTCTTGCGGCGCCCGCGGCTCTCTCGGCGCCTGCCACCTTCCCGGTGTCCGCGCCCTCCCGCCGCCCCCGCCCCCTGCGCCTTTTCCCGACGCCCGCCGCCACGCCGTTCACCTTCGCCTACGCGGCCGTCCTGGCCGTCACCTCCGTGGTGGCGGCCCTGGCCGACCCCGGACTGGTGCACACCCTCTACCAGGACTCCAGCACCGACGTCGCCCACCTGCTGCACAGCCCCGTACTGGTGCTGGTGGCCAGCGCGCTGTGGGTCGCGGGCGGGATCGTGTCGCCGTACGCGGCCGCCTTCGTGCTGGTGCTGACCGCCCTGGAGCGGCGCATAGGCGGGCTGCGGGCGGCCGGTGTCTTCCTGGCCGGGCACATCCTGGCCACCCTGGCGACGGAGGTCCCGGTGGGCCTCGCCGTCCTGGCCGGCCACCTCCCTGTCAGCTCTCTGCACCGCCTCGACTACGGCATCAGCTTCGGCGTCGCCGCCAGCATCGGCGCCCTGGCCGGCCTGCTCACCCCCTGGCTCCGCTGGCCCCTCCTCACCCTCTTCGCCGCCACCCTCCTCGACGACCTCCTCGCCTTCCAGGACCCCATGACCAACTGGGGCCACCTGATCGCCCTGACGATCGGCCTCACCACCTGGCCTCTGGTACGCCGCTGGGCGCAGCGGCCCCAGCGGCCCCAGGGGACTTCAACCCCTCCCATCTGCGGGGACCCCAACGTCACCCCTCGATCGCTCACAGCGAACAGCAACCCGGGAACATGAGCCGAGGCCCCGCAGTTGAGTCGGCATAGCTCAACTTGACTGCCGAAGGGGAAATCATGGCTTCGACGCCCGCATCGCTCACCCTCCCCGTGCTGCCGCTCGACGACGAAGTCGTGCTGCCCGGCATGGTGGTGCCGCTGGACCTGAACGACCCCGACGTACGCGCCGCGGTGGAGGCCGCGCAGGCCGCCGCCCGCTCCGAGCCCGGGAAGCCCAAGGTCCTCCTGGTGCCCCGCATCGACGGGTCGTACCCGGGCACCGGTGTGCTCGGCACCGTCGAGCAGGTCGGCCGGCTGGCCGACGGTGATCCGGGCGCGCTGATCCGCGGCCGTGGCCGCGTGCGGATCGGCGCCGGGACCACCGGCCCGGGTGCGGCGCTGTGGGTCGAGGGGGCGCGGATCGACGAGACCGTGCCCGAGCCGCTGCCCGGTCACGTCACCGAACTCGTCAAGGAGTACAAGGCCCTCGCCACGGCCTGGCTGCGCAAGCGCGGCGCCTGGCAGGTCGTGGACCGCGTCCAGGCCATCGACGACGTCTCCGCGCTCGCCGACAACTCCGGTTACTCGCCGTTCCTGACCACCGAGCAGAAGGTCGAGCTGCTGGAGACCGCCGACCCGGTGGCCCGCCTCAAGCTCGCCACGCAGCAGCTGCGCGACCACCTCGCGGAGCAGGACGTGGCCGAGACCATCGCCAAGGACGTCCAGGAGGGCGTCGACAAGCAGCAGCGCGAGTTCCTGCTCCGCCGCCAGCTGGAGGCGGTCCGCAAGGAACTGCGCGAGCTGAACGGCGACTCCAAGGACTCGGCCGAGGAGTCCGACGACTACCGCGCCCGCGTCGAGGCCGCCGACCTGCCGGAGAAGGTCCGCGAGGCCGCCCTCAAGGAGGTCGACAAGCTGGAGCGGTCCAGCGACCAGTCCCCGGAGGGCTCCTGGATCCGCACCTGGCTGGACACCGTCCTGGAGATGCCGTGGAACGAGCGGACCGAGGACGCCTACGACATCCAGGGCGCCCAGGCCGTCCTCGACGCCGAGCACGCGGGCCTGGAGGACGTGAAGGAGCGCATCACCGAGTACCTGGCCGTGCGCAAGCGGCGCGGCGAGCGCGGTCTGGGTGTGATCGGCGGGCGGCGCGGCGGTGCCGTGCTCGCGCTCGTCGGCCCGCCCGGCGTCGGCAAGACCAGCCTCGGCGAGTCCGTCGCGCACGCCATGGGGCGCAAGTTCGTCCGCGTCGCCCTCGGCGGCGTCCGGGACGAGGCCGAGATCCGCGGCCACCGGCGCACGTACGTCGGCGCGCTGCCCGGCCGCGTCGTCCGCGCCATCAAGGAGGCCGGGTCCATGAACCCGGTGGTCCTGCTGGACGAGATCGACAAGGTGGGCTCGGACTACCGGGGCGACCCGGCCGCGGCCCTGCTGGAGGTCCTGGACCCGGCCCAGAACCACACCTTCCGGGACCACTACCTGGAGGTGGAACTGGACCTGTCCGACGTGGTCTTCCTCGCCACCGCCAACGTCCTGGAGGCCATCCCGGAGGCGCTCGCCGACCGTATGGAGATCGTCCGCCTGGACGGCTACACCGAGGACGAGAAGGTCGTCATCGCCCGTGACCACCTGCTCCCGCGCCAGCTGGAGCGGGCCGGCCTGGACAAGGACGAGGTCACCATCGACGAGGGCGCGCTGCGCAAGCTCGCCGGCGAGTACACCCGTGAGGCGGGCGTGCGCACCCTGGAGCGGTCCATCGCACGGCTGCTGCGCAAGGTCGCGGCCCAGCACGAACTCGGCGAGCGGGAACTGCCGTTCACCGTCCGGGACGAGGACCTGCGCGGTCTGATCGGGCGCCCGCACCATGTGCCCGAGTCCGCCCAGGACCCGGCCGAGCGGCGCACGGCCGTCCCGGGCGTGGCGACCGGCCTCGCGGTCACCGGCGCCGGCGGCGACGTCCTCTACGTGGAGGCGTCCCTCGCCGACCCGGAGACGGGCGCGGCAGGCCTGACCCTGACCGGCCAGCTGGGCGACGTGATGAAGGAGTCGGCGCAGATCGCGCTGAGCTTCCTGCGCAGCCACGGCGCCGAACTGGAGCTTCCGGTGGCCGACTTGAAGGACCGGGGCGTGCACATCCACTTCCCGGCGGGCGCGGTCCCGAAGGACGGTCCGAGCGCGGGCATCACGATGACCACCGCCCTCGCCTCCCTGCTCTCCGGCCGGCTGGTCCGCACGGACGTGGCGATGACCGGCGAGGTTTCGCTGACCGGCCGGGTGCTGCCCATCGGCGGCGTGAAGCAGAAGCTGCTCGCCGCGCACCGCGCCGGGGTGACCACCGTGATCATCCCCAAGCGCAACGAACCCGACCTGGACGACGTCCCGGCCGAGGTGCTGGACAAGCTCGACGTCCACGCCGTGACCGACGTCCGCCAGGTCCTGGAGCTGGCGCTCGCGCCCGCCACGGCGGCGAACGACGCGACGCCGGAGGTTCCCGTGGCGGCGTGACGCGGTGTCCATGGCGGGCTCCGCCCGCGGGTGCGGGAAGGGCGAGGCCCGGGTTCCGTGAGGGAGGCCCGGGCCTCCGCCATGCCCTGGCCATGAGCAGGCACGCGCATGGTCAACTCGGTAGAATTCAGGCGTGAGTGGGCAGGTGGGCCGGCCCTCCGCCCTGATCGGGGCGGAGATCGCGGGCTACCGGGTGGAGCGCGAGCTGGGCCACGGCGGCATGGCCGTCGTCTACTGCGCCACCGACCTGCGCCTCGGCCGCACGGTCGCCCTCAAACTCCTCGCCCCCGAGTACGCCCGCAACGACGCCTTCCGGCGCCGGTTCGCCCACGAGTCCCGGGTGGCCGCCGCCATCGACCACCCGCACATCGTGCCCGTCTTCGACGCCGGCGAGACCGACGGGATCCTGTACATCGCGATGTGCTACGTCACCGGCCTCGACCTGCGCGCCCTGCTGGACCGGGACGGCCCGCTGCCCGTACCGGTGGCGCTGCGGATCGCCGCCCAGCTGGCGTCCGCGCTCGACGCCGCCCACGAGCGCGAACTGGTGCACCGGGACGTCAAGCCCGGCAACGTCCTGGTCGCCAAGGGCGTCGACAGCGACCACCCCGAGCACGTCTACCTCACCGACTTCGGACTGGCGAAGAAGTCCCTGTCGCTGACGGGGTTCACCACCGCGGGCGAGTTCGTCGGCACCCTCGACTACGTGGCGCCGGAGCGGATCGCCGGCCGCCCCGTGGACGGCCGGTCCGACCTCTACAGCCTCGCCTGCGTCGTCTACGAGATGCTCGCGGGCCTGCCGCCGTTCCGGCGCGAGGACGACCTCGAACTGCTGTGGGCGCACCAGTACGACCCCCCGCCCGTCCTGAGCGAGGAGCGGCCCGGCATCCCGCCGCCCGCCGACGCCGTCCTCCACAAGGCCCTGGCGAAGGCCCCGGAGGACCGCTACGACACCTGCCTGGAGTTCGTCGCGGCACTCCGCTCCGCGATGGCCGGCGATGCGGCTCCGTACGAGCCCCCGCCCGAGCCTCCGCCCCCACCTGCGCCTCCGCCCGCGCCTGAGCCCCCGCCCGCGGCGGCTCCGACGCCGGTGCCCGAGCCGCCCGCCTGGGCCGGCCCGGTGCTGCTACCCGACGCCTAGCGTGCGGTCAAGTCCCGAATCCTCGGAACGTGAGCGCGTCGCGGAATTCCGGCCTACTTGAAGCACGGCCCCACCGGACGGACCGGAAACCGAAAAGGGCCCGACCCAAGAGACTCAAGTAGGAGAGATCATGACGCGCATCGCCAAGAACCGTGCCGAGAACCGTTCCCACCGCGGCATCCGCCTCACGACGCTCGTGGCCTCGGCCGTGGTCGTCATCGGCGGAGTGATCGTGCCGGCGGCCGCGGCGACGGCGGCTCCGATGCCGGAATCCTCGGCGGTGACGCTGGTCGCCAAGGACCATCACAAGAGCGACAGCCATCACGACAAGCACAAGAGCCACGACAAGCATGACAAGCACAAGAGCCACGACAGCCACGACGGCAAGTGCAAGGGCTCCGGCTCGGGTTCCGGCTCGGGTTCCGGCTCTGGCTCTGGCACGGGGACCGGCACCGGCACGGGGACTGGCACTGGCACCGGCACGGGGACCGGCACGGGTACGGGGACCGGCACAGGGACTGGCACTGGCACTGGCACGGGTACGGGGACCGGCACCGGCACGGGGACTGGCACTGGCACCGGCACGGGGACCGGCACGGGTACGGGGACCGGCACGGGTACGGGGACCGGCACCGGCACCCCCGCCCCCACCGGCCCGATCGTCAAGTGACCGCCCGCTCCTCAGCCACATGAGCGAACCGACTGCCCCGCCTCCCCCGGCGGGGCGGTTCCCTGTGCGCCGTGGCTCACCCCGTGCGCGGCCGGTCGACGGACTGCTCCGCCCACACCGTCTTGCCGATCCGGTCGTGCCGGGTGCCCCAACGGTCGGCGAGCTGGGCGACCAGCAGCAGGCCCCGGCCGCCCTCGTCGAAGATCCGGGCGCGCCGCATGTGCGGGGTCGAGCCGCTGGAGTCGTAGACCTCGCTGATCAGGGTGGAGTCCTGGTGGATGAGCCGGAGCTGGATGGGCGGCCGGCCGTAGCGGATGGCGTTGGTGACCAGTTCGCTGACGATCAGCTCGGTGGTGAAGGCGGCGTCGTCCAGCCCCCAGGCGGTGAGCTGTTCGTCGGCGTACTTGCGGGCGCGGGCGACGATGCTGGGGTCGCTCTCCAGCTCCCAGGTGGTGACCCGGTCGGCGTGCAGCGCCCGGGTGCGGGCGACCAGCAGGGCGATGTCGTCCTCGGGCCGGTGGCTGAGCAGCTCGGTGAGGACCCGGTCGCAGACGGCGTCCAGGGTCGGCGCCGGGCGGACGAGCGCGGCGAACAGCTTGTCCAGCGCCTCGTCGATGTCGTGGTCGCGGGCCTCCAGCAGCCCGTCGGTGTAGAGGGCGAGCAGGCTGTCCTCGGGCAGTTCGGTCTCGAAGGCCTCGAAGGGCAGCCCGCCGAGCCCCAGCGGCGGACCGGCGGGCACGTCCAGAAAGCGGGCGGTGCCGTCCGGGGTGACCACGGCGGGCGGCGGATGGCCGGCCCGGGCGACGGTGCACCGGCGCGAGACGGGGTCGTAGACCGCGTACAGGCAGGTGGTGCCGATGCCCCCGGCGGTCTCGGCGGACGGGTCCGCGGTGCCCTCGTCGGCGGCCAGGCGCAGCACGAGGTCGTCGAGGTGGGTGAGCAGCTCGTCGGCGGGCAGATCGACGTCGGCCAGCGTGCGGACCGCGGTGCGCAGCCGGCCCATGGTGGCGGAGGCGCGGATGCCGTGCCCGACGACGTCCCCGACGACGAGGGCGACCCGCGCGCCGGACAGCGGGATCACGTCGAACCAGTCGCCGCCCACGCCGGCCTTGGTGGCGGCGGGCAGATAGCGGGAGGCGATCTCCAGCGCGTCCTGGTCGGGCAGGGCGTGCGGGAGCAGGCTGCGCTGCAGGGACATGGTCGTGGTGCGCGCCCGTGAGTAGCGGCGGGCGTGGTGCAGACCGGTGGCCGCCCGGCCGGTGAGGTCCTCGGCGATCCGCAGGTCCTCCGGGCCGAAGGGCACCCAGGGCCGGTGCCGGCCGAACAGGGCGACGCCGAGCGTGCTGCCCTCGGCGAGCACCGGTACGACCATCAGCGAGTGGGTGTTGGACACGCGCAGCCACGCGGCCGCCGGGTCCATCGCGGCCCACCCGGCGACCATCGGGTCCGAGACGCCGTACAGGACGGCCTGGCCCGACGCCAGGCACTCCGCGGGCGGCGACCCGGGCTCGTAGGCGCTCGCCTCGCCCTCGCGCGCCCCCGGCAGCGGTTCGCCCTGCGGGACCCAGCGCACCGCGGCGCGGCGCAGCACGACCGGGCCCGCCGACGTGCTGGACCAGTCGCGCGTACGGGGGGAGTCCAGCAGGTCGACGGCCACGAAGTCGGCGAGCCGGGGGACCGCGGCATCGGCGAGCTCCCGCGCGGCGCTCGCGAGGTCGGCCGCGCCCGCGCCGGCCCCCGCCACCGTCTCACCCGCACCGGCCCCCGTCGCCGTCTCACCCGCATCGGCCCGTGCCGCCGGCTCGCCCGGCGCGGGCGGTACGGCGCCGGTGTCCTGGGTGCGCTGGCGCACGGCCAGGCAGACGGCGCGCACCTGCCCCTTCGGGTCCTTCAGCGGGGTGAGGACGCTGGGCCCGCCGACGTGCGGGGCGAACAGGGCGGGCGCCTCCTGGGGCTCGCCGGTCTCCAGCACCCCGCGTATCGCCCGGTCGGTCTCCTCGCCGGCGGCGCCGGGCACGATGTGGGTCAGCCGCAGCCCCCGGATCGCCGCCTCGGGCAGGGAGAGCGCGCGCTCCAGGCGGCGGTTGGCGCGCATCAGGCGCAGGTCGGTGTCGAAGATGCCGAAGGGGAAAGGGGACTGCAGAAAGGCCCATTCCTCCAGGGGCACGCCCTCGGGCGGGCGCGGGCGGGACGGTACGGCGGTGACCACCAGCCAGTCGGTCGACCCGTTGTCCGACGTCCGGCGGTGCGCGAGCAGAGCCAGCTCCAGGCACCGGCCGTCCCGGTGCCGCAGCGGCACGGTGCCGTTCCAGCGCCACCGCCCCGACAGCGCCCGGTGGGCCGCCCCGCCCTGCGTGGCGAGCAGCCCGGTGGCAGGCCGTCCGAGCACCGCCGAGGGTTCGTAGCCGAGCAGCCGCTGGGCGCCCTCGCTCCAGCCGGTCAGGATGCCCCGCTCATCGATGGTGGCCGTGGCCGTGTACGTCGACTGTCGCTCCATCGCGGCTCATCTCACCCTTGCTACGGAGGCAGGCTCTCTCGACCAGCATCATCCGGGGCGGCGCGGAGCACCAACGCAGCGGAACGGCGGCCACCCCCGGGCGAGAACAGGGGCCGCCCCAGACGAACGGCGGCCGCCCCGAAGGACGGCCGCCGCACAGGCATCGCTCGGGGTCAGCCGTTGGCCAGCGCCTGCACCCGGTCGAGCGCCCCATTGAACTTGTCGTGGTCCCCGACCGTCGGGCCGGACGAGGTGTACTGCCACATCGTGTAGTACGACCACCCCGCCGGCAGCGTGCCCGGGTCCGAGGCGTAGCGGGCGATCCACAGCGGGTTGTTCACCGCGAAGCCGCCGTAGTTGCCGGTGCACTGGGTCCACCAGCTGGTGGCGGTGTAGATCACGGCCCAGCGGCCGGTGCGGGCGTGGTACTGGTTCAGGAAGTCGGCGATCCAGCTGACCATCCCGCTCTGTGTCTTGCCGTAGCAGGCGGCGCCGTACGGGTTCCACTCGATGTCGAGCGCGCCCGGCAGCGTCTTGCCGTCGCGGGACCAGCCGCCGCCGTGGTCCACGAAGTAGTTGGCCTGGGTGGCGCCGCTCGTGGTGTCCGGGGTCGCGAAGTGGTACGCGCCGCGGATCATGCCGATGTTGTACGAGCCGTTGTACTGCTGCGCGAAGTACGGGTTCGTGTAGTACGTGCCCTCCGTGGCCTTCGTGTAGGCCCAGCGGACGCCGCTGTTCCAGAGGGTGCTCCAGGCGACGTTGCCCTGGTAGCCGGAGACGTCTACGCCCTCGGTCTGGGTGACGTCACCCGTGGTGGGGGTGCCGTTCTGACCGTCGTGGGCGAGGACGCCCATGCCCATGTGGGCGGAGCCGCGGGCGGGGGTGGTCGCGGCCTGGGCGGTGGTGAGGGGGAGCGAGAGGGAGAGCGCCGCGAGCAGGGCCGTGACGAGCACGGCGAGCGGACGGGGGCGGATGGAGCCGGGTCTGTGCACGGGCATGACGTGCCTCCGGAGGAGAGAGGTGGGGGGACCCTGGTGGTACCGCCGCCCACTGGCGTGGGCATGCCATTCGTTGCCTCGTGAAGAAGCTACGCACGTAGACAGCTGCGTGGGAAGGGGGTCCGGAGGCTGCCGTTGGTCTACGCCTGCGAAATACTGACGGAGCTGCGGCAATGACGGGGTTTGACGGAAACTTTCAGGATCGCGAAACCGATCAGGGGTGCTGACGTGCACGAGCACGCAAACGGCGACGTACAACGTGTCGCCGACGAGGTGACGCCGAGTGGCGCGGACCAGGAATTCCTGGCACTGGAGCGGGAGTTGACCGTGCTGTTCCGGCGCGCCCGGGCCAACCAGGGTGAGATGGCCCGAGAGGTCCACCCCGATCTGGAGTCCTCCGCGTACGGGCTGCTCATCCGCCTCGACGAACTCGGCGGCCAGCGCGCCACCGAACTCGCCGCCTACATCGGCGTCGGCAAGGCCACCATGTCCCGTCAGCTGCGCGCCCTGGAGGAGCTGGGCCTGGTCGCCCGCGAGCCCGACCCGGCCGACGGCCGCGCCTGGCTGGTCACGCTCACCGAGGAGGGCCGCGGCCGGGTCGGCCGGGTCCGCGAGGCCCGCCGCGCCCGCTACGTCAGCCAGCTCGCCCACTGGGACCGCAGCGAGGTGGCCGAACTGGCCCGGCTGCTGCACCAGTTGAACGGTGTCATGGAGAAGTAGGGAAGCAGAGAAGCGGAGGAGCAGGGAAGCAGGGAAGCGGGCTCACAGCTCGACGTACACGACCGTCGCGTCGTCGTGCGTCTTGCTGCGTCCCAGGAACGCCCGCTCCTCGCGGTCCGCCGTCTCCAGCTCCCGTACCCGGTCGACCAGGGACCGCGCCCCCTCCTTCGCGACGAAGTCGAACAGGGCCGCCCAGTCGCCCTCGTGGAACTTCTCCGTCCACCGGCCGACGCCGTCCGTCAGCGCCGCCAGGGCCCGGACGTCCCGGCGGGGCACGGTGCCGGTGACCGCGCGGGCGGCGACCGAGGGGTCGGCGGCGGCCGTGAAGAAGCCGCCCTCCTTGTTGCGCAGATTGGCGTCGATCAGGGCGTCGGTGGCCAGGGCGGAGCGGGGCAGCCGGGCGAGGCGGTCGTCCAGGACCGGGGTGACCGTGCCGTCCGGCGCGCCCAGGAGCAGCACGGAGTCGGACAGAACCAGGTGTTCCACGGTGTCGGCGGACCACCGGGTCAGGACGACGGTCGCCTGCGGGGTGCGCGGGTGAGAAAGGTCACAGGTGTCCGCGTGGGCGTCGGCGGTGCGTGCGACGGCCCGCGCGAGAATCTCCGTCAGCGTCAGATCTCGGCCGGAAACGGTCAGTTCGGTCAGCGCGCCGCCGAGCCGCGCGGTGAACCAGGGGACGGAATGCAGACACCCCGTGCCGCCTCGTGGGGGAGTCACCCCGTCCAGCAAGATCACGCAACCGCCCTGACCGGAGGCGGGTAGTCCGACACCGGCGAAGTCCTCGTTGGGGCGGGACGTGTCGCCGGGTTCCGAAACGAGATCGGTTCGCATCCGGCCAGTCTGCACGACCCTTTCACAGGCTCCGCCAAAGACCGCCAAGCGCGGCCGAATTGACACGACCGTGCAGGTCACGCGCCTGATTTGCGGGTATATGACGCACTCCGGAAAGGCGTGGCGGCGAATACTGCCAAAGCCTGCCGCGCGCGTCCAACCGGCCCGCCGCGGAGGGCCGCCGCACACGCCGGAGGAACTTGCCCGTCAACTCTCCTCCGATGTTCACTCCTTCGGGTGGCGGGTCAGGTGATGCGCGACCACCGCCCACCGGCGCTGGGAGGGTCGGGAACCGTACGAACCGGGTGTACGCACCACTTGGCATCGAGACCACGGGGCGCCATCCGGGCCCCTGGGTAGACGAGTTCAGGATTGCGAGCACCGGTGCAGATGAAGCGGCCTCGGCGCACAGGCAGGCAGACGACCCCCGAGGGGGCCGACGAGCAGACCCCCGTGGGCACCGGCCGCCCCACCCATGTGCGCACCCGGCTGATCGTGGCCGTGGCCGTGGTGGCCGCCGCCATCGCCGGAGCCGGCGCCCCCGCGCTGCTCACCGCCTCCGCGGACGTCAGCGACTCCCAGGACCTGGTGACGCTGGCCGCCCGCACCCAGGACGCGCTGACGCTCGCCCACTCCCTCGCCGACGAACGTGACGAGGTCACTTCCTACGTCGCCGCCGGCCGCCCCAAGGACAAGGCCCCGTCCGAGCAGCGCAGCGCCCGCGTCGACCGTCAGGTCGAGGAACTGCGCGCCGACACCGACACCCCGGCCGCGCTGCGCGCCGGCCTCGACGACATCGCGGCCGTCCGCCGGGCCGCCCTCACCGGCAAGACGGACGCCCTGGGGACCCACCAGGCGTACTCGGCCACCATCACCGCCCTGCACCGGCTCGCCGAGCAGCTGGCCGAGCAGATGCCCCCGCGGGCCGGCTCCGGCGCCCATGCGCTCGCCGAACTGGACTCCGCCGTCCAGCAGTCCGCCGCCGCCCGCGGCCTGCTGCTGGCCGCGCTCAACATCCCCTCCACCCAGCAGACCGTGATCAACCCGGTCACCGGCCTGCCCACCACGACCCGCACCACCACCGACGCGGACCGCAAACAGCGCGACGCGCTCACCGCCGCCGCCCAGCAGGCCCGGCTGCGCGCCGACGCCGCCCTCGCCGGCTTCCGCGCCACCGCGCCCCAGGCCGCCGTCGACTCCTACGACTCCACGGTCACCGGACCCGAGGTCAACTCCGCCGACCAGTACGTCGCCGCGCTCACCGACCAGCCCACCCTCGCCGACAACGAGCTGACCACCAGCACCAAGAAGCTGGACGCGGCCCTGTCCGCCCGCGTCGACCTGATGCGCGGCACCGAGTCGGCCCTCTACGACCACCGCACCAAGGACCTCGCGACGCTCCGGGACGACGACGTCACCGCCCTGGAGATCCGCGTCGCCGTCCTCGGCGCCCTGATGCTGGTCGCCGTCGGCATCGCCACCGCCATGGCCCGCACCCTCACCCGACCGCTGTCCGTCCTGCGCCGCGGCTCGGCCCGGCTGGCCGAGGCCGAGGACCCGGCCGCCCAGGAACCGGTCACCTTCACCGGCCGCAACGACGAGTTCGCCCAGGTCGTCCGCTCCGTCAACGCCCTGCACGCGCACGCCGTCACCCTGCACGAGCGGGTCGGCACCCTGGAGACCGACCGCAAGCACCTGGTCGGCCAGCGGCAGAAGATGGCCGACGCCCGCGAGGAGCTGCGCGCCGAACTCGCCGAGTCCGCCGCCCAGCTGGAGCGGCTGCGCGCCAGCATCGGCGGTACGTTCGTCAACCTCGCCCTGCGCACGCTGGGTCTGGTCGAACGCCAGCTCGCGGTCATCGAGGGCCTGGAAGAGCGCGAACAGGATCCCGAGCGCCTGGCCACCCTCTTCAAGCTCGACCACTTCGCCACGGTCATGCGCCGCCACAGCGAGAACCTCCTGGTCCTCGCCGGCACCGAGCACGTCCAGCAGCACCACGGCCCGATCCCCCTGGTCGACGTGGTCCGCGCGGCGGTCAGCGAGATCGAGCGCTACGAACGCGTCCGCATCGCGGCGCTGCCCCCGCACGCCCACATCGCGGGCTTCGCGGCCGACGACCTCTCCCACCTGCTCGCCGAACTCATGGAGAACGCCACCTCGTTCTGCCCGCCGGACCTGCCCGTCGAGGTGTCCGGCTGGCTCCTGGAGAGCGGCGAGGTGATGCTCTCGGTCCAGGACGAGGGCATCGGCATGGCCTCCGACCGCCTCGACCGCCTCAACTCCCGCCTCGCCGACTTCGACCCGGACTCGCCCTACGACCAGGAGGGCGAGGACGGCCTGGGCCTCGGCCTCTACGTCGTCGCCCGCCTCGCCCACCGCCACCGCGTCCGCGTCCAGCTGCGCGAGCAGAAGCAGGGCGGGGTGGCCGCGGTCGTCGTCCTGCCCCAGTCCCTCCTCGCCGAGGCCCCCTCCGCCCCGCTCCCGCCCCCCGTCACCCGCTCCGACACCACCCAGACCTTCGCCCTCCCCGGCGCCGCCGCCGAAGCCAACTCCAACCTCCTCCCCACCCGCCCCAAGGCCCAGGACCCCCTGGTGGCCCTGGCGGAACGCGCGGTACGCGACACAGAGACGACCCCGGCTCCCGAAGCTCTGGCGGCGCACACCAGCGCGGCCGACCCGGACCCCGATCGGGAGCTGCCCCTCCCCACGGACACCCACGCCCGCGCGGACGCACCCGAACCGGCCCCAGCGGACTCCCCCACCCGCCCCAAGGCCCCGGCGGAAACCTTCCCCGAACAAACAATGGAACTCCTCCTCCCGGAAGCCACCCAGGCCTCCCCGGAGTCCCACACCCCCGACCCCGCCTCCGCGTCAGACACCCCCGACCCCGCCTCCGCGTCCGCCACCGCCGAGCGCGCCTCCGCCTCCGACGCACGCGAGCGCTTCTCCGCGTCCGACACCCCCGAGCGCGCCACGGCGTTCGACTTCCCCGAGCGTGTCTCGGCGTTTGAAGCGCGCGAGCGCGCCGCGGCGTCCCACGCACCCGCGGCCGCCGACGGCGGGGCACCCCCACAGGGGCCACCCGCACTCGACAACGAGACCCGCACGGGTGGTGCGGGTGGGAACAACGGCGCCGAAGGCGAAGCCGAGGCGACGTCCGCCGAAGCGCCGCAGGCAGACGCGCCGCAGGCCGACCCGCTGACCAGCAAAGGCCTCCCCAAGCGCACCCCCAAGATCACCGCCCCCGCCCACGCCCCGCGCCAGCGGACCGGCTCGGTCGACGCCGAAGCCCTCCGCAGGAGACTGGGCGGCTTCCGCCAGGGCGCCCAGGCCGGCTACCGCGACGTAGCCGCAGAGATCGCCGCACACACCGAACACACCACGGGGGGCACAGCCGAGGAGGCAAGCAGTTGACCACGCCCAGTACCTCTCGTACCTCCAGTACCTACGGACTGAGCAGTGAAGCCCGCAACCTGCACTGGCTGCTGACCAACCTGGTCGAGGAAGTACCCGGCATCCAGTCCGTCGCGGTCGTCTCCTCCGACGGCCTGCTCCTGCTGTCCTCGGACCCCGCCCGCACGGAGGAGTCCCGCACCAACCGCCACCGCCCGGCGAAGGGCCCCCGCGGCTCCTCCGCCGACCTCGCCACCATCGTCTCCGGCATCGGCAGCCTCACCCTCGGCGCCGCCAAGCTGCTGGACCACGGCGCCGTCAAGCACACCATGGTCGCGATGGACGAGGGCAGCCTGTTCGTGATGTCGATCAGCGACGGCTCCCTGCTCGGCGTGCACGGCTCCGCCGAGTGCGACATGAGCGTGGTGGCGTACCACATGGCCCTCTTCGTCGGCCGCGCCGGCCACGTCCTGACCCCCGAACTCCGCAGCGAGCTGCGCAAATCCCTGGAAGCCGAGTCGATGGGGAGCCCCCGATGAGCGGCACGGCCAAGAGCAACCGGCTCCCGGTGCGCGGCGGCGATCGCAAGGCCGCCCGCGTCCGCCCCTACTCGCTCACCGGCGGCCGTACCCGTTTCGGCCACGTCCTCCTCGTGGAGACGTTCGTGGCCGCCACGGCGGCCCTCGAAGCCCCCGAGGAGCGCAAGGAACTGACGAACGGCTCCCTCACCACCCGGGTCATGCCCGAGATGAGGGCCATCGTCGAACTCTGCCGCCGCATGCGCACGGTGGCCGAGATCGCCGCGCTGCTGAAGATGCCGCTCGGCGTGGTCCGCGTCCTGCTGAGCGACCTCGCGGACCAGGGAAAGATCCGTGTGTACGGCACCGGAACCGGTCACGGCACCGGCCGCCCGGACCGCGCTCTGCTGGAAAGGGTGCTGAGTGGACTCCGCCGTCTCTGACGCCACCGCCTCCCTCGGAGGCGTCCCCCTCGTCGCCGGGTTCGCCGAGCCCGACGAGGACCTGAAAGCCTGGCAGACGGACCGCGACAGGGCTCCCGTCGCCACGAAGATCGTGGTGGCGGGCGGCTTCGGCGTCGGCAAGACCACGCTGGTCACGGCCGTCTCGGAGATCACGCCGCTGCAGACCGAGGCGCTGATGACCCAGGCGAGCGAGGGCACCGACGACCTCTCGGACACGCCCGACAAGCTGACCACCACGGTGGCCATGGACTTCGGCCGGCTCACCCTCGACGACGACCTCGTCCTCTATCTGTTCGGCACCCCGGGCCAGCAGCGGTTCTGGTTCATGTGGGACGACCTGGTGCGCGGCGCGATCGGCGCCGTCGTCCTCGCCGACACCCGCCGGCTGAAGGACTGCTTCCCGGCGCTCGACTACTTCGAGAGCTGCGGACTGCCGTACGTCGTCGCGGTCAACCACTTCGACGGCAGCGACCTGTTCGAGCCGGAGGACGTCCGGGAGGCGCTGACCATACCCGCGCACATCCCGGTCATGATCATGGACGCCCGGCGCCGGATCTCGGTGATCGAGACCCTCCTGGCCCTGGTGGGCCACGCGCTGGACGAAACCCCCGAGTAGTCACCTAGGAACCTGGGAGCCACCACCCGCATGCGGAAGATACTCGTCGTCGGAGCCGGCCAGTCCGGCCTCCAGCTCGCCCTCGGCCTGCAGTCGCACGGCTACGAGGTCACCCTGATGTCGAACCGGACCGCGGACGAGATCCGCTCCGGCCGGGTCATGTCGACGCAGTGCATGTTCGACACGGCACTGGGGCACGAGCGCGATCTCCAGCTGAACTTCTGGGAGTCCCAGGCCCCGAAGATCGAAGGACTCGGCGTCTCGGTCGCGGCCCCCGGCTCGCACGACCCGGGCCCCACCCAGCGGGCGATCGACTGGGTGGGCAGGCTGGACGGATACGCGCAGTCGGTCGACCAGCGGGTCAAGATGGCCGGCTGGATGGAGACCTTCGCCCAGCGCGGCGGCCAGCTGGTCATCCACGGCGCGGCCGTCGGCGACCTCGACTACTTCTCCCGCGCCTACGACCTCGTCCTCGTCGCCGCCGGCAAGGGCGAGCTGGTGTCGATGTTCGCCCGCGACCCGGAGCGCTCCCCGTACACCGAGCCGCAGCGCGCCCTCGCGGTGGCGTACGTGCACGGACTGGGCCCGCGCCCGGAGCACCCGGAGTTCGACGCGGTCCGCTGCAACCTCGTCCCCGGCGTCGGCGAGCTGTTCGTCATGCCGACGCTGACCACCTCCGGACGCGCCGACATCCTGTTCTGGGAGGGCATACCCGGCGGCCCGCTCGACGTCTTCAACGGCGTCAAGGACCCGGCGGAGCACCTCTCCCTGACCCTGGAACTCATGGAGAAGTTCACTCCCTGGGAGTACGCGCGGGCCACCAAGGTCGAGCTGACGGACGCCGGCGGCACGCTGGCCGGCCGCTACGCCCCGACCGTCCGCAACCCCATCGGCCGGCTGCCCTCCGGCGGCCTGGTCCTCGGCGTGGCCGACGTGGTCGTCGCCAACGACCCGATCACCGGGCAGGGCTCCAACTCCGCTTCCAAGTGCGCGGCCGCCTACCTCGCCTCGATTCTCGAGCGGGAGGACAAGCCGTTCGACGAGGAGTGGATGCGGGGCACGTTCGAGCGGTACTGGGGCACGGCGTCGCACGTCACCAAGTGGACGAACGCGATGCTGGCGCCGCCGCCGGAGCACGTGCTGAACCTCATCGGCGCGGCGGGACAGCTGCAGCCGGTGGCGGACCGTTTCGCCAACGCCTTCGACGACCCGGCCGACTTCGAGAACTTCTTCTACGACCCGGAGAAGACTGCCGCCTATCTGGCCTCGGTCGCTGGAGCCTGACGGGTCTCTGACCTGGGTCCGGCTGTCGTCCTCTGTCGTTGTTGGTCGCCGTTGGCCGCCCTCGGACGGCCCACAGACGGCCCCGGCTGTACCGGGGCCGCTGGGGTCCGCCGGCGCTCAGCTCCCTCGATGCGAACTATGGGCACTTCGGTCGCTGAGGGTCGCCGAGGTGGCTGAGCAGGGGTTGGGAGCTGCTGTCGGGCGGCCACGGTCGCCACGGTTGCTGTACTTCACCGCTGTACAGCAACCGGTTTGGAAGGCCACCTGGGGATGGAGCGGCCGACTGCCAGTCGCAGGGACCAACAGCCGGCACGCGCGTTTTTGCGGCGGGCAGAGGGATCAGGCGGTGTCTTCGATTCTGTATCCCGAGCAGGTGTCGAGCATGATGGTCGCGTCGTAGCCGTTGTTGTACTCACCCAGGCAGACTTCGTACTCGATCCAAGCCTGCGGCCACTGGCCCTCCGGGAGGTCCATGTTGATGTCCAGCTTGGTTCCGGCCCCGTAGTGGTTCCAGTCGTCGTGCCTCGCGCCGCCGTCGTCGGACCGGATGTACCTGACCACCACCGAGTGGCCGTCACTGTTGTTGTCCCAGACCAGCAGGTGGTCACCGTCCTTGACGAACGACGCGGACCCGTGGCAGTAGTAGGGGTTGACGGTACACACGTCGCCGGTGTGGGGGGCGGAGCTCGTGACGGTGTAGGTGGCGGCGGAGGCCGGGGTAGCCACCGCAAGTACAGCCAGCAGACCCGCTGTAGCAGCGCCGAATGCCTTGGAACGCTTCTTCATCCTAGTGATCCTTGTCTCGCACGGTTTCCAGCTGTGACCGAGGCACCCACTGGGCCGACGTCAAAGCGGGCTGGGCTGCGACGGGATACTAGGGGGATGAGATGATCTTCGGCTAGTGGTCCGGGACGGCTCTTTTCAACCTACGCCGCACAGAAGGTGGAGTCTGACCCAGCCAAACGCCGTTGCCCGGGTCCTGGAGCACCCGTTTGGAAGATCGCGTATGCGCGCTCAGCAGCGGACTCAGCTGGTCGGGCATGAACTCACAGGGGATCACTTGCCAGTCACTGGCGGGTCGCGATCGCCGTTCTTGTCCCACCTCATACCTTTTATCCGGTCTCGGACGCCGAGGAAGTTCGCGACCGCTTCCAACACGAAGAAAGCTGCCGACACAACGGCTCTCAGCACGCGTGTCACAGCCGAAACCGTCAGGTCTTCCATGGGGTCTCCTGGCTATTGGTGCGATCAGGGTATGCGCCGCTCTGTAGGTCGGCGGCGTCTGAATGTCCGTTCAAGCCTGCGTCGATCTTGAAAACCGTCGTGGCAGCGATGTCACCGTGGGTTTAAATCCCACCGCCTCCGCTCTGAGAGCAGCGGAAACGGCCCCCGACCTGGTTAATTCGTCGGGGGCCTTTCTCGTGTCCGGCTACCGTGACTGACCGGTGTTCCCCGTGGCTCCCCGCTGAAGCGGGCACGCAAGGGGCACGACCGCCTCCTCGATGCGAACTACGGGCATGAAGGTCGCTGAGGTCTCCTGGCCTGGTCAGGAAGGCTGCGACGACCATCGACGCCGACCGGACAACCCTCACGTCAGAGCCTGAGACCGTGGTTCAACGATTCGCGCATGACTACGCGGAGCTGGCGGAATGCGTCGTCGTACGGGGCATGAATCGCCTGCCAGTCTGCTGAGTCGTCAGCCACGACGACGTTGGTTGTGGCTATGGCTACCCGTATAGCCCTCAGCCGGTCGTAGGCTTTGCGGGCAGCGTCGTACACCGTTGGTGGTGCCACCAGGAACAGCTCGTACCGGGCTGCTATCACGTGGTGTGAGCGAAAGGCTTCGACCACTTCGCCGTTCGCGACAGGGGTCGAACGACTCAGCGCGAGTGTCTGTAGCGCTGTCTCGGTCTCGGTGAGTGCTGTGAGGTACCGGACGCACGCCGTGCGTTGCAGCTCTGCATGATGGTGTCCCCGCTCTTGCTTGGCACGAAAAGCTTCAACGGCCAGTGTTGAGCCCACACCAAGCACGCCGCCGCTCAACGTGCTGATCAAGGTCAGCCATTCCACTCCGCCAACAGTATGAGCGGAACACAGTGAGTAACAGGCGCATACCTGGCGCATCGATGGTTCAGGTAACTCCGGTGAGGTCGGCGTAGCGACTTTGGCCGGGAGCTGCTTTGGCGCGAGTGATCATGGCCCCGTAAGCTTCCGGCGCGTCGGGCAGTCTGTGGACCTGCCCGGTAAAGCACGACGTTGGGGCCATGATCTTCGAGGCTCGCGCCAAAGTGGCTGGCTAAAGTCGCGGAGCCGACCGCCCCAGCCACGACGTGTTTTGACCTCATGCACTGTGTGCCTGCCTCTTGGGCGGGAGCGGGCGGGCGGCGGTGCCGAGCGGGGCGGAGACATGAGCGCGGGCGCCGCCGGCCGCCCGCGCCCGCCCGGAGGAGCGAAGCGACGACGGGTGCTTGATGAGGTAGGGAAACCTGTAACAACACGGCTGCATCGCTCGACCTTGAGTTCGCGGGTGTCGTGACTACCCACTACGGTAGAACCACCCTAGGGAACTGGAGGCTGATCGATGCCCGACGCGCGGCAGATCGCCGACGACCTACGGGCACGGATCGACGATGGTGAGTTTGGGCCTGGTGCCCGGCTGCCTGGGGAACCCGCGCTCGTCAGGGAGTACGGCGTAGCGAAGATGACAGCAAGTGGTGCGCTGAAGCTGCTGGTGGCAGAGGGCGTAGCCGTCTCGCGCCCTGGCTCAGGCACGTACGTGCGGGAGTTCAAGCCGATCCTGCGAGACGCGACCAAGCGCCTCTCCCGCGATCAGTGGGCGGCAGGAAAGTCGATCTGGTCTGCGGACGTCGGTGAGCGACCGATGACTGTGACCGATCTTGAGGTGTACGAGACCGACGCGCCGCGCTGGGTGGCTCGCATTCTTGATCTCGATGAAGGCGCACGTGTCATCGTCCGCAGTCGGCGGTTCCTGGTCGAGGGCGAACCGGTCCAGAATGCGGTCTCGTACCTTCCAGCCGACCTGGTTCGCGACTCGCGCATCGCCGAACCGGACTCGGGACCGGGTGGAACGTACAAGCGCTTGGCGGAACTCGGTGCCGAGCCGGTTCGCTTCAGCGAGGATCTGCGTGCCCGCATGCCCAGCTCCGAGGAGTCGGTAGGCCTGTCGGTCCTCCCCGGCACGCCGGTGATCGAGATCTGCCGCACGGCGTACACCTCGGACGGCAGGGCGGTTGAGGTCAACCAGATGTTGCTCGACGCCGGCGCCTACGCGCTGCGCTACTCGTTCGGAAGTTGACGCGTCGTCAGAAAATAAGCATTGAACGCAAAGGCCCACTTCGGTGGGCCTTTTTGCTGTCCCCAGGGGCGCCTTCGACGACTAGCCGCTTGACCTCCCTAGGGAGGTCGCGATTCAATCTCCCTAGGGAGGTTGGCTTGCCTCCCGCTGTCGGCCTCTTCGAGGAGTGCTTTCCATGCCGTCCTTCAAGATTGACCTTTCGACCGCTGTGGTGTTCGTGGCGACCGCGCCGACGCCGAAGCTGGCCAACGCGAAGACCGGGGAGCGGGCCATGGACCGGGAGACGGGCGCCGGCCTGTCGACGGTGGGCCTGCTGGTCTCGGACGAGGGTGAGGGGAACCTGTACCAGGTGACCATCCCGGAGACGGGTTTCCAGGAGGGGTTGGTGCCGGGCACGCCGGTGCGGGTCGTCGGGCTGAAGGCGCGTGACTGGGAGAACGAGTTCAACGGCCAGAAGCGGCACGGGATCTCGTTCCGCGCGGTCGCGATCACCCCGGCGGTCTGACCATGTCGGACCTGACGATGTGGCTGGAGGCCACGGCCGGCTTAGCGGGCGCCGGTGGTGTCGGCTACGCGAAGGTACGGGCGCCGCGTGCGTACTGGGCGCTGGTCGGACTGCCGGTGACGGTGGCCCGGTTCGGGTTCTCCTACCGGTCCACGATGGACGTGTGCGGGCTGACGGTTCAGCCGTCGGGCCTGCGGGCGTTCGTGACCCGCAACGTCGCCCGCCGTGAGGTGCAGCCGGTCCCGCCGAAGATCCGCCGGGTGCGGGGCACCTCGACCGGGCTGCGGGTGACCCTGCGGCTCCCCGCCGGCCTGGAGCCCGCCGACGTCGTCGCCGCCTCCGAACGGCTGCGGCACGCCTGGGGCGTCCACTCGGTGACCGTGACGGAGACCAAGCCGGGGTTCATCGAACTGCGCATGACGGGGTACGACGTGCTGCGTCGAGTCCGGATGCCCCGCACGGCTCGGCCCCGCGACATGGTCGTGCCGGTGGCCCTGCGTGAAGACGGCAAGGCCTTCGAGCGGGACTACCGCAAGGCGCCGATGGCGCTCACCCTGGGCGCGAACGGGTCGGGCAAGTCCATGTATCAGCGCAACCTGATCAAGGGCTTGGCCCAACTTCCGATCGCCCTGGTCGGTGTCGACTGCAAGCGGGGGGTGGAGCAGTCCGCCTACGCGCCGCGCCTGTCGGCCCTGGCCATCACCCCGGATGATGCCGCCTCGCTGTTCGGGGTGCTGGTCGCGGAGATGGAGGACCGTTTCGACCTGCTGAGCAAGCATGGTGCCTCGGACCTGTGGGAACTGCCGGAAGACCTCCGCCCGGTGCCTGTGATCGTCCTGGTGGATGAGGTGGCGGAGCTGTTCCTGATCTCCTCCCGCAAGGATGAGGAGCGGCGCGAGCGGATCGTGACCGCGTTGATCCGGCTGGCGCAGATGGCCCGTGCGGTCGGGATCCATCTGGAGATCTGCGGGCAGCGCTTCGGTTCCGACCTGGGCAAGGGCGCCACCATGCTCCGGGCACAGCTCACGGGCCGTGTCGTGCACCGGGTCAACGACAAGCAGACCGCCGAGATGGGCCTGGCGGACGTGGCCCCGGACGCGGTGCCGGCCGCGAGTCTGATCCCGATGGAGCGCCCCGGAACCGCTGTCGCGGCGGACACCTCGGGTGGCTGGTCCAAGATCCGCACCCCCTCTGTCACCCGTGCCGAAGTGGCCGCCGTCTGTCGGGACTTCGCCCACCTGGTCCCGGATCTCCCGTTCCTCGAACCCTTCCGCCCCGACGTGCCCGCCGAGGCGCCGGCGGACGGCCCGTCGCTGGTCAAGCCGCGACCGGTCACCGAGTAACACCCCCGTTCCACGGTCGGCGCGACCGCCTCGTGTCAGGTCCCTACCCGAGCCATGCCGAAAACAGGAGGCCAGCAATGCCCGGCAAGCCCTGGTACGAGTTCACCCCGCTGGAGCGGGACGACGCCAACCGGCTCGGTGTCCTGCTCGAAACTCTGTTCGACTACCTGCACTTCCACCCCGAGCGGGACGCCTTCGTCACCACCCTGAGTAACGCCTTCGACGCCGAGTTCAGCCACCGCGCGGCCGGCGTCTATCCGCCCGCCGGCCACGACTACCCGCGTCTGGAGTCGTGATCGCCATGACGTCGCGCAAGTTGACCGAACCCCAGGCCAAGCAGTGCCCGACCTGCAAGGGAACCGGTGAGGTCTCCCGCACCGTCCGCGTCGGCCGCAGGCGCCGCACCGTCGGACGACAGACCGGCCTCTGTCTGGCCTGTCTCGGTTCCGGCGAAGCCCCCACCGACTGAATCCCCGCCGGGGCGGGACGGCTGGACACCGCTCCCCGTCCGTCCCTGGCACGACTTCCCTGAAGGGAGGTGCCCCGCATGTCCCGCTCGATCCGCGTTGATGCCGTACTTGTACAGGCCGTCATCGCTGGTGCGCTGTCCTTCGCCCACCTGCACGACCTCGCGGCGGCGGCCGGTCAGTCCGGCTGGAAGGCCTGGGCCTACCCGGTCTCGGTTGACCTGCTGTTGGTCGCCGCCTGGCGCCGGCTGCGGACGGCCCGCCGCGACCGCTCCGCCTGGACCTGGTTTGTCATCGCCCTGTTCGCCTCGCTCGGCGCGAACATCGCCACCGCCGGGCTCCTGGATCTGGCCCACGTGCCCGCCTGGCTGTGCATCCTCGTGGCCGGCTGGCCCGCTCTGGCCTTCTTGGGCGGAACCCTCCTGGTCCATTCGTCCACCGACCCGGCCGCTCCCGCGCAGCCTGTGGATGAGGTGGCTGCGCCGGAAGTCGAGATGCACCGCGCCGACGAACCCGCGCCCGCCCCTGCTCCTGAACTGGCCCCCGCACCGGAATCGGCCCCGGCGAAGCCCGCGGCCCCGGCCCCGGTCGTCCCGGCCGCGCTGCTGGACCACGCCCGCAAGCTCGCGGAGGCCCACCGGGTTTCCACGGGGTCGCCGATGCCCGCCGATGCTCTCTCGGCCCGTCTCGGCCTGCCCGACGACATGACCCGTGCGATCACCGACCAACTCCAACTCGCCTGAATGGAAGGGAGGTTCACCCGTGACCGCCTACCGCCGCTTCCGCAACGTGATCCGCATAGGCCCCGTGCAGGTCGGCACCTCGTACGACGGCCGTGGCCGCGAGACGCACACCGCCGCCTGCACCGCCCCCGGCTGCGGCTTCGACGCCGACTACTCCACTCGTGCCGGCGCCGAACTCGCCGCCCGCACCCACCGCTGCAAGGCCTGAAAGGCAGGACACCCGTCATGGACGTTCCGCTCTGGCTCGCCGTCGCCGTCGTCGCCTATCTCGGCGTCAAGCTCGCCCGCCCGCCGTGGTGGCTCGTGGCCCTGCTCCTCCTCGGCGGCTACCTCGTCGCCCACAGCATCCTCGCCCCCGTCGTCGGCTCCCTCGTCCACAACTGACCCGAAGGGACACCCATCGTGTTTACCCCGAAGTACCCGCCCCAGGACACCGCCCCGGCCGTCATCCAGCCCCAGGCCACTGCCTCGGCCCCTGCCGTCCAGGCCTCGGCCCCAGTCGTCGTCCCCGCAGCTCCGGTCTCCAACCGGCCCACCGTCCAGCTCACCCCCGGCAGCGCGCTCGCCCTCGCCGCTGGCGGCGGTGCCGTGGTCCTCGTCGTCGGCGCGGTCCTGGTCTCGCTGCTGCTTGCGGTCGCCATCACCGGCGTCTCCGTCGCCGTGGTCGCGGTCGTCCTGCGCCTGCTCATCAAGGACATGCACAACCACCGCTGAACGGCCCCGGGGCGGCTCTCTCGCCAAAGATCCGCCGCCCCGGCGCCTGCACCCCTTCCAGACCCATCGGACCCGAAAGGGAAGCCTCATGATGCCCCAGCACGCCCAGATCACGCGCGTCTGCCGCGACTGCGACGGCTTCGCCACCGCCGCCATCACCACCGGCACCCGCCACGCCGACGGCACCCGCGCCACCCTCCGCGTCACCTGCCCGACCTGCAAGGGCACCGGCCACACCGCCCCCGCCGCTGCGCTCGCCAAGACCGGGCGGTGACGGGCGCGTGATCGACACCGCCACCATGGCGGGCCTGGACCCGGCCACCCTCGCGGACGTGCTGAGGCTGGCCGGGTCCACCGGCTTCGACCGCATCCAGGACCAGATCCGCCGCACCGGCGGCTGCTCCGACCCCATCCACCTGATGGGCTCGACCGTCACTCGCGACGCGAACACGGGGCAGGTGCTGCACGCGTACTCGACCGACACCGAACCCGGCGGCCGGCTCCGCCTCGCCTGCGGTAACCGCCGTGCCTCCCGCTGCCCGGCCTGCGCCTGGACCTACGCGGGCGACACCTACCATCTGATCCGCGCCGGACTGGTCGGCGACCCTGACAAGGGCACCCCGCACACCATCCGCGATCACCCCCGCGTCTTCGCCACCCTCACCGCCCCGTCGTTCGGCCCGGTCCACAATCGGCCCGGCAACCGGCCCTGCCGCTGCGGCACCCACCACCCGGAGGACGCACCCGAACTCGGCACCCCACTGGACCCCGACGGCTACGACTACGCGGGTGCGGTGTTGTGGAACAACCACGCCTCCGAGCTGTGGCGTTACTTCACGATCTACCTGCGCCGCGAGATTGCCCGCCGTGCCGGCCTCACGCAGAAAGCCGCCCGCGAACAGTCCCGCGTCTCCTTCGGCAAGGTCGCCGAGTACCAAAAGCGCGGCGCGGTCCACTTCCATGCCGTGATCCGCTTCGACGGCCCCGACGGACCCGACGATCCCCCGCCGGCCTGGGCCACCCTCGACCTGCTCACCGACGCCATCCATGCTGCCGCCGCCCGCGTCGCGGTCGACGTGCCCCCGGCTCGGTACCAGCCGGATCCCGACCAACCGGCCCGCGTCGAGCCGGGCCGCACCCTCACATGGGGGACCCAGCTCGACGTCCGCCCGATCCGCGCCTTCGGCGACGGTTCCGAGATCACCGAACAGGCCGTGGCCTCCTACGTCGCCAAGTACGCCACCAAGGCCGCCGAGACCACCGGCACCGTCGACCGCCGCATCGGCAGCAAAGAAGCCCTCGACCTCCTCGGTGTCCCGGACCACCCCGCCCGGCTCATCGCGGCCTGCCTCGACCTGCACCCGCTCTACCCGGATCGCAAGCTCCGCGACTGGGCCCACATGCTCGGCTTTCGCGGCCACTTCTCCACCAAGTCCCGCCGCTACTCCACCACCCTCGGCGCCCTGCGCCAGACCCGCGCCGACTACCGCGCCGCCCAACAACGCGCCGCCCTCGGCCTTCCCGACCCCGACGACGAGACGGAGGCCACCACTCTGACCCTCGCCCACTGGACCTACGCCGGCCACGGTCACACCCCCGGCGAATCCTGGCTCGCCGCCAACATCCGCCGCGACATCCAGCACAACCGCGAAACCGCCCGCGAGGAACTACCCGCCCTGCTCGCCGACGAAAGGAACTGCTGACCATGGCCTCAGAGCTGCCGAACCGGTTCCTGACCCCTGAGGACCTGGTCGAGATGTTCGAACTCCCCAGCGTGGAGACGGTCTACCAGTGGCGCCGCAAGCACACTGGTCCCCGCGGCTTCCGAGCCGGTCGGCACCTGCGCTTCGACCCCAGTGATGTGCGGGCTTGGGTGGACTCTCAGCTTGGGGAGGCTGCCTGATGGCTGGCCATATCCAAGATCGCTGGTACAAGACCGAGACAGGGCCGGACGGCAAGCCGGTCAAGGTCAAGACCGACCGCTATGGCACCGGCATGCGCTACCGGGCCCGGTACGTCGGTCCCGACGGTACCGAGAAGTCCAAGAGCTTCCCCGATCGAAAGAAGCGGGAGGCTGAGCGGTGGCTGGACCGCATCGAGGCGGACATGTCGACCGGGCACTACGTTGACCCGGGTGCGGCCAAGGTGACGTTCCAGGAGTACACGGAGAAGTGGCTCACGACCCTCGGTGCCGACCCGAACACGATGGAGTCCATGAACTCCCAGCTCCGGCTCCACGCCTTCCCGTACATCGGGACCCGCCCGCTCGGATCGTTCAAACCGGAGCACATCCGAGAGTGGGTGGCGGCCCTTGAAGCCAGCGTGCCCGGGTCATACGGCCGGATCATCTATGCGAACGTACGAGCGGCCCTGAGCGCCGCCGTTGACGACGGATACCTGAGCCGCAACCCGGTCTCCGCCCGATCAGTCAAGCCGCCGGCGCTTGACCCCAAGCGCGTGGTGCCCTGGTCGGTAGAGCGGGTGTTCGCTGTACGGGCAGCGATGGCGGAACGGTACCGGGCCATGGTCGACCTAGGGGCGGGCTGCGGCATGCGCCAGGGGGAGATCCTGGGTGTCGCTGTGGACGCGATCGACTTCGACTCCGACACGCTGCACGTGGTTCAGCAGCTCAAGCTCAGCCGGAGCAAGCCCGTGTTCGCCTTGCCCAAGGGCGGCAAGACCAGGGATGTACCGCTTCCCGGCCCCGTGGCCGACGCGCTCAGGGCCCACATGAAGCAGTTCCCGCCGGTTGAGATCACGCTGCCCTGGAAGACGCCTGACGGGCCGAAGGTGACCCGGCGGCTCATCTTCATGGCGCCTGGGGGCAACCACGTGTGGCGTACTTCCCTGAACGAGGAGGCGTGGAAGCCCGCGCTCGTCGCGGCCGGCGTCATCCCGCAGCCAGAGACCAAGGCGGCCGGTTATGGGGCGGCCCGTCAACACGGCATGCATGCGCTGAGGCACTTCTATGCGTCCGCGCTCCTGGACGGCGGGGAGAGCATCAAGGCAGTCAGCGAGTACCTCGGGCACAGCAACGCCGCCCTGACGCTACGGATCTACGCTCACCTCATGCCGAGTAGCCAGGAGCGGACTCGTACGGCGATCGCGACGGTCTACGCCACGGCCCAACGTCCCGTCTGACGGCCCAGAGGCGGCCCACGGCCCCGCGCAGGGTGGCCAGTTCGGTAGAAACCGCTGGTGGAAGCCTTGTGGGGTCGTGGGTTTGCTTCTCCGACCCGGAGAAGACGGCCGCCTACCTGGCCTCAGTCGCCTGACCGGGAGTCGTCCGGCCGTACGGCACCGAGTACCGGGTG
This sequence comes from Streptomyces sp. NPDC047085, assembly GCF_040643735.1. Lineage (NCBI taxonomy): Bacteria > Bacillati > Actinomycetota > Actinomycetes > Kitasatosporales > Streptomycetaceae > Streptomyces > Streptomyces sp. NPDC047085. The sequence continues at coordinate 839,955 of NZ_JBEYUW010000003.1, forward strand.
GGACGCCAGGGGAGAGACCTCGACCTTCTCACCCGGCCTCGGTGCCTCTACGACCTTTCCGTCTCCCACGTACATCGCGACATGGGTCGCCTCCGGGAAGTAGACGACCAGGTCGCCCGGCCGCACGTCGTTCAGCGGGACCTTCTTCAGCCGGGCCCACTGTTCCTGGCTGGTGCGGGGGATGGGGGTGCCCGCGTGTCCCCAGGCCTGGGAGGTCAGGCCGGAGCAGTCGTAGGCGGCGGGGCCGGCGGCGCCCCACTGGTAGGGCTTGCCGAGCTGGGCCATGGCGTAGCGGACCGCCCGGTTGCCCTCCGGGGAGGCGGGGCGGTCGGGGCCGAGGGCGCCCGAGGCGGTGAGCCTCCGCTGGGCGGAGGCCACCCCGGTCTGCTCCAGCTGGGCCACGGCGCTCAGCTGCTGCGGGGTGAGGGAGGCGAGGAGGCGTTCGACGTCGGCCAGCCTGCCCTTCACGTCGTCCCGTGCCTTCCGCTGCTTCCCGGCGAGGGCCAGCTCGGTGTCCAGGGCCTTGCGCGCCGCCCTGGCCAGCGTGTCCTTCCGCTGCTCGGCGCTGGTGAGACGGTCCACCGTCCCGGCGCGCGCGCGGGCCACCCGGCCGATGACATGGCCCTCGTCCAGTGCCTGCTGCGGGTTGCGGGCGAGGAGCAGGCGGAGGTACGGGGAGAAGTCGGAGTTGCTCTGGTACTGCTGCCGGGCCAGCCGTCCGGCGTCGTCCCGGCTGTCCTGCAACGCGAGCCGGGCACGGGCCAGTTCACCGTCCAGCCGGTTCACCTCGGCCCGCTTCCGCGCGAGCTTCTCCGCGGTGGCGTCATAGGTCTCGGTGGCCTGCTCGGTCTGCCGGTACAGGTTCTGCAGGTCCCTCAGCAGCTGGGAGACCGGTTGCTGCGGGGGCGGCGCGGCCACTGCGGGTACGGGCGTCGCGAGGACGGCCTGGGCCGCCGCCGTGACCGCACCGGCCAGACGCAGAAGCACTCCTGACACGACATCACCTCCGATGCGGGGCAGGCGGACCCTCCGCCCGCTACCGCACGGTGATAATCAGCCGTGTCGGGTGATATGTCCGCCAGGTGTACGCGGTTCGGCGCAACGATCTCACCCGGTCGCGTCATCCGGCTTGCCGGACGGCGCGTCGTCCGGGCCGGTCCCGGGCCGGGTGGCCGGCTTGGACCACGGCCAGCGGAGCCGGTCGCCCGGCCGCTCGCCCTCGGGGTCGTACTGGTACTTCCATCCCTTCACCAGCCCCAGCCGCTTGCTGTGCCCGCGCGGCACGCGGCGGTAGACGAGCACGGTGGGCGGGCCGCCGGCGGCGTCCGGTACGGGGATGCGGTACGTCTTCGGGGGGTGGCCGGTCGGACCGACCAGCACCGGCAGCACCCGCCCGTCCATGGGGCCGCCCTCGAAGGGGGTGTTCTCGCTCTTCACGGATTCAGTCTCAGCCTGCCTCGGCCAGCGTGCCGACGAGGCCGGCCGTCTGCGGGTCGCGGGCGGCGGTCACCGTGAGGAGCGCCAGGAACTGCTCGACCAGCCAGTCGCGCAGTTCGCCCGCCGGCGGCTGCTTGCCCTCGTCGAGCCAGATCAGGGAGGCCGCCTCCACCGCCGTGATCCACATCCGGACGGTCATGCGCAGCCGCGGACCCGGCTCGGCGATGCCGAGGTGGCTGTAGATGTGCTCGGCGGCGGCCCGGCGCACCCCGTCCACGATGGCCGTGGTCCGCGAGGTCTCCACCACGCTGCCGCCCTGGAGCAGCGCGCTGAACCCGGTGTCGTGCTCGTCCACGAAGGCCAGATACCGGTCCAGCGCCCGGGACAGCCGGGGCAGCGGGGGCCCCACGCGGGGCTCGTCGAAGCACTGCTGGAGCGCCTCGGCGGCCGACCCGAGCGCGGCCTCGTACAGCTGCTGCTTGCCGCCGGGGAAGTAGCGGTACACCAGTGGCCGCGACACCCCGGCCGCCTCCGCCACGTCGTCCAGCGACACGTCCTCCGGGGCGCGGTGCGCGAAGAGCGACAGGGCGGTGGTGAGCAGCTGACTTCGCCGCTCCTCGACGCTCAGTCGACGGTAGGCGGGAGTGGGGGCCGGGGTCATGACCGGCAGCCTAATCGCCGTCGGGCCGCGGAGGCGCGGCTGCCCCGCGGGGCCGGGCCGAAGGCGCACCGGATGCGCCTGTTCCGCCGTGACCGGCGGCCCGCCTGAGTACGCGTACTCAGGCCCCGGCCGCCACGAACGGCAACGATGCTGTCATGAACGCTACTTCCGCGCAGCACCACGACGAGCGTGGCGCGCCTGCCGGTGGGGGACTGGCCGCGCGGGTCCTGGGCGCCGCCGGACTCGGTGCCGCTCTCTCATACGTGTCGCTCGGGCTGGTGGACGCGGGGCACCGCCACGACGCCCGCACCTGCGCCGACGCGCCGGACTTCTGCATGACGCCGTGGCCGGCCGTCTCGATCGCCGCCGCGTTCGCCATCGCGCTCGTCGTACTCGTCGTGGGGTACCGGCTGCTGGACATCCGCCCCCGGTTGGCCGTGATCCCGCCGACGCTCCTGCTGGCACCGTTCCCGCTGTCCGCCACGGAGTCGGCGGCCGGTTTCTGGCCGGCCACCGTCGCCGGAGCGGTGTGGGCCGCCGCGCCGGCCCTGGCGGTATGGCGCCCCTACCGGATCCTGGGCCTGTCCGCCGCGACCGCGCTGCTCCTGGCCTCCCTCATTGTGATCTACCGGTAGCGAACGGGGCTCGGTCTTCTACCGGGCGAGGCTCAGGTCTACTGGGCGGGGGGCTCAGGCCAGCAGTCCCGACGACCTCCACAGCCGTCGGCCGACGCCCCGCAGCACGCCGATCTCGTCAAGGAAGTCAGTCAGCCGCTTGGCGCCCGTCTGCATGACCTCGCGCCGGTGCGCGCTGGCCTTGACCTGGGCCATGGCCTCCCGCTTGTCGAGGCCGACGTTGGTGTACACCTCGGGGTTGATGAAGGCGATGGAGAACACCCGGGCGAACTCGCCGGACGTGACCCGGGTGAACTCCTGCGACCACTTGGGAGCCGTGACCATCTGGCGGCGCAGCTCCTCGCGGGCGTAGCGCACGTGCCGGGCCTCCTCGACCACGTGGATGCGCGTGACCCCGCGGATCAGCGGCTGGACGCGCTCGTCCGGGAAGGTCAGCCGCTGCATCCAGTCCAGCACCTCCTCGCCGAGCAGCGTGGCCGTGAAGGAACCGGGGGTCGTGGAGATGGTCTTGAACAGGCGGCCGAGGTTCTGGTGGACCCGGCTCACCGGGTACCAGGGGGTTCCGCCGCGCGAGATCACGCGGGCGAACATCTTGGAGTGCCGGCACTCGTCCTCGATCTCGGTCAGCGCGTACCGCACATGCGCGCTCGTCGCCGCCTTGTCGTAGATGTGCCGGACGAGCAGCTGTATCAGGATCAGCTCGAACCAGATGCCGAGAGAGGCCAGCGCGGCCGCCTCGTGCTGGGAGAGCAGGATCCGCTGCTCCTCGCTCATCCGCTTCCACATCGGGGTGTCGTACAGCGAGACCAGCTCCGGCGGCCAGAACCACTTGCCCTCCTCGAAGGGCGCGTCCCAGTCCAGCTCCTTGTCCGGGTCGAAGGAGTGTTTGGCGGAAGAGGCGAGCAGCCGCTCGGCCACCTGCTCGCGGTCCTTGAGCAGGCCGAGCGCGTCGCGCAGCCCGTCCAGCGCGTCCGCTTCCGTCAGGGTCGTCATCGCTCTCTCACCTCGTTACCCGGGGTACGTCGTCCGCCTTTTATGAGACTGGCTGTCAGCAAGGGCGTCAATCCCCTGCACGTGACTTGTTGACTCCGCGTCTACGTGTGAGCCTGCGGGGTATGCCGACTTTCGACCTGTACGCCAAGGACCCAGGAGACCCGCTCTGGCAGGTGCCCGCCTCCGGTTCGGCCCGCTTCAGCTGGGAGTACGACGACGGCCGTGACCGCCTGCTCGCCCTGTACCAGAAGGGCAAGGACAAGCAGTGGGACGGGCAGAAGCGCATCGACTGGGAGCTGGAGGTCGATCCGTACGACCCCCTCGGCACCCCGGACGAGGCCATGACCCTGTACGGCACGCCGTACTGGGCGAAGATGACCGACCGGGACAAGGGGGAGCTGCGGCAGCACTTCGCCTCCTGGCAATTCAGCCAGTTCCTGCACGGCGAGCAGGGCGCGATGATCTGCGCCGCCCGGATCGTGGAGTCCGTCCCCGACCTGGACGCCAAGTTCTACTCCGCGACCCAGACGATGGACGAGGCCCGGCACGCCGAGATCTACGCCCGCTTCCTGCACGAGAAGATCGGGATGGTCTACCCGATCAACGACAACCTCCAGTCCCTGCTCGGCGACACCCTGCGCGACAGCCGCTGGGACATGCCGTACCTGGGCATGCAGGTGCTGATCGAGGGCCTCGCGCTGGCCGCGTTCGGCATGATCCGGGACACCACCGACAAGCCGCTGCCCAAGCAGATCCTGGCCTACGTCATGCAGGACGAGGCCCGGCACGTGGCCTTCGGGCGCATGGCGCTGCGCGACTACTACAAGCAGCTCACCGACGCCGAACTGCGCGAGCGCGAGGAGTTCGTCATCGAGGGCTGCTACCTCATGCGCGACCGGCTGCGCGGGGTGGAGGTCCTGGAGAACTTCGGCATCCCCAAGGCCGAGGCGGAACAGCTCAGCGAGCGCTCCGAGTTCCTCCAGCTCTTCCGCAAGCTGCTCTTCAGCCGCATCGTCCCCTGCGTCAAGGACATCGGCCTGTGGGGCAAGCGCCTTCAGCAGGCCTACGCCGACATGGGCGTCTTCGAACTGGGCGACTCCAACCTGGACCTGCTGATGGCCCAGGACGAGGAGATCGCCGAGCAGTTGGACGCGGAACGCTTTGCCCAGGAGGAGCGGGAACGGGTGGCGGAGGTCCGGGAGGCGATCGATTCGGGAGCGGCGGAGGGCTGACCTGGTTCGGGGGCGGCTTGGCGAGAGAGGGAGGCGGCCGAGGGCTGACCGACGGTGCGGGGTGCGGGTGCAGTAGCGTGCTGGCGTGTCCATGCCTCCGCCGCCTCAGCAGCCCCAGCAGCCGTACCCCAACGGCCCGTACGCCCAGCAGCCGCCCGGTCCCTACGGGCAGCAGGCCCCGGGCCCGTACGGCCCGCAGCCCGCGCAGGCCCCCGGCCCGTACGGCACCCCGTTCCCCCAGCAGCAGCCCTTCCCGCAGCAGCAGCCGTATCCGGGGCAGCAGCCGTACCCCGCCTGGGGAGTGCCGCCCATGGGGCCGCCGCCGAAGAAGCGGCGGATCGGTCTGGTGCTCGGCATCGTCGGCGGTGTCGTCACGCTCGGCGTCGTCGGGCTGGTGCTGCTCGGCCTGCTGGTCGAGAGCGGCTTGCCCGAGGCGAAGAACCGGCTGACCCTGCCCCACAAGCTGCTGGACGACAAGTACGTCCTCGCCGAGGACCTCTCCGCCACCGAGGGGAAGAAGGTCGAGGAGGAGGCCGAGGGCGCCTGGGACGCCAAGGACATACACTCCCTGGTCGGCCGCTACAGCCCGGGCGGCGACGACACCAAGGGCATGCTGCTGGTGTCCGGCATGTACGGCAGGTTCATGCACAAGGACGACGTCCGGAGCCACATGCTCAAGGGCGCCACGGAGGCCGACGGCGTGACCGTGGCCGAACCCGCGAAGGACGTCACCCCGCCCGGTGCGGACACCACCATCAGCTGCGAGGTGCTCACCCAGACGAAGGCCGGGATGACGATCACCTACCCGGTCTGCGCCTGGGCGGACGGCAACACGGCCGCCGTCGTCGGCGAACTCGCCCTGCCGCCGGGCGACTCCGCCGACGTGGACCTCGACACCGCCGCCCGGCACACCCTCAAGGTCCGCTCCGAGATGCTCAAGCCGATCGGCTGACCACCTCGGCCGCCTCCTGCGCGGGGAAGGACGTCCGCAGCGTGAAGGCGTACGGCGTCGCGCCGTGCGCCCTCAGGTGCAGCAGCCGCTCCTCCGCCTCGGCCACGGTCGGCCGGTGGCCCGCCGGCACCCACCACAGGGTGGTCACCGCCTCCTCCAGCCGCTCGAACCACTCCCGGCGCCGGGCCAGCAACTCCCGGTGCTGTCCCTGGTACATGAACGCCGTCAGCGCGTTCATGTCCCGCCACACCGACATGTTGACGACGAGCCACTCGTCGCCGAGGACGGGGATGTCGGTCGCGTTTCCGGTGTCGCTCTGCAGTCGCCACACGAATCCGTCGGCGGCGTCCGCCATCGCGTTCACCGGATCCAGGGCTTCGACGAAATCCTTCAACTCGGGTGAGTCCAGAGGGAACTTGAGGCGGGCGATGTTCACTTCGGCGAGTTCGTACGCGGGCCGGTTCTCGGTCATGCCCGAACCGTAGGTCGGCCGCACCGGCGTCCGGTACCCCTCGTCTCACAAACCGAGAACTCACAACCCGAGAACGGCCCGCATCACGTCCCGGGCGATCGGCGCCGCGTCCCCGCCGCCGCTGATCTCGCCCCGGTCCGCCGCCGCGTCCTCCACCACCACGGCGACGGCGACCTTCGGCTCCAGATCGCCGTCGGCCTGGGCCCAGGACACGAACCAGGCGTACGGCACACCGGAGTTGCCGAGACCGTGCTGGGCGGTGCCCGTCTTGCCGCCCACCGTGGCACCGCGGATCGCCGCGTTCGTACCGGTGCCGTCCTTCACCACGTCGGTCATCAGCCGCTTCAGCTGCACGGCCGTCGTCGGACGCATCACCTGCAGAACCGGACGCGGAAGGCCGCCCGTGAGCACCTCGCCGCCCCGGCGGGTGGTCCCCTCCACCAGATATGGCGTCCGCAGCTGGCCGTCGTTGGCGACGGCCGCCGCGACCATCGCCATCTGCAGCGGAGTGGCCCGGGTGTTGTACTGCCCGATCGAGGACAGCGCCAGCTGCGCCTTGTCCACCTGTGTGTCGAAGGTGCTGGGGGAGACCGCGAAGGGAACGCGCAGCCCGGTGTCGTTGAAACCGAACGCCTGGGCCGTCTCCGTCATCCCCCGCACCCCGACGTCCACGCCCAGCTTCGCGAACACCGTGTTGCAGGACCACGTGAAGGCCTCCCGCAGCGAGGCGTCGTCGCAGCCGTCGCCCTCGTTGGTCAGCCGGGTCGTGGTGCCGGGCAGCCGGTAGGGGTCGGGGGAGTCGGTGGACGCGTCCAGGTCCGTGACCACCCCCGCGTCCAGCGCCGCCGCCGCGGTGACCACCTTGAACGTCGACCCCGGCGGATACGTCTGCCGCACCGCCCGGTTGAGCATCGGCTTCTCCGGGTCGTGGTTGAGCCGGGCCCACGCCGAGGCCGTCGCCTCGCTGTTGCCGGACAGTTCGGCGGGGTCGTACGACGGGGTCGACACCAGCGCGAGGATCCGGCCGGTGCCCGGCTCGATCGCCGCCACCGCCCCCTTGCGCCGGGCCAGCCCCCGGTACGCCGCCTCCTGCGCGGCCCGGTTCAGGGTGGTGAGGACGTTGCCGCCCGGGCTCGGCGTGCGGGACACGTCGTTCCACAGCGGGAACGGCGACAGCATCGGATCGGTGCCGGAGAGCACCCCGTCCTCCGCGTCCTCCAGGAACGTGGAGCCGTACCGCTGCGAGGCGAAGCCGGTGACCGGCGCGTACAACGGGCCGTCCCGGTAGGTGCGTTCGTAGCGCAGCTGCTCGCCGGTGTCCGTGGACCCGGTCACCGGCTCGCCGCCGACCAGGATGTCGCCGCGCGGCTGCTGGTAACGGGCGATCGTGGCACGGCGGTTGGCGGGGCTGGCGTCGTACGAGCCGGCCTCGACCACCTGCACCCGCAGCGCATTGACCAGCAGGGCCACGAGTAGCAGCGCGCAGAACGCCCACGCGTGCCGGATGTACTTCGTCATGGGCCGCCCGTTCCCGTACTCGCTCACGGGGCCGCCTCCTGCGCGTCGTACTCGTGCTCGTACTCGTACGCGTACTCGTACGCGGTCACGGAGCCTCCTGCCCGTCGTACTGGCTGCGCGCCGAGTCGCTCACCCGGATCAGCAGCGCCACGATCGCCCAGTTGGTGACGACCGAGGAGCCGCCCTGCGCGAGGAACGGCATCGCCATGCCGGTCAGCGGGATCAGCCCGGTCACCCCGCCCGCGATCACGAACACCTGCAGCGCCACCAGCGAGGCGAGCCCGACCGCGAGCAGCCGCCCGAAGGGCTCGCGCAGGGCGAGGCCCGCCCGGTAGCCGCGCTCCACGAGCAGCGCGTAGAGCAGGAAGATCGCCGCGAGACCCGCCAGGCCCAGCTCCTCCCCGGCGGTCGCCAGGATGAAGTCGGACTTGGTGGCGAAGCCGATGAGGGTGGAGTGGCCGAGCCCGAGCCCGGTGCCGAGGACACCGCCCGCCGCGAAGGCGAACAGGGACTGCGCGAGCTGGTTGGGGCCCTGCCCGGCCTCGATGGTGGCGAAGGGGTGCAGCCAGTCCTCGATCCGGCCGTTCACATGCGGCTCCAGCCGGCCCACGGCGAACGCCCCGAGCACCGCGAGCACCAGCCCCATCGCGATCCAGCCGGTGCGGCCGGTGGCGACGTACAACAGGACCACGAACAGGCCGAAGAAGAGCAGCGAGGTGCCGAGGTCCCGCTCCAGGACCAGCACCCCGACGCTCACCAGCCAGACCGTCACGATCGGTCCGAGCACCCGCCCGGTCGGCAACCGCAGCCCCCACAGCCGCCGCCCCGCGTACGCGAGCGCGTTGCGGTTGTCGGCCAGGTACGCGGCGAAGAACACCGCGAGCAGCACCTTCGCGAACTCGCCCGGCTGGATGGAGAATCCGGCGAACCGGATCCAGATCCGGGCGCCGTTGACCGCGGGGAAGAGGATCGGCAGCAGCAGGAGGACGAGGGCGGCGACCACGCACACGTACGAGTACCGCTGCAGCACCCGGTGGTCGCGCAGCAGCAGGACGACCGCGATGAACAGCCCCACCCCCAGCGTGGACCACACGAGTTGGGCCGGAGCCGCCCGGTCGCCCGGAGTCTCCAGGTCCAGCCGGTAGATCAGGACCAGACCGAGGCCGTTGAGCAGCACGCCGATGGGCAGCGGGAGCGGATCGGCGTACGGCGCCCGGATGCGTACGGCGAGATGGGCGACCAGGGCGAGCACGCCGAGCCCGGCGCCGTAACCGACCGCGCCCGGCGGCACGGTGCCGGTGCGCGCCAGCCCCACCGCGCAGTAGCCGTACACGCACAGCAGGACGGCCAGCACGATCAGGGCGAGTTCGACGCCACGGCGCCGGGGCAGGCGCACGACGCGAGCGGGTGTCCGCGTCTCCGCCACGACGGTTCCGGCCTTGGTCATGTCCGGAACCTACCCAAATGGGGCGTGTTGTGTGCCGTTTGCCCGGATGTCAGCACCAGCGTGGCGCGGGCCCGACATTGTCGATGTACCGCGCCGCGACCCACGCCCAGGTGTCGCCCGTGAGCATGTACCAGCGCGGGTTGCCGTCCACGCCCGCGCCGCCGGCCTTGCAGTAGATGGTGACCGTCTCGCCCTGTGCCACGAACCGGACCCGCCGGCTGCCCCGGTCCGGCCGGTCGTGCAGCCAGACACCGCCATGAGCGGTGACGACCCCCTGATACCGGCGCGGATCGCGATCGCCTCTGTCGCCGCGCCCCTTGTCCGGCCCGCCACCGTCCGGCTGACTGGCACTCGTGGTGCCGTCGTCGCCACCGTTGTCGTCGGCGGCCATCGCCGGGAGAACCGCCACGCTCGAGACCAGAGCGCCCGTCGCTGCGGCCATGGCGAGACCGCGGGGGAGGGCGGAGCGCAGGGACATGGGGGTACCTCCGGAATGCGGCGGATCTGACCAATCGCCACATTAAGGGCGTGTGACGGGAGGGGCTCGCCGCAGTAGGCCGAAGGGGCGCAGCAGCCATCGGCGAGGTCAGCAGCCACCGGCAAGGTCAGCAGCCACCAGCAGGGTCAGTGACCGCCGGCATCGTCAGCAATCACCGGCAACGTCAGCACAGCGACCGCGCCCTCATCCACCGCGTTCGCGAAGGACAGCCGCGCCCCCAGCACCTCCGCCTGCCCCGACGCGATGGTCAGCCCCAGCCCATGCCCCTTGGCCCCACCCTCCGTACGGAACCGCTGCGGCCCGTGCGCCACCAGGTACTCCGGATACCCGCCCCCGTGATCCCGCACGGTCACCACGGGCCCGTCCACGGTCAGCACCACCGGAGGCGCCCCGTGCTTGTGCGCGTTGGCCACCAGATTCCCCAGCACCCGCTCCAGCCGGCGCCGGTCGGTCTCCACCCGGACATCCCGTACGACCCGCACCTCGGTGTCCGTCCCGGACGCCCGCACCACCCGCTCGGCCAGCGCGCCCAGCTCCTCGCTGTCCACCTCCAGCCTCTCCCGGCCGGTGTCCAGGCGGGAGATCTCCAGCAGGTCCTCGGTGAGCGTGCGCAGCGCCGCCACCCGGTCCCGGACCAGCTCGGTCGGCCGTCCCGGCGGCAGCAGCTCGGCGGCCGCGTGCAGCCCGGTCAGCGGGGTGCGCAGCTCATGGGCCACGTCCGCGGTGAACCGCTGCTCGCTCAGCAGCTTGCTCTGCAGGCTCGACGCCATGGAGTCCAGCGCGGCCGCCACCGTCGCCACCTCGTCCTGCGGCCGCGTCGGATCCTTCGTACGAGGATCGTTCACCCGGGCGTCCAGATCGCCCGCGCTGATCCGCCGGGCCACCCGGGCGGTGCCGTGCATCCGCCGGGTCACCCGGGTCACCGCGAACGCACCGACCAGCGCCGTCGCCCCGATCGCCAGCGCGGACGACCACAGGATGGACCGGTCGAGCCCGGCGATGGTGCGGGCCTGCTGCGAGTAGTCGACCTCCACCGCGAGCGCCCGGTGGCCGTCGGCCGGGCCCGCAGCCCACATGGTCGGCCGACCCTGGTGCGTGGAGACCATCGTGCCCCGCTTCCCGGACAGGGCGAGCTCCCTGAGCGGCGCGGGCAGCCCCCCGGGGTCCAGGCCGGCCCCGGGCAGCAGCGCGTCCCCGGCCTCGTACGCCTCCGTGGCGTCGCTCAGCCGGGACAGCGCCAGGTCACGGGCCTGGCCGACGGTCTGGTTGGTCACCGACACATGCACCAGGACGCCGAGCAGTGCGGCCAGCGCGCAGCACATCACCGTGATGAACGCGGCCGCCTTCACGGCGAGCGTCCCGGCCCACTGGGGCAGCGCGAGCCTCATCGCGCGCTCGCGGACGAGGAGCCGGACGAAGCGGTGGAGGGAGAGGTGGCCGTGGGGACGGCCGGGGGCGTCTCCGGCGGCATCTCCGGGGGCACCTCGGGGGTGCCGTCCGTGGCGAAGGCGGACGGGGAGGCGGACGCGCCCGGCGACGGCGTGTGACTGTGCCGCCCCTTGCCGGTGCGCAGGAACTCGTCCCGGGAGAACACCATCGACCGCTGCTCGGGATCCCAGGCCCAGGTGGTGCGGTACTCGTACCCGGGAATCTCGGCAGGCGAGCGCACGATCACCGCACGCCCGGCCAGCTCCACCCCGGTGATCGCGTCGTTGTCGGCGAGCACCTGGACCAGCTTGTGGTTCTCGACCGTGAACACCCGTACCGCCGTCTGGTTGGTCGGGTAGAGCCGGAAGCCGAGCGTCAGATCGTCCCGGCCGTCCCCGGTCAGGTCCCGGTAGTAGGCCTTCAGCAGCGGGCAGCGCGCCCGGTCCCCGCCCGGACGGCACTCCTTCACCCGGTCCACGGTCGCGTGGTACGCCCCCTTCGACCCGTAGTCGTCCGGATGCGCGGCGATCTCCGCCTCCAGGACGTCCACCGGATCGACCTTCCGGATGTCGTCGCCGGGCACCCGGATCCCCTTGACGACCGCCCTGACCGCCACGTCGTAGGGGAAGGCCGGGCTGGACGCGGGGCGCAGATTCGGCCACAGCTTCTCCGGGCTGACCGCCGTCGGGGTCGCCCCGGCCGCGTCCAGACCGCCCGAGTCGCCGCAGGCCACCGCCGCCGCCGACAGCAGGGCGACGACGGCCGCGGTGAGGACGGCGCGCACGGGGCGCGCGGGGCGCACGGGGCGCTTGGGGCGCACGGGGCGCGCACGGCGCACAAGGCACGCCGGGCGTGCAGGGCGCGCCGGGCGCACGGGGCGACGGGCTGACACGGTGCTCGGGGCTCCTGGGGTTTCGGGGGTGACGACGGCCCCGTACACCATATTCGTAGATTCGTAGGCAAGTCCGTTTTGCTCCCCACGGGGGTGCGGGGAGAACACGTGACGCGCGCTTCTTCTCCTTCTCCGCTTCCCCGCCTACTCGGCGAGCTCCCCCAGCTCCTCCAGCAGCCGGGCGGTGGGCAGCCCGGCGCGCAGGTACTCCACGAACAGCCGGTTGTGCAGCGCCCACGGCGAGCGACGGGCGCGGATCAGCTCGATCGCCTCCTCGGCGGAGCAGCCGCGGCGGACCAAGGCGTGCGCGACGACCAGCCCCGAGCGGTTGTAGCCGTGGTAGCAGCGGACCAGGACGGAGCGGCCGGCGTCCAGCGCCTCGTTCACCGCCCGTGCCAGCCGGATCACGCCCGCGAGCTGCGTGCCGTCCAGCGGGCCGTCCGGAATCGGCCACACATGATGCTCGACCCCCGGGCGGGGCCCGTACCCCGGCAGCCGCAACAGCGTCTGCACCAGACCGAACTCATCGCCTACGACAGCCAGTTCCAGCCGCCCCGAACGCCCCCGGAACTCATGCCCACCCATCCACAGGCCGGGCACGATCTCGTTCCACGGGCTGGACGGAGCCGGTACGTCGGGCTGAACTTCGCGGGTCCGCAACGGCGCCTCCCCAACTCCCCTCGCCGGGTCACGTCCACGGTAACCGGGTTCTTGCCCCAGGAGCACCCTCCCTGTTCCCATGGTCGAGGGGTGATGGCGCATGAGCGGACTGCGCGTGGTGCCGACCTGGCGGCACGGTCACGAACGGCTGTACGTCTGCGAGGCGGACGGAAGCAGTGTCGCCTGGTACGACCGGGACACGGGCCGGGTCAATCTGATCGGCGAAGACCGCCGTGACGACGTACTGGAAGCCCTCAAGCCCTTCGTGGCCGGCCCGGTGACCGTGGGCCCGCCCCCGGTGCCCACACCCGCCGAGCTGGCCCGGCTGACCCTCCACCCGGACGACGACCTGGCCCCCAACCGCCCCGGTGAGGCCCTGCTCATAGCCCTGGACCGCGAGCCCGCCCCCGCTCACCTCCACCGTCCCCGCCTGCGCCCCCACCCGCGCCGGCGTGCCCTGGTCGCCGAGCAGACCGTCGGCGAGGCCCTGGACCGCCTGGAGGGCGCGGGCTGGCACACCCTGCACTCCATCCCGCTCCCCGGCGGCGACCGCATCCACCACCTGCTCATCGGCCCCGCCGGCCTCTACGCCGTACACGCGCTCTACGCCCGCAAACAGCGGGTCCTCGTCGCCGACCCCATGGTCACCGTGGCCCGCCACGCCCCCGAGCCCCTCCTCCGCGTCCTCCGCGCGACGGCCGACCGCGCCTCCTACGCCCTCACCGCCGAGGTCCACCCCCTCCTCGCCCTGGCCGGCCCCGCCGACCTCCGCGTCACCGCCACCCCCCGCTCCGTCCGCATCCTCCAGCACACCGACCTGGACACCCTGTCCCGCCTGGGCACCGCCCTGAAGCCGGGCGACGTGGAAGCGCTGCATGCGATGGCCCGGGACCGGAACACGTGGGGGAGGGTGTAGTCCACCGTCCGAGGGCGGGCGCCCCTCGGAATGTTCAGCCTGGCCGGCGCATACTCGGCACATTCTGACGAGGGCCGTGCGACAGCAGCCCGTCTGCCGTCCGAGGGCGGGTACCCTCCGGAGCGATCGGCCTGGTCGGCGCATACCCGGCAGATGCTGACGAGGGCCGGCGACAGCAGCCCGTCTGCCGTCCGAGGGCGGGTACCCTCCGGAGCGATCGGCCTGGTCGGCGCATACCCGGCAGATACTGACGAGGGCCGGCGACAGCAGCCCGTCCGCCGTCCGGGGGCGGGCATCCTCCGGAACGTTCAGCCTGGCTGGCCCATACCCGGCACATCCTGACGAGGGCCGTGCGACAACAGCCCGTCCACCGTCCGAGCGCGGGCGCCCCACTGGAACGTTCAGCCTGGCCGGCCCATACTCGGCACATTCTGACGAGGGCCGGCAACAACAGCCCGTCCGGCGTTTGAGGACGAGGCCCGTTCAGGGCCGAAGCGGGGCTTCGGGGGCGGCAGCCCCCGACAGGGGTCACAGGGGACGGAGTCCCCTCGATGGGACGGGTAGGGGCGGCGGGGGCGAAATCTCCCGGCGCGAACCCCAACCAACCGACCGCCACCAGAACCCCTGGCAGGCCCACCTCAGGGCCTCTGGGCCTCAGCGGCTGGGCCACCTCAGGGCCTCAGGTCCGGGGCAACTCAGCCGCCCGCCCCGCATCCAGCAACGGCCCCATCAGATCCCCGTACTCCCGCACCCGCCCCACCACATCCTCAGCCGAGAACTCCAACTCACCCGCCCCCCGGCACCCCTCGACCTCCTCCCACCCCACCGGCGCCGACACCATCGGCACCCCCCGAGCCCGCACCGTGTACGGCGCGGCCGTCGTCTTGCGCCCCGCGTTCTGACTCCAGTCCACGAACACCTTCCCCGGCCGCAGACTCTTCGTCATCCGATGCACCACCAACCCCGGCATCGCCCTCTCCGCCTCCACCGCCAGCCCCTTCGCATACGCGCTCGCCTCCTCCGGCGAACCCCCACGCACCGCCGCCAGCAGATGCAACCCCTTCGACCCGGCGGTCTTCGCGTACGCCTCGATCCCGTCCGCCGCCAGCCGCTCCCGCAACCACAGCGCGACCTCACAACACTCGACGATCGTCGCCGGCGCCCCAGGATCAAGATCGAAGACCAGCCGGTCAGCCACGTCCGGCGCCTGGACCAGCCACTGATGCGTATGGAACTCGGTGACGAGATTCGCCGCCCACACCAGACTCGCCAGGTCCTGCACGACCACCATCCGCGCCGGCCCCTCCGACCGCGGCACCTCGGCTGTCATGACCCAGTCGGGCGTACCCGGCGGCACGTTCTTCGTGAAGAACACCTGCCCCTCCGGCCCGTCCGGATACCGCAGGAAGGACACCGCCCGGTCGCGCAGGTGCGGCAGCATCGCGTCGGCGATGGTCGCGTAGTAGTGCAGCAGCTCCCCCTTGGTGAAGCCGGTCTCCGGATACAGCACCTTCTCCAGGTTGCTGAGCGCGACCCGCCGTCCCTCCACCTCTGTGATTGGCGTCATAAGATGACAATCCCAGACAAACGGGACGTAGCCCTGGAAGGAAGGACGCGGCACGTGCGATCCATATGGAACGGCGCCATCTCCTTCGGCCTCGTCAGCATTCCGATCAAGCTGGTGAACGCCACCGAGAGCCACGCGATCTCCTTCCGCCAGATCCACACCGAGGACAACGGCCGCATCCGCTACCGCAAGGTGTGCGAACTGGAGGACCGCGAGGTCAGCCAGTCGGAGATCGGCAAGGCCTACGAGGACGCGGACGGCTCGATCATCCCGATCACCGACGACGACCTCTCCCACCTCCCGATCCCGACCGCCCGCACGATCGAGATCGTCGCCTTCGTGCCGGCCGACCGGATCGACCCCCTCCAGATGGACGCGGCCTACTACCTCGCGGCCAGCGGAGCCCCCGCCGCCAAGCCGTACACCCTCCTCCGCGAGGCCCTCAAACGCAGCAACAAGGTCGCCATCGCCAAGTACGCGCTCCGTGGCCGCGAACGCCTGGGCATGCTCCGGGTCGTCGGCGACGCGATCGCCATGCACGGCCTCCTCTGGCCGGACGAGGTGCGCGCCCCCGAGGGCATCGCCCCCGACACCGCCGTCACCGTCCGCGGCAAGGAACTCGACCTGGCGGACGCCCTGATGGACACCCTCGGCGAGGTCGACCTGGAGGACCTCCACGACGAGTACCGCGAGGCCCTGGAAGAGGTCATCGCCGCCAAGGCCGCCGGCGAGACCCCACCGGAGGCCCCCGCCCCCGCCGCGGGCGGCAAGGTGCTCGACCTCATGGCAGCCCTGGAGAAGAGCGTCCAAGAAGCCCGCGAATCCCGAGCCGCCGAATCCACGGCGCCCACGGCGCCCACCGAGAAGGCCGAGATCACCCCCCTCCCCTCTCGCCGGCGAACCACCCCCAAAGAAACCGGCGGCAAAAAATCGACCGCCACGACCCGCAAGACAGCCACCGCCCCAAAGGCGACGACCCCCACCCGCAAATCAACTTCGAAGTCCACCGAGCCCACGAAGAAGACGGCCGCCGCAAAGACAACATCCAAGTCAACGGCCGCCAAAAAACCCACCCCACCCAAAAAAACAACCCCCCGCAAACGCCCCGCCTGATGATGGTCATGCCATCCGGGCGCGTAAAACTGTGCTGCTGACGAGCGGTCGCGAGCGTACCCTCAGCCTCAAACCACCGGGGGAGGAAGCCTGTGTTGTCCGCACACGAGGTGATCCTGAACGAACTCGCACAGGGGCTCAGACCGGCGGCCGAGGGCGTCGAGTGGTTCGAGGGCCTCTCGGAGGACGACCAACGCAAGGTCCTGCACGCACTGGTGCTGTTCTGCGGCCAGGCCCGCGCCTGCGAGGACGACGTGCCGGAGAGCATTGCGCGTTCCGGCATCCGCCCCACCCACACGCCGGCGGTGATGCTCACGAAGTGGCGCTTCGGAATGGCGGGACTTCCGGCCTACGAACTTTCGAAGTCGTTCCGCCTGCTGATCGCCCTCTTCACCATCGCGGACACCCGCAGGCGGACGCAGCGTTGCGCCGGAGGGTGCAGCCACGCGTGGCACAACCTGGCGGTGACGCCGTCTCCCTCGTCATCGGCGAGGGCGATGAGCCCCCTTGGAACGACGTCGCCCACAACTACCCCTTCATCCAGGTTCTAAGGTCGCCACTCTGCCCGGTAATCGGGGTGCTCGGCGTACGACTGCGCGAGCACGCGGAGGGCACCTGCGGAGGAAGCCGAGGCCGGCGCGACCGATCGTTGCCGCCCAGGTCGCGCATCAAGGCAGCGCACGCCGAACGTGACGGTTCCCGCCGCACGTTCGAGCGAGACCGCTGTCTCCCACGACTGCCGATCCACACGTGTTCACCCCGGCCGGCTCGGCTGATAAGAACTGGCTCGCGCCCCGTCGCGTACCGCAAGATTCTCCGCGTGGCAGACAGGGGACCTATCGAAGAAGAGGCACCGGACGGGCAGGCACCGGACGAGCTGCTGGGCTGGTGCCTGGTGGCCAACGTGGCGCGAGAAACCGCGCACGGCGAGGGCGGCCTCGACATCCAGCGCGGCACGAAGCACTTCCCTGCGGGCGCCCTGCTGTGGATCCCGCCCGTCCCCTGGGACCCCGGCCACTGCCGCTGGCCCGCGGTGGGCCGGCACCGAGGCAACGGCCGCCGGTACATCAAGATGGTCGTACGCGCGGAGGACCTGGAGAACTTCCGGGTCAAGGGCATCTACAGCGAAGGCCTGGTCCGGGCCCTCAACGGCCACCTGCACGACCCCGCCGCCCCGCGGACCCTGCAGAACCCCTGGACCCGCGAGCGGGCCCAGGAATGGGCGGACGGCTGGAACCAACCCCGGGAGCCCGTCCGCATCGACGGCCACTCCCACCCGCGGATCTCCGTGCCCAACCCTCCGCCGGCAGAGCTCCAGGTCGACGGCGAGACCCTGCACCTCGCCCACTACGGCACCAAGGGAGCCCACTACAGCCGCACACCCCCTCCGTGGAATGGACTCCCGAGCCCTGACCCACCCCATCGCATCGAACAAACGTTCACGCCACTGCGGGACCGACACGACATAGGCAACGGTGTTACGGTTATTTCAGAATCGCTGGGGCGGCTCACTGGAGCTGGTTTCCTACCGGAACGGCTGGAACATGACCGACAAGACGACACCGACCTATCTAGGCAGCGGCGACCCGGCGCGGCAGCGCACGGACTACTACCCCCTGTGGCTCGACAACCTTGCCGACGACGTGACGATGGAAGGCTCGGTCCTGAACGGGATCGTGCGCGGCGCCGAGGATGTTCGTACGGTCCTGGCCTATGCGCGCACCCTGTATGAGTACCAGGACTTCGTCTACCTCGGTGAGTACGGCGAGAATGGCTTCGTGGAGGACTACGCGTCGAAGGTGCGCGGTGAGCCGATCGCAAACATCGCCGTCGTCTACAGGAACCCGGAAGGGAAGACGCAGCATCTGGTGGTGAACCACCGTCCGCTGACCTCGGTCCTGCTTTTCTCCCGGCTGTTGGGTGAGCACTTTGCCGGGACCCGGTTCGCCCGGTACTTCGCCGCCCCCTCGGCCGATGCCGAGAACGCCTGAAGGAGAGATCTCATGTCCGTACCACAAACCATGCGCGCACTCGTAGCCGGAAAGGTCGGCGAGCCGGCCGATGTCCTGCGGCTGGAATCCCGGCCCGTTCCCACGCCAAAAGCCGGTCAGGCATTGATCCGTGTGACGGCGACTCCGGTTCACGCCAGCGATCTCCACGTGCTGCGCGGCCGTTACGGCTTCTCTCCCGAGTTTCCCGCTGTCGGGGGAAACATGGAATGCGTGGGCCGTATCGAGGCCCTGGGCCCGGATACCGAGGGCCTGAAGATCGGCGAGCGCGTGGTGTGCGTTGCCATTCCGGCAGTACCCGGTCCACCCGTAGCCGGCACCTGGCAGGAATACCTTGTTGCCGATACCCGAAGGCTCCTGCCGATCCCCGATCATCTGAGCGACTCCGACGCCTGCCAACTCGCAGTCAACCCCTTGACCGCCCTGCTCCTGGTGACCCGCGAACTCAACGCACAGCCGGGCGAATGGCTGTTGCAGACGGCGGCGGGCTCCACCGTCGGTCGGCTCGTCATCCAGCTGTCCAGGCATCTGGGTATTCGCACGATCAATGTGGTGCGGCGACGCGATGCCGTTGAGGAGATCAAGGCGCTTGGTGGCGACGAGGTCATTTGCACCGAGGACGAGGACCTGTTGCAGCGTGTGGCTGAGATCGCAGGACCGGCCGGCGTGCACAAGGCCATCGACTGCGTCGCGGGCCACGTGGGCGCGCAAGTATCCCAGGCACTGGCTCCGGGAGGAGAACTCGTGGTCTACGGCGCGCTCTCCACCCATCGTCAGACCGACCCGGCAGCGCTGACGATCCCGTTGCAGGCACGCTCGGTGATCTACGAGACCAAAGCAGTCCGCGGCTTCTGGCTGAACCGCTGGTTCGGCACCGCCTCACCCGCGGATGCGCTGGACGCGCTGTCCGAAGTCCGCACCCTCGTCGCTGACGACGTGCTGACCATCCCCCTGGGCCAGCCCTTCCCCCTCGACCATTTCACCGAAGCCATCTCCCTCGCCGAAACCCCCGCCCGCGGCGCCAAGCCACTCTTCGTCTTCGACGACGTTCGGCACAGCGACAACAGCTAGGACCCGGCGTCTGGACAGCGGCAGCCTGCCGCCGCACGACCTGCCGACTCTGCGCCGACCGTCACCGCCCTCCCCGAGGCCCTTTAAACCGGCGAACGCCATCCCGGAGGATGCGTCGCGAGCGCTGCGATCCAACAAGAGAGGGCGGGAGTCAGTGAGACTGACTCCCGCCCTCTTCTGTCGGCATCCGCCCTGGTCAGCGCTTGAAGTCCGCTGATTCCTCGGCGAGTGCCCCCGGCAGGATTCGAACCTGCGCACACGGCTCCGGAGGCCCCTTCACCTGCAAGATAATGTGCAGGTCAGAGGTGCTTTGCGCTCAGGCTGCCGGGAATCTGTCCACAGACGGTCCAGTGACGAGGAATCGCCCTTCTCCGGGCCCCAGCCCAGAAGATGGGGCCCTCTGGCGATCCGCCGGCGGGGGTGCCGCGTCTATCAAGAGGTTCGTAGGCGGGCGTGAAGGGTTTGCCGGGAAATGCCTGTCATGCGGGCGAGAGCCGCAATGTTGATCTCGACGCCCTCCGACTCGATCAGGTTGACCATGCGGACGATCTCCTTTATAGCCCCGTCTCGCACGGCGTTGCCAAACGCCCAAGAGCACGCCTTGCCCTGGATGATTTCGAGGCGCCCCTCGGCGAGCGGACTACGTTCGGCGTGCGTTAGTACCTGCTCAGCGGGGTTCTTGTCGAAGCGGTCGAGCAGTTTGTGTGCATCGTCAAGATCGAGAGAGAGCAGTTCCAGCTTCCCGCCGCCGAACTCCCACCGGCCGATGAGGCGTTCATACAGCTCGGCCTTGCGCGTTGCATGCTCCGCCATCTCACGGGATCGCTCTGCTTCCGCGGCCCGGCCGAGCTTGTCGGCCTTTGCAGCGTCACGGTAGTGCTCGCCCGCCCGGATGCGCTGGTGTTCAGCTTCCTGCCGAAGGTGATCGTCATCCCACATAGAGGTATGTAAAGGGGTTGACGCATGAAGTGTCAAGGTCTCTACACGGGCAAGAGGAGCGAGGGCGCGTCGCAGCGGCGGCTGGAGCTCCTTGGTGTAGTCCGCGACCCTTGTGACATCGCTTCTTGGGTCCCGTCAACGGTCACCTTGAGACCAACGAGGGGTCCCGGGGCTATAGGGTCGCGGGGTGGAAGTTCAGAGTCTCTTCGAAGTCGACACCAGTGACCTGCCGCTGCCCACTTCGCTGCAGGTGGCTGTGCAGCATGGAGAGGTGTTCACTCGGCGCTGGATCGTAGAGACGATCTTGGATCTGGTCGGTTACACGGATGATCTAGATCTTGCCGACATGCGGATAGTGGAACCTGCCTGCGGACAGGGTGCGTTTCTCATCCCCATCGCGGCACGCTTGAGTGCATCCTGCCGGAGCAGGGGACGTTCTCTGCTCGATGCCAGTGACGCGATTCTGGCGTTCGACCTCCTCGAACGGAATATCCAGCAGAGTAGGGCCGCCCTCACCGACCAGCTTCTTGGAGATGGATGGAGTGCCCAGGACGTCGAGAGGGTCGTCCACTCGTGGGTTACGCAGGGGGACTTCCTCCTTCAGGAGTTGAGCCCCGGAACCGCGGATTTTGTAGTGGGCAACCCGCCCTACATCCGGCTGGAGGACGTACCTGACGAGCGTATGAGGGCCTATCGACAGGCGTGCTCCTCCATGCAGGGCCGGGCTGACATCTACATCGGTTTCTACGACGCCGGCCTGCGGAAGCTGAGGCAGGGCGGGAAGCTTGGCTTCATTTGCGCGGATCGCTGGATGAGGAACCAGTATGGTCGTGCCCTGCGCCAGCTTGTGACCCGTGGGTACAGCATGGATCTCGTCCTCACCATGCATGACGTTGATGCTTTCGAAGAGCAAGTCTCGGCATACCCCGCCATCACTGTTATCAGTCGTGGCGCTCAGGGCACAGCCGTTGCGGCAGATGCGACGGGTGCCTTCGACGCTGAGGCGGCGAGCCGCTTCGGTGAGTGGGCCACGGAGTCGAGCGAACACCTCATCAAGGCGTCGAGTTACCACGCTGCTCGCCTTCCACACTGGTTTCCGGGGGAGGACTCATGGCCGGCTGCGTCTCCCGCCCGACTGGCCATGCTGGAAGACCTGAGCGATCGTTTTCGCCTTCTGGAAGACGAGACCACCGGAACCCGCGTCGGAATTGGTGTTGCGACTGGAGCCGACAAGGTGTTCATCACCCGCGATCCGGATACGACGGAGACCGACCGTCTGCTACCTCTGGCTATGGTCAGGGACACGACAAGCGGGAAGCTCGACTGGGGCGGCACTTACCTGGTGGACCCGTGGGATGCGCAGGGCCAACTCGTGGACCTGAACGCGTACCCCAAGCTGGCCGCGTACTTCGACCAGCACCGTGCTGCGTTGGCTAAGCGATACATCGCCGTGAAGCAGCCTGCCCGCTGGTACAAGACCATCGACAAGGTGGATCACAGGCTCACACGGCGGCCTAAGCTCCTGCTCCCAGACATGAAGTCGACCATCCACCCGGTGCTGGATGAAGGCGGGCTGTACCCTCACCACAACCTGTACTACATCGTGTCGGACGCGTGGGACATGCGCGTCCTCGGCGGTCTACTGCTCTCGAAGGTCGCCGAGGCGTTCGTGGAAGCGTACGCAGTCAAGATGCGTGGTGGGACGCTCCGCTTCCAGGCGCAGTACCTTCGCAAGATTAGAGTGCCTGATCCTGCAGAAATGCGGGAGGAAGATCGTGTCGCGCTGGCCAGGGCCTTCGAGATGCGAGACGTTCGTGCCGCGACGGAGGCTGCGCTGCGCGCCTACGGGCTCGACGAACTTCCTGACTAGGGGATACGCCTTGACGGTTAGGCGCCAGGATTTCGAAGATGCAGTCGCCGAGTATTGGGGGGCCAAGGAGAGCCAACGAGAGCTTTCCGCTATCAAGGATGTGGTGGGCGCCGGCACTTCGGGCGCTGTGCGCGGAGGCAAACACTTCGACGGCATAGCAGCACTTCTCGCCAAGTTCTTCCTTGAGGCTGGCTATGCGCCAGAAGACATCAGGGTTACCAAGAAGCAAGGGCTAGAACTTCCCGGGTACTATCGGCCGCAAAAGCAGTGGGATGTCGTGGTGGCCCACGACAACACTCTCGTCGCCGCGTTTGAACTCAAGGCTCTCGGCGGTCCATCGTTCGGAAACAATTACAACAATCGAGTCGAAGAAGCCTTGGGTAGTGCAGTGGATCTGCGTCGCGCTGCACTCGCGGAACTCTTTCCGGGCGAGAAGCCCTGGCTTGGATACTTTTTCATAATGGAAGACCATCCGAAATCACGTGTCCCGGTTGGGACAAGGGATGGCGTCTTCCCAGTCGAGAGTGTCTGGGCCGGAAAGTCCTATCAGGATCGGTTTGCGGTTTTCTGCGAGCGGCTGATGGCAGAGGGCTTGTACGACTCTATTTGTTACATCACTTCGTCACCAGCTAATCCTGAGCCGATGGAGCCGGCGGTGCACCTTGACTGGCGCCACTTTGCCGCAGCCATCAATGCTCGCATCAAATACTTGGCAGATCTTGGCTTGCCTTACGAGCGCACACTGCCCTTCTGAAACTCGGAGTTGTTGACCAAGCTGGCCGCTCACCACGCGCAGCCCATTCGCCGGGGCAGACAGGCTCGTTAAGCTTGAGGGCGTGTCTGCCCCGCGCTTCCTCCAGTTTGCCGAGGACGCCGAACATGGATGGGGTTGTGGGGGCGCCGGAACGTTCTACTTCACGATTCCGCTCAAGGCACTCGCGACCGGCGACTGCAGCCAGGTAATGGCACAAGTTCTCTGCTGTTCACCACACAGCAGGGGACCATTACCGGAGAGCACATCGCCGTCGGCGCGATCTCTCGGGAGAGATAGAGGTCAAAGGCGCCGGGGGCGCTTTTCCTGGCGTCCCGGCGGGATTCGAACCTGCGAAACCCGCTTTAGGAGTTCATTCTCGGCTACATGCGCGCTGCCGCGTTGCTACTCCAAAGGCTCAAGGCAGTCCTTCTGCTACCGCCAAGGTCCCCATGCGTACGGCTCTGTTGCCGTCATCTACTGCCGTCGGGATCCGCCAGCTGCGATCGACTGGACCCGCATGATCCGGTGTGGTCACTTCTGGAGCCCTGTCAGCCACGCCTCAGGCGGTGGTTGACTAGCCGTAACCGGCCAAGAGATCGGCTTCGCCTTGGGCACGCGGGGCGTTGGCGCCCAGGGGCGTCTAGCCCGCACCGATTTAACCACTTAGCCATGCAGTTCGATCTTGGCAGCACGGACGAAGCGTGTTTCTGCCTCACTGAATTGGTCAGCGGCATCGAGGTGTGACCTGCTAGCTGTTGGAGGACGAGACTGCCAGCTCTCCAGCAGGGCTTCGAACTCCTCGTCGTCCAGAGCATCAGGTGACAGCGTGCTCCGGGCCGCCTGACAGGACCGCACCGCCGCTCGGGTTTCAGGAGTATCCGGCATACCCAGCTCATCGGGTCCTGAGGAGTTAGTAGAGCGGAGACGGCCCAAGGCGGCCAGCGCCTGCATGAGTTCCACGGCAGGAGCTCTCACGCTCTGCGATTGATCATTCATTATTCGACCGAGTTTGCCCCACGCTCTCTCGTAAATGGCCTGCCTGCCGAAGTGATAGGCCATCGTCTCAGCTGCGTCAGTCATCCCCGCAGCAGGGCCGGCTACGTCATCAGGACCTTCCAATTCGATGATCGTTTGAGTCGCTTTAAGGGTCGTGAGAGCGTCGTCAATAGCGTCCTTTCCGGCTCTGATCCTCTCCGCTGATAGATCTCCCCCGTTGTCCATGACGAATCGCTCGCCCAGCTCCTTTACGCGATTCGCTGCAAGGAGGAATGAGGCGTACGCCTCCCGTTGGATGCCACGGCGCCAGTGCAGGCGAGCAGCGTTCGCCTCGGCGCGAACAGCATCCAACGCTGCACGGTATGCGGACCTTGCTTGAGCCAGTCCGGCCTCGTGGGTGGCCTCCGCCGTGCGCAAGGCGGCCTTCATCTGCCATCGGCCGATGAGCACGCTGGCGGGAATCCCGATGAGCGCTACTGCGGCTGCGGACACCGCACCTATCCCCTGAAGGTCCATGTCGGTCATGGTGCCGCAACCGTAGGGCCTCGTTGCACGATGGGTCGGGGGAGTCCCATTGATCGTGGCAAAACGGCAGAGCCCGCGGTCAGTAGCCGAAGAACTGGTTTCAATGGGTGCCCAAGTCGACGGATGCTGCACAGCGTTGGCCTGACCTGCGCTGACATGCGCGCCATCTGTCGTCGCCTGTCGACGTTGGTCACTGCTGGATGGTCCAGAGACGGCCCAGCACTGGGAGCGGTGTGTGCGGGCGCTTAGAAGATGTGGGCGCCCCGGGGTGACAGGGTCCGGCGGTACTCTGCTGCTCCCGTGCCGGGCCGCCCAACGCCGCTGACGTCCGTTGTCGTTGCCGTCAACGTTGCCGTCACTGCCGTCTGTAGCTTGGCGGAGAAGAAGCGACCGGGCAGCCCGTGACGCTGGCACAACTACCTCTTGCAGTGTTCGCATGCTGCGCCGTCGTCGGTGTATGCAGTGACGCGACAGGAGGACTTATCGAACATTCCGGGATGTTTCTGGAATCGTCACACCCACAGGTCGCCCTTGGTCTATAACTGCTAATCCGAACATCGACGGGGAGCGACAATGAGACTTCACTCCGTAATCCTCGAAAATTATCGACGCTTCCGGGAGGAATGCTCACTCATTATCGACGACCCCATCGTCGCCCTCGTTGGACCGAATGAGGCAGGAAAGTCGAGCATCCTGAATGCGATCGCTAGAGGAGTTGATAGAAACTCATTTAAGGCAGGCGACGTATCTCAGGGCGCGGAATACAGGGGTCCCATTGTAACCTTGAAGTTTCTTCTCGAAGAAGATGACTTGGCGGTCATTTCGCAGATTCCGCACTCGGAGACCCCCAAGTGGCTCCTCATTAGACATGGAGTCGAGCGTCGAAACCTCGCCCTATCGCCGATGCCTGGGCGCGACCCCGAAGAAAACAGGAAGGTGAGGAAGCTAATCCAGGATGCGCTTTCGAATGGGCGAACCTTTAAGCAAGATGAAGCGAAAATCGTATCTCCCTTGAGTTCTCAAGACCCTCTCCATAAGGTTCTTGTGCGTCTCGTTCGAGACCTTGAAAGCTTCGAATCTCTTAAAAGGGGCACGCTCGGTTCGGCAAAGATGGAGTCTATTGACTCTGCCTTGCGACATTTGGGTATAGTAGTACATGGGAACGCTGAGGCTTTCACTGGTGAACTTGGTGTCGACGTTCCGGATGAGGAGATTCGCGAATTTTCCCGGATGGAGCGAGGGCGTTATGCCGTAGCGCCGATGAAGGAGCTTGGGCGGGAGCTTGCAGCTCTCAAGGCTTCACTCAGCGCGAATCCGCCGGCGAGCGTGATCGTGAGCGCGCTTATGGCAAGAGTTCCAAGGATCGTTAAGTTCACCGAAGAGGATAGGAGCCTTCCTGGTTCCTTCGATCTCAATTTCGAAGATATGCCGAGGGGGCTGACTAGCCTCTTGAGGCTCGCACGTCTGGACAGCACGGTATTGCGGGAGGCCGTACTGGCCGACCAGCATCTCAAAGTAGCTGAACTGGTCGACAAAGCGAATCAGGCGCTGAAGCAGGCGTTTCAGGCGTGGCGCCAAGATTCCGTATGGCCGAGCTTGTATATTTCGAACCACAAACTGCATATCCTGGTGCGTGCGGAACATGGCACGTCGTACACTGATTTGCACGACCGGAGTGACGGTTTCCGCCAGTTCATTGCGCTGGTTGCCTGCGTGAGTTCGGCGCGATACTTCGAAAAGGGCAATGAAAGCGGCGATGTAATCGTCGTGATCGACGAAGCGGAAAACCACCTTCATTACGACGCCCAGGCAGATCTGATTGACGTCTTCAGTAAGCAGCAAATCGTGAAGCAGATCATCTATTCTACTCACTCTGCAGGGTGCCTACCGGAAGATATCGGCACTGGTGTGCGCGTTGTTCACCCTATCCCGGGCACGTCGAAGAGTGTAATTAGAAACTGGTTTTGGAGCGAGGGTGCGGGGTTTTCTCCGCTGCTGATCTCCATGGGTGCAGCATCACTGGCATTTGCGTCCGTGCGACGAGTCGTGCTGACGGAGGGCCCTAGTGACATGTTGCTGATGCCCTCTTTGCTGCGAGAGGCGACAAGTCGCAAGTCGCTCGGTTATCAAATCGCCCCCGGACTTTCAGAGGTTTCTCCAAAAATGGCGGAGGAGTTGGATCTGGAAGCTGCACGCAGTTGTTTTTTGGTTGATGGAGATGTGGGTGGTGTTGCGCTTTCTCGAAAATTGCAAGATAGCGGGGTGCCTGTTGGACGCGTACTTTCTCTGGGAGGTGAGAAGTCGGGACTCACACTAGAAGACCTGATCGACGAGGTCGTATATAGAGATTGCGTTAACGAGCTCCTTGATGGAGGAAGCGAAGAAAAGCTTCCTGAGTCCTTTGAATTTCCGGCGGCGGCGAGACATTCGGCGGTCAAGGAGTGGTGCGAAGAGCGTTCAATCCCAGTCCCTAGTAAGCGGCTAGTTGCGCAAGTCGTCGCGAGGAGGGCACGGAAAGGCAATATCTTGTCACGGGCGCACATTTCCACCTTGCAGGATCTGCACCTGTCCATCGAGAGGCTGCTGAGATGACATGAGCCGACCGCCCCAGCCACGACGTACCCCTTCTCTGACGTCAGGCGGCTGACTGCTGTGCGCGTGGCACGGACGCCGGCCGGGCTGGAGCGGGACGTAGGCAGGAGCGCAGGCCCGGCCGGGGGCCGGGCCGCGCGCGGGGAGCGGAGCGAGCCGCCTTGAACCCGTAGAGAAAGTTGTAACTCAGGGCTCGTCGTGATGCTTGTCTTGTCTCGGTTGATGCTTGACGTTGTGGCTTCACCCGATGCTTGACACCGCTTGCCTCGGCTTGGCTATGCGCGCGTCTGATCGGCGCGTGCAGGGGAGTCCGGACCTGGTGGCGGCATCAGCGCGTGACAACGGGGGTTTGCGGAACGGACCGTTGTGAGAGGACACACGAAATCCTGAGCTAGCACTCCTACCTCTGGGGGCCGAGGATGCTTGTATGAAGCTGCCGATCGGTCGACCGAGTCTGCGGCCCTACCTGCCTTACCAGCAGCGCGCTGCAGCGCACCGTGAGGGGCTGACCGCTCACTTCTTGGGCACCAGTTCAGTGCTGCTGTCGGACGGCGAGACCTCGGTACTCAGCGACGGGTTCGTCACCCGCCCGGGGATGCTGCGAGTGGGCATGGGCAAGATCGCCCCGAACCGCGCGCTGGTCCGTGCGGCCATCGAGCGGCTGCGGGCAAACGACCTCGCCGCTGTGGTGTGCGCGCATTCCCACTACGACCACGCCCTCGACGCACCGGTGTGGGCGCTGGAGACCGGCGCCGAACTGGTCGGGTCGGAGTCCACCGCCAACATCGGGCGAGGCCTGAGGGTCCCCGAGTCGTCCTTGCGGGTGGTTGGCGACGGCGACACCGCCACCTACGGCAGCTTCACGCTGACCTTCCTGGATTCCGTGCACAGCCCGGGCGACCACTACCCAGGCACCGTCGACGAGCCCTTGGTCCCGCCGGCCCGGGCCGGTGCCTGGAAGACCGGCACTGCCTACTCCGTGCTCGTTACCCACCCCCACGGCCGCGTGCTCTTGCATGCCAGCGCCAACTACCGGCCCGGCGCGCTGCGCGGTCACCGCGCCGACGTCATCTATCTGGGCGTCGGCATGCTGGGCAAACAGCCCGCCGAGTTCCTTCACACCTACTGGGACGAGGTCGTGGTCGCGACCGGGGCCAGGCGGGTCGTCTTGGTGCACTGGGACGATTTCTTCTTCGGTCTGGACCGGCCGCTGCGTCCCATGCCCTATCTGCTCGACGACCTCGGCACCACCATGAGCCGACTGCTGCCCCTGGCCCGCCGTGACGGTGTCGACGTCGTCCTGCCCGTCTCCTGGCAACCCAGTGCTCCTCTCACCGGTCTTGCGTGAACTCGGCCATGTAGCCCCTGGAATCGGCGTAGCACGTCGAATGCCTGGTCAGCGGCGCGAGACGAGCCACTGCGAACCGCTGAGCATCAACTGACACGCATCCGCAGAGGTACAACTGAACCTAGACATCTGTTGCGTGGGGCGTGAAGTCGTATGCGCAAGCTGGCAGTTCGGTGCCCTGTCGGTGAGCGAGCGGCACGAAGAGTACTGGGCGAATCGTCCAGGTAATACGGGTGCTGGCCTGGGTGACTGACACGGTGCAGGGCTCGGCGCGCAGGAGAGCTGCGTAGGTGGCCGAAGGTGAGCCGCCCGGGGCGAGTCGGCTGCGGATGGTGCTGAGCGCTGCGCACTCACTGAAGGCTGTCCTTGGGCAGCAGAACGCTTCCCCTGACATCCCGGCACTGCGTTCTGAGGTGGACCGTGCCTGGTCGCTTACCCACCAGGGCAACTACGCCGACCTGGCCGAGTTGCTCGAAGGGCTGGTCCCTCAGCTGGAGTCGGCCACCCGTTCGGTTCCAGAGGTGGAGCGTCCCGAGCTGTTCCGGCTGCTGGCGGTCATGTACCACACGTGTAGCGGCGCGCTCGCGAACATGGGGGAGCCCGAGGCGGCCTGGATCGCCGTCGACCGTGCCGTGGTCGCTGCCGAGCGGGCCAATGATCCGCTCCTGATGGCGGCCGGCGAGTTCAGGTTGTCGCTCGTCTTTCTCGGTGCCCGCCATTTCGAGCAGGCGGCCCAGGTGTCCGGAAGTGCGGCTGATGCGCTGGGGCCTCTGGCGGAGTCCGGGCAGATCGAGGCGGTGGCGCTGCGAGGTGCGCTGACCCTCCAGCGGGCGGTGGCTGCCGCTCGGCTGAACCTGGCCGATGAGGCCTACGGGTATCTCGGCGAGGCTCGCGAGATGGCCGAACGGGTCGGTGATGGACGCAACGACTACAACACCGAGTTCGGACCGACCAACGTCGGCTTGCACGAGGTGGCTGTCGCGGTCGACCTCGGGGATGCCGGAGTCGCTCTGCGAGCTGCCCAGGGCGTGGATGAAACGGGACTGTCTGCCGAACGGCAGACGCGGTTTCAGATCGATGTCGCCAGGGCCTATGCCCAGCGCCGGCAGGTCGCTGACGCGGTGTCGGCCCTGCTGAGGGCGCGTCAGCTATCGCCCGAGATGGTGCGGGCCCTGCCGATGGTGAAGCAGCTTGCGGCGGACCTGTTGACCATGGCCCAGCCGCCCTCTGAGGAACTTCGCACCCTGGCGGCGGAGTTGGGCGTACACGAAGTACGGACTGGTACCTGAAGTACTAGACGTGATCGCGGAACGCGCGCTGGGTGAGGCCGGCGCGCTTGGCGACCTCCCGTCGGAGGTAAATCGAGAAGCGTCGCCAGAGAGTACCGGCGTGGGCGTTCCAGAGAACGGCCGCTTCGTAGTCGTACCTGTCCGGATCGAGCGGAGTGCCCAGCGCGGGATCCTGCTCGTCGTGGCGAATGCGGCACCGGCAGTTCCGACCGCCAGAGGGACGGTTGTGGACCGGCCCGAAGCTCGGGGCGGTGAAGGTGGCGAAAACGCGTGGATGGCTCGCCACGTGTTCGGCGACCTCGCCAGCGCCCTGTTTGTGGCCTGGAGCCACGCCTTAGTACGGCCGCTTTGCTGTGACCGTCAGCAATAGATGGCCAGTCGTGGTGAGAACGCCGCAGGTGAGCGGACGATTGTCAGCTACGGTTGGCCATTTTGAGCAGTGCGAGCTGGCAAACGTGGACCGCTTTACCTCGTTCGGCCCACAGCGGTCGCTGCGGCGGATGAGTCACGGTGTCATGACACTGCGCCCCGCGCTCAGAGCGGATGCGCGGCGGGCCTCGCGCTTCAGACGGGCGAACCCGTGCAAGTCGGCTTTGGAAGGTGGAGACAGTGACGCAGTTCAACAAGGGCGATCGTGTGGAGTACAAGGGGCAGGACAACCAGAAGCACACCGGAGAGATCCGGCGTATCCAGGGTGAGTCGCCCCAGGCGAGGTACACCGTCCGCGACGAGAAGACCAAAGCGGAAGAGCAGGTCGAGGAGCGGAAGATCGAGCGGTCGCTGTAACCACAGCAGCGTGATGAGTCGCCCCCTGCGAGGGTGGGCGACTCATCGGCGTGAGGTACTACCTGTCCGGCAGCCGACGCCGGCGGTCGCCGCTCGGCACGGCCTTGCGCTCATCCATCGGCGCCTCCACACCCGTTACGAGATGAGACTCGCCGGCTGCCGCGCTGGGTGTAGGAGCACCTGGCCGCCCCGTGTCAGAGGCCTCGTCCGTTTCCGGGCTTCACCTGCGCCGATGCCCCAAGATCCCGTCCACAGCTCGTCCACGGACCCCGACATAGGGCCGCTTCGGACGGCATGCGGCTGCACAAACGCGAAGACCCCGGCCTCAGCGTTTCCGCTGGTGACGGGGTCTTTGGGCACCTCATAGTGGGTGCCCCCGGCAGGATTCGAACCCTCCTTCACGACCAGGCCGCGGCCGATCTGCACGGCCCAGAAACCCACGCAGGCACCACCCGTTCACCTTCGGGTAGGTGCCTGCCGCGCGCTGCTGTCGAGACTCAGGCCTTGTTGACCTTGGCCGCGCGTCCCGGTCCTTGGATCTGGAACGAGACGGTGTCCCCGGGATGGATCTCGTCGGGGTCGATCACGAGGTCGTCTACCGTGAAGTACAGCACGGGACCACCTTGGTCGTTCTTGATGCTTCCCTCGCCCGGGTCCGCGTTCCACTCATGGATCTTGCCTTGGTCCATGGCTGTGTCTCCTTGGCTTGATGGGGGGCGAGCTCCGGTCGCATGCCGGGCTCGCTCCCAGCGAACGCGAACCCGCGTGCGTCAGCGACCGCTGTGCGTCGAACAGGTGACGACGGCCGCCGGCCCACCGACGGGCGTTCAGCGCTCCCATACCTCCGGGCCGCCACCGTGCCACTCGATCAGCGGCGAGTTCACCAGGTCCACCACGTCCAACCCCTCCAGGCCGGCACGCTCCAGGAACCCGCTCAGGTCATGCAGGCTGTATGCGGTTCCCAGCGTCTCGCTGCCGACGTGGACGCGACGGCCGCCACCCTCTTCGGGCGGGGACACGATCACGCGACGCTCAGCCATAGCCTCAGCCTCGCCCAACGGCAGGTGAGGCGCATTCGGGGGACGGCTGTCAGTGGTGGCGGTTGCCCCACAGGGGTCGCGTTGTCGTCGTGGTGTCTTGTGGCCGAGCTACACCAGCCGGTGTAGCGTCGTAATCAGCAGTCGTGGTTCCGAAGTCCCGTTCGCCCGTGATCGCATCGCGGGCGTTTTTGCTGTTCAACGCCTCTCCGGACCAGGGCGATCACCTCCGGGACCCGCACGGTGCGGGACCCGATACGAGTCCCCTCGAAGGAGACAAGCACATGGCCAAGGGCACTGTGAAGTGGTTCAACGCGGAAAAGGGCTTCGGCTTCATCGAGCAGGAGGGTGGCGGCCCCGACGTCTTCGCCCACTACTCGAACATCGCCGCCCAGGGCTTCCGTGAGCTGCAGGAGGGCCAGAAGGTCGAGTTCGACGTTACGCAGGGCCAGAAGGGCCCGCAGGCGGAGAACATCCGCCCCCTGTAACGCCACACGCAAGAGAGGCCCCAGCTGGTGGGTACATCCCGGCTGGGGCTACTCGTTCCCGTCCGCCGGTTGCGCCTGCCGGGGCCGCCCTACCTGTCAGCCCTCGCTCGGGACGATGAAGCCCCTCGCTGGCCTGGGCTCTTCCGGGTCACGCGAGTCCGGCTGCTGCGTGCGCTTCCACGCAGCCACCAGATCCGCGTGCCGCGGGTCGATCCACTCGGGCATGCGGCCTCGGCCGTCGCAAGTCAGTGGGACTGCGACGGGGGCCACTGACCGCGGGACAGGTCGTGGTCGAGCAGTCGGTCGCTGACATCGCCCTTGTAGAAGAGGTCCGAGCCGAACTCGTCACCGAAGTGCTCCGCCAGCAAGGACGAGAACAGCAGTGCGGCTGACTGTGGCCGGTGATTCATGACCAGCTGACTGGTCTCGCCCGCCTCGTTGAAGTACACGACGACGAAGTTGTAAATCTCGATTCCACCCGGACGGTAGGTCTCGCTGCCGCGGATGGTGGAACGGTAGTCCTCCAGGAAGAGTTCGCCGCGCTTGCCGAAGAAGCGGAAGTCCTGGAAAGCGTAGTTGCTTCGAGCGAAGCTCAGCAGCTTCCCTACCTTTTCCTTGCCGATCACTTCACCGTTGGCGAAATTGCCCTGGAGGATGACGTCGTCGGCGAGATTGTCGAGCCACTCTGGGTAGTAGTCCAGGTGCGGCGCCTGGTTGTTCAGCCTGCCGGTGGGCTCGTTCGGTGTGGTCATGGCAGTCGTCTCCTCGTTCCTGGATTTGATTCGGCGTGTTCCCCTCGTCCGAGCAAGAAATTCTCGTTCGAATCAGGGAGATGAAGATGTCGTCGGGGGATATCGAGCGTCTCCGGCGACCAGCCTGTTGATCGTGTCGGTCACCTTGAGCTTGTCCTCCGGTTTCGATATGCCCGCCAGCAAGCATTCCTGCTTCGAGTAGTTCCTCCGATGAAAAGAATCGTTGACCGTAACGATCGCTGTCCAACGAAAGTCAGAGACTGCACTTATCTCATTGAGAGATAAGTAGGGGGCTCTCTGAGGGATACTGGGAGGGTGGAACTGCGCCAGCTCGAGCACTTCGTCGCCGTCGCCGAGGAAGCGAACTTCACCCGTGCCGCCGCACGGCTGCACGTCGTCCAGTCCGCAGTCTCCACCACGATCAAGAACCTCGAGCGAGAACTCGGCACGCCGCTGCTGGAACGCACCACCAAACGCGTGCTGCTCACCGATGCCGGTGCTGCCCTGCTCCCGCGCGCCCATGCCGCTCTCGACGCCGCCCGGGAAGCCGCAGACGCGGTGGCCGAGGTCCGCGGAGGACTGCGCGGCACCCTGCGGTTGGGCACGATGACCACAGTGGGGCTCATCGACTTTCCTGCGCTCCTCAGTGAATTCCACCGGCGCCATCCCGGTGTGCTCCTGCAGACCAGCGCCGCCGCCTCCGGCTCCCAGGGCCTGATCGACGCCCTCCTCGAACGGCGGCTCGACCTCGCCTTCGTCTCCCTGCCCGGCCCGCACCCGACGGGCATCACGCTGACCGACCTCGTCACCTCGGTGCTCGACCTCGTCGTGCCGGCCGCCCATCCGCTCGCGAAACGTCGCACCGTGCCGATCACCGAACTAGCCGGCCTGGGCTTCGTCGACTTCCCCGTGAGCTATGGCATCCGGACCGTTGCCGATCAGGCCTTCGCTGCAGCCTCCGTGACCCGTCGCGTCGCCCTCGAGATCACCGACGTCCCCACCGGCGTGGCCTACGTCCGCAGCGGCCTGGGCGTGGCGCTATTGCCACGGCCTGCCCTCGTCAAAGCGGAGGACGTCGCCACGCTGACCATCGACGACGCCGACCTGGACTGGCCGTTTTCCCTGGCCGTTCCGTCCGAGCGCACGCCAAGTCGTGCGGCACGTGCCCTGATCGCGATAACGCACGAGTTCCTCATCTGGCGAGGATGAGCATCGCCTCGGAGTGGTCAGACCGGGTTTTGTAGTCGCGCATGGTTGACCTTGTGGACTATCCGGATGTCTTGCGAGCGCATAGGGATGGGGAAAGCGCTGAGGGCTAGTCGGCGTTGGACCAAGATCCCGTCCACAGCTCGTCCACGGACCCCGACATAGGGCCGCTTCCGGCGGCATAGCGCTGCACAAACGCGAAGACCCCGGCCTCAGCGTTCTCGCTGGTGACGGGGTCTTTGGGCACCTCATACTGGGTGCCCCCGGCAGGATTCGAACCTGCGCACACGGCTCCGGAGGCCGTTGCTCTATCCCCTGAGCTACGGGGGCGTGTCGGGCGCTGAGCTGCTTGCTTGCGGCGACGTGTAGAACCCTAGCAGGTCTTGCGGGGTGATCAGGAACGGGTTTCGCGGGGCCGTCGCGTCGGGCGTTCCCTGGAGGGGTTGGAAGTGGGGAAAACCCGGACGCGGTGGCCGGTCCGGACCTACTCTCGAGTTGTGCCAGGCGCGTCGGGCCGGGTGCTTGTTGTGGACGACAACAAGGTCATCCGGCAGCTGATCAGGGTCAACCTTGAGCTGGAAGGGCTCGAGGTCGTGACCGCGGCCGATGGTGCCGAGTGTCTGGATGTGGTTCATCAGGTGCGGCCCGATGTGGTGACCCTCGATGTCGTGATGCCCCGGCTCGACGGGCTGCGCACCGCCGCTCGGCTCCGTGCCGATCCCCGTACGCGTGATCTTCCCCTCGCGATCATCAGTGCCTGTACGCAGTACGAGGTGGACACCGGCCTCGACGTCGGCGTCGACGCCTTCCTCGCCAAGCCCTTCGAGCCCGCCGAACTCGTTCGTCTGGTCAAGAGTCTGATGCAGCGCCGGGGCGATCTCGGCGTCGAAGGCGGACCGGAAGAGGGTGGGGAAGGCGGGGACGGTGGGGGAGATGGAGACGTGAGTGACGATGGTGAGGGGGAGGGTGGCAGTAAGGGTGATGGTGGTGGGGTGATCGGTGGGGTTGCGGGTGGGGTTTCGTTCGGGGCCTAGGCCTGGCCTAGGCCGTCGGGTAGCGGGGTGTGTCTGGTTGCGGCCCTGTTTCCGTCTGCGAGCGCAACACCTCGCCTCTGCGTAAACCGCCTCGCATACCCACCCCCCTCCTCCCCTACGCTTGTCCCGTGACCCCCGTCGAGCTCTCCCGCACCGTGCTGCACGCGGTGCGTCGTGCCGTGGACGGTGGGGAGCTGCGCGTGAGCGTCCCGGAGCGGGTTCTCGTGACCGAGCCGGGGCCCGGGGGGTGTGGGGACTTCGCGACCAACGTCGCCCTGCAGCTCGCGCGGCCGGCCGGGCAGCCGCCGCGTCGCGTCGCCGAGATTCTGCGGCCGCATCTCGTGGAAGCTGAGGGAATCCAGGACGTCGTCGTGACCGGCCCGGGGTTCCTCAACATCAGCCTCGGCGAGAACGAGCGGGGCGACCTCGCGGCGGCAGTCGTACGGGAGATCCGTGAGCGTGGTGCCGGGTACGGGCACAGTGACGCGCTCGCCGGGCAGGTCGTCGTGCTGCGCGTTCCGTACGAGGTGCGCGCCGAGGTCGTCGCCGACGCCGTGGCGCGGATCGTGGCCACTCAGGGCGGGCGCGTCGAGATCGAGCACGGCGAGCCCGTCAATCTGCGGCCCGTTCCGGCGCCGGAGGACCCCGCGCCGCTCGGCGCCGACGCCGCCCAGTGGGCCCTGCTCCACCCCGCCTCGCACGACCGGCCCCGGATCACCGCCGACCATCTCGTGCAGCGGGAGAGCAATCCGCTGTTCCGGGTGCGGTACGCCCACGCCCGTACCCGGGCCCTCACTCGCAACGCCGCCCGCCTCGGCTTCGCCGCCGAACCCGGCGCCCTGGGCCTGGACCAAGACCTCAGCGACGTTGCCCGGAGTGGTGGCGAGCACGTCGGCCTTCCACACCTCAGCCCCGGCGCCCCCCACGCCACCCCCCTCCTCACCCCCCTCACCGACCACCCCCGCATCCTCACCGCGGCCGCCACCCACCGTGCCCCGGATCGGCTTGCCCGGCATCTCGTCACCGTCGCCGATGCCGTGCTGCCGTTGCTGCCCTTCGTGCTGCCGTGCGGCGAGGAGAAACCCTCGGCCGCCCACCGGGCCCGGCTGGCTCTTGCCGAAGCCGCCGGGACGGTGCTGGCCGGTGGCCTGTCCCTGCTCGGCATCGACGCACCCGAACACCTCTGAGGGCCGGAGGACGCATCCATGTGCCAATCCGTGAGCCCCGGAGAGAGACAGAGAGTCTGAGAGTCATCGTCATGAGCCGTTCCGCGCATCCCGCCGGGCCCCGCCACGCCGACGTCCTTCCCGACGGGCACTACTCGGCCCCGCCGGCCGACCTCAACGCCCTCGATCCCAAGGTGTGGGCCCAGACCGTCGTACGGGACGACGAAGGTGTGCTCACCGTCGGCGGGATTCCCACGACCCGGCTCGCCGAGGAGTTCGGCACGCCCGCCTACATCCTCGACGAGGCCGACTTCCGGGCCCGGGCACGCGCCTGGCGCAATGCCTTCGGGGCCGACGCCGACGTCTTCTACGCCGGGAAGGCCTTCCTGTCGCGTGCCGTCGTGCGCTGGCTGTACGAGGAGGGGTTGAACCTCGACGTGTGCACCGGCGGGGAGCTGGCCACGGCCCTGTCCGCCGGCATGCCCGCCGAGCGCATCGCCTTCCACGGCAACAACAAGTCCGTCCAGGAGATCGAGCGGGCCGTAGAGGCCGGTGTCGGGCGGATCGTCCTCGATTCGTTCCAGGAGATCGTGCGGGTCGCGCACATCGCGCAGGCGCTCGGCAAGCGGCAGAAGGTGCAGATCCGGATCACGGTCGGGGTCGAGGCCCATACGCACGAGTTCATCGCGACCGCCCACGAGGACCAGAAGTTCGGCATTCCGCTGGCCGGCGGGCAGGCCGCGGAGGCCGTACGGCGGGCGCTGCAGCTGGACGGCATCGAGCTGATCGGGATCCACTCCCACATCGGGTCGCAGATCTTCGACATGTCCGGCTTCGAGGTCGCCGCGCACCGGGTCGTCGGGCTGCTGAAGGAGATCCGGGACGAGCACGGGGTCGAGCTGCCCGAGATCGACCTCGGCGGCGGTCTCGGGATCGCGTACACGAGCGACGACGACCCCCGCGAGCCGCACGAGATCGCGAAGGCGCTCACCGAGATCGTCACGCGTGAGTGCGAGGCCGCCCGGCTGCGGACTCCGCGGATCTCCGTCGAGCCGGGGCGCGCCATCGTCGGGCCCACCGCGTTCACCGTGTACGAGGTCGGCACCATCAAGCCGCTGGACGGGCTACGCACGTACGTCTCCGTCGACGGCGGCATGTCCGACAACATCCGCACCGCGCTGTACGACGCCGAGTACAGCGTCGCCCTGGTGTCGCGGACCTCCAGCGCCGAGCCCATGCTCGCCCGTGTCGTCGGCAAGCACTGCGAGAGCGGGGACATCGTGGTCAAGGACGCGTTCCTGCCCGCGGACCTGGCGCCGGGCGACCTCATCGCCGTACCCGCCACGGGCGCCTACTGCCGTTCCATGGCCAGCAACTACAACCACGTGCTCCGGCCGCCGGTCATCGCGGTGAAGGACGGCAAGGCCAAGGTGATCGTCCGGCGCGAGACGGAGGAGGACCTCCTGCGTCTCGACGTCGGCTGAGGCGACTGACCGGGCCGAGGCGACTGACTTGGCCGAGCCGCCGACTTGGCTGAGCCGGCTGGCTTGGCCGAGCCGGCCGACCTGGCTGACCTGGCCGAGCCGGCCGCGTCGGCTGAAAAACGTCGGTTCCCGTCAGGCGATGCCTGGCCGGGAACCGGGCGGCCGGACGGTCCGACCGGAAGTTCTTCGGTCAAGTCCGTCCGGCGGCATGAAATAGACGTCTCACGATCCGGACGAAGGGTAGAAACCGCCGTCCGGTGAGTGAGACTGGTCCAACCGTAGACGGTATGAGGAAACGAGGTCGGATGATGCGTACGCGTCCGCTGAAGGTGGCGCTGCTGGGCTGTGGAGTGGTCGGCTCAGAGGTGGCGCGCATCATGACGACGCACGCCGACGACCTCGCCGCGAGGATCGGGGCCCCGGTGGAGCTCGCCGGAGTCGCCGTACGACGGCCCTCCAAGGTGCGTGAGGGCATTCCCGCGGAACTCGTCACCACCGACGCCACCGCCCTCGTCAAACGCGGCGACATCGACGTCGTGGTGGAGGTCATCGGCGGGATCGAGCCCGCCCGGTCACTCATCACCACCGCCTTCGAGCACGGGGCGTCCGTCGTCTCCGCCAACAAGGCGCTGCTCGCCCAGGACGGGGCCGCCCTGCACGCGGCCGCCGACGAGCACGGCAAGGACCTGTACTACGAGGCCGCCGTCGCCGGTGCCATCCCGCTGATCCGGCCGCTGCGCGAGTCGCTCGCCGGTGACAAGATCAACCGGGTGATGGGGATCGTCAACGGGACGACCAACTTCATCCTCGACAAGATGGACTCCACCGGGGCGGGGTACCAGGAGGCCCTCGACGAGGCCACCGCCCTCGGGTACGCGGAGGCCGACCCCACCGCCGACGTCGAGGGGTTCGACGCCGCCGCCAAGGCCGCCATCCTCGCCGGTATCGCCTTCCACACGCGCGTGCGCCTCGACGACGTCTACCGCGAGGGCATGACCGAGGTCACCGCCGCCGACTTCCGCTCGGCGAAGGAGATGGGCTGCACCATCAAGCTGCTCGCCATCTGCGAGCGGGCCGAGGACGGGGCGTCCGTCACCGCGCGCGTGCACCCCGCCATGATTCCGCTGACGCACCCGCTCGCCTCCGTGCGCGGCGCGTACAACGCCGTCTTCGTGGAGAGCGATGCCGCCGGGCAGCTCATGTTCTACGGGCCGGGCGCCGGCGGTGCCCCGACCGCCTCGGCCGTGCTCGGTGACCTCGTCGCGGTCTGCCGCAACCGGCTCAGCGGCTCGACCGGGCCGGGTGAGTCGGCGTACGCGGCGTTGACCGTCTCCCCGATGGGAGACGTCGTCACGCGCTACCACATCAGCCTCGACGTCGCGGACAAACCGGGTGTCCTCGCCCAGGTCGCCACCGTCTTCGCCGAGCACGGGGTTTCGATCGATACGGTTCGCCAGCAGGGCAAGGACGGCGAGGCCTCCCTCGTCGTCGTCACCCACCGGGCCTCCGACGCCTCCCTCTCCGGGACCGTCGAGGCACTGCGCAAGCTCGACACCGTGCGGGGTGTCGCCAGCATCATGCGGGTTGAAGGAGAGTAACCAGCAATGACCCACCAGTGGCGCGGAATCATCGAGGAGTACCGGGACAGGCTGCCGGTCTCCGACACCACGCCGGTCGTGACGCTCCGCGAGGGCGGCACGCCCCTCGTGCCCGCGCAGGTGCTCTCCGAGCGCACGGGCTGTGAGGTCCACCTGAAGGTGGAGGGCGCCAACCCCACCGGGTCCTTCAAGGACCGCGGCATGACCATGGCCATCTCCAAGGCCAAGGAGGAGGGTGCGAAGGCGGTCATCTGCGCCTCCACCGGCAACACCTCCGCCTCCGCCGCCGCGTACGCGGTGCGCGCGGGCATGGTCTCGGCCGTGCTCGTGCCGCAGGGCAAGATCGCCCTCGGCAAGATGGGCCAGGCCCTCGTGCACGGCGCGAAGATCCTCCAGGTCGACGGCAACTTCGACGACTGCCTCACCCTCGCGCGCAATCTGAGCGAGAACTACCCGGTGGCGCTGGTCAATTCGGTCAACCCGGTACGGATCGAGGGTCAGAAGACGGCCGCCTTCGAGATCGTCGACATGCTCGGCGACGCGCCCGACATCCACGTCCTCCCGGTCGGCAACGCGGGCAACATCACCGCCTACTGGAAGGGCTACAAGGAGTACGCCGCCGACGGCATCTCCACCCGGACCCCTCGCATGTGGGGCTTCCAGGCCTCCGGCAGTGCCCCGATCGTGCGCGGCGAGGTCGTCAAGGACCCCTCGACCATCGCCACCGCCATCCGCATCGGCAACCCCGCCTCCTGGCAGTACGCGCTCGCCGCGCGGGACGAGTCGGGCGGTGCCATCGACGAGGTGACGGACCGTGAAATCCTGCGCGCCTACCGGCTGTTGGCCGCGCAGGAGGGCGTCTTCGTGGAGCCCGCCTCCGCCGCCTCCGTGGCCGGTCTGCTCAAGGCCGCCGAGCAGGGCAAGGTCGACCCGGGCCAGACGATCGTGTGCACCGTCACGGGCAACGGTCTGAAGGACCCCGACTGGGCCGTCGCCGGCGCCCCGCAGCCGGTCACCGTCCCGGTCGACGCGGCCACCGCGGCCGAGCGTCTCGGCCTGGCCTGAGCGTCTCGGCCTGGCCCGACAGTTTCGGCCTCGCCCCAGCGCCTCGGTCCCACCTGAGGCCGAGCGCCTAGGCGGGGGCCCGAGACGGAGAAAAACCCTGACAGGGTGCACAGGGGGCTTACGACACGCATCGTGCGCCTCCTGTGCGCCCTATGTCGCCGGCGAACCTTCCTTCGATAGGCTGTACCGAACCCGTCCGCCGCATATGCCTCCGCATGTGGGCGACGCCGCGCCCTCTGCGCGGCCCGAGGGTCTCCCCGTACGTC
Source organism: Streptomyces sp. NPDC047085 (assembly GCF_040643735.1). Classification (NCBI taxonomy): domain Bacteria; kingdom Bacillati; phylum Actinomycetota; class Actinomycetes; order Kitasatosporales; family Streptomycetaceae; genus Streptomyces; species Streptomyces sp. NPDC047085. Next base: position 880,652 of record NZ_JBEYUW010000003.1, read on the forward strand.
ATCGAAATTCTTCGACAGTCACGCAGCCACACGCAGCTAGGAGAGTCAACGAGCGATGGCCGGTCCAGCGTTCCGCGCCGCCGCCGTCCGGGTGCGCGTTCCCGCCACCAGCGCCAACCTCGGTCCGGGCTTCGACGCCCTGGGCCTCGCGCTGGGGCTCTACGACGACGTCGTCGTCCGGGTGGCCGACTCCGGGCTGCACATCGACATCGCGGGCGAGGGCAGCGAGACCCTCCCGCGTGACGAGAGTCACCTCCTCGTCCGTTCCCTGCGCACCGCCTTCGATCTGCTGGGCGGCCAGCCCCGCGGCCTGGAGATCGTCTGCGCCAACCGCATCCCGCACGGCCGGGGCCTCGGCTCCTCCTCCGCCGCCATCTGCGCCGGCATCGTCGCCGCGCGCGCGGTGACCATAGGCGGCGAGGCCCGCCTCGACGACGCCGCCCTGCTGGAGCTGGCCACCGAGATCGAGGGCCACCCGGACAACGTCGCGGCCTGTCTGCTCGGCGGCTTCACCCTCTCCTGGATGGAGGCCGGCGCCGCCCGGGCGATCAGGATGGAGCCGGACGATTCCATCGTTCCGGTGGTTTTCGTGCCCGGTAAGCCGGTCCTCACCGAAACCGCACGTGGCCTCCTCCCGCGCACCGTGCCGCACGTCGACGCCGCCGCCAACGCGGGCCGCGCCGCCCTGCTCGTCGAGGCCCTCACCCGGCGCCCCGAGCTGCTGCTGCCCGCGACCGAGGACCGCCTGCACCAGGAGTACCGCGCCCCGGCCATGCCGGAGAGCGCGGCACTGGTGGAGCGGCTGCGCGGGGACGGCATCCCGGCCGTCATCTCCGGCGCCGGCCCCACCGTCATGGCCCTGGCCGACGCCGAGACCGCCGACAAGGTGGAGGCACTGGCCGGCACCGACTGGGCCGCCAACCGGCTGAGCCTGGACCTCCAGGGAGCGAGCGTGCTGCCGCTTGCGTCCTGACACACGGTTGCCGGATGAGGAGAGGGGGAATGTTTGTTGGATCCGGTAGTGTTAACCTCAAGTCTGCACCCGACCCCACCATGGCGAGGTGCCTCGTGTCCCCGTCCGGGACAGACATTCTTCCGGGAGTCTCCCAAGCCACTTCGTGTTCCGTGCGCCGTACCTGGGCAGTACGTCGTACGCGGGCACTGAGCGGATCGCCGGGCTCACTCCGGAATCGGTGCTACCACGCCACGTGACACCGGGTGTCACGGCTCGCGGAAGCGCCATCACCAGCAAATTTCTTTCCGCCGCATTGGGCGGACCACCGCCCCGGCTTGGTTCACAGAGACAGAACCGAAGCCGGACAGCACAACCGGTCGCCGAGCCAGACAGGCCGACGTCCGCTCCAGGGAAGGACCCTTCGTGAGCGACACCACCGATCTGATGGGCGCACGTGTCGAGGAGACCGCTGCCGCGCCCGCCACGGACGCCTCCGCGCCTGCCACCGGTGCCGGCTCCCGGCGGCGCCGCGGTACCGGCCTCGAGGGCATGGTGCTGGCCGAGCTGCAGCAGGTCGCCTCGGGCCTCGGCATCAGGGGCACCGCGCGGATGCGCAAGAGCCAGCTGATCGAGGTCATCAAGGAGGCCCAGGCCGGCGGGGGCGCCGCCCCCAAGGCCGAGGCCGCCACCGAGACCAAGCCGAAGCGCCGGGCCACCTCCAAGGCCCGTACGGGCGAGGAAGCCGCCGAGAAGAAGGCGGACAAGGCCGCGGAGGCCCCCGCCGAGAAGGCCGTGGCCCAGCAGCAGATCGAGATCCCCGGCCAGCCGGTCAGCGAAGACGCCCCGGCCGAGCGCCGTCGTCGCCGCGCCACCGCCGAGGCGGGCAGCCCCGCCGCGAGCGGCGCCGAGACGATCGCCGCCGAGGCGAAGGCCGAGCCCAAGGCCGAGACGCCCGCGCAGCAGCCGCAGCAGCAGGGCGAGGCCAAGGGTGACGCCGGTGACGGCGAGGGCCGTGGCCGCCGCGACCGCCGTGAGCGCGGCCGTGACCGCGACCGCGACCGTGACCGCGGCGACCGCCGCGGCAAGGGCGACGACCAGCAGGGCGGCCAGCAGCGTCAGCCGCAGGGCCAGCAGCAGGGCGGCCGCCAGGACCGCCAGCAGGACGACGACGACTTCGAGGGCGGCCGCCGGGGCCGTCGCGGCCGCTACCGCGACCGCCGTGGCCGCCGTGGCCGCGACGAGATCGCCGAGCCGCAGCTCGCCGAGGACGACGTCCTGATCCCCGTCGCGGGCATCCTGGACATCCTCGACAACTACGCGTTCATCCGGACCTCCGGCTACCTGCCGGGCCCGAACGACGTGTACGTCTCCCTCGCCCAGGTCCGCAAGAACGGCCTGCGCAAGGGTGACCACGTCACCGGTGCGGTCCGCCAGCCCAAGGAAGGCGAGCGCCGCGAGAAGTTCAACGCGCTGGTCCGCCTCGACTCCGTCAACGGCATGGCGCCCGAACACGGCCGTGGCCGCCCGGAGTTCAACAAGCTGACCCCGCTGTACCCGCAGGACCGGCTCCGCCTGGAGACCGACCCGGGCGTGCTGACCACCCGCATCATCGACCTCGTGTCGCCGATCGGTAAGGGCCAGCGCGGTCTGATCGTGGCCCCGCCGAAGACCGGCAAGACCATGATCATGCAGGCGATCGCCAACGCGATCACCCACAACAACCCCGAGTGCCACCTGATGGTCGTCCTCGTCGACGAGCGTCCGGAAGAGGTCACCGACATGCAGCGGTCGGTCAAGGGCGAGGTCATCTCCTCGACCTTCGACCGTCCGGCCGAGGACCACACCACGGTCGCCGAGCTCGCCATCGAGCGCGCCAAGCGTCTGGTGGAGCTGGGCCACGACGTCGTCGTGCTGCTCGACTCGATCACGCGTCTGGGCCGTGCGTACAACCTGGCCGCGCCCGCCTCCGGCCGCATCCTGTCCGGTGGTGTCGACTCGACCGCCCTGTACCCGCCGAAGCGCTTCTTCGGTGCGGCCCGCAACATCGAGGACGGTGGCTCGCTCACCATCCTCGCGACGGCTCTCGTCGACACCGGGTCCCGCATGGACGAGGTGATCTTCGAGGAGTTCAAGGGCACCGGCAACATGGAGCTCAAGCTCGACCGGAAGCTCGCCGACAAGCGGATCTTCCCGGCGGTGGACGTGGACGCGTCCGGTACCCGTAAGGAAGAGATCCTGCTCGGTGCCGAGGAGCTGGGCATCGTCTGGAAGCTGCGCCGGGTGCTGCACGCCCTGGACCAGCAGCAGGCGATCGAGCTGCTGCTCGACAAGATGAAGCAGACGAAGTCGAACGTCGAGTTCCTGATGCAGATTCAGAAGACGACGCCGGCGCCGGGCAACGGGGACTGAGCGCCGTTGAGGTGACTGTTCCACGCCCCTAGGATGTTGAGGCCTGCCCCCGTCACAACAGTGACGGGGGCAGGCCTTTTGGCGCTGAGAGGAACGGGTGCATCACGTGCCCCTCCCTGCTCACCTCTCCCCGGGGGACCCCCTTGCCGAAGCACAGACGGCGGATACGCATCGCGCTGCCCGTCGCCGCCGCCGGTGTCGCCGCCGCCGTGACCGCCGCGCTCATGACGACGTCCGCCGGCGCCGCCACCGCACTGCCCAAGCCCACCGTCGAACCGGCGGTCGGCCAGCCCTCCCAGACCACCCTCGAGAAGCGCATCGCGGGCGCCTCCGGCACCGGCACGTCGACCACCGACACGTCGACCACCGGCACGCCGACGAAGGGCAGCAGCCCGTCCGCCGTGTCGCCTCAGATCATCGGTGGCAACGAGACCACCATCTCCACGGCGCCCTGGATGGCCCAGCTCTGGTACTTCGACGACAAGGGCACCAGCGACACCAGCGACGACATCGGCTTCTTCTGCGGAGGCTCGGTCGTCTCGCCGACGAAGATCCTCACCGCCGCACACTGCGTCAAGGGCTACGACAGCAAGACCAGGACGTCCGTCGTCTACAACTGGAAGGCCAACGGCGCGATCGTCACCGGCACCGACCAGTTGCCCACCACCGGCTCCACCGGCAGCACGGACCTGCACGGCGGCCAGGCCACCGGGGTGCTGCGCCAGTGGTACAACCCGTCGTACAACCCGGCGGAGATCGACAACGACATCGCCGTGCTCACCCTGGCCGTCCCGGTCAAGGCCACGCCGATCCGCATGGTCACCTCCGGCGACACCGCGTCGTACACGGGCACGGCCGCCCAGAGCGCCAAGGTCTACGGCTGGGGCCGCACCAGTTCCACCAGCCAGGACATCTCCCAGACGCTGAAGACGGCCTCGCTGCCGATCCAGTCGGACACCACCTGCGCGAACTACTTCGGCGCCGACTTCGTCAAGAACCACATGGTGTGCGCGGGCAAGCCCGCCACCGGCAGCGACGCCGGCACGACCAGCGCCTGCAACGGCGACTCCGGCGGCCCGCTCGTCGTGAACGGCCGGATCGCCGGCGTGGTCTCCTGGGGACGCCCGAACTGCGTGGAGAAGGGCGCCTACAGCGTCTTCAGCAAGGTCTCCACGTACGTCGGCGCCGCCTATCCGCAGATCGACGACGGCAACCTGAGCTACTACGACGGCAAGGCCGACCTCTTCGTGCGCGACTCCGCCACGAAGACCGGCTACGAAAAGGACTCCAAGGGCACCTCGTTCGGCGCCCGGACCTCCCTCGGCGACTGGAGCGGCGTCAACCTGGTCCTCACGACCGACCTCAACCGGGACGGGTACCAGGACTACGTCTACCGGGTCAGCTCCACCGGTGACGTGTACTGGGACCACTTCGTCCTCAACAGCGCCCGCACCGACGGTTCCTGGGCCTCGACGAAGATCTTCTCCGGCTGGAAGACCCGCACCCGGATCATCACCCCCGGCGACCTCACCGGCGACTACAAGCCCGACGTGCTCTCCGTCGACTCCGGCGGCACCCTGTGGCTCTACCCGGGCAACGGCAACGGCACCTTCGGCACGCGCGTGTCGGTCGGCCCGGGCTGGAGCCAGTACAACAGCGTGCGCGGCCACGGCGACTTCACCGGCGACGGCAGGGCCGACCTGCTCGCCCGCAAGTCGAGCACCGGCGACCTCTACCTGTACAAGGGCACCGGCAAGTCCGGCAGCGGCGCCTTCTCCACCCGTATCAAGGTGCGCAGCGCCTGGACCGGGTACAACGCCTTCGACGCGGTCGGCGATGTGAGTGGCGACGGCAAGGCCGACTTCCTGGCCCGCACCCCCGGCGGCACCCTGTACCTGTACAAGGGCACCGGAAAGGCCACCAGCGAGATCTTTGCCACAAGGATCTCGGTCGGCACCGGTTTCCAGGCGTACGACCTTTTCGGCTGAACACCCAGGTGAGCGGGGGGATCGCCCCGCCGCCGCAGTCACGCACCGTGCCCACCGCCGTACGCGGTGGGCACTTTGCGTTGTGCAACCCTTGCCCGAGTTTCCCCGTCTTACCAGGTGGAGTGACGATGGTGCGGTGTTGACCGCATCCGACCCTGAACGCAGGGGGTACCGACCGGACGAGACCTAGGAGTGCCGTGTCCGCCGAGAGCACGCCCGAACCCGGCATACCCGAGCCGGCCGTCACCGGCCGCCGGGGCCCGGCCAAGGGCCGCCGCCGCAAGCCCCGCAGCACAGGCCGTACGGCCCTGCTCGCCACGGCCTGGACGGCCGCGGGCGTGGTCGTCCTGGGCGGCACCGGCGCCGGATACGTCTACTTCAAGCTCAACGGCAACCTCAAGAGCGTCGACATCAACCAGGCCCTCGGCGGCGACCGGCCCACGAAGATCGACAACGGTTCCGAGAACATCCTGGTCCTCGGCTCGGACACCCGCGCGGGGTCCAACAAGAAGCTCGGCGGCGGCACCGACGACGGCAGCGCCCGCTCCGACACCGCGATGATCGTCCACGTGTACAAGGGCCACAAGAAGGCGAGCGTGGTCTCCATCCCGCGCGACACCCTCATCGACCGCCCCGCCTGCACCGACACCAAGGGCACCAGGTACCCGGCCGCCGCACAGGTGATGTTCAACTCGGCCTACTCCACCGGCGGCGCCGCCTGCGCGGTGAAGACGGTCGAGTCCCTCACCGGCGTCCGCATGGACCACTACCTGGAGGTCGACTTCCGGGGCTTCCAGAAGCTCGTCGACGACCTCGGCGGCGTCCCCGTCACCACCACCAAGGCCATCCACGACCCGCAGAGCCACCTGGACCTCCCGGCCGGCACCCACACCCTGGACGGCGGGCAGGCCCTCGGCCTCGTCCGCACCCGGCACGGCGTCGGCGACGGCTCCGACCTGGGCCGCATCCAGCTCCAGCAGGCCTTCGTCAAGGCCCTGCTCGACCAGGTCGAAAAGGTCGGCGTCCTCAGCAACCCCAAGAAGCTCTACGACCTCGCCGACACCGCCACCAAGGCCGTCACCACCGACTCCGACCTCGGCACGGTCAACTCCCTCGCGGACTTCGCGAACGGCCTCAAGGGCATCGGCTCCTCCCACATCAAGATGGTCACGATGCCCGTCCGGTACGACCCCGCCAACCTCAACCGCGTCCTCCTGGAGAAGACGAAGGCCCAGCTGGTCTGGAACGCCCTGAAGCACGACCGGCCGATCCCCAAGTCGGCCACCACGGGCACGGCCACCGGTGAGGCCAAGGGCGTCGTGAGCGCCCCGTGAGCGGCACGGGGCCGGCAGGCGGAGAACATCAGGAATAGAACAGCCGCACCCCCGGTTTTGGGGGATGGCCCCAGTCCTGGCAGACTGGTACGTCGGCTCCGGTTCACGCTCCCGCACCCCGCGGCGGCGACCCGGCGCCCTCCCGAAACCTAGGAGACACCTTGAAGCGCGACATCCACCCCGCGTACGTCGAGACGCAGGTCAGCTGCACCTGCGGCGCGTCGTTCACCACCCGTAGCACCATCGAGTCCGGCGCCATCCGGGCCGAGGTCTGCTCCGAGTGCCACCCGTTCTACACGGGCAAGCAGAAGATCCTCGACACCGGTGGCCGTGTGGCCCGCTTCGAGGCCCGCTTCGGCAAGGCTGCCGGCTCCAAGAAGTAGCGAGCCCCCATTCGCCGGTCCACGGTCACGCCCCAGCCGGGGTGTGCCCGGGACCGGCGTTTTTGGTCGCCCGCCCTTCCCTTCATCGCAGTACAGGAGCCCAAGATGTTCGAGGCCGTCGAGGAACTCGTCGCCGAGCACGCCGACCTGGAGAAGCAGCTCGCCGATCCGTCGGTCCACGCCGACCAGGCGAACGCGCGCAAGCTGAACAAGCGCTACGCCGAGCTGACCCCGATCGTCGCCACGTACCGCTCCTGGAAGCAGACCGGCGACGACATCGAGACCGCGCGCGAGCTTGCCGCCGACGACCCCGACTTCGCGGCCGAGGTCAAGGAGCTGGACAAGCAGCGCGAGGAGCTGACCGAGAAGCTTCGCTTCCTGCTGATCCCGCGCGACCCCAGCGACGACAAGGACGTCATCCTGGAGATCAAGGCGGGCGCCGGCGGCGACGAGTCCGCGCTGTTCGCGGGTGACCTGCTGCGCATGTACCTGCGCTACGCCGAGCGCGTCGGCTGGAAGACCGAGGTCATCGACGCCACCGAGTCCGAGCTCGGCGGCTACAAGGACGTCCAGGTCGCCGTGAAGGCCCGCGGGCAGATCGAGCCCGGCCAGGGCGTGTGGGCCCGGCTGAAGTACGAGGGCGGTGTGCACCGCGTGCAGCGCGTGCCCGCCACCGAGTCCCAGGGCCGTATCCACACCTCCGCCGCCGGTGTCCTCGTGACCCCGGAGGCCGAGGAGGTCGATGTCGAGATCAACCCGAACGACCTGCGCATCGACGTGTACCGGTCCTCCGGCCCGGGCGGCCAGTCCGTGAACACCACCGACTCCGCCGTCCGCATCACGCACCTGCCGACCGGTGTCGTCGCCTCCTGCCAGAACGAGAAGAGCCAGCTCCAGAACAAGGAGCAGGCGCTGCGTATCCTGCGCTCCAGGCTGCTCGCCATGGCGCAGGAGGAGGCCGAGCGGGAGGCCGCCGACGCCCGCCGCAGCCAGGTCCGCACGGTCGACCGCTCCGAGAAGATCCGCACGTACAACTTCCCGGAGAACCGCATCTCGGACCACCGCGTCGGCTTCAAGGCGTACAACCTGGACCAGGTCCTGGACGGCGACCTCGCCGCCGTGATCCAGGCCTGCGTCGACGCCGACTCGGCGGCGAAGCTCGCGGCCGCGTAAGGCACCGCAGGGACCGCGGCCGCGCACGGCGCACCCAGGACGAACGCAGGACGACGCAGGACGAACGCAGGACCAGGCACGAGGACGGACCGGAGGACGAGCGTGCAGCAAGACTTCGGGGGGCGACCCCCGAGCCCCCGCAGCGTGCTGCTCGCGGAGGTGGCTCAGGCCACCCAGCGGCTGGCCGACGCCGGCGTGCCCTCGCCGCGCAACGACGCCGAGGAGCTCGCCGCGTTCGTGCACGGCGTGAAGCGAGGCCAGCTGCACGCCGTGAAGGACTCCGACTTCGACGCCCGGTACTGGGAGGTCATCGCCCGGCGCGAGCAGCGCGAGCCGCTGCAGCACATCACCGGGCGGGCCTACTTCCGGTACCTGGAGCTCCAGGTCGGCCCCGGTGTCTTCGTGCCCCGGCCGGAGACCGAGTCCGTGGTCGGCTGGGCCATAGACGCCGTGCGCGCCATGGACGTCGTGGAGCCGTGCATCGTCGACCTGTGCACCGGTTCGGGCGCCATCGCGCTGGCCCTCGCCCAGGAGGTCCCGCGGTCGCGGGTGCACGCCGTGGAGCTGTCCGAGGACGCCCTGGTGTGGACCCGCAAGAACGTGGCGGGGTCCAGGGTCGACCTGCGCCAGGGCAACGCCCTGGACGCCTTCCCGGACCTCGACGGCCAGGTCGACCTGGTCATCTCCAACCCGCCGTACATCCCGCTCACCGAGTGGGAGTACGTCGCCCCGGAGGCTCGTGACTACGACCCGGAGCTGGCGTTGTTCTCCGGCGAGGACGGTCTCGACCTCATCCGGGGCCTGGAACGCACCGCGCACCGGCTGCTGCGCCCCGGCGGGGTCGTCGTCATCGAGCACGCCGACACCCAGGGCGGCCAGGTGCCGTGGATCTTCACCGAGGAACGGGGCTGGGCCGACGCGGCCGACCACCCCGACCTCAACAACCGGCCGCGCTTCGCGACCGCGCGTAAGGCCTTGCCGTGATGCCGAGGTCTGCTATGGCAGGAGCGAACCGAGCGACAAAAAAAGGAGTCCGCTAGACATGGCACGGCGATACGACACCAACGACGCGACCGACCGTGTGACGGGTCTGCGCGAAGCCGCGTCCGCCGTCCGCCGGGGCGAGCTCGTGGTGCTGCCGACCGACACCGTGTACGGCGTCGGCGCCGACGCGTTCTCCTCGGACGCCGTCGCCGACCTGCTCGCCGCCAAGGGCCGGGGCCGCAACATGCCCACCCCCGTCCTGATCGGCTCCCCGAACACCCTGCACGGCCTCGTCACGGACTTCTCCGAGCTGGCCTGGGAACTGGTCGACGCGTTCTGGCCGGGTGCCCTCACGCTCGTCGCCAGGCACCAGCCGTCCCTGCAGTGGGACCTCGGCGACACCCGGGGCACCGTCGCCGTGCGCATGCCGCTGCACCCGGTCGCCATCGAGCTGCTGACCGAGGTCGGCCCCATGGCCGTCTCCTCCGCCAACCTCACCGGCCACCCGGCGCCGGAGGACTGCGACGCCGCGCAGGAGATGCTCGGCGACTCCATCTCCGTCTACCTCGACGGCGGCCCCACCCCCGGCATCGTCCCGTCGTCCATCGTGGACGTCTCCGGTGAGGTGCCGGTGCTGCTGCGCGAGGGCGCGATCTCCCCGGACGAGCTGCGGAAGGTCGTACCCGACCTCGAGGTGGCGAATTGACGGCCCCTGAACCGGGGCGTGGCATAGGCGACGGGGAACGTGAGGCGGAGCAGACCACGACCTTCGGGTTTCCGCGCGACACCTTCCGCATCCTCCACGTCAGCACCGGCAACGTGTGCCGCTCGCCCATCACCGAGCGCCTGACCCGCCATTTCGTGGCGGAGCGGCTCGGCGTACTCGGCGGCGGGCTGATCGTGGAGAGCGCGGGGACCTGGGGCCACGAGGGCGCCCCCATGGAGACGAACGCGGAGACCGTGCTCGCCGAGTTCGGCGCCGACGCCTCCGGCTTCACCGGCCGGGAGCTGCTGGACGAGCACGTCATCATGGCCGACCTCGTCCTGACGGCCACCCGCGACCACCGCGCCCAGGTCATCTCCATGGGCCATTCGGCGGGCCTGCGCACCTTCACGCTGAAGGAGTTCACCCGTCTGGTGCGGGCGATAGACCCGGCGACGCTGCCTCCGCTGGAGGACGGCGTGGTCGCGCGTGCGCGCGCGCTGGTCCGCGCGGCCGCCGCTCTACGCGGGTGGCTGCTGGCGCCCACCGCCGAGGCGGACGAGGTGTACGACCCGTACGGCGCCCCCCTGCCGTTCTTCCGCTCGATCGGCGACGAGATACACGAGGCTCTGGACCCGGTGGTGACGGCGCTGACGGGGGTCGCGGCGCGGATGTAGGGCGCCTGTGCCCCGGAAGGGACGCGGGAACCGTACGTCTGCCATACCGGGCGTTCCGGACATCCCCGGCCTACATTGGACCTACGTCCCCGCCGACGCCCGGGAGCCCACCATGGCGGTCACCCCTGCCCTCGAGACCGATGTCCTGCGGCAGCAGGACCCCGAGCTGGCCGAGATCCTGCTCGGCGAACTGCGACGGCAGTCGACCACGCTCCAGCTGATCGCCGCCGAGAACTTCACCTCGCGGGCCGTGCTCGCCGCCCTCGGCTCGCCGCTCGCCAACAAGTACGCCGAGGGCTACCCCGGCGCCCGGCACCACGGCGGCTGCGAACTGGTCGACGTCGCCGAGCGCCTGGCCGTCGACCGGGCCAAGGCCCTCTTCGGCGCCGACCACGCGAACGTCCAGTCCCACTCGGGCTCCTCGGCCGTCCTGGCCGCCTACGCCGCCCTGCTGCGCCCCGGCGACACCGTCCTCGCCCTCGGGCTGCCCTACGGCGGGCACCTCACGCACGGCTCGCCCGCGAACTTCTCCGGCCGCTGGTTCGACTTCGTCGGCTACGGCGTCGACGCCGAGACCGGGCTCGTCGACCACGACCAGGTCCGCCACCTGGCCCGCAACCACCGGCCCAAGGCCATCGTGTGCGGCTCGATCGCCTACCCCCGCCACATCGACTACGCCTTCTTCCGCGAGGTCGCCGACGAGGTGGGCGCGTACCTCATCGCGGACGCCGCGCATCCCATCGGCCTGGTCGCCGGGGGAGCGGCGCCGAATCCGGTGCCGTACGCCGACGTCGTGTGCGCCACCACCCACAAGGTGCTGCGCGGCCCGCGCGGCGGGATGATCCTGTGCGGGGACGAGCTGGCGGAGCGGGTCGACCGGGCGGTCTTCCCCTTCACGCAGGGCGGTGCGCAGATGCACACCATCGCCGCCAAGGCGGTGGCGTTCGGCGAGGCGGCGACGCCGGCGTTCGGCGCGTACGCCCACCAGGTGGTCGCCAACGCGAGGGTGCTGGCGGGTCACCTGGCCGCCGAGGGGCTCGCCGTCGTCACCGGCGGCACGGACACCCACCTCATCACCGCCGACCCGGCCCCGCTCGACGTGGACGGCCGCACCGCGCGTGGCCGGCTCGCGGCGGCCGGGATGGTGCTGGACTGCTGCGCGCTGCCGCACGGGGACGGCCGGGGCCTGCGCCTGGGCACGGCGGCGGTGACCACGCAGGGCATGGGGGAGCAGGAGATGGTCCAGATCGCCGCGCTGCTGGCGGGCGTGCTGCGGGGCGAGCGGGAGCCGGCCGGGGTGCGTGAGGAGGTGCGCGCGCTGACCGGTAGATTTCCGCCGTATCCCGGCTGAGCGGGGGTAGGCGGAGTTCCGTACACCCTGATGTGACCTTCGTGCACAGCCACGCGTGCAACCATCGTCGCTACCCGGAAGTCCTCATCTGTATGCGTCCATCGCTAGGGTGTGGGGCTGAGATGGCCAGCGAGACCTGTGGGGAAGCCCGTGCGTGAATACCTGCTGACGCTCTGCATCACGGCCGCGGTGACGTACCTGCTGACAGGGCCGGTGCGGAAGTTCGCGATCGTGGCCGGAGCCATGCCGGAGATCCGGGCACGTGACGTGCACCGGGAGCCCACTCCGCGCCTCGGCGGGATCGCGATGTTCTTCGGCCTGTGCGCGGGCCTGCTGGTCGCGGACCACCTCACCAATCTCAACGAGGTCTTCGTCAAGTCCAACGAGCCGCGGGCGCTGCTCTCCGGGGCCGCCCTGATCTGGCTGATCGGCGTGCTGGACGACAAGTTCGAGATCGACGCCCTGATCAAGCTGGGCGGCCAGATGATCGCCGCCGGCGTCATGGTCATGCAGGGTCTGACGATCCTGTGGCTGCCCATCCCGGGCGTCGGCAACGTGGCGCTGACCCAGTGGCAGGGCACGCTCCTCACGGTCGCGCTCGTCGTCATCACGATCAACGCGGTGAACTTCGTGGACGGCCTGGACGGTCTTGCCGCGGGCATGGTGTGCATCGCGGCGGCGGCGTTCTTCCTGTACTCGTACCGGATCTGGTACTCGTACGGCATCGAGGCCGCCGCTCCGGCGACCCTGTTCGCGGCGATCCTGATGGGCATGTGCCTGGGCTTCCTGCCGCACAACATGCACCCGGCGCGGATCTTCATGGGCGACTCGGGTTCGATGCTGATCGGCCTGGTGCTGGCGGCGGGCGCGATCTCCATCACCGGTCAGGTCGACCCGGACGCGCTGGCCCTGTTCACGGGTTCGGAGAAGGCGGCGGTGCACCAGACGGTGCCCGTGTACATCCCGCTGATCCTGCCGCTGACGATCATCGCGGTCCCGGCCGCCGACCTGATCCTGGCGATCGTCCGCCGCACCTGGCGGGGCCAGTCCCCGTTCGCCGCCGACCGCGGCCATCTGCACCACCGGCTGCTGGAGATCGGCCACTCGCACAGCCGGGCGGTGCTGATCATGTACTTCTGGTCGGCCCTGATCGCCTTCGGCGCCCTCGCGTACTCGGTGAACTCGGCGTCGATGTGGATCGTCCTCGGCGTGGTCTTCCTCAGCGCAATCGGTCTGGTCCTGCTTCTGCTGCCGCGCTTCACGCCGCGCGCTCCGAGGTGGGCGGAGCGGTTCGTCCCGCCGCGCTACCGCAGGCGCCGGCGGGCCGCGGAGGCACCGGCCGAGGCCGTCGCGAGCACCGCTGCGGACTCCGTGGAGGAGGGGGAGCGGACCCCCGTCACGGCGGCCGCGTCGGGCGTCAACGGGGCGACGGCGATCGGCCCTCGTTCGCGTATTCGCTGACTTCGGCGGACGGCGGCAAGGTAAGAATCTGACGAGAGCATTGCCAAGTCGTGGGGGAGCAAACTCCCCCATTACCAGACAAGAGGGCTCGGTTTTTGCACAGACGCGCGCCTTCACTCTCATGTGTGACAGCCAGCACACCAACCAGGTAAAGACCTCATCAAATAGTTTGTGATACGGTTCACGAGAACCCCGGAGAGAACCGAAGGACCGTAGTGCGACGGCCCATCGGTGTGAGGTCTGACCACTCAGCCCGGGACTACGCTCGTCCATGACGACACCCCTTGCCCCCTGTGAAAAGCGGAGCTGCCGCCATGCCGTCCAATGACGTCCGGAACCTGGCCCAGGCCGCCGTGCCCACGGCTGCCGTCGGCGCGATCGCCGCCGTCGTCAGCGGCGTGGTCGCGGGCGGCGAGGGAGCCATCGGTGCCGTCGTCGCGACGCTGGTCGTGATCCTCTTCATGGGGCTCGGTCTCTACGTGCTCCAGCGCACCGCCAAATCATTTCCGCAGCTGTTCCAGATGATGGGCCTGATGCTCTACGCGGCCCAGCTGCTCCTGATGGTCGTCTTCGTCGCGGCCTTCAAGAACACGACGCTGTTCAACCCCCGTGCCTTCGCCATCGTCCTGGTGGTCTCCACCCTGACGTGGATCGCCGCGCAGACGCGTGCGCACATGAAGGCGAAGATCCTCTACGTCGATCCCGATGCCTCGTCGAAGGGCGACAAGCCCGAGAAGACAGGGCGCTCGTCGTGAGGGGTAGGGCCGGGATAAAGGCGCGCGAGAGATCCTGCTATCGTCCGGTGCCAACTGCGGCATCGCGGGCGCGGGCATCCGAGCTGACGCCTGTTCAATCGCGAGGCGAGATGCCCCACAGCCGCCCCCACATCCGTAACACCAGTCCCGTGCCGAACCGCGGCCGCACGCCGCGCCGACACAACGAGGTTGCCGTACCTATGCGCCATGCTGAAGGAGCCCGCGGTGAGTGCTGATCCGACGCAGACGCTCGCTTTCGACTCGAGCTGTCACCTGTTCTCCGGGTGCGGTTTCGACACCGTCGCTCCGGGCCTGCACTCGTTCCTCTTCGAGCCTCTCTGGGGCAACGCAGACGGCAACGGCTTCTACTTCAACAAGCCGATGCTGCTGGCCCTGCTGGGCTCCATCATCGTGGTGGGCTTCTTCTGGGCCGCGTTCGCCAAGCCCAAGGTCGTCCCGGGCAAGCTCCAGATGGTCGCCGAGGCCGGCTACGACTTCATCCGCCGCGGTGTCGTCTACGAGACGATCGGCAAGAAGGAAGGCGAGAAGTACGTCCCGTTCGTCGTCTCGGTCTTCTTCTTCGTCTGGATGATGAACCTCTGGTCGATCATCCCGGTCGCCCAGTTCCCGGTGACCTCGATCATCGCCTACCCGATCGTCCTGGCCCTGCTGGTCTACCTGATCTGGGTCCCGCTCACCTTCAAGCGGCACGGTTTCGTCGGCGCCTTCAAGAACTTCACCGGTTACGACAAGTCGCTCGGCGCGGTGCTCCCGCTGTCGATGACCATCGAGCTCGCCTCGAACCTGCTGGTCCGCCCGTTCACGCACGCCGTGCGACTCTTCGCGAACATGTTCGCCGGTCACACGCTGATCGTGCTCTTCACGGTCGCCAGCTGGTACATGCTGAACGGCATCGGCATCGCCTACTCCGGTGTCTCGTTCATCATGACGATCGTCATGACCGCCTTCGAGCTCTTCATCCAGGCAGTCCAGGCGTACGTGTTCGTCCTGCTGGCCTGCTCCTACATTCAGGGCGCGCTCGCCGAGCACCACTGAGCACCCCTGCTTTCGCTCCCACACTCGTCCGGTGGCCAACCCCCACCGGTCCGTACAGAAAAGGAAGAACTGGCATGTCCCAGATCCTCGCTGCTGCCGAAGGCGTCACCGGCTCCCTCAGCTCCGTCGGTTACGGTCTCGCCGCGATCGGCCCCGGCGTCGGCGTCGGCATCATCTTCGGTAACGGTACGCAGGCTCTCGCCCGTCAGCCCGAGGCGGCCGGCCTGATCCGCGCCAACCAGATCCTCGGCTTCGCGTTCTGTGAGGCGCTGGCCCTCATCGGCCTCGTCATGCCGTTCGTCTACTAAGACGAACGACAGCGACAGCCCATTCGACGAAAGGCACTGAGATGACCCACTCATGGGTTCAGTTTGCGGCGGAGAAGGAGAACCCCCTCATTCCGCCGTGGCCGGAGCTCGTCATCGGCCTGATCGCCTTCGTCATCGTCTTCGGCTTCCTCGCCAAGAAGCTCCTCCCGAACATCAACAAGGTTCTGGAAGAGCGCCGCGAGGCCATCGAGGGCGGTATCGAAAAGGCCGAGGCCCTGCAGACCGAGGCCCAGAGCGTCCTTGAGCAGTACAAGGCCCAGCTCGCCGAGGCCCGGCACGAGGCCGCGCGCCTGCGCCAGGAGGCTCAGGAGCAGGGCGCCACGCTCATCGCCGAGATGCGGGCCGAGGGTCAGCGGCAGCGCGAGGAGATCGTCGCCGCCGGTCACACCCAGATCGACGCCGACCGCAAGGCCGCCGCTCAGGCGCTGCGGCAGGACGTCGGCGCGCTCGCCACGGAGCTGGCCGGCAAGCTGGTCGGCGAGTCCCTCGAGGACCACGCCCGCCAGAGCCGTGTGATCGACCGCTTCCTCGACGAGCTTGAGGAGAAGGCCGAGGCCACGCGATGAACGGAGCGAGCCGCGAGGCCCTGGCAGCCGCACGTGAGCGTCTCGACGCGCTGACGGACTCCACGTCCGTCGACGCCGCGAAGCTCGCCGACGAGCTGGCGGCCGTCACCGCGCTGCTCGACCGCGAGGCCGGCCTGCGCCGGGTCCTCACCGACCCGGCGAAGCCCGCGGAGGCGAAGGCCGAGCTGGTTCAGCGCCTGATCGGTACCCAGGTGAGCGGCCACGCCGCCGACCTGGTGGCCGGGATGGCCCGTTCCCGCTGGTCGCAGCCCCGCGACCTGGTCGACGCGCTGGAGGAGCTGGCGAGCATCGCCGACCTCACCGCCGCGGAGAAGAACGGCACGCTCGACGACGTCGAGGACGAGCTGTTCCGGTTCGGCCGGATCGTCTCCTCGAACACCGAGCTGCGTGCCGCGCTCACCGACCGGTCCGCCGGCACCTCGGCCAAGGTCGAGCTGCTGAACCGGCTCCTCGGCGGGCGGGCCAAGCCCACCACCGAGCGTCTGGTGACGCGTCTGGTCACCGCGCCGCGGGGACGTAGCCTGGAAGCGGGACTGGAGTCCCTGTCCAAGCTCGCCGCCGAGCGCCGGGACCGTCTGGTGGCGACCGTCACCTCCGCGGTGCCGCTGAGCGACCCGCAGAAGCAGCGCCTGGGCGACGCCCTGGCGAGGCTCTACGGCCGCCGGATGCACCTCAACCTGGACGTGGACCCCTCCGTCATCGGCGGGATCCGGGTGCAGGTCGGTGACGAGGTCATCAACGGCTCCCTCGCGGACCGGCTGGACGACGCCGCCCGCCGCATGGCGAGCTGAGCAACTCAACAAGCAGTACGTAATTACGGCCCTGGTTGGGCCGTGCAGAGGATTCACCTCGTTCAGGGGGGAGTCCCCATCCCCCCAAAGTGAAACTTCGGGCCCAACAAGGAGAGCAGGGAACCCAGATGGCGGAGCTCACGATCCGGCCGGAGGAGATCCGGGACGCGCTGGAGAACTTCGTCCAGTCGTACAAGCCGGACGCGGCCTCGCGCGAGGAGGTCGGTACGGTCACCCTTGCCGGCGACGGCATCGCGAAGGTCGAGGGCCTGCCCTCGGCCATGGCCAACGAACTGCTGAAGTTCGAGGACGGCACCCTCGGCCTCGCCCTCAACCTCGAGGAGCGCGAGATCGGTGCCATCGTCCTCGGTGAGTTCAGCGGCATCGAGGAGGGTCAGCCGGTGCAGCGCACCGGTGAGGTGCTCTCCGTCGCGGTCGGCGAGGGCTACCTCGGCCGTGTCGTCGACCCGCTCGGCAACCCGATCGACGGCCTCGGCGAGATCGAGACCGACGGCCGCCGCGCCCTCGAGCTGCAGGCCCCCACGGTCATGCAGCGCAAGTCGGTGCACGAGCCGATGGAGACGGGCTACAAGGCCGTCGACGCGATGACCCCGATCGGCCGCGGTCAGCGTCAGCTGATCATCGGTGACCGTCAGACCGGCAAGACCGCCCTGGCCGTCGACACGATCATCAACCAGCGCGACAACTGGCGCACCGGCGACCCGAAGAAGCAGGTCCGCTGCATCTACGTCGCCATCGGCCAGAAGGGCTCCACCATCGCCGGCGTGCGCCGCGCGCTGGAGGAGAACGGCGCCCTGGAGTACACGACCATCGTCGCCGCCCCGGCGTCCGACCCGGCCGGCTTCAAGTACCTGGCGCCGTACACCGGTTCCGCCATCGGCCAGCACTGGATGTACCAGGGCAAGCACGTCCTGATCATCTTCGACGACCTGTCGAAGCAGGCCGACGCCTACCGCGCCGTGTCGCTGCTGCTGCGCCGCCCGCCGGGCCGCGAGGCCTACCCGGGTGACGTCTTCTACCTGCACTCCCGCCTGCTGGAGCGCTGCGCCAAGCTCTCCGACGACATGGGCGCCGGCTCGATGACCGGTCTGCCGATCGTCGAGACCAAGGCCAACGACGTCTCGGCGTTCATCCCGACCAACGTCATCTCCATCACCGACGGCCAGTGCTTCCTGGAGTCGGACCTGTTCAACGCCGGTCAGCGCCCCGCGCTGAACGTCGGTATCTCCGTCTCCCGAGTCGGTGGTTCCGCGCAGCACAAGGCGATGCGCCAGGTCTCCGGCCGTCTGCGTGTCGACCTCGCCCAGTTCCGTGAGCTGGAGGCGTTCGCCGCCTTCGGTTCCGACCTGGACGCGGCCTCGAAGGCCCAGCTGGAGCGCGGTCAGCGCATGGTCGAGCTGCTGAAGCAGAACCAGTACCAGCCGATGGCCACCGAGGACCAGGTCGTCTCCATCTGGGCCGGTGGTACGGGCCGCATGGACGACGTCCCGGTGGGCGACATCCGCCGCTTCGAGAAGGAGCTCATCGAGTTCCTGCACCGCAAGCACCAGGGCCTGATGACCTCCATCAAGGAGGGCGCCAAGATGTCGGACGACACCCTGCAGGCTCTCGGCGACGCCATCGCGGAGTTCAAGAAGCAGTTCGAGACCTCTGACGGCAAGCTGCTCGGCGAGGACGTCCCGGCCGCTGCCGCCAAGTGACGTAAGGAAGGGACCTGACTCATGGGAGCCCAGCTCCGGGTCTACAAGCGTCGCATCCGATCCGTCACCGCGACCAAGAAGATCACGAAGGCGATGGAGATGATCGCCGCCTCGCGCGTCGTCAAGGCGCAGCGCAAGGTGGTGGCCTCCACGCCGTACGCGAACGAGCTGACGCGCGCGGTCAAGGCGGTCGCCACCGGGTCGAACACCAAGCACCCGCTCACCACGGAGACGGAGAACCCGACCCGTGCCGCGGTCCTGCTCCTCACGAGCGACCGCGGTCTGGCCGGCGCCTTCAACTCCAACGCCATCAAGGCGGCGGAGGAGCTCACCGAGCGCCTGGAGCGCGAGGGCAAGCAGGTCGGTACGTACATCATCGGCCGCCGCGGTGTCGCCCACTACAACTTCCGTGAGCGCAAGATCGCGGAGTCGTGGACGGGCTTCACGGACGAGCCGTCGTACGCGGACGCCAAGAAGGTCGCCGAGCCCCTGATCGAGGTCATCGAGAAGGACGGCACCGACGGCGGCGTGGACGAGCTTCACATCGTCTACACCGAGTTCGTGTCGATGATGACGCAGACGGCGGTCGCCTCCCGGCTGCTGCCCCTGCGCCTCGACGAGGTCGAGGTGGAGGCCGCCCCCAAGGGCGAGATCCTCCCCCTCTACGACTTCGAGCCCTCGGCGGAGGACGTCCTCGACGCCCTGCTGCCGCGCTACGTGGAGAGCCGGATCTACAACGCGCTGCTCCAGTCGGCCGCTTCGAAGCACGCCGCCACGCGGCGCGCGATGAAGTCGGCCACCGACAACGCGGGCGAGCTGATCAACAACCTCACCCGTCTTGCCAACGCGGCCCGCCAGGCCGAAATCACCCAGGAAATCAGCGAGATCGTCGGTGGCGCGAGCGCCCTGGCCGACGCGACCGCGGGGAGTGACCGATAATGACCACCACTGTTGAGACCGCGACGGCTACGGGCCGCGTCGCCCGGGTCATCGGCCCGGTCGTCGACGTGGAGTTCCCCGTCGACGCGATGCCGGACATCTACCAGGCCCTGCACGTCGAGGTGGCCGACCCGGCCAACGCCGGCGAGAAGAAGACGCTGACCCTGGAGGTCGCCCAGCACCTGGGTGACGGCCTGGTCCGCGCGATCTCCATGCAGCCGACCGACGGTCTGGTCCGCCAGGCCCCGGTCGTCGACACCGGCGCCCCGATCACCGTGCCGGTCGGCGACTTCACCAAGGGCAAGGTGTTCAACACCCTCGGTGAGGTGCTGAACGTCGACGAGTCCTACGACGGCGAGCGCTGGGCGATCCACCGCAAGGCCCCGAACTTCGACGAGCTCGAGTCCAAGACCGAGATGTTCGAGACGGGCGTCAAGGTCATCGACCTGCTCACCCCGTACGTCAAGGGCGGCAAGATCGGCCTGTTCGGCGGCGCCGGCGTCGGCAAGACGGTGCTCATCCAGGAGATGATCTACCGTGTCGCCAACAACCACGACGGTGTCTCCGTGTTCGCCGGTGTCGGCGAGCGCACCCGTGAGGGCAACGACCTGATCGAGGAGATGTCGGACTCCGGCGTCATCGACAAGACCGCGCTGGTCTTCGGTCAGATGGACGAGCCCCCGGGCACCCGTCTGCGCGTCGCGCTGGCCGGCCTCACCATGGCCGAGTACTTCCGTGACGTCCAGAAGCAGGACGTGCTGTTCTTCATCGACAACATCTTCCGCTTCACGCAGGCCGGTTCCGAGGTCTCCACGCTGCTCGGCCGCATGCCGTCCGCGGTGGGTTACCAGCCGAACCTGGCCGACGAGATGGGCCTCCTCCAGGAGCGCATCACCTCGACCCGCGGTCACTCGATCACCTCGATGCAGGCGATCTACGTCCCCGCCGACGACCTGACCGACCCGGCCCCGGCCACCACCTTCGCCCACCTCGACGCGACGACGGTTCTGTCCCGTCCGATCTCCGAGAAGGGCATCTACCCGGCCGTGGACCCGCTGGACTCCACGTCCCGCATCCTGGACCCGCGGTACATCGCGCAGGACCACTACGACGCCGCCATGCGCGTCAAGAACATCCTGCAGAAGTACAAGGACCTCCAGGACATCATCGCGATCCTCGGTATCGACGAGCTCGGCGAGGAGGACAAGCTCGTCGTCCACCGTGCCCGTCGCGTGGAGCGCTTCCTGTCCCAGAACACCCACGTCGCCAAGCAGTTCACCGGCGTGGACGGTTCGGACGTGCCGCTCGACGAGACGATCACCGCGTTCAACGCGATCTGCGACGGTGAGTTCGACCACTTCCCGGAGCAGGCGTTCTTCATGTGCGGTGGCCTGGAGGACCTCAAGGCCAACGCCAAGGAGCTGGGCGTCTCCTGAACTCGCTGAGTTCTGAACTCCGTGAGTTCGTGTGAGGGGGCGGGCGCGTCCCGCCCCCTCTCTCACGCCTACTAGAATTGACCCCAACACCCGGCAGAACCGCCGGGTGGTGACCCGAGGAGCCACCCTTGGCTGCTGAGCTGCACGTCGAGCTGGTCGCCGCCGACCGCCAGGTCTGGTCCGGCGAGGCCACCCTGGTCGTCGCGCGCACCACGTCCGGCGACATCGGCGTCATGCCCGGTCACCAGCCGCTGCTCGGTGTGCTGGAGTCGGGCCCGGTGACCATCCGTACGAGTGATGGTGGAACGGTCGTCGCCGCGGTGCACGGCGGTTTCATCTCGTTCGCGGACGACAAGCTGTCGCTGCTGGCCGAGATCGCCGAGCTGGCGGACGAGATCGATGTCCAGCGCGTCGAGCGAGAGCTGGAGCGCGCGAAGGCGGAGGACGACGCGGAGGCGGAACGCCGCGCCGACGTCCGTCTGCGGGCGGCGACGGCGGCGCGTTGATCCACCGCGCCATGTGATGACGTCACTCAGCCGCGGTCGGTCCGGAGCAATCCGGTGCCGACCGCGGCTGAGGCAGATGTGGGTGTTTTTTCCGTTCCATTACCTAGTCTGAGCCGTACGGGCCCAGTGCCACTACCAACAGGGAGACGAGGAGGTCGGTGTCGATGGTCCTCGCTCTGACTGTGTGCGGAATCGTGGTCGCGCTCGTGGTGGTGGGACTGTTCCTGTTCGGCCTGCGCCGCAGGCTCATCCAGCGCTCCGGCGGCACCTTCGACTGTTCGCTGCGCTGGGACGTGCCCGAGAAACCGGACACCAACGGCAAGGGCTGGAGCTACGGCGTCGCCCGCTACAACAGCGACCGCATCGAGTGGTACCGCGTCTTCTCCTACGCCCCCCGCCCGCGCCGCACTCTGGAACGCTCCGCGATCGAGGTGGCCGGCCGCCGGCTGCCCGAGGGCGAGGAGGAGCTGGCGCTGCTCTCCGACGCGGTGGTCCTCGCCTGTACCCACCGGGGCACGCGCCTCGAACTCGCCATGAGCGAAGACGCGCTGACCGGTTTTCTCGCGTGGCTCGAGGCAGCCCCGCCCGGTCAGCGCGTCAATGTCGCCTAGGGTCTGACAACCCTTCGAACTTTCTTACGACAGCCCGCTGTTGATGGCGCTCACCAGCTCACCGTTGCTGGTGTCACCGCTGAACTCCCAGAAGAACGCACCGCCCAGACCCTGGGACTTGGCCCAGCTCATCTTCCCGGCGATGGTGGCGGGGGTGTCGTACGACCACCAGTTGCTGCCGCAGTGCGCGTACGCCGTGCCCGCGACGGTGCCGGTGGCCGGGCAGGACGTCTTGAGGACCTTGTAGTCCTCGATGCCCTGCTCGTAGGTGCCGGCCGCCGGGCCCGTGGCCGTGCCGCCCGGGGCGTCCTGGGTGACGCCGGTCCAGCCGCGGCCGTAGAAGCCGATGCCGATGAGCAGCTTGCTCGCGGGAACGCCCTTCGCCTTGTACTTGGCCATCGCGTCGGCCGTGGTGAAGCCGGCGGTCGGGATGCCGCTGTACGAGGTGAGCGGGGAGTGCGGGGCCGTCGGGCCCTGCGCCGCCCAGGCGCCGAAGAAGTCGTACGTCATCACGTTGTACCAGTCGACGTACTGGGCAGCGCCCGCGTAGTCGGTGGCGTCGATCTTGCCGCCGGAGGAGCCGTCGGCGGTGACCGCGGCCGTGACCAGGTTGTTGGCGCCGAACTTGGCACGCAGCGCGGACATCACGTTCTTGAAGGCCGCGGCGCCGCTGGTGTCACAGGACAGACCACAGGCGTTCGGGTACTCCCAGTCGATGTCGATGCCGTCGAAGACGTCGGCCCAGCGCGGGTCCTCGACCAGGTTGTAGCAGGACTGCGCGAACGCGGCCGGGTTCTGGGCGGCCTGCCCGAAGCCGCCGGACCAGGTCCAGCCGCCGAAGGACCACAGCACCTTGATGTTCGGGTACTTGGCCTTCAGCTCGCGCAGCTGGTTGAAGTTGCCGCGCAGCGGCTGGTCCCAGGTGTCGGCCACGCCGCTGACCGACTGGTCGGCGGTGAACGCCTTGTCGTAGTCGGCGTAGGAGTCGCCGATGGCGCACTGGCCGCCCGTGACGTTGCCGAAGGCGTAGTTGATGTGGGTGATCTTGGCGGCCGAGCCGGACGTCACCAGGTTCTTGACGTTGTAGTTGCGGCCGTAGATGCCCCACTCGGTGAAGTAGCCGAGCTTGACCTTGTTGCCCGTGGGCGGGGGAGGCGTGGTGCCGCCGCCGGTGGTGTGGACGGCGACCGAGCCGCTGACCGGGCCGGTCTGGTCGGCGGTGTCACGGGCCTGCACGGTGTACGAGTAGTCGGTGCCGGCGGTCAGGCCGGTGTCCGAGTACGAGGTCGTCGTCACGGTGGCGACCTTGGCGCCGTCACGCAGGACGTCGTAGTTCTTGATGCCCTTGTCGTCCGTGGCGGCGCCCCAGCTGAGCTTCACCGAGGTGTCGGTGATGTTCGAGGCGGTCGGGGTGCCGGGCGCGGAGGGCGCCGCGTCGCCCGGGACCGTGGTGCCGTCACAACTGTCGCCGTTCAGCTTGCAGTTGGATGGTGAGCCGGAGCCCGCGCCGTTGAAGCCGAAGGAGACGGAGGCGCCCGGGGCGATGGAGCCGTTGTAGGACTTGTTCTTGGCGGTCCAGTGGGTGCCGGAGCTGGTGACGTCCGCGTCCCAGGCCGAGGTGACGGACGTACCGGAGGGGAAGTCCCACTCGATCGTCCATGAACTGATCGCCGTGGTACCGGTGTTCTTGACGGTCCACTTGCCTTCGAAGCCGGTTCCCCAGTCCTGGGTCTTGGCGTAGGTGGCGGTGGCGTTCGTCGCGGCCTGGGCGGGGCTCGCGAGACCGACCAGGCCGGCCAGGGGGAGCAACAGGGTCGCGAACCCTGCCGCGGCTCTGTGTCTGAAGCGCATGCTGCGCCTCCCTCTTCAGTTGGGAGTGTCAGGGGCATGACTGAGCCTTCACGCCCACGGTGCCGCGAGAATAGAAAGGTCTGGACCACGGGTCAATAGGTCTGGACCACTCGATCCCTAGTTCGGCTTGATCCCCAACTCCTGCGCCAGCGCGGCGGCTTGCACCCGACTGCGCAGCTCGAGCTTGGCCAGCAGACGGCTGACGTGCGTCTTCACTGTGCCCTCCGCCATCTCCAGCCGCCCCGCGATCTCGGCGTTGGACATCCCCTCCCCGACGCACGCCAGCACCTCGCGCTCGCGCCGGGTGAGCCCGTCGAGCACGGCCGGATCGGCCCTCGGCTCCCGCTCCGGCCGCGCGGCGAACTCCGCGATCAGCCGCCGGGTCACCGCCGGCGCCACGATCCCCTCCCCGCGCGCCACGGTCCGCACCGCGGTCAGCAGATCCCGCGCCTCGGTGTTCTTCAGCAGGAACCCGGCAGCGCCCGCCCGCAACGCCCCGAACACGTACGCGTCGAGATCGAAGGTGGTCAGCACGAGGACGTCCGCGAGGCGCTCCGCGACGATCTGCCGGGTCGCCGACACCCCGTCGAGACGGGGCATCTGGACGTCCATCAGCACCACGTCCGGGCGCAGTTCCCGGGACAGCTCGACCGCCCGCTCCCCGTCAGCCGCCTCCCCGGCCACCTCGATGTCGGGTGCGCTGCCCAGAATGAGGACCAGCCCGGCGCGCACGGCGGACTGGTCCTCGGCGACCAGGACGCGGATCATGCCGTGGCTCCTTCGGAGGTCATGCGGGGTCTCCATCGGTGAGGGGGAGGCTGGCGCGTACGGTCCAGAGGGCGGCGTCGGGGGCGGGGGCGGAGGCGGGTGTGGTGCCGGGTCCGGGCGCGCGGCGGGGTTCTGGGGCGGGGGCGGGTCGGGGTGCGTGGACGGTTCCTGGCGCGGGGCCGGTGGGGCCGGGTTCGGCTCCGGTCGTTGCCTCGGGTCCCGCCTCGAAGGTGCCGCCGAGCAGCGCGGCCCGCTCCTGCATCCCGGTGAGACCGGCGCCCGAGCCGGGGGCGCGCGGGGTGTCGCCGGGCCGGTACGGGCTGGTCACCCGGATGCGCAGGCTGCCGTCCCGCTCACGGAGGCGGACGTGGACGGGCCCCTCCGCCGCGTGCTTCAGGGCGTTGGTCAGCGACTCCTGCACGATCCGGTAGGCGGCCAGCTCGACCGGTGCCGGCACCGGGCCGTGCTCCGCGTCGAGGGTGGCGTCCAGGCCGTTGGCGCGGGCGCCCTCGACCAGGTCGGGGATGCCGTCCAGGGTGGGGGTCGCGGCCGGTTCGAGGTCGCCGGAGCTGTCCCGCAGGAGCCCGATCAGCCGGCGCATCTCGGCCAGTCCCTCCACGCTGTTCTCCCGGATGACGCCCAGGGCGTCCCGGGAGGTCTCCGGATCGTCCAGCGAGAGCGCGGCCGTCGAGTGAATGGCGATGGCGGACAGGTGGTTGGCCACCATGTCGTGCAACTCCCGTGCCATCCGTGCCCGTTCCGCGGTGACCGCCTGCTCCCGGTCCATCTCCGCGAGCAGCGCGGTCTGTTCGGCCCGGAGCCGGGCGGCCTCGGCCGCGTCCCGGTGGTTGCGCACCACCCAGCCGGTGGCGGCCGGTGCGAACGCCACCACGCCGACGCCCACCCCGATCAGCAGCGCCTGGGGATTACGCCAGAGGGCGGCCGGTACGACCCCGCCGACCACGGTCAGCATCCCCGTGATCCAGGGGATGCGCCGGGCGGTGCCGGGGCCTCCGTACAGGACGGCCGCGTACATCAGATCCGTGTACAGCACGATGGTGACGACGTTGCCCAGGGTGACCGTGTCCAGGGTCAGCGCGAGGGTGCCGAGGAGCAGGCCGAGCCGGGGCCGGATGCGGCGCAGCGGCTCGCAGGCGGCGGTCACCGCGAGCGGCACCAGCGGAGCCCAGGGCGCGTGCCACAGCACGAGAGGGTCCGAGGGCACGCGCGTGTGGATGCCGAGCGCCCACAGCAGCACCCCGCTGAGCAGCCCGCCCACGGCGATGCGCAGGTCGTCGCGGTGGGGGCGGGGGAGTGCGAGGGGCATGACCCCATCCAACACGGGCCACGGCCGCTCCGCCTGCTCCCCGGGAAGGGTCGCGGACTGCGACTTTCGCTTACCGCCGGTTCCTCTGTGCCGACGACGCCCGGGCCCCGCGCCGCCGGGAACCTTGAGGGGAGACCGAAGGGAGCGTGCTGTGATCGTCGGACTGATCGTCGCCTGCGAAGTGGCGTTCTGGGTGCTGCTGGCGGCCGGGCTGGCCTTCCGGTACGGGCTGCGGATGCCGCGCACCGGGCTGGCGCTGCTGCTGTGCGAGCCGCTGCTGGAGGTGGTGCTGTTCGTGGTCACCGCCGTCGACCTCAAGAACGGCGCGGAACCCGACTGGCGGCACGGCCTCGCCGCCGTCTACATCGGCTTCACCGTCGGCCTCGGCCACTCCACGATCACGTGGGCGGACGCCCGCGTCGCCCACCGCTTCGCCGGCGGCCCGCCGCCCGTGAAGCCCCCGAAGTACGGTACGGCCCGCGCCGTCCACGAGTGGAAGGTCGCGGGCCGCTGGATCCTCGCCGCAGTCGTCGCCCTCGCTCTGCTGCAGGGCGCGGTCTGGTACGTCGGCGGCGACGGCGCGACCGGCTCGCTGCGGGCGTGGCAGCTGAGGATGGTGTGGGTGATCGGGATCAACGTGGTGATCGCCGCGACCTACACGCTGTTCCCCAAGCGGGAGCCCTAACGCTCCCCGCCCGGCACCCACAGCACGTCCCCGACCTCCTTGTTCGCGATCCGCGCCAGGATGAACAGCAGGTCGGACAGGCGGTTGAGGTAGGTCGCGGTGAGCGGGTTCATCGTCTCGCCGTGCACCTCCAGGGCCGCCCAGGTGGAGCGCTCGGCCCGTCGTACGACCGTGCAGGCCTGGTGGAGCAGGGCCGCGCCCGGCGTGCCCCCGGGCAGGATGAAGGAGCGCAGCTTCTCCAGCTGCTCGTTGAAGCGGTCGCAGTCCGCCTCCAGCTTGTCGACGTAGAACTGCTCGACCCGCAGCGGCGGGAACTCCGGGTTCTCCACCACCGGCGTCGACAGGTCCGCGCCCACGTCGAACAGGTCGTTCTGGACGCGGGTGAGCACCGCGACGACCTCCTCGTCCAGCCCGCCCAGCGCGATCGCGGTGCCGATCACCGCGTTGGCCTCGTTGGCGTCCGCGTACGCGGAGATCCGGAGGTCGGTCTTGGCGACCCGGCTCATGTCACCGAGATTGGTGGTGCCCTTGTCGCCGGTCCTCGTGTAGATGCGCGTCAGATTGACCATGTGACCAGCCTAGTTACGCCCCGGCCGTCCGGAACACTCGTGTGCCCACCGTCACGGCGAGCCCCGCGGCCGAGTCGACCATGATCGGTACGGGGCCGTCGGCAGAGTGACGGCACTACCGCAGTGATCTCCCCAGGACGCGGCGTACTGATCGCGTCCCAGCAGGGTCGATGGGGCACATCCCCGTCCGACCTTGGCGGAGGCGGCCGACGTCTCCGTCAACACCGTCTACAACTACTTCCCCGCCAAGGAAGACCTCTTCTTCGACCGCTCCAGCGGCATGATCGACCGCCTCTCCCGGTGGGTCCGCGGCCGCGACGCCTGCGAGTCCGCCGCCCACGCCGTCCTGCGCGAACTGCGCGCGGAGGTCGAGGCCGTCTCGCCCCGGGTCGGCCTGAGGGCTACGACCGCTTCATGCGCGTCATCCACGACGCCCCACCGCTGCGCTCCCGTCTGTGGAGCCTCCAGCAGGAGATCCACGACCACCTGGAGACGACCCTCCGCGAAGAGACCTCCGCCGCCCCCGACGACCCCCTCCCGGGCCTGATCGCCGGTCAGATCTGCTGGATCCACCAGACGGTCTTCACCACCATCGGCCGCTCCATGCTCACCGGCCGCAAACCGGCCGAAGTGTCGCGAGAGGTACTTATCCTCCTCGACGACATCGAGGACCTGTTGAACGAAAAGGTCCTCAACTACGCCGTCCGGGGCGCGGGCTGATCCCCGTCGGTGTGATGTCCACCAATTGGGACGTGACGCGCGTTACTTACCGGTCACACAGCGGCTCCGGAGCGCTATGGTCCGCCGAAGAGGCAACCATTAACAGCGTGTAAGGGGAGTCGGAGTGGCACGGAAGCTTGCCGTCATCGGGGCCGGGCTCATGGGGTCCGGGATCGCTCAGGTCGCCGCGCAGGCGGGCTGGGAGGTCGTGCTGCGAGACGTCACCGACGAGGCGCTGGGGCGTGGCACCGACGGCATCAAGGCCTCGTACGACAAGTTCGTGAGCAAGGGGAAGCTGGAGGCGGACGCCGCCGAGGCCGCCCTGGCCCGCATCACCGCGACCACCGACCTGGACGCCGCCGCCGACGCCGACATCGTCGTCGAGGCCGTGTTCGAGAAGCTCGAGGTCAAGCACGAGATCTTCCGTGCGCTGGACAAGATCGTGCGCCCGGAGACCGTGCTCGCCTCCAACACCTCCGCCATCCCGATCACCAAGATCGCGGCGGCCACCGAGCACCCGGAGCGGGTCGTCGGTGTGCACTTCTTCTCCCCGGTCCCGATGATGCAGCTCGTCGAGCTCGTCCGCGGCTACAAGACCAGCGACGAAACCCTCGCCACCGCGCGGGAGTTCGCCGAGTCCGTCGGCAAGACCTGCATCGTCGTCAACCGCGACGTCGCCGGCTTCGTGACCACCCGGCTCATCTCCGCCCTCGTGGTGGAGGCGACCAAGCTGTACGAGTCCGGCGTCGCCACCGCCGAGGACATCGACCTCGCCTGCAAGCTGGGCTTCGGCCACGCCATGGGCCCGCTGGCCACCGCGGACCTCACCGGCGTGGACATCCTGCTGCACGCCACCAGCAACATCTACACCGAGTCCCAGGACGAGAAGTTCGCCCCGCCGGAGCTGATGCGCCGGATGGTGGACGCCGGTGACATCGGCCGCAAGAGCGGGCAGGGCTTCTACACGTACTGATCCGCACAGGTTCGGACGCACGCCCCGGGAGCATCACTCCCGGGGGTGAATTCGGTATCGGTTCGCTTACAAGCAGCAACCGCTCTGCCACTCACACAGTCAGACGTTGCACAGCACCGTCATGGAGTACGCCACACGCACTCAACGGGGAGCGCATATGCACATCAGGGGCGACCACGCCGAACTGGTCGTCGGGGGCCGCCTCGACGTGCGCAGCGCGGCGGACGCCCGTACGGCCCTGCACTCGGCCGTCGACACCGGCGTCGGCGACCTGGTGCTCGACCTGTCCGAACTGGACTCCTGGGACGCCACCGGACTCGGGGTGATCATGGGTGCCCACCGGCGGGCCGGCCGCTGCGGGCGCCGCCTGGTGCTGCGCGGGGTGCCGCCGCAGATGCAGCGCCTGCTGGTCGCCACCCGGCTGCACCGCATCCTCGCCATCGAGGGCGGCATCGGCGTGGAGTCGCTGCCCCGGGTGTGAGCGCCGAGGCGTAACGGTCCTGCCGGGACGCGGCGCGTCGGTGAGCGGCTGCGTCGTCACGCGGCTGTCTCGTTGCGCAGCCGTGTCGTTGCGCAGCTGTGTCGTGGCGCGGCCGTGTCGTGATGCGGCGAACGGGGTTGAACCGGGCGACGGGGGAGACCCGGACGCAGCCGCCGAACCGCGCGTCGAGGGCAATCCTCGCCGGACTGTGACCTCTCGGACCGCGCGGCACCCCGATCTGTCGTAGATACTGTGCGAAGGTTTAGGGTTCGGTCGCCCGCTGCCTCGCAACCCTCGAGCGGGCCCGGACCAGAAGCGACAGCGCAGTGTGCAGCAGGCCGGGAGGGGTCGACATCAGGCACACGACGCTCTTGGGGGCTTGAATCTATGGACCCGACGACTCCGGGACCCGAGGAGCACGGCCAGGCGCCCAGCCGCCGCCCGCCCCGGGAATCGCTCACCTCCGACTTCGGCCAGAGCGCGCCGACGCACGCCCGTACGGCGCAGGTCGTCTCCGGTGACTTCCTGCTGACCGTCAACCCCGTGGACGGCAGCGAGATAGAGCCCTGCCCGCCGCACCGGCGCACCGCCGCGCCCCGCAAGCGCACCGCCGCCGAGCGTGCCGAGACCGAGCGTGCCGCGCGGCCGCCGGTGCCTCCCGGCCCGTCCCGGCCCGCGCTGTCCCTGCTGGAGCGTCAGGACGAACGCGAACGTCTGGTCCGCCTGATGGCCCGCGGCCGCTCCGTGCGCCTGACCGGTCCGGGCGGCTCCGGCCGTACCGCCCTGCTCGACCTCGTCGCCGAGGACTGCCTGGACCTCGCGCCCGACGGTGTCGTCTGGCTCTCCGGCTTCCACCGCACCGCCGCCGACCTCCTGCAGGACCTCTTCCACGCCGTCTACGACGCCCCCCACCACCGTCCCGGCCAGGACGAACTGCTCGAACTCGTCGCGGCGATCGGCGCGGTCGTGGTCGTGGACGACATCGAGTTCGGCGGCAGCGCCCTCGACGACCTGCTCGACGCCACCCCCGAGTGCGCGTTCCTGATCGGCGCCACCCCGGACGTTCCGGCGCCCTCCGCCGACTCCGACGTCGAGGAGGTCTTCCTCGCCGGGCTGGACCGCGCGGCCGGCGTGGAGATCCTGGAGCGGGCGGTCGGCCGGGTCCTCACCGAGGAGGAGGCCAACTGGGCCGGCGACCTGTGGTTCGAGTCCGAGGGGCTGCCCCTGCGGTTCGTGCAGGCCGGCGCGCTGCTGCGGCAGCGTGACCTGCTGCGCGCCAGCACCGGGGTGGTGGACGAGTACGGCGTCTTCGAGGACGTCCGGCCCTCCGCCGACGGGGTGTTCGAGGCGCCGCCCGCCGACGCGGCCTTCGACCCCGAGGAGGCCGAGGAGATCCCGCTGCCCTCCCTCGGCGAGGCCGCCGCGCCCGCCCCGCTGCTCGCCTCCCGGCTCAGCGCCTCGGCGCGCGCCGCGCTGCGGTTCGCCGTCGCGCTCGGCGGTGAGGTGCCGCACCAGGCGCATCTGCCGGCCCTGATCGGGGACACCCACGCGGACGCCGCGCTCGGCGAACTCGCCGGCTGCGGACTGGTCTCCCCGGTGGGCTCCCGCTACCGCCTCGCGGCCGGTGTGCGGACCCAGTTGGAGGCCGCCGGGTACGACAGCGACGCGGCCGGGCGGGCGCTCACCGCGGCCCAGCACTACGCCTGGTGGGCCGGGCATCCCTCGGTCACGCCCGAGCGGGTGTGCGCCGAGGCGGACGCGGTGCTGGCCGCGCTCACGGTGGTGGTGCCGACGACGACGTCTCCCGGTGAGGACGAGGAGGCCCCTGCGGTGCAGCTCGCCCGCACGGCCGCGCCCGCCTTCGCGGCGGGACTGCACTGGAGCGCGTGGGAGCGTGCGCTGCGGGCCGGTGCGGAGGCTTCCCAGCTGGCCGGTGAGGTGTCCGAACAGGCCTACTTCCACCACGAGTTGGGCATTCTGGCGCTGTGCGGCGGCCAACTGGACCGGGCGCGGGCCGAGCTGGAGGCTTCCAACGGGCTGCGGAGCGCACTCGCCGAGAAGCGGGGTGCCGTGGCCGGCCGGCGAGCCCTGGCCCTGGTCGCGGACCTCGCGGGTGACGTGCCCGGGACGGCGGCTCTGGCGGCCGAGGAGGTTCCGGACGCGCGCCGCGGGGAGTCGCCGTCGGCCACGACGACACCGGCCCCGTACCAGCCCTCGGCCTACGGTTTCGACGACACCGTCGTCTCCCACCAGCCGCCGACGGCCAAGGCCCCGGGGGGCTTCCGCCGGCTGGCCCGGCGCAACCTGGTGGCGGCCGGGTCCGGTGCGCTGCTCGTCGCGGTGATGGGCACGGTGATCACCCTCGGCATGACGTCCCACGAGAGCGCGGACAAGAACCCGGCCAGTGACGTCGGGGTCAACCCGTCGGCCACCCAGGGCCTGGGTGACGGCACGCTCGGCAGTGACCCCGGCCAGGACGACGGCAAGCCCGCCGGCACCGGCAAGCCGACCAGCAGCCCGACCAACCCCGGCCCCGACGGCACCTACGGCACGACGGACGACCCGACCCCGACGGCCCCGTCCACGACACCGTCCCCCACGCGGCACCCGGGCGGCGGAGGCACGACCCCCACCCCCTCCAAGACGAAGCCGACCCACCCGAGCACACCCACTCCGTCGAAGTCGTCCCCATCGAGCCCTCCGACCAGCCCGTCCACTTCCCCGTCCTCGGGCTCCCCTTCCCCGTCCCCCAGTACGTCCTCCTCTGCCCCGTCCGTGTCCACGTCGGCGAGCGGCCCGGCGTCCAGCGCCCCGGCAGCCTCAAGCAACCCGGAGATCGCACCCGGAAACACCGAGCCGGTGATCTAGCGAAGCGGACCACCACCTCCCCGGCGCTGCCGTTCCGCCCTGAGGCGGGCTCGGCACCGCCGGTCACGTCGTGGGGCCTCAGCGCCGTTGCGGCGGGATGAGGGTGGCTGGGTTGTGGGGGGAGTGCGGGGCGCGCGGGGCGATGTTCTCGTGCTGGGCGCATGCGCTTCTCCGCCGCGACGGTGCTCGACCACGACGGCCGTGTCCGGCGGTGCCGTTCCGGCCTGAGGTGGCAGAGGGGGAGGCCCCGCCTGGTGTGTGGGAGACGGGGCCGGTGGGGGGTGTCAGAAGAGGCGGAGTTTGTCGTCTTCGATGCCGCGGAGGGCGTCGTAGTCGAGGATCTGGCAGTCGATGCCGCGGTCGGTGGCGAGGACTCGGGCCTGGGGTTTGATTTCCTGGGCGGCGAAGATGCCGCGGACCGGGGCGAGGTGGGGGTCGCGGTTCAGCAGGTCGAGGTAGCGGGTGAGTTGCTCGACGCCGTCGATCTCGCCGCGGCGCTTGATCTCGATGGCCACCGTCCGGCCCTCCGCGTCCCGGCACAGGATGTCGACCGGGCCGATCGCGGTCATGTACTCGCGGCGGATCAGAGTGTAGCCGTCGCCCAGTGTCTCGATGCGGTCGGCCAGGAGTTCCTGGAGGTGCGCCTCCACGCCGTCCTTGATCAGCCCGGGGTCGACGCCGAGTTCGTGCGAGGAGTCGTGGAGGATCTCCTCCATCGTGATGATCAGTTTCTCGCCTGCTTTGTTGACGACCGTCCAGACGCCCTCGTCCTCGCCGGTGCCCTCCTTCAGCGTGCAGGGCGGCGACATCCAGTTGAGGGGCTTGTAGGCCCGGTCGTCGGCGTGGATGGAGACGCTGCCGTCCGCCTTGACCAGGATCAGGCGGGGCGCCGAGGGCAGGTGGGCGGTGAGCCGGCCGGCGTAGTCGACCGAGCATCGGGCAATGACGAGACGCATGGTCGGCAACGCTACTCGACACACACTGGTGCACGCGATTCGCCTGTCCTTCTTCTCCTCCCCTCCTCCACAGGAGCCCACTGGCTCACCCCATTCATCCCTGGAAACTCTTGTTCCTCCGTGGCCGATTGTGGGCGCAAAGGGACCGTTCCATATACGCAATCTGCTGGTGTGGTCACCGACCGTTGCCTACCGTAGAGAACGGGAGGTCGCGACCCGTGTACTGAGCGTGTTCGAAATCGCGAACTCCCTTACCTGTCCGGCAACCCCTGCTCATCGGGGGTGCGAGAGGAGAACCCATGTCGCTCGACGTCTCACCGGCCCTACTCGAACAGGCCGAGCGAGGCGAGGTCGACGAAGCAGCTTTCGTCGACTGCGTCCGGACCTCCCTGCCCTACGCATGGGAGATGATCAGCTCCCTGGTGGCCCAGCTGAAGGTCGACGGCGGCCCCTTCGCCGACAACCAGACGCCCCCGCCGGACGAGCAGGCGCGCGGTCAGCTGCTGCGTGCGCTCGCGAGTGACGCCATACGCGGCGCCCTGCAGCGGCACTTCGGTGTGCGGCTGGCCTTCCAGAACTGCCACCGGGTGGCGGTGTTCCCGCTGGACGCCTCGGTGGACGAGACGTTGGCCCGCTTCACCTCGGTGCGCAGCCAGTTGCTGAACCAGTCGCCGGAGCTCCGGGACTGCTGAGCCGCAGCTCCCGAAGGCTTCCGAAGGCCGACACAGTGAGCCGCTTGCTTGCCGCTCCACCCGCGGGAGGTGCATTCAGTACTGGGGCGGCAAGCCCCCCGGCAGCGCGGCGGCCGACGAGCTGTCAGCGCAGTTGGGGCAGCACCTCGGCGCCCAGCCGGCGCAGATTCTCCTCCGTCGCCGCGAGGTCGCCCGAGCCCTCGGTCAGCAGGGCGAAGCGGGAGATGCCGGTGCGCTCCGAGGTGGCGGCGAGCCGGTCGGCGGCCAGCCGCGGCGTGCCCACCGGGTGCAGCCCGCAGAGCAGTTCGGTGTAGGCGAGCGGATCGCGCATCGCGCGCACCCGGCCGTCGACCGTCACATGGGCCTCCAGGCCCTGCTTGAGCCACCCCGGCATCGCCTTCAGCAGCGTCTCCTCCGCGTCCGTGCGCCGGTCCGCGATCTGGCAGACGCCGGCCGAGACGTGCGCGGCGCCCGCGATCTCCTCCGCCGGCCGGCCCGCGGCCCGCGCACAGCGCCGCCACAGGGCGACCATCTCGGCCTTCTCCTCGTCCCCGACATGCATCCCCAGCAGCATCGGCAGCCCGCGCTCGGCGGCCAGCCGGACGCTCGCCGGGGACGTACAGGCCACGACGACCTCGGGTCCCGGGGTCTCGGTCAGCGCCTCCGACGGGCGCGGCACGACGGGCACCTCGCGGAAGCGGTACCGCTCGCCCGAGGCCGACACCGCCGGTTCGCGCAGCCAGCGCACCAGCAGATCGAGTGATTCCGGGAACCCGTGCTCGTACGCCCCGAGTCCCGCGCCGAACACCTCCAGATCCACCCACGGGCCGCCGCGCCCCACGCCCAGCGTGAACCGTCCGCCGCTCGTCAGGTGCAGCAGCGCGGCCTGTTCGCCGAGGGCGACGGGGTGTGCGGTGGGCAGCACGCTGACCGCCGTACCGACGCGGATGCGGCGGGTGCGGCCGAGCAGCAAGGCGGCCAGGGTGACCGCGGACGGACAGGTGCCGTACGGCACGAAGTGGTGCTCGGCCAGCCATACTGAGTCCAGCCCGGCCTCCTCGGCGACCTCCGCCGAGCGGACGGCCCGGTGCAGCGCCTCCCCGGGGCCCTGTCCCGGGAACTGGGCCGCCAGCACAAAACTTCCTACGTGCATCGCTTTTCCTGCTTCCTTGGCTCCGACCGGAGCTCCCCCACCCGGCATAACCGTCTGACACGTGCCCAGGACACGGCCTGACGGAGGGATTTGCGGATTGTCTGCAGAATCGGCCGCCCTGGAGGGGGACTTGTACGGGTTGGTGCCCTACGCGTACCCCCTCGGGCGCCGCGTAGGCTGGACGCAGCCCGTGCTTCCTGTATAGCCCCGAGAGGTGTCCCGTGTCCCCGCGTCGCAACCGACCGAAGGCCGCCGGCTCGTCCGACCGGAGCGCCGAGGCCGACCGGGCCGGCCGGTACGGCGGCTGGCAGTCCACCGAGAGCTGGCAGGGCGAGGAGTGGAGCGTGCGCCATGTCGCCGGGGCGAGCGCGGAGGGCAAGACGTACCGCTGCCCCGGCTGCGACCAGATGATCCCCTCCGGCGTCCCGCACGTGGTGGCCTGGCCGGAGCACTCGGGAGTCGACGACCGCCGGCACTGGCACAAGGCGTGCTGGAACGCGAAGGACCGCCGCACCACGCGGGTGCAGCGGTCCCGTAACGCACCGAGGTTCTGAACGCCCGGCGAGCGCGCGGCGCCCAGCGAGCGCCCGGCGTCCCGCGGGTTACACGTCCCGGTTCTGCAGCAGCGCGTAGGCGCCGGCGAAGGCGGCGGCGGTCACGCCCAGCATGATCCACACCGGGTCCCAGCCCGACGGGCCGGAGTGGCTCAGGGTGTTGTCGTAGAAGACGCCCATCTGGCTCGGGATCGAGTACTCGAGCAGCGCCTTCTGGACCTTCTCCAGCGACGAGGCGTTCATGAACAGCGCGATCACCAGCGGGGCGAGCACCGCGCCGATCATGATGGTGATGGCGCCCGCGGAGTGCCGGATCATCGAGCCGACGAGCAGCGAGATCAGGCCGAGCAGCGCGACGAAGAAGCTGATGCCGACCGTGGCCTTCAGCCACTCCTCGGTGCTCGGGCTGGACGCTCCGTTGCCCTCCAGCATGGCCGCCTGCACCATCGCCACGAACGACACGGTGGCCAGCGTCACCACGAAGGCGACGGCGAAGAACACGATCGCCTTGGCGGTCAGCACCCGGCCCCGGCTCGGGCACGCGGTCATCGTCGTACGGATCATGCCCGTGCCGTACTCGGACGCCGTGGTCAGCACGCCGAGCGTGATGATGCACATCATGCCGATCAGCACGCCGAAGAAGCCGAGAGTCAGCGGGGTTTCGCCGGACAGGTCGCCGGAGCCCCGCACCGCGAGGCCGGCCATCAGGCCGATGCCGACCACGAGCACGATGAACACACCGAGCGTCCACATCGTCGAACGCACCGACTTGATCTTCGTCCACTCCGAGGCCAGCGCGTGGCCGAGGTGGGTGCGCACGACCGGGATCGGCGAGTTGTAACCGGGGTACGACCCGCCGGGCGCCGCCTGCCAGTCGGGCGCGCCTGCGGGGGCCTGCGGCATCGGGGGCTGGTGGGTGCTCATCGGGCGTCCTCGGGCTTGGTCAGGTCGGCAGGGGTGGAAGCGGGTGCGGGTGCGGCGGCAGGGGCAGCGGCAGGCGCGGCGGCTGCGGCGGCTGCGGCGGCCGCAGCGGGCTGGGCCGGCTCGGCGGCCGGCTGCTGCGCCGGGGCAGGAGCAGGGGTAGCGGCCGGGGCAGGGGGAACGGCGGCCACCGGAGGCTGCGGGGCGGCCTGCTCGGCGGGAGCGGCAGGCGCGGCGTACGGGTTCGGGGTGCCCGGGCCGGGCGCGCCGTACGGGCCCGCGGGGGCAGCGCCGTACGGGGCCCCGGGTGCAGCGCCATAGGGGGCCGCGGGCTGGCCCTGCGGGGCGAACGGCTGCCCGCCCTGCTGGGGCGGCGGCGGGGCGTACCAGCCCGGCTGGCCCTGGCCGGGGACCGGCATGGGCGGCTGGGCGCCGGGCGGCAGCGGCTGCTGCAGTCCGGCCTTCTGGTCGACGGTGGAGCGGTAGTCGACGGCGCCCTGCGTCATCCGCATGTACGCCTCCTCCAGCGAGGCCTGGTGCGGCGACAGCTCCCACAGCCGGACGTCCGCCTCGTGCGCGAGGTCGCTGATGCGGGGCAGCGGCAGCCCGGTCACGCGCAGCGCGCCGTCCTGCTCCGGCATCACATGGCCGCCCGCCTCGGTGAGGGAGGCGGTCAGCTTCTCGCGCAGCTGCGGCTCGGTGTCCGGGGTGCGGACGCGCGCGAAGTCGGCGGAGTTGGCCGAGATGAAGTCCTTCACGCTCATGTCGGCGAGCAGCTGTCCGCGCCCGATCACGATGAGGTGGTCGGCGGTCAGCGCCATCTCGCTCATGAGATGGGAGGAGACGAAGACCGTACGGCCCTCGGCGGCCAGCGCCTTCATCAGGTTGCGGACCCAGAGGATGCCCTCGGGGTCGAGGCCGTTGACCGGCTCGTCGAAGAGCAGCACCTGGGGGTCGCCGAGCAGCGCGGCGGCGATGCCGAGGCGCTGGCCCATGCCGAGGGAGAAGCCCTTGGAGCGCTTTCTGGCCACTGCCTGGAGGCCGACGACCCCGAGCACCTCGTCCACGCGCCGGGCCGGGATGCCGGAGAGCTGGGCGAGGCTGAGCAGGTGGTTGCGGGCGGTCCGGCCGCCGTGCACCGCCTTGGCGTCGAGCAGCGCGCCGACCTGCCGGGGGGCGTTGGGCAGCTTGCGGTACGGGTAGCCGCCGATGGTCACCGTGCCGGACGTCGGGTTGTCCAGCCCGAGGATCATCCGCATGGTCGTCGACTTGCCCGAGCCGTTGGGCCCGAGGAAACCGGTCACGGCGCCCGGCCGTACCTGGAAGGAAAGGTTGTACACGGCGGTCTTGTCGCCGTAGCGCTTGGTCAGGCCGACAGCCTCGATCATGCTCCGCACCCATCGAAAGGTTCAGGACAGCGGGGCACACGCCCCCGTAAGGGTTAGGAGGATATCCGGGCGCTGACGGTTCCGCCCAAGAGTAAGTAAAGCCAGGGCGTCGCGGAGCGTGACCGAGGGGCTCACTGTGCGTCACGGCGCTTCAGCAGGACGTACCCGCCCGCGACCGCCGCGATCACCCACAGCACCATGATCCCGAGCCCGCCCCACGGGCCGTACGGGGTGTCGTCGCCGATCCTCGGCACCACCTGCATGATCCGGCTGCCCGCCTGGTCCGGCAGGAAGCGGCCGGCTTTCTTCGTCGCGTCGACGTTGCCGAGGATGTTGGAGATCAGGAAGAAGAACGGCATCAGGATGCCGAGGGAGAGCATCGGCGAGCGCAGCATCGCGGCGACGCCCATGGAGAACACCGCGATCAGGGCCATGTACAGCCCGCCGCCGATCACCGCGCGCAGCACCCCGGGCTGGCCGAGGTCCGTGCGCAGGGGGCCGAGCATGGCCTGCCCGAGGAAGAACGCGGCGAAGCTGGTGGCCATGCCGACCACCAGGGCCAGCGCGGCGGCCACGGCGATCTTGCCGAACAGGAAGGTGCCCCGGCGCGGTACGGCGGCCAGCGAGACGCGGATCATGCCGGTGCTGTACTCGTTGGACACGACGAGCACCCCGAACACGATCATGGCGAGCTGACCGAGCGTCATGCCGGCGAAGCTGATCACCGTGGGGTCGAAGTCGAGCCGTTCCCG
This sequence comes from Streptomyces sp. NPDC047085, assembly GCF_040643735.1. Lineage (NCBI taxonomy): Bacteria > Bacillati > Actinomycetota > Actinomycetes > Kitasatosporales > Streptomycetaceae > Streptomyces > Streptomyces sp. NPDC047085. The sequence goes on from NZ_JBEYUW010000003.1 coordinate 919,459, forward strand.
CACCGGCATGTCCCCGTACTGGCTCCTCGACAGCGCCGAGATCAGCATCCCGAGGGCGACGGTCACCACCAGCGCCAGGGACAGCGTCCACACCGTCGACGCCACGGACCGGATCTTGGTCCACTCGGACCGGATGACCTGGACGGCCGCCATGGCTCAGGCCCTCTTCCAGCCGGCGCCCCAGTCCTGTGGGACAGGAGGCGGCTCGCTGTGGGCGTGGTACTCCACCGACTCCGCGGTCAGCCGCATGAACGCCTCCTCCAGCGAGGCCTGCTGGTGGCTCAGCTCGTGCAGCACGATCCCGTGGCGCGCGGCCAGCTCACCGATCCGCTCGGCCTTGCCGCCCTCCACCTCCAGCGTGCCGGCGCCCGCCTCCACGACGGTGATCCCGTTCGCGCGCAGCACGTCGAGCAGCCGCTCGCGCTGTGGGGAGCGGATACGGGCGTACGACCGCGAGTTCGCGCGGATGAAGTCGGCCATGGTGGTGTCCGCGAGCAGCCGGCCCTGCCCGATGACCACCAGATGATCCGCGGTCAGCGCCATCTCGCTCATCAGATGGCTCGACACGAACACGGTCCGCCCCTGCGCGGCCAGCGATTTCATCAGCGTGCGGATCCAGTGGATGCCCTCCGGGTCCAGCCCGTTGACCGGCTCGTCGAACATCAGGATCCGGGGGTCCCCGAGCAGCGCGGCGGCGATGCCGAGCCGCTGCCCCATGCCGTACGAGAACCCCTTGGCCTTCTTCCGCGCCACCGCCGTCAGCCCGACCGTGTCCAGCACCTCGCCCACCCGGCGCTTCGGGATGCCGTTGCTCTGTGCCAGGCACAGGAGGTGGTTGTAGGCGCTGCGGCCGCCGTGCACGGCCTTGGCGTCGAGCAGGGCGCCGATGTACGTCATCGGATCCTTGAGCTGGTCGTAGTGCTTGCCGTCGATCCGGACGTCACCGGCGGTGGGATGGTCGAGCCCGAGGATCATCCGCATGGTGGTGGACTTCCCCGCCCCGTTGGGCCCGAGGAACCCGGTCACGACGCCCGGCGTGACCGCGAAGGTGAGACGGTCGACGGCGAGCTTCTCCCCGTACCGCTTGGTCAGCCCCTCCAGCTGGATCATGCGGCCACGCTAAGACGGGTGTTGGACGGCTGCCACTCGAGCGGCGCCCCGGGCGCGACCCGTGCCGTGCTCCGTGCCGTGCCCCGCGACGCTCCCGCCCCTGACGTGCACCTGCCCCGGCGGGTATGCTCCAGCCCCCTGAAGATCGGGGGCGGCGCCGGGGGGCGCCGGACAGCAGAACACGGGCGGGGGCGACAGTGGTTGAGGACGCGAGACCGCGCACGGGGTGGCGCGCGGCGGGGGCGGGACTGGCGATCGTGGCGGCCGGGGCCGCGGCCGGGCTCGCGGTGGAGTTCCATGTGCTGGGGTGGACGTCCGTTCCCGGCAACTCCTGCGGCGGCAGCAGGTACCGCCCCTGCCCGGAGGGCACCACGCCCACCCTCATCCTGGCGTTCGCGCTGACCTTCGCCGGCTACATCGCGCTCCTGGTCACCATCGGCAGGTTCACCGACCGGCGGCCCGGCAAGGTGGTCCCCGCCGTCCTGGCCCTGGCGGGCGTGCCGCTCGCGCTGTGGCCGGGCTGGCAGGCGTACGTGTGGATGCGAGGCCCGGTGCTCGACTCCGCCTGGCAGGCCGGGCTGGACCGGCCCGCGTCCGTGCGCGCGGAGGGCGTGTGGACCGTCGGCGAGGACGCGTCGACCGTGGTCCGGGTGCGCACCGACGCGCTCGTCGCCTACGACTCCCATGACGGGGACCGCCGCTGGACACTGCGCGCCCCCGTGCGCGAGTCGGTGTGCGGGATGAGCGAGCGGGTCGTCGACGGCATCGGCCTGGTCGCCTTCGCGCGCTACCAGCAGCCCTGCGACACGGTGTGGGGCGTCGACACCCGCACCGGCCGCACGGTGTGGGAGCGGAAGATCAAGGGCGTCTCCGCGTTCACCTCCGGAAGCGACAGCCTGCTCGCGGCCGACGGGGACGTGGCCCTGGCACTGACGGACACCGGGATCCAGGCGTACGGCCTCAAGGACGGCACCCCGCGCTGGAGCGCCGGCCTGACCGGCCGCAGCCCCGACGCGTCCTGCGCGCCGAACGTCGTCTCCGCGGCCGGCGGCACCAGCCAGGTCGTGGTGACGTGTCTGACGTCGGCGGACAAGGGCAGCGCGCGAGTGGTGACCCTGGACAACGCCACGGGCAAGCAGCGCGGCAGCCGGGAGCTGCCCGTGGAGAGCCCCCTCGACACCGTCATGGTGGTGTCCGCCGACCCGTTCACGCTCCTGCTCAAGGAGCGCGACGAGCGGGGCGTGGCGGCCGTTCTGTCCTACCCCGGCGACGGCGACCCGGTCCGGATCCCGCTCACCGGCGACGACGAGGACCTCACCCTCCTCCCGGTCCTCGGCGAGGGCTTCACGGCAGGGCCGGCGCTGCGGGCGGCGGTCAGCGGGGACACGCTCGTCGTCGCCGCCCAGAAGCCGGGCGCCGACGACCCCGAACGCGTCGTGGGCCTCGGCCTGCGCGACGGACGACGCCGGTGGCACACCGACCTGGGCGGCGAGATCACCGCGCTGGCCCCGGACGGCCGCGGCCGGGTGGCCGTGCTCGGCGCGAACCACCGGCTGTGGACCCTCGACGCCACCGACGGGAGCCGTGTCGGCGAGGACGACGGGACCTCGGTGCGCGTGGGCACCTTCGCGCTGACCACTCGGCTCCTGCGCGCGGGCGACACCTGGATCGTCGTCAACGGCAACGGGACGGACGCGGCGCCCCTCATGGGCCTGCGCTAGGAGCCCTGCCGCGCACACCTGCCCGCGCACACCAGCCCGCGCATGCCGAAGGGGCGGTGGGACCGAGTCCCACCGCCCCTCACGGCGTCCTACCTGTACCGGCTGCCAGTACGGCTACCGGGCCCGACCATGCGGCCCGACTACCGGGACTGCTGCGCCGGAACGCCCCGGGAGATCGGCTCGTCCTCGGTGGGGGAGCCGGCCGCGGCCACCGCGGCGCCGGTCAGCGTGGCGAGCATCTCGCGGACGTTCGTCAGCTGGGCGTTGATGCTGTCGCGGCGGTTGGTGAGAGCCGCCAGCTCGCGCTCGGATTCCGAGCGGATGCGGTCGGCCTTGGCGTTGGCGTCGGCCACGATGTCCTCGGCCTGGCGCTGGGCCGTCTCCACCGTCTGGCGGGCGCGGCGCTCGGCGTCGGTGCGCAGCTTCTCGGCCTCCAGGCGCAGCTGCTCGGCGCGGTGCTCGATCTCGGCGAGGCGCTTCTCGGCCTTCTGCTGACGCGAGGCCAGGTCGCGCTCGGACTGCTCGCGGCGCTTGGCCAGGTTCGTCTCGAAGTCGGCGGCGGCCTGCGCGGCCTTGGCGCGGGTCTCCTCGAAGAGGGCGTCCGCCTCCTCCCGCTTGGACTGCGCGTCCTTCTGCGCCTCGGCACGCAGCTGGGACGCCTCGCCCTTGGCCTTCTCGACGATCCGGACGCCCTCGTCCTCGGCCTTGGCCTTGCGCTCCGCGGCGAACGACTCGGCGTCGTTGCGGACCTGCTGGGCGGCCGACTCGGCCAGCTCGCGGTGCTGCTCGGCCGCGCGCCGCGCCTCCTCACGCAGGTCCTTCGCCTCTTCCTCGGCGAGGCGCAGGATCTTCTCGACCCGCGCGCCGAGACCGGCGTACGACGGCTCCGCGTCGGTGACCTGGGCCTGGGCGTTCTGCGTCTCGAGGTGGAGTTCCTCGATGCGCTTCTCCAGGGCGGTGATGCGGGTGAGAGCGCTGTCACGGTCGGAGACGAGCTTGGAGATACGTTCGTCCACCTGAGCGCGGTCGTACCCACGCCGCACAAGCTCGAAGCCGTAGGGGGAAGTGTCGCTCATGGGGTTCCTGTCAATGAGACCGGTGAGGTGATAAGGGGAATCCTAGGGGCCGAAGCGGTGTGTCATCGAGCGGATACGGTTTTGATCTGGAGAATGGCACCTCTTTCGGGTGGCTGACCGCGGGACAGCTTGCCAAAGATCTGGACAAAGAGCCCAGCAGACACCGGAAGAAGCCTCAGGCGCTAGCCGTCCGACGATTTGCCACCCGAACGGGGGGCGCCCACCGTCGCACCGGCCTTGACCCCGCCGTCCTTGCCGGCCGACGGCGCCTCGAAGGACTCCAGCGCCTCCAGAACGTCCTGGACCCGGGAGATCTCGGCGTTGATGTCCTCGCGCCGGCGCACCAGGATCTCCAGCTCGCGCTTGCCCTCCTCGACCGTGCTCCGGGCCTCGCGGATCGCCTCGGCCTTCAGCTCCTCGGCCTCCTTGATCAGCGAGGCCTTCTTCTGCTCGGCCTCCTTGAGGAGTCCCTCCGCCTTCTTGACGGCGGCGATGCGCACCTTGCCGGCCTCGGAGCTGGCCTCGGAGACGATCTCCTTGGCCTTCGCCTGGGCCTTGGCCAGCTGCTCCTCGGCGGCCTTGATGAGCGCGTCGCAGCGGTCGCCGGTGGACTTCATCGTCTCGGCGGCCTCGCGGCGGGCCCGCTCGTGCAGCTCCTCGATCTCGCTGGTGATCCGGTCGCGCAGCTCCTCGGCGCGCTCCCGGATGGCGGTCGCGTCCCGGCGGGCGCCGACCAGCAGCTCGTCCGCGTCGGTCCGGGCCTTCTCCACGCGCGTGTTGCCTTCGACCATCGCCTCGGACACGATCCGGTCGGCCTCGCTGCGCGCCGCGCCCACCATCGTGTCGGCCTGCGACTCCGCGTCCGCGGTGGTCTTCAGCGCCTGCTGCTGGGCCTCGGTGAGCAGCTTGTCGGCCTCGGCCGTGGTCTCCGTGATGAGCGTGTCGACCTGCTCGGCCGCCTCCGAACGCCGCTTGTTGGCGTCCTTGCGGGCCTCGTCCAGGGTCCGCTCGGCCTCCTCGCGGGCGGAGCTGACGAGCCGTTCCGCCGCCGCCTCGGCGTCCGCCTTGAGCTGCTCGGACTCGGCGCGCACCCGCTCCGCGTGCTGCTGGGCCGAGCCGACCGTCTCGGCGGCCTCCGCGCGCAGCCGCTCGGCCTCGCCACTGGCGTCCGCGAGGAGCTGCTCCGCGTCGGCCAGGGCCTCCGCGCGCACCCGCTCGGCCTCGGCGGCCGTCTCCGTCTGCAGCCGCTCCGCCTCGCTGCGGGCCTCGGTGATGAGGGTGTCCGCCTGGGTCGCCGCGTCCGAGCGGATGCGGTTGGCGTCCTCGCGGGCGTCCGCCCGGGTCCGCGCCGCCGCCTGGTCGGCCTCGGCGAGGGCGTCCGACGCCTCCGTACGCACCCGCTGCGCGTACTCCGACGCGTCCGAACGCAGCCGCTCGGCCTCCGCGATCGCCTCCGCGACCGTACGCTCGGCGAGCGCCTTGGCGGCCTCCGACTCCTCGCTCGCCTCCCGGCGCAGCCGCGAGGCGTCCTCGCTCGCCCGCTCCCGCTCGGCGTAGGCGTCGGCGCGGACCCGGTCCGCCTCCTCCTCGGCCTCCCGCCTCGTACGGTCCGCCGCGTGCTCGGCGGCCGAGCGCAGCCCGGTGATCTCCTCCTGCGCCTGCTCGTGCAGCCCGGCGACGGAGTCCCGTACCTGCTGGGCGTGCTGCTCGGCGGCGGACACCATCTCGGTGGCGCGCCGGTCGGCCTCCTCGACCAGCCGGGTCGCCTCGGTCTGGGCCTCCTCCACGCGCTTGCGCGCCGAGGCCAGCAGCTCCTCGCTCTGCTCGCGGGCCCGCAGCCGCTCCTGGTCGGCCTCCTCGCGGGCGGAGCCGAGCAGCTCCTCGGCCTCACGGCGGCGCCGGACGGCCTCTTCCTGGGCGGCGGCCAGCGTCTCGGACGCCTCGGTGCCCAGCCGCTCGGCGGCGGCCTGCGCCTCCGCGCGGACCCGGTCGGCGGTGTCCTGCGCCTCGGCCTTGAGCCGCTCCGCCTCCGACGCGGCGTCCGTGCGCAGCCGTACGGCGACGGCCTCGCCCTCGGCACGCGAGGCGGACGCGTCCGCCGCGGCCTCCGTGCGCAGCCGGTCGGCCTCGGCCTCGGCCTGCTGCTGGAGGCTACGGATCCGCTCCGCCGCCTCCGAGCGCAGCCGCTCGGTCTCCTCGGCGGCCTCCCGCCGGATGCGGGCCGCCTCCTCGCGCGCGTCCGTGAGCGCCTGCTCGGCCGCGGCCAGCCGCTCCTGGGCCTCCGTCTGCAGCCGCGTCAGCTCACCGGCGGCCTCCTCGCGCCGAGCCTCGGCCGCCCGCTCGGCCTCCTCGCGCAGCTCGCGCGCGGCGTTCTCGGCGTCCGTCCGGAGCGCCTCGGCCTGCTCGGCGGCCTCCGTGCGGTGCCGCTCGGCCTCCGCGCGGGTGCGCTCCAGGGTCTCCTCGGCCTGCCGCCGCAGCGTGGTCGCCCGCTCGATGGCCTCGGTGCGGACCTTCTCGCTGTCCGTGGTGGCGGTCTTGCGCAGCTCGTCGGCGTCCGCCTTGGCCTTGGCCAGCAGCTCCTCGGCGGACTTGGCCGCCTCCTCGATCTGCGCCACCGCCTCCCGGCGGGCCTCCGCGCGGATCGATTCGCCCTCGGCGACCGCGTCGGCGCGCAGCTGCTCGGCCTCGCCGCGCAGCCGGCGGGCCTCCTCCTGCAGCTCGACCGTCTTGGCGCGGTACTCCTTGGTGTCGTCCTTCGCCGCGCCCTTGAGCTGCTCGGCGATGTCGTGCGCCTCGGCGCGCAGCCGGTCCGCCTCGGCCTCGGCCTCGGTGCGGATCCGCTCGGCCTCCTCGGCGGCGGCCCTGGTGGTCTTCTGGGCGTCCTCGGACGCCTTGTTGAGGACGTCCTCGGCGGTCTTGGCCGCCTTGGACAGCTGGCTCGCCGTCTCCTCGGCGGTGAGGCTGCGGGCCTTCTCGCCGGCCTCGGCGAGGATCTTCTCGGCCTCGGCGCGCGCGTCGGCGACCAGCTGCTCGGCCTCGGACCGGGTGTTCTCGGCCTCCTTGGTGGCCTCCTCGACCAGCCGGGCGACCTGCTCCTTCGCCGTGCGCGTCCGCGCCTCGCCCGCGGCCTCGGCGCTCGCCAGCGCCTTGGCGGCGGCCTCCTTGGCCTCGGTGACCAGCCGCTCGGACTCGGTCCGCGCCTTGCGCAGGGCCTCCTCGGCCTCGGCCATCCGCTGCTCGGCGGCCCGGCTCAGCTCGCCGGCCTGCCGACGGGCGGCGTCCGACTCGCTGACGGTGGTGGAGCGCAGCTGCTCGGCGTGGTCGGTGGCCTCCTGGGCCTGCGTGGAGGCGGCGTTCAGCAGCCGCTCGGCGTCCGTGCGGGCGCGGCGCAGGATCTGGTCGGCCTCCGCGCGGGCCGCCTCGGCGTCGGCCTGCAGCCGCTCCCGGGCCTCCCGGGTCAGCCGTTCGGCCTCGGCGCGGGCGGCGGCCATGGCCTGCTCGGCCTCCGCGCGGGACTCGTCCAGCAGCCGGCGGGCCTGGGACTCGGTGCGGGCGCGCAGCTGCTCGGCCCAGGCCACGTTCTCGTTGACGTGCGACTCGACGGTCTGCCGGCGCTCGGCCAGCTCCTGGTCGAGCTGCTGGCGCCGGGTCACCGCCTCCTGGTGCAGCTCGGCCTGGAGCCGGGCGGCCTGCTCGGCGTGCTCCTGCAGGATCCGCTGGGTCTGCGCGCGGACCTGGCTCAGCTCCCGCTCGGCGTCCTGACGCAGCTGGTCGGCCTGCATCTGGGCATTACGGAGCAACTGCTCGGCCTGATACCCGATGTCGCCGCCGTCGTAGGCGGGCCGGGTCATCAGAGTGCGGCGCGCCTCGTGCAGCTTGGCGCGCAGCACCTCGACCTGGTAGCCGAGGTCCTCGGCGTGCTGGATCGCCTTTTCCCGCTCGGTCTTCAGCCGCTTCATCTCGGCCTCGAACCGAGAGAGGTGGTCGACGTCAGCCGCCGGCTCTCGCTCCTGGCTCTCGTAGCCCCGCACTGCGCGGTCCCATCCGTCCCCTGGTCAGCTTCTGCAACGAGCTCCGTCCATCCGCCGAACGGGGCCCCCGGGGAATGGTGTCAGATCAACGGCGGAGCATGGGCTGCTGCCCCGACGCTCGTACCCCCGAAACCCGGACCCCGGCATGCGGCCGACCCCCGCCTACAGGGACGACCGCCCCCAACCCTACCGGCCCTTATGTACGCGGGTCAGTGCTCAGGTGACTCAACAGGGGCCGAAGTGACCAGTTCTGTCAGGACACCGTGGCAGTCCTTGGGGTGCAGGAAGGTGATCCGGGACCCCATGGAGCCGCGCCTGGGCTCGTCGTACAGAACGCGTACGCCCTTCCCGCGGATGTCCGCGGCGTCCCCGTCCACATCCGCCGTACCGAAGGCGATGTGGTGCACGCCCTCGCCGTTCTTCGCCAGCCACTTGCCGACCGCGGAGTCCTCCCGGGTCGGCTCCAGGAGCTGGAGGTAGGAGGCGCCGCCGTCGGACGTCTCGTTGATCTTGAGCATGGCCTCCCGCACGCCCTGCTCCTCGTTGACCTCGGTGTGGAACACCTCGAAGCCGTAGGTTGACCTGTAGAACTCGACGGTGGCGTCGAGGTCGTGGCAGGCGATCCCGATGTGGTCGATTCGCGTCAGCATGGATTCAGTGCAGCGCTCATGTGGTGGTTACGCAACGTGCGCGCGATCACACCGACGGCCCGGTGACGGCACGGAGTGCCACTCAGTACATTCGAAGTAAACCCTCGTTCACTCCTCGGCTGTGCAGGCCGGTAAGGGGATCGCAGCTCATGTCTTCTGGAACGAACACCTCTGTGATCGTCGCGGGCGCGCGTACGCCCATGGGGCGTCTGCTCGGCTCGCTGAAGTCCTTCTCGGGCGCGGACCTCGGCGGCTTCGCGATCAAGGCCGCCCTCGACCGCGCGGGCATCGGCGGCGACCAGGTGCAGTACGTGATCATGGGCCAGGTGCTCCAGGCCGGCGCGGGCCAGATCCCGGCCCGCCAGGCCGCCGTCAAGGCCGGCATCCCGATGAGCGTCCCGGCGCTCACCGTCAACAAGGTGTGCCTGTCCGGCCTCGACGCCATCGCGCTCGCCGACCAGCTGATCCGCGCCGGCGAGTTCGACATCGTGGTCGCCGGTGGCCAGGAGTCCATGACCAACGCCCCCCACCTGCTGCCGAAGTCCCGCGAGGGCTTCAAGTACGGCGCGGTCGAGATGCTCGACGCGATGGCCTACGACGGCCTGACCGACTCCTTCGAGGGCATCGCCATGGGCGAGTCGACGGAGAAGCACAACACCCGCCTCGGCATCAACCGCGCCGAGCAGGACGAGATCGCCGCCCTCTCCCACCAGCGTGCCGCGGCCGCGCAGAAGAACGGCGTCTTCGAGGCCGAGATCACCCCGGTCGAGATCCCGCAGCGCAAGGGCGAGCCGGTCGTCTTCAGCAAGGACGAGGGCATCCGCGGCGACACCACCGTGGAGTCCCTGGGCAAGCTGCGCCCGGCCTTCACCAAGGACGGCACGATCACGGCTGGCACCTCGTCCCAGATCTCCGACGGCGCCGCCGCCGTGGTCGTGATGAGCAAGGCCAAGGCCGAGGAGCTGGGCCTGGAGTGGCTCGCCGAGATCGGCGCCCACGGCAACGTGGCCGGCCCGGACAACTCCCTGCAGTCCCAGCCGTCCAACGCCATCCTGCACGCCCTGAAGAAGGACGGCCTGGAGGTCTCCGACCTCGACCTCATCGAGATCAACGAGGCCTTCGCCGCGGTCGCCGTGCAGTCAATGAAGGACCTCGGCGTGTCCACGGAAAAGGTGAACGTCAACGGCGGCGCGATCGCCCTCGGTCACCCGATCGGCATGTCCGGCGCCCGTCTCGTGCTCCACTTGGCGCTGGAGCTCAAGCGCCGGGGCGGCGGCGTCGGCGCGGCCGCGCTGTGTGGTGGCGGCGGCCAGGGCGACGCGCTCATCGTGCGGGTGCCGAAGGCCTGAGCGACACCTTTGGGCGTCCCGGGCGCCCGTTGTACGTGTTGTACGTCTAGTACGTCTGGCGGTACGCCTCGTACGTCTGTACGGCGGTGAAAGTGAACGGAGCTGTTTGATGCAGGACGTCTCCTCTCTGGTGGCCCAGGCCAGGGAAGGCCGGCCGCGGGCCGTGGCCCGGCTGATCTCCCTGGTGGAGGGGGCGTCCCCGCAGCTCAGGGAGGTCATGGCGGCACTGGCGCCGCTGACCGGCAACGCCTATGTGGTCGGCCTGACCGGCTCCCCGGGCGTCGGCAAGTCGACCTCCACCTCCGCGCTCGTCACCGCGTACCGCAAGCAGGGCAAGCGGGTCGGCGTCCTGGCCGTCGACCCCTCGTCCCCCTTCTCCGGCGGCGCCCTCCTCGGCGACCGCGTCCGCATGTCGGACCACGCCTCCGACCCCGGCGTCTACATCCGTTCCATGGCGACCCGGGGCCACCTCGGCGGCCTGGCCTGGGCCGCCCCGCAGGCGATCCGCGTCCTGGACGCGGCGGGCTGCGACGTGATCCTGGTCGAGACGGTCGGCGTCGGCCAGTCCGAGGTGGAGATCGCCTCCCAGGCGGACACCTCCGTCGTCCTCCTGGCCCCCGGCATGGGCGACGGCATCCAGGCGGCCAAGGCCGGAATCCTGGAGATCGGCGACGTCTACGTCGTCAACAAGGCGGACCGCGACGGCGCCGACGCCACGGCCCGCGAACTGAACCACATGCTCGGCCTCGGCGAGGCCCGCGGCCCCGGCGACTGGCGCCCGCCCATCGTCAAGACCGTCGCGGCCCGCGCCGAGGGCGTCGACGAGGTCGTCGAGGCCCTGGAGAAGCACCGCGCCTGGATGGAGGAGCGGGGAGTCCTGGCGGAGCGCCGCCTGGCCCGCGCGTCCCGCGAGGTCGAGACGATCGCCGTGACGGCACTGCGCGAGCGCATCGGCGACCTGCACGGCGACCGCCACCTCGGCGCCCTGGCAGAACGGATCGTGGCGGGCGAACTGGACCCGTACCGCGCCGCCGACGAACTGGTGGCGAGCCTGACGGAAGGCTGACGACCGGCGGACGAAGGCCACACGCAGGCGCTCGCACGGGTCTGGTCACCCGGGCCGGCGCCTGTTAACTTGATCAACATGTTCCTCCTCATGGCATAGAGCGCACCCCCGCACCGTCCAGGGCCGGACAGGCCCTAGGTGCCCAGGTGTCCGCTCTCCGCCTCCCACCGAGGAACATCCGCATGTCCGCGACCACTTCGCCATGCCCTTCGTACGCCGCCGTCCTGCGCGTCCCGCACGCCCGCCGTACCTTCACCGCCGCCCTGACCGCCCGCCTGTCCTACGGGACGGTCTCGCTGGCGGTCCTGCTGTCCGTCACCCGCGCCACCGGGTCCTACGCCGCCTCCGGCGCGGTGATGTCCCTGTTCGGCGGCGCCACGGTCTTCCTGCTGCCCCTGCGGGCCGCCCTGATCGACCGGCACGGCCCCCGCCGCGCCCTGCTGCCCATGGCCGCCCTCTACGGCGCCCTGCTGTGCGTCCTGGCGGCCCTCACCTGGCGCCCTGGCGCCCCGGCCCCGCTCATCGCCACCGCCGCCGCTCTCGCGGGCGCCTGCGCGCCTCCGCTGGGCCCCACCATGCGCGCCCTGTGGTCCGAACTCGTCGCCGACCGCCGTCTCCTGCAGCGCGCCTACAGCCTGGACGGCGTCGCCGAGGAACTGCTCTTCGTCTCCGGCCCGGTGCTGGTCGGCGCGCTGGTGACCTGCGCGCCTCCGGCGGCGGGCATCCTGCTCAGCGCCCTGCTGAACGTCGCCGGCACCTGTGCCTTCGTCGCGTCCCCGGCGATGACCGGCCCGCGCCCGGGATCGCGCGGCAAGCGCCTCGGCGGGCCCCGCGGTCTGCTGGCCCCGGTCGCCGTGGCCGCGGGGGTCGGACTGGCCCTCAGTGCCGTGGACCTGCTGGTGATGGCCTTCGCGAACGCGCGTTCCTACGACACCGCGCTCGTCCCCTGGATCCTGGGCGCCCTCTCCGTGGGCAGCGCGGTGGGCGGCCTGGTCAACGGCGCGATCGACTGGCGGGGGTCCGCCCGTGCCCGGCTCGCGGGCTTCGCGGCGGGCCTGGGCCTGGTGATCGCCGTCGGGGGCCTCGCCCCCGGCCCCTGGACCCTCGCGACGGCCATGACCTGCGCGGGCGCCTTCATCGCCCCGGCCCTGACGACGGCCTACCTCCTGGCCGACGAGACGGCGGCGGAGGGCTCCCGTACGCAGGCGGGGGCCTGGGTGAACATGGCGGTGAACGCGGGGAGTTCCGGGGGAGCGCTGGCGGCAGGGCTGCTGATCGGCGCCCTGCCGCTCCCGATGTGCTTCGCGGTGGCGGGGAGCGCCGCTCTCATCGCCGCGGCCGCAGCGGCTGCGGGCGGTCGTGCCGTCGGAACGACACGGGTGGGCGCGGCCGCCGCACAGCGCCGGTAAGCGCCTCCACCCCCGCCGGCCCTGGGGTCAGGGGCGCCCCCGCTGGCCCCTCAGATGTTCGGCGATCGGCTTGAGCGACTTCTCCAGGTCCGTCAGCGCCTCGGGCGACAGCAGATCGATGAAGTGCCGCCGTACGGATGCCACGTGATACGGCGCGACCTTCTTCATCGTCTCCATGCCGTGCTCGGTCAGCACGGCGTACAGCCCCCGCCGGTCGGACTCGCAGTTCTCGCGCCGCACCAGGTCCGCGTTCTCCATCCGCGTGATCTGGTGCGAGAGCCGGCTCTTGGACTGCAGCGTCGCCGAGGCCAGGTCGCTCATCCGCATCCGCACGTCGTCCGACTCGGACAGATTGACGAGGATCTCGTAGTCGTTCATCGTCAGGCCGAACGGCTGCAGATCCTTTTCGAGCTGGTACGTCAACAGCCTGTTGACCTCCAGGTGGGTGCGCCAGGCGCACTGCTCCGCATCGGTCAGCCAGCGCGTGGCCGTCTCGGTCTCCATGAATGAAGTCTACCTAAGAAGTTGAATGGCGAACTACTTCGGGTGGTGTGACTGTGCGCACGCGTTCGATGTCACACTCCGCAGATTACCGCTCACAGCCCGAAGCGACGCTGGAGGTCCCCCAGCTGTCCGGGAAGGCGCGGTACGCCCGACGATTGCGGACCGTGTCCACCCGGTACCGGTCCGCCACCACCGGGCACCCCCGGCTCCGACGGAACGGCCCCCGTGGCCTGCTCGGCCATGAGGGTCTCGCTCGACTGCAGCAGGACCGTCCCGGCTCCCACGAACTCGAACTGGTGCTCCTCCCCGGAGGCACCGCCGAGGCCCGTCATCGCACGTAGACCGCCCATGACGCCTGTCAGGTACCCGTGGTCGTAGTGATGACACGGTGACGGGCAGTCGGCCCACCCGACCAGCGCCTGGGGGTCCACCCGGATCGGGGGTTCCATGAACACCACCGGACCGTTAGATGCGGCCACGAACTTTCCGGTTCCGATGAGGGTCAGAAAACCCGGCACGATCGATTGCTTGAGCGCGAGACTTGGCTGAAAAGCGAGCAGGTTGCCCGCGCGAATGGTCAAGTTCCCGTCGTCCAGGTCGTAGGAGTTGACGTCGAAGGCCCGGTCGGCCAGCAGCATCTTCCCGGAGCCCTCCGCCACGACCCAGTCGCTCGCGTGCAGTGGCGAATGGAACGAGGTTCGGACAAGTCGGTCGAGTCGGCCATGCCCGATGCCGTTGAACTCGATCGCCCCGTAGTAGGCGATCATCTTCCCCTTCTGCAGGAACCACTGCCCGCTCTTGAGCTCGACGCAGAACGTGTACTTGTTCACGTTGTCGTCGGCGGGCAGCGTCATCGGGTCGTGCACCACCGGGCCGCCGGGGGTTCCGTACGCGCTCACAGCTTCTCCTCCGACGCCTGGACGTACACCGTGCCGCTGCCGCTCAGCTCCAGCTGGAAGGCCTCGCCGGAGCCGCGGCCCACCATGTCGCGCCAGCCGAGCGCGGTGGACAGCTTGTTGCGGACGTCGCCGTGATGGGCGACGTAGGCCTGCGGGTCCACATGGACCGGGCGCTGGGGGGTGATCGGGATCTCGAAGACACCGCCGTGCGCCATCACGGCCACGGCGCCATGGCCCTGGAGGGTGGTCGTGAACAGCCCCTGCCCGGTGACCTGGCCCCGGACCAGGCCCATGACCCCGCCCTGCGAGCCCATGAACATCGTGCCCTGCTGGAGGGTGCCCTCGAAGGCGAGCAGCCGGTCGGCCTCGACGTACAGGGTGTCGCCGGAGAGGTGGATGACGTGCACATGGTGGCCGCCGTGCCCGAAGAACACGGTGCCGCTGCCCTCGACGGTCATCAGCGGCGTCGCCTCGCCGGCCACCCGCCGCCCGATCATGGACATGAGCCCGCCCTGGCCGCCCTGGAGGTTGGGCGTGAAGGACATGTCCCCCTTGTAGGCGAGCATCGCCCCGCGCTGGCTGAACAGTCTCTGGCCGGGCAGCACGGTCGCCTCGACCATCTTGGAGTTGATCTCCCGGAAGCTCATCTCACAGATCCCCCGCGATCGTGTTCCGCTCGCTGGGCTGTACGTAGACCAGCCCGTCGCCCTCGAAGCGGATCTGGAAGGCCTCGCCGCCGCCCTCCCCGAAGAACGTGCGGAACGTCACACCGGACTGGAAGGACTGCCGTACGTTCCCCTGATGGGCGATGTACGCGCCCGGGTCGACGATCAGCGGGTACTGCGGGCTGACCCGGAGCACCACCGCCGGCCCGTCCGAGACGATCGCCGCCTGGCCGTGGCCCTCGACGGTCGTCGTGAACAGCCCGTTGCCCTGCGCGGCGCCGCGCAGCCCGGTGAACGTCGTGCCCGTCCTCAGCCCCGCGTCCGTCGCGAGCAGATTGCTCGACTCGACGTAGAGCTTGTCCCCCTGGAGGCTGACCAGGTTGATCTCGGAGGCCCGGTCCGCGAACCAGCAGGTCCCCTGCCCCCTCACCTCCATCACCGTCATCTGCTCGCCGGTGAGCCGCCGGGTCACCATCCCCCGCAGCCCCTCGCCGCCACCACTCAGCTTCTTGAAGGCCATCTGCCCGTCGTACGCGACCATCGAGCCGTTCTTCGCCTTCACGGCATCCCCGGTCATGTCGACGGCGAGCACCTTGCTCCCTTGGAGTCGGAACATCGCCACGCTGCGAAAGTAGCGGTCACGCGGGTGGACCGGCCAGGGCCCCTGGGTGGAGAGCCACCCTGAGCGAACCCCTAGGGCGACCGTTTGCCACAATGGACGGCGCTTGTGCTTCCGTTCACAAAGCGTGGACGTCTCTCCCACCGAAGGTGACCTGTGGACATCAAGACCGCCACCGCCCTCCGCCGCCTCCGCCTGGTCTCGGCCCCGGAGGCCGTGTCCTTCCTGATCCTGCTCGTCTGCTCGGTGCTGAAGCGCACCACGGACTTCAACGCGGTCCCCGTGATGGGCGCTGTGCACGGCGTGCTGTTCATCCTCTACGTGGTCTTCTGGGCGGACGCCTGGAACCGCGCCAAGTGGCCGCTGAAGACCGCGGCCCTCTACTTCGTCCTCTCGGTGCTGCCCACCGGCGGCTTCATCGCGGAGCGCAGGCTGCGCCGCGAGGCCGAGGACGCCGTCGTCGCCGCCCGGGCCCGCAAGGAAGAGGCCGTGGAAGCATGATCGTCGCCTTCTCCGTGACGCCCCTGGGCGTCGGCGAGGACGTGGGGGAGTACGTCGCCGACGCCGTCCGCGTGGTCCGCGAGTCGGGCCTGCCCAACCGCACCGACGCCATGTTCACGTCCATCGAGGGCGAGTGGGACGAGGTCATGGACGTCGTCAGGCGCGCCGTGGCCGCCGTCGAGGCGCGGGCGCCGCGCGTCTCGCTCGTCCTCAAGGCCGACATCCGGCCCGGCGTGACCGACGGCCTCACCTCCAAGGTCGAGACCGTCGAGCGGCACCTGGCGCGCTAGCGACCGCCGAACTCCCGGCACACCCCGGCCCGTTGGGGCCGGGGTTTTCTCGTCCCCAGGCTTTGAGCGGTCGCTCAAAACGGTGGTACGTTGCCTCACAGATGTTTTGAGCGACTGCTCAAACATGATTCCGACGTGGGGGAACACCATGGGTCTCTACATAGAGACGCGTATCCGCGCCGACCTCGACGAACTGTGGTCGCGCACCCAGGACCCCGCCCAGCACCAGCGCTGGGACCTCCGGTTCAACAAGATCACCTACCTCCCGCGCGCGGAGGGCGAACCGCAGCGCTTCCGTTACGCCACGCGTGTCCTGCCGTTCCTCACCGTGTCCGGCACCGGCGTCGCCGCGGGCGAGAAGGAACGCCCCGACGGCACCCGCACCTCCGCCCTGCGCTTCAGCTCCCCGCACCCCCTCTCCCTGCTCGCCGAGGGCAGTGGCTACTGGCGCTACGTGCCCGAGGCGGACGGCGGCGTCCGCTTCCTCACCGGCTACGACTACCGACCCCGCTGGGGCGCCTTCGGCGCCGTCGCCGACCGGCTGGTGTTCCGGCCGCTCATGGGCTGGGCCACGGCCTGGTCCTTCGACCGGCTCCGGCTGTGGCTGGAGCGGGGCATCACCCCCGAACGCGCCCTGGCCAACTGGCTCGCCGAACTGCTGGTCCGGGCGCTGGTGCTCGTCGTGTGCCTGACCGGACTCGGGCTGGGCCCCGTCGTGCGGGCCTTCGGGTCGCTCGCCGTCTTCGTGATCTACCTCTGCCCGATCCTGCTCGTGGTCGCCATGTCCCTGGCGCTCTTCAAGGCGCCCCTCGCCTGCACCCCGGCCGCCCGCCGCTGCCTGCGCGCCCCCGTCGTCCAGACCGGCGTCCCGCGCGTCCTGCGCACCCTGGAGCGGCACGGATGACGGCGGGAGGGGCACGGATGACGGCGGGAGGGGCACGGACGACAGCGGCAGGGGCACGGACGACAGCGGGAGAGGCGCGGATGACGGCAGGAGAGGCACGGATGACGACGGCAGGACGAGATCGGACGACCGAACCGGCCTCCATGTTCCGCACGGTCATGGGCGACGCCTTCGACCGCCTCCACCCCCAGCTCCAGCGCCGCTTCTCGGTGGGCCTGGCCGGCGGCGAAGTCTGCACCGGCCGGGGCGTGATGGACAGGATCTGGCACGGCCCGGCCTTCGTGAAGCCGTTCCTGGCCCTCGGCACCACCCGCAACATCCTCGTGCCGAGGGCGGGCCGGAACGTCCCCTTCGTCATCGAGAACGTGCCGTACGCCGACACCTTCGGCCGTGAGACGGTGAGCTTCGTGCGCACCTTCGACCTGCCCGGCCGTGCCCGCCGCTTCGACGCCCAGATGGTGCTCAGCCCCAAGGACGACCGCATCCTCGACTACCTGGGCACCCACCAACACCTCGCCAGCGAACTCCACTTCACCGCCGAGCCCGACGGCTCCCTCCTCATCCGCTCCGGCGAACACCGGCTCCGGGAAGGGCCGGTGGACGTCCGCGTGCCCGAACTCGTCGGCGCCACCGCCGAGGTGAGGGAGTCGTACGACGACGCGGCCGGCCGCTTCCGCATCCGCGTCCGGGTCGCCAACCGCTACTTCGGCCCCCTCTTCGGCTACGACGGCTCCTTCACGGCGTCGTACACGCCCATCCACGCCCGCGGAGTGCGCCCGGGGCTGCGGCCGGTGCGGGAGGAGGCGCGCGCATGACGCCGGAGCGGGCGAAGGCCGAGACCGCCAAGTCCCAGGAGACGAAGACCAAGCTGCTGGAGGGTGCCCTGCGGGTCCTCACCGAGCAGGGCATCGCCAAGACCTCCGCCCGTACGGTCGCCGCGGCGGCCGGGGTCAACCAGGCACTGGTCTTCTACCACTTCGGATCCGTGGACGAACTCCTCGCCGCGGCCTGCCGATACGGGGCCGAGCAGACCGTGGCCCGCTACCGGGACCGGCTCGCCGCGGTCGGCTCGCTGTCCGAACTGCTCGCCGTCGGGCGGGCGATGCACGAGCAGGAGCGGGCCGTCGGGCATGTCGCCCTGCTCGGGCAGCTGCTGGCGGGCGCGTCCACCCATCCCGGGCTCGGCCCGGCCACGACCGCCGGCCTCGACCTGTGGATCACCGAGATCGAACAGGTGCTGAGGAGGGTGCTGGCAGGGACACCCTTCGGCGAGTTCACCGATCCGGCGGGCCTCGCTCGCGCGGTCGCCGCGTCGTTCGTCGGGATCGAGCTGTACGAGGGTGTGGACGAGGCCGGGGCGCACGCGGCCCTGGACGCGCTGGAGCAGCTCGGTGCGCTGGCCGCCGCCCTGGAGGACCTGGGGCCGGTCGCACAGCGGGCCGTGCGGCACCGGTTGCGGCGTACGGGCAGGAGCGCGTCGTAGGAGCTCGGCACCACCCGGTACACCAGGTTCAGCCCCCCGACGCCAGCGCCATTCCCAGCGGTGTCCGTTCGTACAGGACCTGGTGGCCGTAGCGGCGGGTGGTGAGGAGGCCGGCGTCGCGGAGGACCGTCAGGTGGGCGGAGACCGAGGACGGGGCCAGGCGCAGGCGGTGGGCCAGGGCCGTGGTGGTCGCGGGGTCGTCCAGGGCGCAGAGGACGGCGGCCCGGTTGGCGCCCAGGAGGCGTGCCAGGGCCCCCGGCGTCCGGTCGGCCGGTTCGGTCCAGAGGCCGGCGAGGCCACGGGCGGGATAGACGACCGTGGGTTGCCAGGGGGGCTCGAAGCCGGTGATCACATCGGGCCAGGAGAACACGCTCGGCATCAGCACCAGGCCCTGACCGCCGAGGTCGCGGGCGTACTCGCCGTGCAGCGAGAGCGTCAGGGTGCGGCCGTTCCAGGACAGGCGGGAGTCCAGCTCCGGGAGCAGGGCGCCCAGCCCGACCTCGGCCAGCCGACGCGAGTGGAAGGCGACGTCCGCCTCCAGCAGTGCCCGCAGCCGGGGCCACTCCGGCGCGACCAGCACCCGCCAGGCCTCCTCCAGCGCGTCCGCCAGCTCCCGCACCATCCGGGCGGGGTCCGCGAGCCACGCCCTGCCGTGCTCCGACTCCAGGGCGCCCGGCGTGCAGGCCAGCGAGAGGGCGGTGTCCTCCCGGGCCGCTTCCGGGTCGGCCGCCCGGACGGCCGCGATCTCCTCCTCGAAGGTGGCCGCAGGGCCGATCGGCGGCGGACCGAGCCAGTCCGGGGAGTGCCCGCGCCGCGGCATCAGCAGCCACAGCGGCGTCAGGTCGAGCCCGGCCGCCGCCGTACGGATCCTGCGCAGCCAGGGCGCGTGATAGCCGTGCCGGTCCGGGCGCCTGAGCGTGCGCACCGCGTCCTGGGTCTCCCACAGCGGCGACACGGCGAACCGGCAGCGCAGGAAGTCGTCCTCGCCGAAGTGGAGGAGTGAGGGCACGGTGATCCTCCCGCCTGCGCGCACACGACATCCGGCACAACATTCGCCACAACGGCCGGCACGACATTCGCACAACATTCGGCCTGAGCCGAAACTCTACGTCCCGTCGTGTCCGTGCAGGCACCCTCCCGGCATGTCCGCTCCCCCTCAGGCCGCCGCGCCCGAGCGCGCCCGCTACGGCCGTGTCCTCGCCGTACGCGAGTTCCGGGCCGTCTTCGCCGCCCACGTCCTGTCCATGCTCGGCGTGATCGTCAGCGAGATCGCGCTCTCGGTGCTCGTCTACGACCTCACGCGGTCGCCCCTGATGAGCGCCCTCGCCTTCGCCGTCGGCTTCCTGCCCTACGCCGTCGGCGGCACCGTGCTCGCCTCGGTCGCCGACCGCTTCCCGGCCCGGCGGGTGCTGGTCACATGCGACCTGGTGTGCGCGGGGTGCGTGGCGCTGATGACGGTGCCGGGCGCGGGGATCGGCGTGCTGCTCACGCTGCGGTGCGGGCTCGCCGTCGTCGCGCCGGTGTTCTCCGGCACCCGGATGGCGACCCTCGCCGACGTCCTCGGCGACGGCGACCTGTTCGTGCTCGGCCGCTCGCTGCTGCGGATCGTCGCGCAGAGCTCCCTGCTCGTGGGATACGGGCTGGGCGGACTGCTGCTCACCGTCGCCCCGCCCCGCCACGCGCTGCTGATCACCGTCGGCACCTTCCTCGCCTCCGCCGCGCTGCTGCGGTTCGGCACCCGACGGCGGCCCGCCCGCGCCCGCGACCGGGCTGACTCCTGCCCCGGCGCCCGCCGGCTGCTCGCCGACCGGCGGGTCCGCGTCCTGCTGCTCGTCTTCTGGCTGCCGGCCATGTTCTCCGTCGTCCCGGAGGCGCTGGCCGCGCCCTACGCCGACACGCTCGGCGCCGGTTCCACCGGGCTCGGCCTGCTCATGTGCGCGCTGCCCGTGGGCACGGTCGCCGGTGAGCTGTACGCCGGGGCGCGGCTGGGTCCCGCGGCCCGCGAGCGGATCGCACTGCCGCTGCTCTGCCTGACCCTGCTGCCGTACCTCGGCTTCGCGCTCCACCCCGGGCTGGGGTCCTCCCTGCCGCTCCTGCTGCTGTCCGGGGCCGGATCTGCGTACACCCTGGGCCTCGACCAGTGGTTCGTCCGGGCCGTGCCCGAGGAGCTGCGCGGGCGGGCCATGACGCTGCTCAGCGCGGGTCTGATGACGATCCAGGGCGTGGGCATGGCGCTGGCCGGGGTCGCGGGCCAGTTCCTGGGAGTGCGGGCGGCCGTCGTGGCGGCCGGCGTGCTGGGCACGCTGTGCTGCGGGGGGCTCGCCCTGGCGTGCCGGATGACCGAGGACCGAGACGGGGCTGACCGCATAATGACCGGCCGGTAGGGTCTGGTGACGTGCCGAAGCCTCTCAGTCTTCCCTTCGACCCCATCGCCCGTGCCGACGAGCTCTGGAAGCAGCGCTGGGGAAACGTGCCCGCGATGGCCGCGATCACCTCGATCATGCGTGCCCAGCAGATCCTGCTGTCCGAGGTCGACGCGGTGGTCAAGCCGTACGGACTGACGTTCGCGCGCTACGAGGCGCTGGTGCTGCTCACCTTCTCCAAGGCCGGCGAGCTGCCGATGTCCAAGATCGGCGAGCGCCTGATGGTGCACCCCACGTCGGTGACGAACACCGTGGACCGGCTGGTGAAGTCCGGTCTGGTGGCCAAGCGCCCCAACCCCAACGACGGCCGCGGCACCCTCGCCGTGATCACCGACAAGGGCCGCGAGGTGGTCGACGCGGCCACCCGCGACCTGATGGCGATGGACTTCGGCCTCGGGGTGTACGACGCCGAGGAGTGCGCGGAGATCTTCGCGATGCTGCGCCCGCTGCGGATCGCGGCGCACGACTTCGAAGAGGGGTGACCCGGGGCAAGATCTCCCGGAACGGGTCGTTACGCTCGTCGGCATGAAGAAGAGCGTGCTGACCCGTTACCGCGCCCTGGCCTACATCACCGGTGTGCTGCTGGTGCTCCTGTGCCTGAGCATGATCGCGAAGTACGGGTTCCACATCGACGGCGCCGCCGACGTCACCCGTGCCGTCGCCATCGCCCACGGCTGGCTGTACGTCGTCTACCTGGTCTTCGCCTTCGATCTGGGCTCCAAGGCGAAGTGGCCGGTCGGCAAGCAGCTGTGGGTGCTGCTGGCGGGCACGATCCCGACGGCCGCCTTCTTCGTCGAGCGGAAGATCAGCCGCGAGCTGCAGTCCCGGGTCGCCGAGCAGGCCCCGGCCGTCGCCAAGGCGTAGGCCGCACGACGAACGTCACACCGCCGTACGGCACCCGTACGGCGGTTGCCCATCGACATTTACTAGGACGTCCAAGTAAATTCGATGGTATGGACGCTCACGGCATCGAGGAAGGCCGCCGGCGCTGGCAGGCCCGCTATGACGCCGCGCGCAAGCGCGACGCTGACTTCACCACGCTCTCCGGCGATCCCGTGGAGCCGGTGTACGGGCCCCGGCCGGGGGACACGTACGAGGGATTCGAGCGGATCGGCTGGCCCGGGGAGTACCCCTTCACGCGCGGCCTCCATCCGACCGGCTACCGGGGGCGTACCTGGACGATCCGGCAGTTCGCCGGGTTCGGCAACGCCGAGCAGACCAACGAGCGGTACAAGATGATCCTCGCCGCCGGTGGCGGGGGTCTGTCGGTCGCCTTCGACATGCCGACGCTCATGGGTCGGGACTCCGACGACCCGCGCTCGCTCGGCGAGGTCGGGCACTGCGGTGTCGCGATCGACTCGGCCGCCGACATGGAGGTGCTGTTCAAGGACATCCCGCTCGGGGACGTCACCACCTCCATGACGATCAGCGGGCCCGCCGTGCCGGTCTTCTGCATGTACCTGGTCGCCGCCGAGCGGCAGGGTGTGGATCCGGGGGTGCTCAACGGGACCCTCCAGACCGACATCTTCAAGGAGTACATCGCCCAGAAGGAGTGGCTCTTCCAGCCCGAGCCGCATCTGCGGCTGATCGGCGACCTCATGGAGTACTGCGCGGCGGGCATCCCCGCGTACAAGCCGCTGTCCGTCTCCGGCTACCACATCCGCGAGGCCGGTGCGACGGCCGCGCAGGAGCTGGCGTACACGCTCGCGGACGGCTTCGGGTACGTCGAGCTGGGCCTCTCGCGCGGGCTCGACGTGGACGTGTTCGCGCCCGGCCTGTCCTTCTTCTTCGACGCCCACGTCGACTTCTTCGAGGAGATCGCCAAGTTCCGGGCGGCCCGGCGGATCTGGGCGCGCTGGATGCGGGACGTGTACGGGGCGAAGAGCGAGAAGGCGCAGTGGCTGCGGTTCCACACGCAGACCGCCGGCGTCTCGCTGACCGCGCAGCAGCCGTACAACAACGTGGTCCGTACGGCCGTGGAGGCGCTCGCGGCGGTGCTCGGCGGGACGAACTCGCTGCACACCAACGCGCTGGACGAGACGCTGGCGCTGCCGAGCGAGCAGGCCGCGGAGATCGCGCTGCGCACCCAGCAGGTGCTGATGGAGGAGACCGGCGTCGCCAACGTGGCCGACCCGCTGGGCGGTTCCTGGTACATCGAGCAGCTGACGGACCGGATCGAGGCGGACGCGGAGAAGATCTTCGAGCAGATCAAGGAGCGCGGGCTGCGGGCGCACCCGGACGGGCGGCACCCCATCGGCCCGATCACGTCCGGGATCCTGCGGGGGATCGAGGACGGCTGGTTCACCGGCGAGATCGCGGAGTCGGCCTTCCGCTACCAGCAGGCGCTGGAGAAGGGCGAGAAGCGGGTCGTGGGCGTCAACGTCCACACCGGATCGGTCACCGGCGACCTGGAGATCCTGCGGGTCAGCCACGAGGTGGAGCGGGAGCAGGTCCGCGTGCTGTCCGGGCGCAAGGCGGCCCGCGACGAGTCCGCGGTCCGTGCGGCCCTGGACGGGATGCTCGCCGCCGCCCGGTCCGGCACCAACATGATCGAGCCGATGCTGGACGCCGTACGCGCCGAGGCGACCCTGGGCGAGATCTGCGGGGTGCTGCGGGACGAGTGGGGCGTCTACACGGAGCCGGCGGGCTTCTGACGGCCGTACGGGCACGGCGCATGCGAGGGGCCCGCGGGCGACGGACTTCCGTTCCCGCGGGCCTACTTCGGTCGTCCTGCCTCAGAACTGCTCCACGAAGTACGGCTCGACGGTCATCCAGCCGTTGCCGCGGGCGCCGTAGTAGGTGCCGTTGTTGCTCCGCGCCAGGGTGTACCAGGACTCGACGTAGTCGGGGTCGTCGGTCCACCAGTCGTTCGGTATGGCGTTCAGGACCGCGGTCACCAGTGGGATGTAGGCGCCCTGGTCGGTGATGGTGAGCAGGGCCGTGGCGATCGCGTTGGCGAGGTCGCGGTAGTTCGTGCTGCCGTCCTCCTCCATCATCACGGCGTCGGCCAGGTTGTACTTGTAGTTCGACCAGTTCACCAGAATCTGATTGGGCCGGTAGACCGTGCCGTCGTAGTCCAGGTACGGCATGTCCACGGGATCGACGCGGACCTTGCCGTCCTGGCCGAAGCCGGTGACCAGGGTGTAGATCTCGGCCGCGCCCTTGATCCAGGGCTCCTCGTCGTCCGAGAGCTCGACCGCGGTGATCTTCGTCGTCCAGAAGCCCGAGGTGGTCGCCGCGGTCCCGGTCCTGGGCGAGGCGTCGACGGCGCCGGGTGCCGCGGATGCCACGCCGTGCTTGACCAGTTCGTCTCGCAGGACGTCCAGACCGGCCGCCAGCGCCTTGGAGCTGTCGACGTCGACCACGTACACCGGGCGCGAGGGCGCCTTGCGGGCGTCCAGTTCGTGGGCGCGGCCCCGGCTGTCGTACGCGGTGACCGTGCGGGCGTCGTCGTCCGAGTCGGCCGCGGTGACCCAGGGTGCGGTGCCGGCGGCCAGCGCGGCGCGCATGGAGCGGTCCCCGAGCCGCAGCCGCAGCAGCGGGCCGACCTTGGTGTCCAGACCCTTGGCGGCGGCGATCGCACGGTCGGCGGCGGCCAGCTCGGACCCCAGGTGGTGGTCGGCTCCGGCGGCGAGCGGGGTCACGGCGACGTCGCCCGACTTCAGGGCCGCCGCCTGAAGGCGCGTCCGCCAGGTGGTGTCACCGAGCGAGCGCGCGATCGTCCGCGCGGCCCGGTTCTGGGCGGCGGTGACCGCGGACGCGGGGGCGGAGTGGGGCATGGAGGCGGCTGCGACGGGGGCGGGGGCCGCGCCGGCCGACGGGGCGGCGGCGAGGGTCTGCGCCGCGGCCAGGGCGAGAAGGGTGGCCGCGGTGGCGGCCAGAGTGCCACGTCTACGGATGGGACGAGGTCTCACGGGGATCGGTCCTCCCGGGTGCGAGTGGTCAGTCGGTCGGTGACGCACTGTCAGGTTGTGCCGGGTGGAACAGGTGAAGCGGCTAGGGAATCTATGCGAGTAGATATCCGGGGACATGGTGACCGGGACATGCCATACATGCAAGGTCTCCAGGGCGCGGACGCGTGAACTTCACGTGTACCGGAGGGGCCGGAGGGACCCGGCCTCGCCCTGTCAGTCCTCGGCCTCGGCTCCCGAGATGCCGTGCAGCAGGACCGCCACGAAGCGTTCCACCCATCCCGCGTCCGCGGGCTTGCCGCTGACCAGGGTGCGATGGACCACCGCGCCCGCGACCATGTCGAAGATGAGGTCCTCCGTGCGGGCGGACTCCGTGGGGTCCGGTTCGGGCGGGAGTTCGCCGCGGCACTGGGCGCGGGTGCGGCCCTCCAGGACGAGGCGCTTCTGGCGGCCCACGATGGAGGCGCGGATGCGCTCGCGCAGGGCGTCGTCGCGGGTGGCCTCCGCCACCACCGCCATCAGGCCACTCTTGGCCTCCGGGCGGGCCAGGATGGCGGCGAACTGCAGGACCACGCCCTCGATGTCGGCGGCCAGGCTGCCGCGGTCGGGGAGTTCCAGCTCGTCGAAGAGTTCGGCGACCGCGTCGACGACCAGTTCGTTCTTGCCGGCCCAGCGCCGGTAGAGCGTCGTCTTCGCAACCCCGGCGCGCGTCGCCACGTCTCCCAACGTGAGCTTCGACCAGCCCAGTTCGACCAGAGCCTGGCGGGTGGCGGCCAGGATCGCGGTGTCCGCCTCGGTGCTGCGCGGGCGTCCGGGACGGCCGGCTGGGGTGGGGCTCTGCATCCCTCGACCATAACCGGCGCGATCTGTGCGGTCGTGAGGGAGATCACCGGTGTGTGGTGTCGCGGAGGCCCCGCATGGCATTACGCTACGACTCGTAGCGAAAGCTCGTGATGGACGTACACGGGCGACGATCACGACGTGGGGTGGGGACCCCGACGTCACCGCACATCTCATCGCTTTTTTCTTCATGCGCGGGAACGGGGGAGGATAGACGTATGCAGCCACGGAACATGTCCATGAGCGGCGTCGTCGACCTCGCCGCGGTGAAGGCGGCCCAGGAGGCCAAGGCCAAGGCAGAGCAGGCGCGCGCCGAGGCCGCCCGGCAGGGCGGCACGGGGGCGATCTCCCCGGCCGATCTCGTCATCGACGTCGATGAGGCGGGCTTCGAGCGGGACGTCCTCCAGCGGTCCGCCGAAGTACCCGTCGTCATCGACTTCTGGGCCGAGTGGTGTCAGCCCTGCAAGCAGCTGAGCCCGGTCCTGGAGCGGCTGGCCGTCGAGTACGACGGGCGCATCCTGCTCGCCAAGATCGACGTCGACGCCAACCAGATGCTGATGCAGCAGTTCGGGGTCCAGGGGATCCCGGCCGTCTTCGCGGTCGTCGCCGGGCAGGCGCTGCCCCTCTTCCAGGGCGCGGCCGGCGAGCAGCAGATCCGTCAGACCCTGGACCAGTTGGTGCAGGTGGCCGAGCAGCGGTTCGGGCTGACCGGCCTGACCGTCGACCCGGACGCCCAGCCGGGCGGCGCCGAGCGGCCGGAGGTGCCGGCGGGGCCGTACGACGCCCTGCTGGAGGCCGCCGTGCGGGCGCTGGACGCGGGCGACCTGGGCGGGGCCGTCCAGGCCTACAAGAACGTGCTCAGCGACGACCCCGGCAACACCGAGGCCCAGCTCGGTCTCGCGCAGGCCGAGTTGCTGCAGCGGGTGCAGGGGATGGACCCGCAGCAGGTGCGCAAGGACGCGGCCGACAAGCCGGCCGACGTGGACGCGCAGATCGCGGCCGCCGACCTGGATCTGGTGGGCGGTCATGTCGAGGACGCCTTCGGGCGGCTCATCGACACCGTGCGGCGCACGGTGGGTGACGACCGGGACACGGTGCGGCGCCGGCTGCTGGAGCTGTTCGAGGTCGTGGGGCCCGAGGATCCGCGGGTGGTCGGGGCCCGTCGGGCGCTCGCGCGGGCGCTTTTCTGACCAGTCGCTAAACGCCACGGCTTGTGATGCCGGGGTGAAAATTCTGCCGACGAAGCGTCAGGGCGGCGGCGCTTTACCAAATCTTGGTAATCGCACGTGCTGTTACTCGGAGTAAATCAGAGCCGTTGGTCTGTCTGGATTCGTCCAGGGATCAACGGCTTTGCTCTGCCCCTGGATGGCACCCAGCGTCGCGCTTCGAGACCTCTGGGTCGTCGGCCGGTTATCCGGCCGTTACTAGCGAGTAACGAACCCCCTTGTGTCCGGGCCGAGAATGCACCACGATCGGCGACGCTCGGTCCATTCCCGTACCCCGGCAACCGGTCGGGTCGCGGGAGAATCTGGGTCCCCACCGAGCAGAACCGGCGGCAGTGGCGCCGGTTCTAGGGCAGGGGGGTCTTCGCCGTACCGGTGGAGCCTGTCCGGAAGGTTGTGCGTGATGCGTGTCAGGCGCGACCAGTGGTTGTCGCTCGGGGGTGATCGCCGGTGATTCGGGCGCTGTTCGCGCTGCCGAGCGCGGGCGCTCTCCTTCCCGAGGACGTAGCACTTCTCCCATCCCTGTCCGGCTGAGCCGCCGACCGGTTCGAGTCCGGGCCAGGAGATGTACGTCCGAGAAGGAGGAAATATGGAGTCCCAGGTGCGTGGCGGGACCAGATGGAAGCGGTTCGCTGTGGTCATGGTGCCCAGCGTCGCCGCGACGGCCGCGATAGGTGTCGCCCTCGCGCAGGGCGCTCTCGCCGCTTCGTTCAGCGTTTCGGGTCAGTCGTTCAAGGTGACGGCGAAGTCGCTCCACGGCGAGGGCTTCTCGCAGTACGGGGCGATCGACCAGGGCTACACGATGTCCGGCGGCAAGACGGCTCACCCCGTCGCGGTCTCGGCCTTCAAGTCGGCCACGATTCAGAAGATGTGCCAGTCGGTCGTCACGCCCGACATCCCGATCCTCGGTGATGTCACGCTGCGACTGGAGGCGGGCGACAGCTCCGACAAGGACCACCAGGTCCAGGCGGACAACCTGTACATCGACGTCGAGGACCTCGCCGCCGACGCCACCTTCCACGGCATCGACATCGGTGTGGCCGCCAAGGACGCCAGCAAGGGTCCGGGCATGAAGGGCGGCGGCGAGCAGGCCAACCCGTTCGGCTTCGCCCAGCAGGCGGACTCGGCGGACCTGACCAACGTGAAGCAGACGGCGTGGGCCACCACCGCCGGAACCTTCAAGCTCAGCGGTCTGCACATGTCGCTGCACAAGGGCAGCGGCGCAGGAATCGAGTGCTACTAGTCACTCGGTGATCGGGCGGGGGAGCCGATGGCGCCCCCGCCCGTCCCGCACTCCGGCCGCGTCTTCACGCGCGGCACACATCACCACCACAGCAACGCCGCACCAGGGAGCTGTTTTCCATGAGCGCCGAGACCCCTGCCGCCGACCCCGGCCAGTTCACCCACCGGAGGCAGCAGTTCCGCGCCTGGCGGGGCGACCGTCCGTTCTGGGCCGGTCTGTACGTCCTGCTCAGCGGCCTTCCGATCATTTACTTCCCGTACTTCCACCTCCAGGTGGGCCACCTGACGCTGGCGATGTCGACCACGGCAGGGGCGGGATCACTGATCATCGGCGTGCTGCTCATGGTCCTGGGCGTCAGCCTCTGGTTCCAGGCGCACGTACGGACCTTCGCGGGCGTCGCCGCGATCCTGCTGGGGCTGGTGTCCCTCCCCGTGGCCAACTTCGGCGGCTTCATCATGGGCTTCCTGCTCGCCCTCGTCGGCGGAGCGATGGCCGTGGCCTGGGCGCCGGGTGCGACGCCGCAGGCGCAGCCGCCGGCCCCGGCCGCCCCGGGCGAGGGTGACGCCCCCGCGGCCGTACCGCTGCCCCAGCAGCAGGCCGGGGACACCGCGCCGCTGTCCCCGCAGCCGGCCGCGGACACCGCACCGCTGCCCCCGCAGGCCGTGGACGCGGCGCACAAGTCGAACGACCTGTCGAAGACGAGCCCGGCCAACGGGGCTAACGGGAGGCACAGTGCCGGCTGACGAGGTGACCCACGGGACCGACGTGGACGGGTCCCGTGAGAGAACCAAAGCCCGCCACGCGGCCCCCAAGAAGCCGCTGTTCACCAGGTTCCACATGCCCGCGGGCAAGGCGATAGCCTCCGTGGCCATGCCCACGGCGGTGCTCGTGGGGCTGGGCTTCACGTCCTCGCTCGCCCTCGCCGACAACGGCGGCGGCACGGCGACGTCCAACAGCCAGAAGGCCGCGGACTACAAGGACTGTGTCGCCGCGCTGGACGGCTCCACCGACGCCTCGGCCTCGCCCTCGCCGTCGCCGTCCGCGAGCGAGTCCACCGGCACGCCCACGCCGAGCCCGTCGGCGTCCGACGGCGGCAAGGACGCCAAGGACACGGGCACGTCGTCGTCGGGCTCGTCCGGCTCGTCGGACTCCTCGGGCTCTTCTGGGTCGTCGGGTTCGGGTTCCGGCGACACGGCCACGCCCAAGCCGTCGCAGAGTTCGGGGTCCTCGGACTCCGGTTCCGGCTCGGGTTCGGGGTCCGGTTCGGGTACCGGCTCCGCCGGCGGTGGCACCTCCACGGACTCCTCGTCCCAGTCCGGGAGCGGTGGCGGTCTGCTCGACACCATCGGCGACACGATCGGCGACGTCCTCGGCGTCGGCGGCAAGACGGACTCCGGCACGTCCGCGAGCCCGACGCCGTCCGCGTCCCCGTCCTCGGCCGGTACGACGTCCCAGTCGTCGGGGTCGTCACAGTCGTCCGGGTCGGACTCCTCCGGGTCCTCGGGGACTTCGGGGTCCGCGGGCAAGACCGGCGGTTCCGTCACGGACACCGTGACCAAGACCGCCGAGAAGGTCACGGACACCGTCAAGGACACCACCGACACGGCCTCCAACACGGTCCAGGACACCACCCAGGCGGCCAAGGACGCGGCCGGTTCGGCCACGCCCAGCCCCTCCGCCAGCGCCACCCCGGACAACTGCGTCAAGGCCAGCGACGACGTCAGCGGTGTCGACAACAAGGTCCCGGTGGCGGACGACCCCTGGTACCTGAACGCCAGCTCGCTGCTGCTCAAGGGCGCCGACTACCAGGGCATCGTCGAGGTGAAGACGGCCAACGGCACCACCAAGAAGGTGCTCAAGTACGTCATCTCCGGCGGCACCGACATCGGTGACCTGCACCAGACGGTGAAGGACAAGCTGTCGGGCAAGACCTACCACGTGCAGGCCGCCAAGGGCTCGACCTCCACCATCCGCGACGGCGACACCGTGATGTACACCGAGAGCATCTCGGGCAACCTGTTCGGTCTGATCCCGGTGACGTTCAGCCCCGACAGCCCGCCCCCGCTGAACATCCCGCTGATCTACTTCACCAACGTCAAGGTGGTCCAGGCCGCCCAGTTCGGTGGCAGCCTGCACGTGCCCGGGATGCACGTGTACACCACCGACTGACCCGCCCCACAAGCCCGTCCGGGAGCCGCAACACCGTGGCCCGGCCCTCCGCGAGGAGGACCGGGCCACGGCCGCGTTCGCTGCGGGAGCGTCCCGGGGCGTCAGGCGAGGTCCGCGCCGCCCAGGTGGTGGACCCGGACCATGTTGGTGGTGCCGGGGACGCCGGGGGGCGAGCCCGCGGTGATGACCAGCGTGTCGCCCGGGTTGAAGCGGCCCAGGTTGGCCAGCTCCTGGTCGACCATGTCCACCATCTCGTCGGTGCTGTTGACGAAGGGGACGACGTGGGGCTCCACGCCCCAGCTGAGGGTCAGCTGGTTGCGGGTGCCCTCGTCGGTGGTGAAGGCGAGGATCGGCTGGGCCGCGCGGTAGCGGGACAGGCGGCGGGCGGTGTCGCCGGACTGGGTGAAGGCGATCAGTCCCTTGCCGCCGAGGAAGTCGGCGATCTCGCAGGCTGCGCGGGCCACCGAACCGCCCTGCGTGCGCGGCTTCTTGCCGGGCACGAGCGGCTGCAGACCCTTGGAGAGCAGCTCCTCCTCGGCCGCCTTGACGATCTTCGACATCGTCTTGACGGTCTCGACCGGGTAGGCGCCCACGCTCGACTCGGCCGACAGCATGACCGCGTCGGCGCCGTCCAGGATCGCGTTGGCCACGTCGGAGGCCTCGGCGCGGGTCGGGCGGGAGTTGGTGATCATCGACTCCATCATCTGGGTCGCCACGATCACCGGCTTGGCGTTGCGCCGGCACATCTCCACCAGGCGCTTCTGCACCATGGGGACCTTCTCCAGCGGGTACTCGACGGCCAGGTCACCACGGGCGACCATGACGGCGTCGAACGCCGCGACGACCTCCTCCATGTTCTCGACCGCCTGCGGCTTCTCGACCTTGGCGATCACCGGGACCCGGCGGCCCTCCTCGTCCATGACGCGGTGGACGTCCTGCACGTCCTTTGCGTCCCGGACGAAGGACAGCGCGACCATGTCGCAGCCCATGCGCAGCGCGAAGCGCAGGTCCTCGACGTCCTTCTCGCTCAGCGCGGGCACGTTCACGGCCGCGCCGGGCAGGTTGATGCCCTTGTGGTCGGAGACGACACCGCCCTCGATGACGATCGTCTTCACCCGGGAGCCCTCGACGTCCAGGACCTTCAGCTCGACATTGCCGTCGTTGATCAGGACCTGGTCGCCGCGCGAGACGTCGCCGGGCAGCCCCTTGTAGGTCGTACCGCACATGTGCCGGTCGCCCGGCACGTCCTCGGTCGTGATGACGAACTCGTCACCGCGCTCGAGCTCGACCGGACCCTCGGCGAAGGTCTCCAGGCGGATCTTCGGGCCCTGCAGGTCGGCGAGGACACCGATGGCCCGGCCGGTCTCCTTGGAGGCGGCCCGGACGCGGTCGTACCGCGCCTGGTGCTCGGCGTGGGTGCCATGGCTGAAGTTGAACCGGGCCACATTCATGCCCGCCTCGATCATGGCGACGAGCATCTCGTGGGAGTCGACCGCGGGGCCGAGAGTACAGACGATTTTCGAACGGCGCATGGGGCGATCCTATCGGTTTGTTTCGCTACGGAATATTCCGTCTGGCGGAAGATACAAATGGGCGGACCTGCGCTCAGGCGTGTTACTGCCGTGTATTCCTCAGTCGCTGTTCAGCTGCGATGCGGGAAGCCGCAAATTGTTACTGCCCGACCAGGGCATACGTCTGTGTGGCGATCTCCAGTTCCTCGTCGGTCGGCACCACCGCGACCGCCACCCGCGCGGCCTCGGGCGAGATCAGCCGCGGCTCACCGCCGCGCACGGCATTCAGCGCGTCGTCGACCTCCGGGCCGAGGGCCTCCAGGCCCGCGATCGCGGCCTCGCGCACCGGCGCCGCGTTCTCGCCGACGCCCGCCGTGAACGCGACGGCGTCCACCCGGCCGAGCACCGCGAAATAGGCGCCGATGTACTTCTTTATCCGGTGAATGTAAATGTCGAAGGCGAGCCGGGCCTCTTCGTCGCCCTCGTCGATCCGGCGCCGGATCTCGCGCATGTCATTGTCCCCGCACAGACCGAACAGGCCGCTCCTCTTGTTGAGAAGAGTGTCGATCTCGTCCATGGACATTCCGCCAACACGCGCCAAATGGAAGATGACGGCGGGATCCAGGTCGCCGGACCGCGTTCCCATCACGAGCCCCTCCAGCGGGGTCAGCCCCATGGAGGTGTCCACGCACCGGCCCTTCTCCACCGCAGAGACGGAGGCGCCGTTGCCGAGGTGCAGCACGATCACGTTCACCTCGGACGGGTCCTTGCCCAGCAGCCGCGCGGTCTCCCGGGAGACGTACGCGTGCGAGGTGCCGTGGAAGCCGTAGCGGCGGATGCGGTGCCGGTCCGCGATCTTCGGGTCGATCGCGTAGCGCGCCGCGGATTCAGGCATCGTCGTGTGGAACGCCGTGTCGAACACCGCGACCTGCGGCAGGTCGGGGCGCAGCGCCTGCGCGGTGCGGATGCCGGTCAGGTTGGCCGGGTTGTGCAGGGGCGCGACCGGGATCAGCCGCTCGATCTCGGCGAGCACCGCGTCGTCGATCACGGTGGGCTCGGTGAAGAACATGCCGCCGTGCACCACCCGGTGCCCGATCGCGGCCAGCTCCGGCGAGTCCAGGCCCAGGCCGTCGCGGGTCAGCTCCTCGCCGACGGCCTTGAGGGCCGCGTCGTGGTCGGCGATCGGGCCGCTGTGCTCGCGGGTGTCGCCGGTGACCAGGCACGTGTGCGCGAGCCGCGAGGTCTGCTCGCCGATGCGCTCGACCAGACCCACCGCCAGCCGGCTGCTGTCCCGCATGTCCAGCAGCTGGTACTTCACCGACGAGGAGCCGGAGTTGAGGACGAGGACACGGGTGGGGGAGGTCACTGCTCGGACGCCTTCTCGTTCGGGTGCTGGGCGGGGATCTG
Organism: Streptomyces sp. NPDC047085; assembly: GCF_040643735.1. Classification (NCBI taxonomy): domain Bacteria; kingdom Bacillati; phylum Actinomycetota; class Actinomycetes; order Kitasatosporales; family Streptomycetaceae; genus Streptomyces; species Streptomyces sp. NPDC047085. The sequence goes on from NZ_JBEYUW010000003.1 coordinate 952,463, forward strand.
GGCCTGGATCGCCGTGATGGCGACGGTGTTGACGATGTCCTGGACGAGCGCGCCCCGGGACAGGTCGTTGACGGGCTTGCGCAGACCCTGCAGCACCGGGCCGACGGCGATCGCGCCGGCCGAGCGCTGCACGGCCTTGTAGGTGTTGTTACCTGTATTGAGGTCGGGGAAGATCAGAACCGTTGCCTGCCCGGCGACATCGGAGTCCGGCAACTTGGTCGCGGCGACGGACGGCTCCACGGCCGCGTCGTACTGGATCGGACCCTCGATCTTCAGGTCCGGCCGGCGCGAGCGCGCCAGCTCGGTCGCCTCGCGCACCTTGTCGACGTCCGCGCCCGAGCCCGATGTGCCCGTGGAGTACGACAGCATCGCGATCCGCGGGTCCACACCGAACTGCGCCGCCGTGCCCGCCGATTGCACGGCGATGTCCGCCAGTTGCTGGGCGTTCGGGTCCGGGTTGACCGCGCAGTCGCCGTAGACCAGCACCTTGTCGGCCAGGCACATGAAGAAGACGGACGACACGATCGAGGAGTCCGGCCGGGTCTTGATGATCTCGAAGGCGGGCCGGATGGTCGCGGCCGTGGAGTGCACCGAGCCGGACACCATGCCGTCGGCCAGGCCCTCCTGGACCATCAGGGTGCCGAAGTAGTTCACGTCGGAGACGACGTCGTAGGCCAGCTCCACCGTGACGCCCCGGTGGGCGCGCAGCTGGGCGTACTTCTCGGCGAAGGAGTCCCGCAGCTCCGAGGTGGCCGGGTCGATCAGCTGGGTGTCGCCGAGGTCGATGCCCAGGTCGGCGGCCTTCTTGCGGATCAGGTCGACCGGGCCGAGCAGGGTCAGGTCGCACACGTCCCGGCGCAGCAGCACCTCGGCCGCGTGCAGCACCCGCTCCTCGGCGCCCTCCGGCAGCACCACCCGGCGCCGGTCCGCGCGGGCCCGCTCCAGCAGCTTGTGCTCGAACATCATCGGGGTGACCCGGTCGCCGCTCGGCGCCGAGACCCGGCGGGCCAGGTCCGCGGTGTCCGCGTACCGCTCGAACAGACCGAGCGCGGTCTCCGCCTTGCGCGGGGTGGCCGCCGTCATCTTCCCCTCCAGGGAGAAGAGCTGCTCGGCGGTGGGGAAGCTGTTGCCGGACACCGAGAGCACCGGGGTGCCCGGGGCGAGGCGGGCGGCCAGGGTGAGGATCTCCTCGCTCGGCACCTCGTTCAGGGTCAGCAGCACGCCGGCTATCGGCGGGGTGCCGGCGCTGTGCGCGGCCAGCGAGCCGACGACCAGGTCGGCGCGGTCGCCCGGGGTCACGACCAGACAGCCCGGGGTCAGGGCGCCGAGGAAGTTCGGCAGCATCGCGCCGCCGAAGACGAAGCCCAGCGCGTCCCGGGCGAGCCCCGACTCGTCGCCGAGCAGCACCCGGGCGTCGAGGGTCTGGCCGATCTGCGCGACCGTCGGCGCGGACAGCGCGGGCTCGTCGGGCAGCACATAGGTGGGCACCGGCAGGCGGCCGGCCAGCCGCTCGGCCACCTCGTCGCGGTCCTCGCGGGCGACCCGGTTGGCGACCATGGCCAGCACGTCGCAGCCGAGCCCGTCGTAGGCGCGGTAGGCATTGCGGGTCTCGGCCAGCACGGACTCGGCGGTCTGCCCGCGGCCGCCCACCACCGGGATCACGGACGCGCCGAACTCGTTGGCGAGGCGCGCGTTCAGGGCCAGCTCGTCCGGCAGTTGGGTGTCGGCGAAGTCGGTGCCGAGCACCAGGACGACGTCGTAGTCCCGGGCCACCAGGTGGAACCGGTCGACCAGCGTGGCGACCAGCTCGTCCGTGCCCTGCTCGGCCTGGAGCGCGGACGCCTCGTGGTAGTCCATGCCGTAGACCGTGGCGGGTTCCTGGGAGAGGCGGTAGCGCGACCGCAGCAGCTCGAACATCCGATCGGGCCGGTCGTGCACGAGCGGACGGAACACACCGACCCGGTCGACCTGCCGGGTCAGGAGCTCCATGATCCCCAGCTCCACGACCTGGCGGCCGTCGCCGCGGTCGATCCCGGTCACGTACACGCTGCGCGTCACGCGTGCTCTCCGATCCTTCTCGCCGGTCCGTCGCTGTCACAGAAATCGGTCACAAAAATCGCCCACCGAGGTGAGCAGAACCCTCTTGACAATACCCCTGACGACAGATAGGGCGCCCGTCAAGCCGTCGGGTCCCTTTTGTTCTCGGACGACGGTCGTCGGGGCTCCGGGGAGCGTGAAAGAATCGAACCGGCTCACCGGTACCAACAGCGAGCAGGAGACACAGCACGATGCGCATCGGAGTTCTCACCGCAGGCGGCGACTGCCCCGGCCTGAACGCCGTGATCCGTTCGGTCGTGCACCGCGCGGTGGCGCAGTACGGCGACGAGGTCATCGGCTTCGAGGACGGCTACCGGGGTCTGCTCGACCGTCACTACCGCACGCTCGACCTGGACGCGGTCAGCGGCATCCTGGCCCGCGGCGGCACCATCCTGGGCTCCTCCCGGCTGGAGCGCGACCGGCTGCGCGAGGCCTGCGAGCGGGCCACCGACATGGTCGAGGAGTTCGGCATCGACGCGCTGATCCCGATCGGCGGCGAGGGCACGCTCACCGCAGCCCGCATGCTCTCCGACGCGGGCCTGCCGGTCGTCGGCGTCCCGAAGACCATCGACAACGACATCTCCGGCACCGACCGCACCTTCGGCTTCGACACCGCCGTCGGCGTGGCCACCGAGGCCATGGACCGCCTCAAGACCACCGCCGAGTCCCACCAGCGCGTGATGGTCGTCGAGGTCATGGGCCGGCACGCCGGCTGGATCGCGCTCGAGTCCGGCATGGCCGCCGGCGCCCACGGCATCTGCCTGCCCGAGCGCCCCTTCGACCCCGCCGACCTGGTCAAGATGGTCGAGGAGCGGTTCTCCCGCGGCAAGAAGTTCGCCGTCATCTGCGTCGCCGAGGGCGCCCACCCCGCCGAGGGCACCATGAACTACGGCAAGGGCGAGATCGACCAGTACGGCCACGAGCGCTTCCAGGGCATCGGCACCGCGCTGGCGTACGAGCTGGAGCGCCGCCTCGGCACGGAGGCCAAGCCGGTCATCCTCGGCCACGTCCAGCGCGGCGGCGTCCCGACCGCGTACGACCGTGTCCTCGCCACCCGCTTCGGCTGGCACGCCGTCGAGGCCGCGCACCGCGGCGACTTCGGCAACATGACCGCGCTGCGCGGCACCGACATCGAGATGGTGCCGCTCGCGGACGCGGTCACCGAGCTGAAGACGGTGCCGAAGGACCGGATGGACGAGGCGGAGTCGGTCTTCTAAGAGGTCCTGTCCTGCACGGCCCTCCAGAAGTTCTCCACGATCCGGTCGAGGAACTCCCGCCCCGACTCACTGGCGCCTCTGCTGCCGCCACCCCAGCTGAGGGTGGCGGCCATGTGCCCCTGATAGTCCTGGGCCAGCTCCTGCAGCACCTCCTCCAGGACACCCCTGTCCAGGGGGGCCACCCTCATCACCGGCCGCACGTAGGCCTGCCAGCGGGTCGTCACCGCGCTGTGCAACAGCTCCGCGAGCTTCGCCTCACGGCCCGTGACGGCCACGAAGTCGGGCAGGGCGAGATCCAGCACCTGCGCAAGCGCGGCCGACTGGCGTTCGTTGCCCTTCCACTGCCCGCTCTCCTCCATCCGCAGGTAGCCGGGCAGGTCCACTCCGACGGCGCGGGCCACGTCCTCGGGCGCGACCCCGCGGGCGATCCGGTGCTCGCGCAGGGTCCCTGGCCGGCCGAGGAGTTCCCCCGGAGAGCACCACAACACGCCCGCGAGGGCGGTGAGTTCGGGGCTGCTCGGGGCGGCGGCACCCCGCTCCCAGGCGATCACCAGATCGGGCGTGACATAGGGCAGACCGTACGAGGCCCGCATGCCGTAGGCGACATGCTCGGGGCCCATGCCGAGGGCGGCGCGCAGTCTGCGGGCGGCCGGGGCGTTGAACAGGGGAGCTGAGGGTTGGCGCACCTCGCACAAGGTAGGGGCGCCAGGTCGTGCTGACTACGGTCCGTTTGAACGAGATCACGCATCGTAGATTCGTACGTCTTGATCCCCTTCCCCGTTGTGGCACCCGGTGTCACCCCCTGTAACCTGGGGTTACCCCGCGTCACCCCGGCTCCTTGAGCCACCGGTACCGCAGCTCCGGCCGCCCCACCGTCCCATATTGCGGACTCCGGGCCGCCCGGCCCGCCTCCACCAGGTGCTCCAGATACCGGCGTGCCGTGATCCGCGAGATGCCGACCGCCTCCGCGACACCCGCCGCGGTGAGTCCCTCGGGTGCCTCCCTGAGCGCTCCCGTGACCCGCTCCAGGGTCGGTCCGGTCAGTCCCTTCGGGAGGGCCGCGGGCGAGGGTGCCCGCAGCACGGCCAGAGCGCGGTCCACCTCGTCCTGGCCGCCGGCTTCCCCTGCCGCCGCGCGGAACTCGGCGTAGCGGACCAGCCGTTCCCGCAGGGTGGCGAAGGTGAAGGGCTTCAGGACGTACTGGACGACGCCGAGGGAGACGCCCTCGCGGACCACGGCCAGGTCGCGGGCCGAGGTGACCGCTATGACGTCGGCGTGGTGTCCGGCGGCGCGGAGCGAGCGGGCGAACTGGAGGCCGTGGACGTCGGGGAGGTGCAGGTCCAGCAGGAGGAGGTCGACGGGCGTGCGGTCCAGGACGCGGCGGGCCTCCGCGCCGGTGTGCGCCTTGCCGACCGCGACGAACCCCGGGACCCGGCCGACGTACATCACGTGCGCGTCGGCGGCCACCGGGTCGTCCTCCACCACGAGGACCCGGATGGGCTGCGCGGCCTGACCCGTCATGCGCCGCCTCCCGGGACCGGCGCGGGCCCGGCCGTCGTACGCAAGGGCAACCGCACCTCGAACACCGCGCCACCCTCCTCGGCCTCCGCCACCGTCAGCGTCCCGCCGAGCCGGGTGACCGCCTGCCGGACCAGGGCGAGACCCAGGCCCCGCCCGCCCGGTCCGGCCGGCTTCGTCGAGAACCCCCGCTGGAATACCAGGTCGGCGTGGGCCGGGTCGACACCGGGGCCCGTGTCCGAGACGCGGAGCACCAGTTCGGCGTCCGAGGCGTACGCCGTCACGGTCACCCGCGCCCGGGCGCTGCCCTGGGCGGCGTCCACCGCGTTGTCGATCAGGTTGCCGAGGATGGTCACCAGGTCGCGCGCCGCGAGACCGGATGGGAGGACGCCGTCGTCCAGGCTGCTGTCCGGCGACAGCACCAGTTCGACGCCCCGCTCGTTGGCCTGTGCCGTCTTGCCCAGCAGCAGCGCGGCCAGCACCGGCTCGCCCACCGCCGCCACGACCTGGTCGGTGAGCGCCTGCGCCAGCTCCAGTTCCGCCGTCGCGAACTCCACCGCCTCGTCGGCCCGGCCCAGCTCGATCAGCGAGACGACCGTGTGGAGGCGGTTCGCCGCCTCGTGCGCCTGGGAGCGCAGGGCCTGGGTGAATCCGCGCTCGGAGTCCAACTCGCCCATCAACGACTGGAGTTCGGTCACGTCCCGGAGGGTGACCACGGTGCCCCGGCGCTCTCCTCCCGACACCGGGGAGGTGTTGACCACCAGCACCCGTGACGCCGTCAGATGCACCTCGTCCACGCGCGGCTCCGACGACAGCAGCGCCCCGGTCAGCGGGGCCGGCAGGCCCAGGTCCGCGACCGAGCGGCCGATCACGTCCTCCTCCTCGCCCACGCCCAGCAGTTCCCGCCCGCCGTCGTTGATCAGTGCCACCCTGTACTGCCCGTCCAGCATCAGCAGCCCCTCGCGCACCGCGTGCAGCGCCGCCTGGTGGTAGTCGTGCATCCGGCTCAGCTCGGTCGCGTTCATGCCGTGGGTGTGCCGGCGCAGCCGGGCGTTGATCACGTACGTGCCGACCGCGCCCAGCAGCAGCGTGCCGCCGGCCACCCCGAGCAGGGCCGTGACCTGGTCCTGGGCCCGGGCGCTGATCGCCTCCACCTTGATGCCGGCGCTGACCAGGGCGACGATCCGGCCGTTCTCCTCCACCGGGGTCACCGCGCGCACGGACGGGCCGAGCGTGCCCGTGTAGGTCTCGGTGAAGGTGTGCCCGTGCTGGGCGGGGCCGATCCGGCCGAGGAAGCGTTTGCCGATCTCCTTGCGGTCCGGGTGGGTCCAGCGGATGCCCTCGGGACTCATGATCGTGACGAAGTCGACGTCCGCGTCCCGCATGACCTGGAGCGCGTACGGCTCCAGGTCGGCCGTGGGGTCGGAGGTGTGGAGCGCCGAGCGGACCGAGGGGGCGTCCGCGATCGATCGGGCCACCGCCGTGACCTGACGGACCGCCGCGTCCTGCGCCTGCCGCTGGTCGCTGAGGTAGGTGAACAGCGCGTACCCGGCCACGACCACCGCTATCAGCACGGCCTGCATGGCGAACAGCTGGCCGGCCAGGCTGCGGGGCCGGGCGAGGGAGGGGAGGCGCATGCCAGCAGTGTGCCTCCCGGTCCGGGCATGAACTAAATGAACGTCCGCGCGTGAACTAAATGAACGGAAGGGTGACCGCCCTCACAGGCCGGGAGATAGTCACGGCATCCCCCACAACCCCCGGACGTGAGCCGCACGCCGGTGTTGCCGACGAAGACGTCAAGGAGGGCAGCCGTGGCCGCCAGTTCCCCCGATACGGCACCTGCCGCACCCGCCGTGAAGCGGGACCGTACCCACTACCTGTACATAGCCGTCATCGTGGCGGTCGCGCTCGGTATCGCGGTGGGCCTGATCTGGCCCGACGCCGGGGTCGAGCTGAAGCCGCTGGGCACCGGCTTCGTGAACCTGATCAAGATGATGATCTCGCCGATCATCTTCTGCACGATCGTGCTCGGGATCGGCTCCGTACGGAAGGCCGCGAAGGTCGGCGCGGTCGGCGGCATCGCGCTCGGCTACTTCCTCGTGATGTCGCTCATCGCGCTCGCCATCGGCCTCGTCGTCGGTAACGTGCTGCACCCGGGCGACGGACTGCACATCACCAGCGCCCTCAAGGCGACCGGGCACGACCAGGTGTCCCCGGACGCGCTGCCGCCGGTCGACTTCGTCCTGTCGATCATCCCGACGTCCTTCGTGTCCGCGTTCACCGAGGGCCAGGTGCTCCAGACCCTGCTGATCGCCCTGCTCACCGGGTTCGCGCTGCAGGCCATGGGGTCGGCCGGGCAGCCGGTGCTGCGCGGCGTCGAGCACATCCAGCGGCTCGTCTTCCGCATCCTGTCGATGGTCATGTGGGCCGCGCCGATCGGTGCGTTCGGCGCCATCGCGGCGGTCGTCGGCTCCTCCGGCCTGGACGCGCTCAAGAGCCTGGCCGTGCTGATGCTCGGTTTCTACGTCACCTGCGTGCTGTTCGTCTTCGTCGTGCTGGGCGCGCTGCTGCGGATCGTGGCCGGGCTGAACGTCTTCTCCCTGTTCAAGTACCTCGCCCGCGAGTTCCTGCTGATCCTGTCGACGTCGTCCTCCGAGTCGGCGCTGCCGCGGCTCATCGCGAAGATGGAGCACCTGGGTGTCAGCCGGGCCGTCGTCGGTATCACCGTGCCGACCGGGTACTCCTTCAACCTCGACGGCACGATGATCTACATGACCATGGCGTCGCTGTACATCGCCGACGCCCTGGGCACGCCGATGTCCGTGGGCGAGCAGATTCCGCTGCTGCTGTTCCTGCTGCTCGCGTCCAAGGGCGCGGCCGGTGTCAGCGGCGCGGGTCTGGCGACGCTGGCCGGCGGCCTCCAGTCGCACAAGCCGGCGCTGGTCGACGGGGTCGGGCTGATCGTCGGCATCGACCGGTTCATGAGTGAGGCGCGGGCCCTGACGAACTTCGCGGGGAACTCCGTCGCCACCGTGCTGATCGGTACGTGGACGAAGGAGATCGACCGGGAGCGGGTGAAGAAGGTGCTGGCAGGAGAATTGCCGTTCGACGAGACGACCTTGCTGGACGAGTCGGAGACCGCTGCGGCGCCGAAGGAGCTCGCGGCCGCGTAGTCCCTCCCCCCCGCATTCCACTCCGTACGTCCGGACCCGCCTGAACCGGGGCCGGGCGTACGGAGTTCTTTTGTTTCTCCCGCTTCTACGACGGTTTCTACTGTTTCTACGACGTCTGCCCGCTTGTGGTCCTACGACGTCTGCCCGCTCACCCTCGCCACCAGCTCCCTCGCCTCCGCCGCGGGCATGCCCGCCGCCGCCAGGACGGTGACCGTGGCCGAGCGGCCGGCCTCCTCCGCCGTGACCAGTCCGTCGTTCACCGCCTCCATCACGCCGAACAGCATCTGCTCGTGGGCGTAGGCGAGGGCGGGCGCGGGGAGGGGCGAGGTGAAGACGCCCTCGTCCAGGCCGCGCTGGAGCAGCTGGACCTTGGTCTCGCGGAGCGGGGCGAGGCGTTCGCGGATGCCCTGCACGGTGACCGTGCGCTGGGCCAGGGCGACCAGCAGGCGGTAGCCGTCGGCGATCTCCCAGATCGCGAGGACCGACCGGGCGAGCGCCTCCGCCGGGTCCGTCACCCCCGCGCGGGCGCTCGTGTCCGCCTCCGTCAGGGCCCCGACCGCCTCGTCCATGAGGGTGCTGATCAGTGCCTCCCGGCTCGGGAAGTGCCCGTACACCGTGCGCCGTACGACGCCCGCGGCCCGCGCGATCTGGTCCATGGAGGCGTCGGGGTCGCGCAGCAGCTCGGCGAGGGCGACGTCGAGGATGCGGCGCCGGTTGGTGTCGGCGCGGCTGGTGTGAGCCGTGGTCATGGCAGTCATTCTGCACGTCCTCCCTGGCGCCTTCTCGACTTGCACAGCACTGTGCAACGGGCGTACATTGCACAGTGTTGTGCAATTGCACGTCAATGTGCAATCCCTGTCGCTACCTGAGGAAGGCGACCCCTGCCATGCGACTCGTCATGACCGAACCGGTCGAAGGGATGGAGCGCCCCTACGCCAGGCGTTGGTGGGCGCTGCTGGTGCTCTGCCTGAGCCTGTTGATCATCGTGATGGCCAACACCGCCCTCACGGTCGCCGCGCCCGACATGACCCGGGATCTCGGGCTGTCCAGCGCCGACCTGCAGTGGGTGATCGACGGCTACACGGTTCCGTACGCGGCGCTGATGCTGCTGCTCGGCGCGATCGGCGACAAGTACAGCCGGCGCGGGGCACTCGTGCTCGGGCTCGTCGTCTTCGGCGGCGGTGCCGTCTTCGGGTACCTCGCCGACAGCTCCACGACGGTCATCGCCGCCCGAGCCGTGATGGGCGTCGGCGCGGCGCTCATCATGCCCGCCACCCTCTCCCTGCTCGCTGCGACCTTCCCGCGGGCCGAGCGCGCCAAGGCCATCACCCTGTGGACCGCCACCGCCGGCCTCGCCATCGCCGCCGGACCGGTCGTCGCCGGCGCCCTGCTGCGCGACCACGGCTGGTCCTCGACCTTCCTGATCAACGTGCCCATCGCCGCCGTGGCGATCGTCGCCGCCTTCGTGCTCGTACCGCCGTCCAAGGCCGGGCACCACGACCGCATCGACTACGTCGGCGGACTGCTGTCGGTGATCTGGACCGGCGCGCTGGTCTACATGATCATCGAGGGCCCGCACTTCGGCTGGGGCGTCAAGGCCGTCACCGCCGCGGTGGTCGCGGGCGTGGGGCTGGTCGCCTTCGTCCTCTGGGAGCTGCGCCACCCTCGCCCCATCCTGGACGTGCGCCGCTTCGCGAACCGGCGCTTCGCCGGCTCCAACCTCGCCGTGGCCCTCTTCTTCCTCGCCGTCTTCGGCGCCTTCTACTACCTCACCCAGCACCTCCAGTTCGTCCTCGGCTACGACGCCCTGGAGACCGGCGTCCGCATGCTGCCGCTGGCCGGCGCGGTCTTCGTCGGCTCCGCCCTCACCGGCTGGCTCACCCCGCGCGTCGGCATGAAGTGGACGGTCAGCGCGGGCATGGTCGGCGGTACGACCGCGCTGGCGCTGCTGACCCGGGTCGACGCGACGTCGACGTACGCCGACTTCCTGTCGCCCCTGATCATCCTCGGCCTGGCCATCGGCCTCGCCCTCTCGCCCTGCACCGACGCGATCATGGGCGCCTTCCCGGAGTCCGAGCTGGGCGTCGGCGGCGCGGTCAACGACACCTCGCTGGAGCTGGGCGGCTCGCTCGGCATCGCGATCCTCGGCTCCCTGCTCGCCACGTCGTACGGCAACCACCTGAGCGACGCCACCAAGGGCAGCGGGCTCCCGGCGGGTGCCCTGGACACCGCGCAGGACTCGGTCGGCGCCGGGTACGCGGTCGCGCAGGGCATCGGCGACAAGGCGCACCAGCTTGCCGCGCGGGCCGCCCACACGAGCGACCCCCAGCAGGCCGCCCAGCTCAAGCAGCAGGCCGACCAACTCGCCTCCGGCGCCCGGCAGATGGCGGACGCCGTCGGCTCCTCCTTCTCCGACGCCGTCGCCCACACCAGCCTGATCGGCGCGGCCGTCCTGGCCCTCGGCACGCTCCTGGTGGCGGTTCTGCTGCCGCGCCGTGAAAAGGCCGCACCGGACGTGAAGACCGAGGAGAAGGAACTGGTCGACAGCACAGCCGACTGACCACTCATCGCTCCGATCCGTTAACGTGCCGCTCCGGCTCATCCGGAACGGCACGTTCGTTCATGGCGTCCGTACGTGTGAGTCAGTACCTGTGAGTCCGTATGTGCAATGGAGGCATCGGGGGATGAAGATCGACTGGGACCGGCGGACCTGTGCGCGCAAGGGCCATGTGACCTACGCGCCCGACGACCCCCGGCTGCGGATCCGGCTGCACGCCGATACCGCGCTGGGCGAGGTCTGGCGCTGCCTGCGCTGCGGCGACTTCGTGCTCGGTGAGCCGCACGGCTCGGGACCGGCCGCCGACGCCCCGCTGGTGCCGCGCGGAAAGGTGCTCCGGGACCTCTTCATCCTGCGCTTCCTGGCGATCGAGCGGGCCGTGCGGGGCGTGTTCATCGTGCTGGTCGCGGTGGCCGTCTGGAAGTTCAGCAACAGCCAGGACGCGGTGCGCCGGCTCTTCAACGAGTACCTGGACGTCCTCCGCCCGGTCTTCAAGCACTTCCACTACGACCTCGACCACTCACCGGTCGTCGGCTCCATCCAGAAGGCGTTCGGCTACAAGCACCCCACCCTGCTGATCCTGGCCGGTCTGCTGCTGGCCTACGCGCTGATCGAACTGATCGAGGCGGTCGGCCTCTGGTACGCCAAGCGCTGGGCCGAGTACCTGACCGTGGTCGCCACCGCCGCCTTCCTCCCCCTGGAGATCTACGAACTCACCGAGCACATCAGCTGGCTGAAGATCGCCACCCTGGTCCTCAACATCCTCGCCGTCCTCTACATCGCCCTCACCAAACGCCTGTTCGGCCTGCGCGGCGGACGCCGTAAGTTCGACGAGGAACGCCACAGCGCCTCCCTGATGGAGGTGGAGGAGTCGGCGGGGGTGGCCGTGTGATGCCCGACGAGACCGAGGGCGGCCGCCGCCTCCCGCCGGCTCTGGCCGAGGTGGCCCGCGTGGAGTTCGACTATGACCACGGGAACGGCGTCGACTTCGAGCCGTACGACGCCTTCGACTCCGCAGAGGACACCACCGACTGGCTCCGGTCCTGGACCGGCAACCCCGACGTCGACGGCAGCACCCACCGCGTCTTCGGCAAACACGGCACCGGCGGTCTCGCTGCCGTGTGGTGTGCCCGGCCGGGGCGGCCCCTGCACGAGCAGCCGGTGGTGTTCCTGGGCTCCGAGGGGGAGGCCGGAGTGGTCGCCGGGGACCTCTCCGACTTCCTGTGGGTTCTGGCCGACGGTTACGGACCACGGGAGGCCCTCTGGCACGAGGAGGAGTGGAAAGCCCGCCCGAACGCCGCGCTGGCGGACATCGCCGCCCGGCACGCCACCACCCCGCGCCGCCCGGCCCGGGAGATCGTCGCCACGGCCGAGGCGGAGTTCCCGACCTTCGCCGAAGACCTCGACGAACTCTGTCGCTGAGGCCATCGGGTCCTCAAGGACGCCGGAGGGGGCCTCGGTGTCAGGCCGACGCGGCCTCCGTCAGCCGCGGCAGCTCCTCCTCCGTCAGTACCAGGTCCGCCGCCCCGGCTGAGTCCTGGATCGTCTGTGGGCGGCTCGCGCCCGGGATCGGGAGCACGGTCGGGGAGAGGGTCAGCAGCCAGGCGAGGCACACCTGTTGGGGACTGACCCCGCGCTCCCGTGCCACCTCGTGGAACGCGGCGAACCGAACGCCGCCGGAGTCCAGCCCCGACGGCCCGTCCAGTGAGCTGCGCGAGATTCCGCCCAGCGGGCTCCAGGGCAGGAACGCCAGGCCCAGTTCCGCGCACAGCCGCAGCTCGGGATCGCTGTCGCGGACCTCGGGGGAGTAGCGGTTCTGGACCGACACCAGCCGGTCGCCGAGGATCGCGCGGGCGTGGTGGATCTGGTCCGTGGTCACGTTGGAGAGGCCCGCCAGGCGGATCTTGCCTTCGTCCAGCAGGTCGCGCAGGGCGCCGAGCGACTCCTCGAAGGGGACGGACGGGTCGGGCTTGTGGAGTTGGTAGAGGCCGATCGCCTCGATGCCGAGCCGCTTCAGGGAGGCCTCGGCGGCGGCCTTCAGGTGGCGGGGGTCGCCGTTCACCGTCCAGGTGCCGTCGGCCGGGCGGCCCCGGCCGCCCTTGGTGGCCACCAGCACGTCCGAGGTGTCGCCGCCGTAGGAGGCGAGGGCGCGGGCGAGGAGGAGTTCGTTATGGCCGGGGTCCTGGCCGGGCAGATGGTAGGAGTCGGCCGTGTCCAGCAGGGTCACGCCCGCGTCCAGGGCGGCGTGCACCGTGGCCAGGGCGCGCGCCTCGTCGGGACGGCCCTCGATGGACAGCGGCATGGCGCCGAGCCCGACCGCGCTCACCCGGAGGTCGCCAAGGGTGCGGTACCGCACTTCAGCCGTCCTTTCCGAGCGTCTCGGCGACGGCCATCGGCAGCCACTGCCGTACCTCGCCGAAGGCGAAACCGAGCCGCGTGGCCCGGGAGTTGTCCATGCCGTAGCGGCGGCGGAAGGCGAAGGGGGAGACCTCGGCGGAGTCGGTCTCGTCGAACACCGTCTTGCCGCCGGGAAGTTGAGACGCCACGGCCGTGCACAGGTCGTCCAGTGTCAGCAGGCCGCTGGACGCGGCGTTCACCGGGCCCGTGAAGTCCTCGCCCGCTGCCCAGAACAGGAAGTCGGCGATCTCCTCGACGTGGATGTACGTCGCCGGGTGTGTCACCGGTGGTACGGCGATGGGGGCGCCGGTGCGGATGCGGTCGGCGTAGTGCTGGAGGCGGCCGGTGAAGTCGTCGTCGCCGCCGAGGACGTGGGCCACCCGGACGGAGACGAAGGGGAACGCGGAGTCCGCCGTGAACACCGCCTCCGCCTGCCGCTTGCCCTCGCCGTAGTGGGAGTCCAGGAACTCCGGGTCGTCCCAGGGCAGTTCCCGGTCCACGGCGACCGAGGCCGGGTTTACCGCGCTCTCCGGTACGAGCAGTTCGGAGTCCTCGTGCTCGTACACCTCCACCGTCGAGGTCATCACATAGCGGCCGGTGCGCCCCGCGAAGACCCGGCGCGCGGTCTCTGCCTGGCGCGGGGTGTAGCAGACCTGGTCGAGGACGACGTCGAACTCACGGGTGCCGAGGGCCTCGCGCAGGGCCTCTTCGTCCTCGCGGTCGGCCACCAGATGCGCCACACCCGGCGGCGCGGGAGACGAGCCCCGGTTCAGGACCGTGACCCGATCGCCGGCCGCCACCAACCGGGCGATCAGCCGCTTGCCGAAATAGCGGTTGCCGCCGATGACCAGTACCTCTCGTGCCTTTCGCATGACCATAATTCTCCGGGCGGCACAGCCGTCGCCGAAGGGGGAGACATGGGAGATACGGCCGCCACACCGAAAGAACAGCGGCATTTGCGGGCCGTCGCCGACGAAACGTCAGTGGCCTTCGACGCGGTGGACCGGCAGATCCTCGACCTGCTCCAGACGGACGGGCGGATCAAGCTCAGCGAGCTGGGCCGGCGGGTCAGCCTGAGTCCGGCGGCCGTCGCGGAGCGGGTGCGCCGGCTGGAGGCCGCCGGTGTGGTCGAGGGATACGGCGCCCAGGTCGCGCCCGCCCGTCTCGGCTACGGCATCCAGGCGTTCATCAGGGTGAACCCGCACGGCGGCTACACCCTCAAGCATCCGAGGACCCTGGAGCTGATCGACCGCCCGGAGATCACCGAGGTGCACCATGTCGTCGGCGAGGACTGCTGGATCCTCAAGGTCGCCGTCACCGACACCGTGCACCTGGAGGACATCCTGGAGCAGACCTCGGCGCTGGGCCGTACGACGACCTCGATCGTGCTGTCCTCTCCTGTGCGCCGGAAGCCCCTGCTGCCTCCAGCCGTGCCCTGAACCGCCTCCCGGCATGCCTCGCCGGCCGACCGGCTTGCCTTGACGCCGACGTCAACGCCTACGGTCGTATCCATGCGAATCGGCGAGCTGGCCGCACGGGCCGGGACCACCACCCGCACCCTGCGCTACTACGAGGCGCGGGGGCTGCTGCCCGCACGGCGCGACGACAAGGGACACCGCACGTACGACGAGCGTGACGTCAGGCTGCTCCAGCAGATCCGGACGCTGCAGGACTTCGGGTTCGACCTGGAGGAGACGCGGCCGTTCGTGGAGTGCCTGCGGGCCGGGCACCCGGAGGGCGACTCCTGCCCGGCCTCGCTCGTCGTCTACCGGCGCAAGCTGGAGGAGCTGGACGAGCTCATCGGGCAGCTCCAGGCGGTGCGCCGGACGGTCGCGGGGCAGCTGGAGCGGGCGGAGCGGGCCCGGGACGAGCTGGCCGCCGAGGCGCAGGTTCCGGGGGGTCCGGAACCCGGATGCGAGCTGGGAGGGCTGACGCGATGAGTCTGGTGAGCGGACTGACCGAGGTGACGGACGCGGACTTCGAGGCGGAGGTGCTCGGCGCGGACCTTCCGGTCCTGGTGCAGTTCACCGCCGACTGGTGCGGGCCGTGCCGGCAGCTGGCGCCGGTGCTGAAGGACATCGCCTTCGAGGAGGGCGACCGGCTGAAGATCGTCCAGCTGGACGTGGACCGCAATCCGCAGACGACGGTGTCCTACGGTGTGCTGTCCACGCCGACCCTCATGGTCTTCCGGGACGGTGAGCCGGTGCGGTCGATGGTGGGTGCGCGCCCCAAGCGTCGGCTGCTGGAGGAGCTGTCCGACGTGCTGTAGCGGGCCGGCCCGCGCCGAGGGGGAGGCCGCCGGGTAAAGACGGCGTACTTTCAGCCGTGAGCCCTTGGACAAGGGGTGAGGTTGCTGTGAGCATCTCTTGAACCTCTCCCGTCGATCAAGGAATCCGCTTGCCATCCCTCAGAACCCTGAGACCAACGGCGAGGCGAACCGCGGTCCTGGCCGCCGTGGCGCTCACGCTGACCGTCACGCTCGCCGTCGGATGGGGTGCCCCGCGCGACCAGTGGGACTACCGCCGGGCGAGCCGGGCCGGCCTGCCCGCGGTGACGTACACGGGCGACCGGAGCGCCCCCGGCACGCTGAAGCTCTATCTCGAGCTCTATGTGCAGCGCCTGCGGGACGGCGACGCGGACCGGCTGACGGACCTCTCCTGGCACCGCCGCTGGTTCGCCCGCCGCACCGAGGCGGCCGCCGCCCGCCGTGTCATCGGCGTCTACGGCAAGGGGGCGGCGGGACCGGTCTCCATCGACCTCACCCCCGAGGATCCGTACGACGTCCGGGGCGGCACCATCCGCTTCCGCCGCACCGGACAGCAGGAGAACTTCACCGTCTTCAGGCGAAACGGCCTGTGGCTGTTCGTCGTCGGCTCGTCCTGACCCGCGGTCTGCGCGCGTCTGCGCGCGGTCCGAGCGTCGCCCGGTACGAAAAAATCCCCTGAGCAATTGCGCTCGGGGGATTTCTCTGCGTATATTCGGTGGTTCGCGACTTCAATTCGGCGAGGTCGCTGGGAAGTTCACTGAGCACAGTATATGCGGGCGGGAGCAGAATTGTCAAACACCGAATTTCCAGACGATGAATTGCGCCGCGAGCAGGAATTCATCGACGGACTGTACGCGCGCGTCGACGTGCTGCGCGGCGAGGCCGAGACCTCGGTCGCGGACGCGCTCGCCCAGGGTGACAAGCCCATGCAGGCCCGGCTGGAGCGGGACATCCTGGTCGCCGAGCGCTCGGGGCTGCTCGCCGCGCTGAACGCCGTCGACGGCTCGCTCTGCTTCGGCAGGATCGACCTGTCCGACGGTGCCTCCCATCACATCGGCCGGATCGGGCTGCGCGAGGACGACGCCGAGCGCACCCCCGTCCTCATCGACTGGCGGGCCGACGTCGCCCGCCCGTTCTACCTGGCCACCGGCCACACCTCGATGGGCCTGCGCCGCCGTCGGCACATCACCACCGAGGGCCGGGCCGTCACCTCCCTGCACGACGAGATCCTCGACCTCGGCGACGCCACCCGCACCGGTCACGAGGACCACAACGGGGACGCCGTGCTGCTGGCCGCGCTGAACTCCGCGCGCACCGGCCGCATGAGCGACATCGTGCAGACCATCCAGGCCGAGCAGGACGAGATCATCCGGGCGCCGCACCGCGGGGTGCTGGTGGTCGAGGGCGGGCCCGGCACCGGCAAGACGGCGGTCGCGCTGCACCGGGCGGCCTACCTCCTCTACGAGCACCGGGAGCTGCTCGCCCGCCGGGCCGTGCTCATCGTCGGCCCCAACCCGGCCTTCCTCGGCTACATCGGCGAGGTGCTGCCCTCGCTCGGCGAGACCGGGGTGCTGCTCGCCACGGTCGGCGAGCTGTTCCCCGGCGTGCGGGCGACGGCGACCGACAGCCGGGAGGCGGCCGCGGTGAAGGGCCGCGCCGACATGGCGGACGTGCTCGCCGAGGTCGTACGCGACTGGCAGTCGCTGCCCGACCCGGTGATCGCGATCGAGCACGACCGCGAGATCCTGATGCTCGACGACGACCTCGTGAAGGTGGCCCGCGAGCGCACCCGCGCCGCCAAGCTGCCGCACAACGTGGCCCGCGAGCACTTCGAGGGCCACATCCTCAACACGCTCACCGAGCTGTACGCCGAGCGCGTGGGCACCGACCCGTACGACGGCGGCAGCCTGCTGGACGCCTCCGACATCACCCAGATCCGCGACGAGATCGCCGAGAACCCCGAGGTCTGGGCCGCCATCGACCAGCTGTGGCCGCGCCTGACGCCGCAGCGCCTGGTCGCGGACTTCCTCGCGGACCCCGTCGGCTATCTCCCCGACGAGGACGCGGCCGCCGTCCGCCGCCCGGTGACCCGGGAGTGGACCGTGGCGGACGTGCCGCTGCTGGACGAGGCGGCCGAACTGCTCGGCGTGGACGAGCGGGTGGCGCGGGCGCGCGCGGAACGGGAACGGGAGACACAGGTCGCCTACGCCCAGGGCGTCCTCGACGTCTCCTACGCCTCCCGCACCTACGAGTTCGAGGACAAGGAGGACGAGGATTCCGAGGTTCTGTCCGCGCACGACATCATCGACGCCGAACGGTTCGCCGAGCGGCAGGAGGAGGCCGACCACCGCAGCGCCGCCGAGCGGGCCGCGGCCGACCGGACCTGGGCGTTCGGCCACATCATCGTGGACGAGGCGCAGGAACTGTCGCCGATGGCGTGGCGGCTGCTGATGCGGCGCAGCCCGACCCGCTCGATGACCCTGGTCGGCGATCCGGCCCAGACGGCGGAGGCGGCGGGCGTCGGCTCGTGGTCGAAGATCCTCCAGCCGTACGTCGAGGACCGCTGGGAGCACACGCGCCTCGGCGTCAACTACCGCACGCCGGCCGAGATCATGGACCTCGCGGCAGCCGTCGTCCGCGCCGAGAACCCCGGCTTCGAACCCCCGAGCTCGGTGCGTTCGACCGGCGTACGACCCTGGGTGCGCGCCACCGACGACCTGCCCGGCGCCGTCGCCGACGCGGTCGAGGAGCTGAGGCCCGCCGAGGGCCGGCTCGCGGTCATCGCCCCACGCCATCTGCACCGCAAGCTGGCCGCCCGGCTGGACGGGGTCACGGCGGGCGCGGCACCGGACCTCACCCGGACCGTCGTCCTCCTCGACCCCCGCCAGTCCAAGGGCCTGGAGTTCGACTCCGTCCTGGTCGTCGAACCGGCCCGCTACGGCACGAGCGACCTGTACGTGGCCCTGACCCGGGCCACGCAACGGCTCGGCATCCTGCACACGGGCTCGCTGCCGCCGGGGCTGGCCGAGGCGGCCGAGTAGCGAGCGCCCCAGGGGCTACGCCGGCCGCAGCCACACCGTCGCCAGGGGCGGCAGGGTCAGCCGGATGCTCGCGGGGCGGCCATGGGCGCCCTGCGGCTCCGGCTTGACCGGGTGCGGGTGGACGACGTCGCTGCCCCCGTAGCGGGCCGCGTCGGTGTTCAGTACCTCCAGCCAGGCCGGGACGTCGTCCGGGACGCCGATCCGGTAGTCGTGGCGGACCACCGGCGCGAGGTGGGACACGGCCAGCAGGGGGCTGCCGTCGGCGTCGTAGCGGAGGAAGGCGAGGACGTTGTCGTCGGCAGCGTCCCCGACGACCCACTGGAAGCCCCCGGGGTCGGTGTCGCGCTGCCACAGGGCCGGGGTGGCCCGGTAGCCGGCGTTCAGGTCCCGGACCAGGTCCCGCACGCCCCGGTGGTCGGCCTCGGCGCCGTACGACGGGTCGAGCAGCCACCAGTCCGGGCCGTGCGCCTCGGACCACTCGGCGCCCTGGGCGAACTCCTGGCCCATGAAGAGGAGTTGCTTGCCGGGGTGGGCCCACATGAAGCCGAGGTAGGCGCGGTGGTTGGCGCGCTGCTGCCACCAGTCGCCGGGCATCTTCGAGACGAGGGACCGCTTGCCGTGGACGACCTCGTCGTGGGAGATGGGCAGGACGTAGTTCTCGCTGTACGCGTACACCATCGAGAAGGTCATCTCATGGTGGTGGTACTTCCGGTGGACGGGGTCGTGGCTCATGTACTCCAGCGAGTCGTGCATCCAGCCCATGTTCCACTTCAGCCCGAAGCCCAGCCCGCCGAAGCCGCTCGGACCCCGGTGGTGCGTGGGCCGGGTGACGCCGTCCCAGGCGGTGGACTCCTCGGCGACGGTCACCACGCCCGGGCAGCGCCGGTAGACGGTCGCGTTCATCTCCTGCAGGAAGGCCACCGCGTCCAGGTTCTCCCGGCCGCCGAACTCGTTCGGCGTCCACTGACCCGGCTCGCGCGAGTAGTCGAGGTAGAGCATCGAGGCGACGGCGTCCACCCGCAGCCCGTCGATGTGGAACTCCTCGCACCAGTACACGGCGTTCGCCACCAGGAAGTTGCGCACCTCACGGCGGCCGAAGTCGAACTCCAGGGTGCCCCAGTCGGGATGGGCGGCCCGCAGCGGATCGTGGTGCTCGTACAGTGGGCGCCCGTCGAACTCGGCCAGCGCCCAGTCGTCCCGCGGGAAGTGCGCGGGCACCCAGTCCATCAGGACCCCGATGCCGGCCTGATGAAGCCGGTCCACCAGGTGCTTGAAGTCGTCCGGGGTGCCGAGCCGGGCCGTCGGGGCGTAGAAACCGGTGACCTGGTAGCCCCAGGAGCCGCCGAAGGGATGCTCCGCGACCGGCATCAGCTCCACGTGCGTGAAGCCCATCTCCTTCACGTACGCCGGAAGTTGCTCGGCCAGCTGGCGGTAGGTGAGGCCCGGCCGCCAGGAGGGCAGATGGACCTCGTACACGGAGAACGGCGCCTCGTGCACGGGGGTGTCGCCCCGGTGGGCCAGCCACTCCGCGTCGCCCCACGCGTAGTCCGAGACGTCCACGATCGAGGACGTGGCCGGCGGGACCTCCGTACGACGGGCCAGCGGATCGGCGCGCAGGGTGCGGGAGCCGTCCGGGCGGGTGATCTCGAACTTGTACAGCTCGCCCTCGCCGATGCCGGGCACGAACAGCTCCCACACCCCCGAGGAGCCGAGCGAACGCATCGGATACCCGGACGCGTCCCAGAAGTTGAAGCTCCCGGCGACCCGCACGCCTCGCGCGTTCGGCGCCCACACCGAGAAGCGGGTGCCGGTCACGCCCTGGTGGGTCAGGACGCGCGCCCCCAGCGACCGCCACAGCTGTTCGTGCCGGCCCTCGCCGATCAGGTGCAGGTCCAGCTCGCCGAGCGTGGGCAGGAAGCGGTAGGCGTCCTCCGTCTCGTGGACGGTGCCGTCGTACGTCACGAGCAGCCGGTAGGCGGGGACCTCGGTGAGCGGGAGCAGCCCGGAGAAGAAACCGTCGCCGTCGTCGTGCAGCTCCGCGCGCAGGTCGCCCGAGGCCACGGTGACCGCCTGCGCGTACGGCCGGAAGACCCGGAAGGCGACCCCGCCGGCGACCGGATGCGCGCCCAGCACGGCGTGCGGATCGTGGTGGGTGCCGTGCAGCAGCCGCTCCCGGTCCCCGGAGTCGAGGGCGGGGGAGGCGGCGACCTCTCGGGCGACTTCCAGGGCGGGGATCGGTGACGGGGCCGGCACCTTCTTCCGGGTGGACCTCGGAGCGCGCGGGCCCGGGACGGCCGGGGCCTTGGTCACGTCGGCCTTGGTCTCGGCCTTGGTCACGTCGGCCCTGGTCTCGGCCTTCTTCTCCGCTTGCGTCTCTGCTTTCTTCTCCGGCTTCCTCTCCGGTTTCTTCTCCGGCTTCTTCTGCGCCGACTTGGCGGACGCGGTGGTCCTGCTCTTGGCGGACTGGTTCTTGGGGGTGGCGGACTTCGAGGAGGCTGACTTCTTGGACGTCACGGACGAGTCTCCCGGGCGGGTCGGGTCGGGTCGGACGTGGCGAGACGGCGGATGGCCGAGAGGGGGACGGGGAGCCAGTCGGGGCGGTGGCGGGCCTCGTAGACGACCTCGTAGATCGCCTTGTCGGTCTCGAAGGCCCGCAGCAGGACCGGGTCGGTGCGCGGGTCGCGGCCGGTGATCTCGGCGTACCCGGAGCAGTACGCGGACCGGCAGGCGTGGGCCCAGTCCGGGGCGGGCGGGCTCGCCGAGTGGGCCGCGTAGTCGAAGGAGCGCAGCATCCCGGCGATGTCCCGGGCCGGCGGCTGCGGCATGCGCCGCTCGGCCAGCGGCCGGGCCGGCTCGCCCTCGAAGTCGATCAGCGACCACTGTCCCGTCGGCGAGCGCAGGCACTGGCCGAGGTGCAGGTCGCCGTGGACCCGTTGGGCGGTCCAGGTGCGGCCCTCGTCGGCCAGGGCGGCCAGCGCCTCGAAGGCGGACCGCAGCCCCGGCTCGTACGGCCGCAGCGCCGGCACCGCCTGGACGGCCGCCGTGAGCCGCTCGGTCATGCCGTCCACCATCGGCCGCAGCTGGGCGTGGCCCAGGGTGACCGTGGGCAGGGCGCGGGCGAGGGCGGTGTGCACCTCGGCGGTGGCCCGGCCGAGCGCCCGAGCCTCGGCGGCGAAGTCCTCGCCCTTGGCCAGTTCCCCCAGCGCCAGCTCCCAGCCGTCGGCCGCGCCGCTCACGAACGGCTGGAGCACGGCCAGGACGTACGACCGCTCGTCCAGCTTGCCCAGCTCGCCCAGGTCGCCCAGCTCGGCATGGAGCCACGCCGTCGGCGCGGGCACCCGGGCGCAGCCCTCGCGGGCCAGCGCGAGCGGTATCTCCAGGTCCGGATTGACGCCGGGCACCACCCGTCGTAACAGCTTCAGGATGAACGTATCGCCGTAGACGATCGACGAGTTGGACTGCTCGCCGGTCATCAGCCGGGCCACGAGACCCTCCCGGATCTCCTGGCGCGGGTCCCGCTCGAAACGGAGCCCGCCGATGCGGGCCCGGGTGCGCAGGGCCTCCAGGAGCACCTCGGCGGGCCGGGGGTCGTACAGGGCCTCGTACACCGTGCGTCCGGCGAGCGGGCCCTCGGTCACATGGCCGATCAGCGCGGGAGCCAGCCGGGGCGGCAGCGCCTCGCGCACGCCTATCACCAGCTGGTAGCAGTCCCCGGGATGCGGCGCGGCGCCCGGCGCGGAGGGCTGGTGGACGCGCAGGAGCAGGTGGTACAGGCCGAGGCGGCCGTCGGGAGGGAGCAGTTCGGTGGCGGCCACGGGGGTGAACCCGGTGACCGGGCGCCCCTTGCCCGCGAACCAGCGCTGTCTCGGCAGCCACTGGCGCAACAGGGGATCGAGCGAAGCGAGGAGGTGACCGGTCGTGCTGGAGGTGTCGGAGGGGGTGACCGCGTCCGCCATGGGCGTCACATCCTTTCCCCGGAACGTCGGGGTGTTACTGATCCGTGCCCCGGGTGGGGCGGCGGAAACCGCCCGCCGCCCCACCCGGCCGGACTACGCCGCTTCCCGGCGCAAGCGGAACCAGTAGAAGCCGTGGCCCGCCAGGGTCAGCAGGTACGGCAGCTCGCCGATCGCCGGGAACCGCACCCCGCCGAACAGCTCGACCGGATGCCGCCCGCCGAACCGCCTCAGATCCAGCTCCGTGGGCTGCGCGAACCGCGAGAAGTTGTGGACGCACAGCACCAGGTCGTCCTCGTACTCGCGCAGGAAGGCGAGGACAGCGGGGTTGGAGGACTGCAGTTCGGTGTAGGACCCCAGTCCGAAGGCAGGATTCTGCTTGCGGATCTCGATCATGCGGCGGGTCCAGTGCAGCAGCGACGACGGCGAGGACATGGAGGCCTCGACGTTGGTGACCTGGTAGCCGTAGACCGGGTCCATGATGGTCGGCAGGAACAGCCGCCCGGGGTCGGACGAGGAGAAGCCGGCGTTGCGGTCGGGGGTCCACTGCATCGGCGTGCGGACGGCGTCGCGGTCGCCGAGCCAGATGTTGTCGCCCATGCCGATCTCGTCGCCGTAGTAGAGGATCGGCGAGCCCGGCAGGGACAGCAGCAGGGCGGTGAACAGCTCGATCTGGTTGCGGTCGTTGTCGAGCAGGGGCGCGAGGCGGCGGCGGATGCCGATGTTGGCGCGCATACGCGGGTCCTTCGCGTATTCGGCCCACATGTAGTCGCGTTCCTCGTCGGTGACCATTTCGAGGGTCAGCTCGTCGTGGTTGCGCAGGAAGATGCCCCACTGGCAACTGGACGGAATGGCCGGGGTCTTCGCCAGGATCTCGGAGACCGGGTAGCGGGATTCCCGCCGTACGGCCATGAAGATGCGGGGCATGACCGGGAAGTGGAACGCCATGTGGCACTCGTCGCCGCCGGACTGGAAGTCGCCGAAGTAGTCGACCACGTCCTCCGGCCACTGGTTCGCCTCGGCGAGGAGCACCTTGTCGGGGTACTGGGCGTCGATCTCCTTGCGTACCCGCTTCAGGAACTCGTGGGTCGCCGGCAGGTTCTCGCAGTTGGTGCCCTCCTGCTGGTACAGGTACGGCACGGCGTCCAGCCGGAACCCGTCGATACCGAGGTCCAGCCAGAACTTCAGCGCGGAGATCATCTCCTCCTGCACGGCCGGGTTCTCGTAGTTGAGGTCCGGCTGGTGCGAGAAGAAGCGGTGCCAGTAGTACTGCTTGCGTACGGGGTCGTACGTCCAGTTGGAGGCCTCGGTGTCGACGAAGATGATGCGGGCGTCCTGGAACTGCTTGTCGTCGTCGGCCCAGACGTAGTAGTCCCCGTACGGACCCTCCGGATCCCGCCTCGACTCCTGGAACCACGGATGCTGGTCGCTGGTGTGGTTCATGACGAAGTCGATGATGACGCGCATGCCGCGCTGGTGGGCGGCGTCCACGAACTCCACGAAGTCGGCGAGGTCACCGAACTCGGGAAGGACGGCGGTGTAGTCGGAGACGTCGTAACCGCCGTCACGCAGCGGCGACTTGAAGAACGGCGGGAGCCAGAGGCAGTCCACGCCGAGCCACTGCAGATAGTCGAGTTTGGCGGTAAGACCCTTCAGGTCGCCGATGCCGTCGCCGTTGCTGTCCTGGAAGGAGCGGACCAGGACCTCGTAGAAGACGGCGCGTTTGAACCAATCCGGATCCCGGTCCCTGGCGGGAGTGTCCGTGAACGTGTCCGGGACGGGCTCGTTGACGATCATATGGTGGGTGACCCTCCGATCTGCGGGTTGGACGGTCGCAGAACCGAGAAGACATGCGCGGGTCGACGACCCGGTTCGAGTCGCACATAGTTGGCCCTGCCCCAGTGATAGGTCTCGCCGGTGAGCAGGTCGCGCACCGGCACCGACTCGTGCCAGTCCAGGCCGAGTTGCGGCATGTCCAACGAGACCGTGGCCTCCTGGGTGTGGTGCGGGTCGAGGTTGGCGACCACCAGAACCGTGTTCGAACCACTGTGCTTCGAATAGGCGATCACCGCCTCCTTGTCCGCGTGGTGGAAGTGGAGATCGCGCAGCTGGCGCAGGGCCGGGTTCTCCCTGCGGGCGGCATTCAGGCGGGTGATGAGGGGGGCGATGGTGCGGCCCTCGCGTGCGGCCGCTTCCCAGTCGCGGTGCTTGAGCTGGTACTTCTCCGAGTCGAGGTACTCCTCGCCGCCCTCCCGGAGCGGGGTGTTCTCGCACAGTTCGTAGCCGCTGTAGATGCCCCAGGCGGGGGAGAGGGTCGCGGCCAGCACCGCGCGGACCTCGAACGCGGGCCGGCCGCCGTGCTGGAGGTAGGCGTGCAGGATGTCCGGGGTGTTGGCGAAGAAGTTCGGCCGCATGTAGGCGGCCGCCTCCCCGGTCAGCTCGCTCA